>CAZCZU010000018.1:0-48674 GCA_964503475.1 uncultured Zetaproteobacteria bacterium
TAATTCAGCTAGCTGTAGTTTTGTCTCTGCTTTATCCAATGATAAATCGCTATCTTTAAGTCCTTGAGCAATCTCGGTTGCCGTTTTAACACTCGAAAGAAAAACGCTAATGGTTGCCATGTCCATTTCTATGCCCTCCAGTCAATAAGTGATGATAGCAAATGAGGGGGGAAACGTGGTTATCCATAGAGCGTGATCAAGTAAGTGCCGTGTTATTTTCGAGGACTTAAGAGGGGAAGCTCTGTACCAAGTGTGTTTCTTTTTTGCTATAACCATAAAGCCTAGCTTTATTAGCTAGGCTTTTTTGTTCTGTTTGGACATTGACAGGATAACCCCTTCTTGAAATCATGCCACAATATATGGTGGTATGAACTTAGTATAGGCCGATATATGGGATATGTGGGTGTGTTGTAGATAAAGGAGATTGCGACATGAGCGATGAGATGAAGTTTAAGCTATCAAATGCCAGATATGCGCAGCGGAACCCCTACGCGTATATCGAGCAGCTTGATGAAATGTTTGCGCATGGCTCCATGGCTCATGAGGTAAATGCGACCAACAAGCAGATCAGGGCTAGTCGCAATCTTTTGCAAAATCCACATGCCTATTCTGACGGTGAAGGTGGGTATAGCGCAGTCACTCATCGTACAAGAAAGGTTTCCACATCTAAGCCTAAATCGAACCGTTTCACGTTTGAGCAAATTGAATCGATAGCGAATGATTTGCTTAAGAACATGTGGATGGACAGGGATCAGCTTTGGGGTGAGATGGACCTGTCTGACCCCGTTAATGCTATCGATCCAGTTATGGCTCTTAAGGTGGTTGGTTATGATTTTTGTCCTGAAGAAGACTTGGGAGAATACCTTGCCGGCAAGAGGCTCGTTAAGGTTGCAGGAGATATCGATGCTTCCTCAAAGCTCGTGCGTGTATCAAATAGGTTTCCGCAAGATGTTCGGTCTTTTACTGCCGCACATGAATTAGGTCATGCCGTGCTGCAGCATGATGTGGGTGCATCTTTACACCGTGATAGAGCAATTGATGGCCAGAAATTGCATCGCGATCGAGTTGAGTTAGAAGCTGATAAGTTCGCTGCGTACTTTCTTATGCCAACCAAGCTGCTGAAGCAGCGTTTTTTTGAGCAATTTGGGATGGATAGTTTTTCGCTCAATGAAGATACGGCCTTCGCATTGAACCTAGGATCGTTACATGATGCTCGGGAACGGTGCGGTTCTTTACGAGGCGTATCTCTAATGCTTGCGAAGGCAGACCATTACAATGGTCGATTCTTTCCTTCGTTGGCCGATCAGTTCCGAGTTTCACCTTTGGCAATGGCAATTCGTCTTGAGGAATTGGGTCTGATCGAAAAACAATAATCACGTTCACGCTGGAGTGGATGGAAGGCCATCATTGAAGGTGACCTTCCATCTATCTCATCGATCACACTGACACCAACCTGATTATCGGAGGTCCCCACCCATGAGCGATCGCGTGCACGCCGTCTGCCCTCATTGCGGGGCGGTCAATCGCATCCCCGTCGCCGCCAGCAGTTCCCAGCTTAAGTGCGGCAGCTGCAGCCAGCCGCTGTTCACCGGCCACCCCGTCGAACTCGCAGGCGACACATTCGAAAAACACCTTACCCGCAACGACATCCCGCTGCTGGTCGATTTCTGGGCCTCATGGTGTGCGCCCTGCAAGATGATGGCTCCACAGTTCGCCCAGGCGGCCACCCAGCTGGAGCCCAAAATTCGCCTGGCCAAGGTGAATACCGAGACGGAGCAGATGCTGGCTGCCCGCTACACCATCCAGAGTATCCCGACGCTGGTGTTGTTTCATCACGGCCGGGAGATTGCGCGCCAGCCGGGTGTGATGCGGGGTGCGGAGATCATCCGCTGGGTACAGAGTCATATGTGAAAAGTTGGATGGGAGGCTATCGGCTTTCCTTTGCGTGATTGCCGGTAAGCGGCACAAACTGCACCGGCAATGTCTCCCGATAGACAATCTCCTGTCCCCGTTTCTCCCCCAGAACCAGCTCCTGAACACCAAAGGGGGCCCCGACCGGAATCACCATGCGCCCGCCCTCGGCCAACTGCCCCACCAGCGGCGGCGGCACCTCCCGGCTGCAGGCGGTAACGATCACGGCATCGAACGGGGCCTCTTCGCCCCAGCCGTAATAGCCGTCGCCGTGACGGATGCTGATATTGTTGTATTCCAGGCGTTCGATGATTTTACGGGCCCGTTCGGCCAGCTCAGGGATGATCTCGACGCTGTAGACATGCTCGACCAGCTGGGCGATGACGGCCGCGTGGTAGCCGGAGCCGGTGCCGATCTCCAGCACCCGGTCGCCGGATTGCAGGTTGGCGATGTCGCACATGTAGGCGACGATGTAGGGCTGCGAGATGGTCTGGCCGAAACCGATGGGCAGCGGATGATCGTCGTAGGACTCGAACAGTTCGTGGCGACCGACGAACTCGTGTCGCGGCACGTTGCGCATCGCTTCAAGGATGCGTGAGTCGTGGATGCCGCGCGATTCGATCAGGCGGGTCATGTCGCGGGCCCAGTTCATGGAGTGATGCCTCTGCGGTCGCTCATCGATCGCCTCCCTATGATATCTGTAAGATAGACCAAGGAGCTTCGACGGGATATGTGGCACAAAAAAAGGCGCCTCCCGAAGGAGGCGCCCATAGCGGAAGCCTTGGCGATTACGCCTTGACGGAGGAGCCGTTACGGCGACGCGGCCGACGACGGGCCCCATTGCCGGGGCGATTGCCCGGTCCGTTACCCGGGCGGGAAGGGCGGCGGTCGCCGCTACGCTCGTTGCGCTCCGGACGGGCGGCCAGGTTGGCGGAATAGCCCTCAACCTCGACCTGCGGGATCGGCTTCTTGATCAGACGCTCGATGCCGTGCAGCAGCTTTGCTTCATCCGGCGAGACCAGCGACATCGCCTCGCCGTTGTTGCCGGCACGACCGGTGCGGCCGATACGGTGGACATAATCCTCGGCCACGTTGGGCAGCTCGTAGTTGACCACGTGCGGCAGCTGGTCGATATCGAGACCACGTGCAGCGATGTCGGTGGCGACCAGTACGCGTACGCCACCGTTCTTGAAGTTGGCCAGCGCCTTGGTACGGGCCGTCTGGCTCTTGTTGCCGTGGATGGCGGCCGCGGTGATGCCGTCGCGCTCCAGCTGTTCGGAGAGGCGGTTGGCGCCATGTTTGGTGCGGGTGAAGACCAGTACCTGCTGCCAGTTTTCCGAGGAGATCAGGTGCGAGAGCAGGGCGCGCTTGTCGCCCTTCTGGACCGGGTGCACCACCTGGGTGACCTGGCCGGAGGTCTCGTTGCGGGCCACTTCGACAAGCACCGGCTCGTGCAGGATGCCGGCAGCCAGCTTCTTGATCTCTTCCGAGAAGGTAGCGGAGAAGAGCAGGTTCTGACGCTTGCTGGGCAGCAGCTTCATGATGCGGCGAATGTCGCGGATGAAGCCCATGTCGAGCATGCGGTCCGCTTCGTCGAGCACCAGAATATCGACCTGCGAAAGATCGGCAGCCTTCTGGTCGGCCAGGTCGAGCAGGCGGCCCGGGGTGGCGATCAGGATATCGACGCCACGGCGCAGGGCGTTGATCTGCGGATTGATGCCGACACCGCCGAAGACGATGGTCGACTTGAGCGGCAGGTGTTTGCCGTAGGTGGCGACACTCTCGCCCACCTGGGCAGCCAGCTCACGGGTGGGGGTGAGAACCAGTACACGCGGCTTCTTGTTGCCGTTGCGCGGGTTTTCCATCAGGCGCTGCAGCAGCGGCAGCGTGAAGCCGGCGGTCTTGCCGGTGCCGGTCTGGGCCGCGGCCATGATGTCGTGTCCTTTCAGGACGACGGGAATCGACTGGGCCTGAATCGGGGTGGGGGTGGTATATCCCTGTTCTGCGATCGCACGCAGGATTTCGGCCGAAAGGCCGAGCGTATCAAATGTTGTCAAATTTTCTCCGACTCGCCTCCGCCAGAGATACCTGGACCGGTCTGGATGCGAGTGTCTGTTTAGTTGTTGGACGGAATGTCGCCAGGGCGGAAGATGCCGAACGATCCGCAGCGCAGACCAGAGGGCGCTGCCGAATCGCAGCCAATGTACGGCATGCCACCCGATTCGGCAATCAATACCTTTCCGCCCTTGCCTGATGGCAGGCATCCCCTTACCATGCGCGCCCTTGCTGAGGCGATGCAGGTTTCCTGATCAGCGCTTAGCTACGGAGAGATGTCCGAGTGGTCGAAGGAGCACGCCTGGAAAGCGTGTATACCCCAACAGGGTATCGAGGGTTCGAATCCCTCTCTCTCCGCCAGGTTTGTTTGATCCGCCAAAGGCTGTCCTGCCTTTGGCTCGGATCGCAGATCAAAATGCGATTTTGATCTGCTTACTAAAGCCGGCCATCCATGACCGGATGTTGGAGAGAGGATGAGAAGCCTCGCTTGGGTTCGACGAATCGGCAGGATCGCCGATTCGGACAGCTGAAAGGCTGGCCCGAAGGGCGCAGGGCAGGAGCCCGGAGCAATCCCTCTCTCTCCGCCAGGTTTGTTTGATCCGCCAAAGGCTGTCCTACCTTTGGCTCGGATCGCAAATGTCGAAGCCACCCTTCCGGGTGGCTTTTCTTTTTTTATCCGGACGAAATTGCCCATCACCCAGTGCCCTGTCAGGATGAGTAGCATGTCCGGTCATCCCCATACCAAAAACAGCCCGAGGGCGGGGGCTGCAGGTGCGCAGCTGTTGTCGCCGCATGCCTACATGACCGATTTGAGCTGTCCTGATGGTTGTCAGGGCGAACTGTTCGTTACGGGGACGGACGTGTGCTGTCGCTCTTGTCAGCAAGCGTTCACGATCAGCGATGATGGCATCCTGGAGATGGTGCGGGAATCCGGGCTTGATGAGGCGACGGCGCAGGAGTTGCGCGGGCATCAATTCAATCTTACGCCGCAGCAGATCGTGCAGTGGGTGCGCCGGGAACGGGCCATGATGTGGCAGAGCTATTACAGTCGTAACCGCATGAAGACCATGCAGCATCTGGCGGCGTTTCTCGATCATGTCGATTGCAGCCGGCTGTTCTTTCTGGGCGCGGGGACCGGCCGGGAGATCGAGTTTCTGCTGAGCTTTCGTAAGTTGCAGACGGTATTGTGCTCCGATCTTTCCGCCAGTGCGCTGCGCGTGATTCCTGCGCGCCTGCAGGGGTACGGTCTGGAAGTGGGGCTGTTTACTTCCGATCTGCAGCGCTGCCCGGTGGCAAACCGGGAGATTCCGATCGTGATTGTGAATGCACTGCACCATACGCAGGAGATGCACGTGACGCTGGAACGGTTGCTCGAGGAACGGTACGAGAACCTGTTTATCGTTGAACCGACCAATAATTTCATCATCCGGCTGTTTGCCCGCCTGGGTGTGGCAAGGCGGCGCGAATATTCCGGCGTGATTCCGGGGCGCCTCGACTTGCCGCGTCTGAAGGCGATGTGCAGCCGACATGGCTACCGGTTACGGCTGAGGACGGAGTGGGAGTTTCCACGCGACTATTACCGCAAGATTTTCGGGAGGTCGAGGCTGGTGCAGCGCTGGTTTTTCCGATTGTTGAACGACTTCTCCATGGTTGCCAGCCTGGTTCAGTTCGGAAATTTTTCCGTTGTGCACATCTCCAGATCGCCGGTTGCCGGCGATGTCGTGGCGGCCTCCCGTGCGGATGGTGACCGATGAGTGCTGCGACCGGCTTCACACCCGTGCAGCAGTTTATTCTCGATGCCCTGCATGCGGACAAGCCGGTGCCAGAGGCAGGCATGGATGATGTCGCCTGGCAGCAGCTGGCGAGCCTTGCCCGGATGCATCGGCTGGGGCCGATGCTCCACTACAGGCTGGGGAGGAGTGATGGGGTGCCGCCATCTTTGCGTACCCGCTGGCAGGACTCACGCGACAGGCATACCCGGCGTAACCTCAAAATCTACGGCGAACTGATAGGCGTGACGCAATTACTGGCCGCAGCCGGTATCCCGTTTCTGGCCCTGAAGGGGGCCTGGCTTGCCCGCTACGCCTACCCCGAGGCGGGATTGCGGCCGATGCGCGATCTGGATCTGCTGCTCAGGCCGGACGATGCCCTGGCCGCTTTCAGGCTGCTGCAGCAGCACGGTTATACATCGGTATTCGGCGGTTCGCCTGAGGCCTATTTTGCCGATCGTATCCATCTGCCGCCGCTGCGCAGTCCGGGCGGCATCATGATCGAACTGCATCACCGCCTGACCTCGCCGGATGCCGGGGCAATAACCTTCGAGGATAATGTATGGCAGGGCAGTATCAGCAGGGAGATTGGCGGGTTGAGTGTCGCCTTTCCCGGCCCGGAGGCGATGCTTTTGCATCTCTGCATCCACGCCACGCATGATCACTATCTCAATATCGGCCCGCTCGCCCTGCTCGATGTCCAGTTCCTGATCGAGGCCGCCCGGCCCGACTGGCAGCGATTTCTGCGCCAGGTGCGCGAGGGTGGGTGGCAGCGGCATGTGCTGCCGGTGCTGCTGCTGGCGCAGCGCCATGTTGGTGCCGAGGTGCCGGGTGATGTGATCGCAGCACTGCAGGACGAGGGCGATGATGGTTGGCTGAGCAGTGCCGAACAGCTGCTCTTTTCCGATCCGGAGGATCACAAGCTGCTGGCATACGATGTGCAGGAGATGTTGTATGGCGGCAGCTTCTCCGGGCGTCTTGGCAGGGTGATGGGGGCCATTTTCCCGTCGCGCACCGTGATCGCGCGCCATTTCCCGGTGGATGCAGACTCGGCCCGGGTCTTTCTGTACCTGCCGCATCACTGGTATCGCCTGGTCAGCACGAAGCTGCCGACTCTGTTTGCATCACTCAAAGGCGATCAGGGCGGCTTGCGCCGGCTGGCAGCGCACCGCGATGTCTTCGGTCGTTGGCTCGAAGACAAGCCGACAGGTAACAATAAGTCATGAGTGGCGGCATTCCGCTTGCCGGTGGAGGGGGTGTCCATGCGGGGTGAACAGTGGCAATCGATGCTGGCGGCCGGCGCCGACCTCTATCGGTTTTCACCGCTGCGCCTGTCGCTGCTCTTTGGGCTGATGCTTGTCCAGCGTGTGACGGCAGGTATCGGCATGCTGCTGCTGATACCGCTGCTGCAGTTGGTCGGACTTGATACGGGAGGCGGGGCAACCGGGGATTTCGCCGGCATCATCGCCCGCATCTACGACGCACTGGGGCTGGAGATTACCCTGCCGCTGATTTTGTTTTCCTATGTCGCGGTCGTCTCCCTGGTCGCACTGCTGAGTTATCTGCAATCGGTGATGTCCACCTCGGTGCAGCAGGCCTATGTCTGGCATGTGCGCCATGCGCTCTACGATGCGCTGCTGCACAGCAGCTGGCAGTTTTTCATCAGTCGCAAGATGAGCGATTTCGTGCACGGCCTGGCGCAGCAGGTCAACACCATCGGCATGTGTGCCACGACGATGCTGATGCTGCTCGGGCAGCTGGTGCTGGTGCTGGTCTATGTCGGACTGTCGCTGCTGATCTCCTGGCAGATGACGCTGCTGGCACTCGGGTGCGGCATCGTGCTGCTGGCCCTGTTGCTGCCGCTGAACCGGCGGGTGGTGCAATCCGGGCGGGTACGGGAGAGCAGCGGCAAGGAGCTGATGCAGATGTTTACCGAACATCTCGGCAGCCTGAAGATGGTCAAAAGTTACGGCAGCGAATCACGCTATCTGGCCATGATGGACGACGAGAGTCGCCGGCTGGAGCGGCAGATCGTGCGGCTCGTGCGTTTTAACGGCCTGACCCAGCTGGTGACCGCCATCGGCGGCGTGGTCTTCTTTTCGCTCTGTTTCTATTTCGCCCTGCAGTGGCTGGCGATTCCGCTGGCCGCGCTATTGCTCCTGCTGCTGATATTTTCCCGCCTGCTGCCACAGGTGACGCTGATTCAGGCCCTTTTTCAGCGTCTGCTGCACCAGTTGCCCGCTTTCGCGGATGTGCGGCAACTGATGCGGGAGTGTTCCGGGCATGCCGAGGAGAAGCTCGCCGCCGATGTGGTCGCGCCGCAATTCAAGCAGGCTATCTCTCTGGAAAATGTCAGCTTCCGTTACGCGAACGCTACACGGCAGGTGATCGACCGCTTGTCGTTGAGTATCGGCAAGAACGAGACCGTTGCCCTGACCGGCCCCTCCGGCGCCGGCAAGAGCACCCTGGCCGACCTGATTGCCGGCCTGCTGGTGCCCGATGCGGGGGTGATCCGCCTGGATGGCGAGCGCATCGAGGGCGAGCGGCGCCTGGCCTGGCGCAGAGGTATCGCCTATATCACGCAGGAGGTGTTCCTGTTTCACGATACGGTGCGCACCAATCTGCTGTGGGTCTGTCCCGAGGCATCCGAGCAGCAGCTGTGGGATGCGCTGGAGACGGCCGCGGCAGCCGATTTCGTGCGCGCCCTGCCCGAGGGGCTGGACACCCTGATCGGCGATCGCGGCATCCGTCTCTCCGGCGGCGAGCGGCAGCGTCTGGCGCTGGCCCGTGCCCTGCTGTCGAAGCCGCAACTACTGATCCTGGATGAGGCGACCAGCGCCCTCGACCACGATAATGAAGAGAAGATCCGCCAGGCCCTGCAGCGGATGGAGGGTAAGCTGACCATCCTTATTATCGCCCACCGGGAGAGCACCATTGCACATGTCAAAAAGCGCCTCGAACTGGGGCGTGGCGTGGCTGCGGAGGCTGTGGCAGATGGTGTCGGGTTCCCTGTCGCCGCAAGCGATTTGATAGGAAGCTGACGTCATGCCGGGCACCAGTACACGCCTGACCTGGGCCTTTCTGGCTCTGGTCGCCTGGTTGCCGCTGCCGCTGGGCAGCAACCGGCCGTGGGCCGAGGCGACCAGCGATACATGGTGCTTTCTGCTGGTCGGCCTGACGCTGGCCTGGCACCTGCGCCACGGCGCCCGCCTGCCGGAGTCGATGCGGGCCGCCCGCCCTGTCTTCATCCTGCTGCTGCTCTATATCGCCTGGCTGGGGCTGCAGATGCTGCCGCTGTCGATCGGCATGCTGCAGTGGCTGTCGCCGCATGCGGCCGCTATCCGCCTGGCCGCCGATGCCGGCACCCTCTTTGCCCCGATCACACTGGATGCGCATGCCACGGCCGCCATGCTGGTCCGCAGCTGTTATCTCGTCGGCCTGTTCGGGCTGACGCTTTACCTGATCGATTCGCGGCGCAAGCTGAAGTGGCTGGTCTATACCGTGCTGCTTTCGGCCCTGTTTCAGGCGCTCTACGGCTCGTTCATGATCCTGACCGGTATCGAGTACTCGTTTTTCATCTCCAAGTACGTGCTCTTCTCCCACCCCGGCTCCGCCACCGGCACCTTCGCCAGCCGCGATCATCTGGCCGGCTATCTGGAGATGGCCCTGGCCATCGGCATCGGCTACATGCTGTCGCTGCTCAAGCATGGCGCTTCCGGCGGCAACTGGAAGCGGCGGCTGCGCGCGTGGAGCGAGCTGCTGCTGGGGCCGAAAGCGCGGCTCAGGCTACTGCTGATCCTGCTCTGCCTAGGGCTGGTGCTCACCCATTCGCGCGGCGGCAACATCGCCTTCTTCGCAAGCCTGGGCATCGCCGGGGTGCTGTTCCTGCTGCTGGTCAAAAAGAAGCCCCGGGCCACGATCGTCTTTCTCGTCAGTCTGATCGTGCTCGATATTGTCCTGATCGGTTCCTGGGTCGGCCTGTCGACGGTGATGACGCGCCTGGAGCAGACCACGATGCAGACGGAGGATCGCGACGAGGCCTATATATCCGCCCTGCCGATGTTGCCGGACTACTGGTTGAGCGGGACGGGGGCGGGTACCTTCGGCGAGGTGTTCCCGGCCTACAAGAGCGCCGGTCTCGGCCGTACCTGGAACCATGCCCACAACGACTATCTCGAACTCTTCATCGAAGGGGGGGCGGTCGGCTTTGCATTGCTGGCCGGCTGCGTGCTTTATGCCCTCGCTGCCGCCGTCCAGACCCTGCGCCGGCGCCGCTCATCGCTGATGACCGGCATGGCCTTCGCCAGCCTGATGGGGATTGCCGCCATGCTGGTCCACTCCTTTGTCGACTTTAACCTGCAGATTCCGGCCAACAGCAGCATGTTCATGCTGTTGCTGGCCCTGGCCATGCTGAGTCGGCAGCTGGAGTCACGTCGGCAGCAGGAGGGCGGGGAAACGGGCCTGCTGTCTCGGTAACAGCTCAATCGCAGAGGGGGGAGTGGGTATCCGGCGCGGCAATGGCGATGCAGTAGTAGGCCAGGCCACCCGTCTGCTCCAGGGTCTGGCGCATATCCTGCTGCCGCTGTTCGGCGACGCGCTGCAGGTAGTGGCGTACCGGTTCGCGTTTATCATCCGGCAGGAAGGGCCAGCTCCACATCGACCAGCGCAGCAGCGACGGCAGGATGGCGTTGTCCCACGGGCCGAGTCTGATCAGATGAAGCAGTGTATCGGCCTGCTCCGCATCGTATTCGCCCAGCTCTGCCTTGATGCTCAGCAGTCCGGCATAGCCGTAGGGCCAGGCCGGGCGCTGGGCGATGAGCTTGCGGAAACAGGCTGCAGCTTTGTGTAGCAACGCATTTCGCTGCTGGCCGGCGGGTGTAATCGCCGTTGCATGGTAGTAGTAGAGGCGGCCGAGGGCATCGAGCATGGCCGGATCGGCGGGGGCCCAGGCCAGGGCTGAGCGCGCATCGTTCTCCAGCGCGTTTACCTCGCTTGCCGCCGGTGGATGATCCGGGGCGGCATACCACTGATCGATATGGGAATGCACCCGGAACTGGACCACATAGAGCGCGCCTGCACGCAGCGACCACAGTGCCAGGGCGGCCAGTAGCAGGGCGGCAAGCGTGAGCAGGGCTTTGCGATGGCGCAATATCGGCGGTGCGGTCTCCACAGTGTTGGCTCCTCCCCGTTGCCGGCGCGATGGGCCGGGATGCAGCCCACGCTACCATAGCGGCCTGCCGTCGCAGAGGGCGGATAGTGGGCGGGGGTTGAGAAGGCGTTCGATCGCTGCAAAGCCTGAGTTGTGGTAGTGGTAATGGGTGTGCTACGCTGGCGCAATTCAAGTTTTCCGGTGCGATGATTGCTGAAACGATCCCAAGGGAGGGCGTGATGAACGGAATGAAAAGGTGGCGTGCGTTGCTGGCCTGTGCGGTGATGATGCTGGCAACGGGCACGACGGTGGCCCAGGCGGATACCGCTGCGGCGATCAGAGATATCAATGCCAAAGCCGCAGCGCTCAATAATGCATCCCCTGCAGACAGGGCCGCGGCAGAGCAGGCCCTGCTCGACAGCGTAAGGCAGGCCGCCTCTGCGGCAGTCGATGGCCAAGAGATTCAGCAGATCGTTGTCACGGCGATTCGGGTATCTCCGCAGCGCATGGCCGTGGATATCGCGGCTGCGGCGGTGGATGCCAAGCCTTTTATGAGGCAGATGATTGTTGACACTGCTCTGCTGGTGACTACGTCAGAAAGGTGGAGAGGCCTGCAGGCCCTTAACAACCCCCGCAGGGGGGGGGAGCAGCAGACCAGGCAGCCTACTAACGGGCAGCCTACTTTCAGGAGCCCACAGAGGGACAACTTGCCACCACATCCACAGCCGCAATATCTGGATGAGCAGCCGATGGGTGGCGCTAGTCCGAGCTGAGTTGATGCTGCTGGCGTGATCGACAGAGCGACCGGGTGCGGATGCATCCGGTCGTGTCGTTCCCGGCCGCTCTTTTCGGTGATGCCCGCTCCATAGTGCGGTGAAGAGGGCTAGGCAGTGCACCATTAATCTGTAAGATGTGTTTTCGATCACACTGTTGAGGAGAGGGTAGGATGAGGAAGGCAACTGTTGCAGTACTGGCCCTGACGGCGGGAGGCATGCTTTATGCGGCCCCGCTGTCCGCAGCCGAAGAGCATGGTATTCAGGCAGGCGGCGCCACCATTACGCCGGCCATCCAGATCGACGAAAAGCACGACGATAATATCTGGTTGCAGGAGCTGAACAAGAAATCGAGCTGGATCACCACCATTACGCCCTCCATCCAGGCCGAACTGGGCAAGGGGAGCAGCACCTTCGATCTCGCCTATACGCTGGACAAGGGCTTCTACCACAGCAGCTCCGCCGATAACTACCTCGACCATACCGTTACGGCGGGAGCGAAGATGCAGCCAAGCGCGCGCCTGGATGGCGAGCTGAATGCCTCCTACCTCAAGGCGCATGATGCGCGCGGTGCGACCTTCACCGGCCTTGGTCTCATCACCCCAACGCCCAACCTCTATCACGAGACCACGGTCGACGGCCGCATCGGCTACGGCACCAATGCCCACATCGATCTCTCCGGTGCATACAGCAACAAGGTCTACGACAACAACCGGGCGCAGACCATCGGCTGGGATGTCGACACCATGTCGGGCGATGCCAAGTTCAGCTACCTGGTGGCGCCCAAGACGCGGGCGGTGCTGGAGGCGCGCTACGAGGTGTGGAACTACAAGCTGGCCGGCGCCTCCACCCTGGACAGCCGGCAACAGAGTTACCTGGGCGGCCTGGAGTGGAAAGCCACGGCCAGAACCACCGGCTCGGTACTGCTCGGTTACCGCAAGAAGTCGTTCGCCGATCCCGCCAGGGCGGATGCCAGCAGCTTCGACTGGGAGGCTTCGGTCAAGTGGTTGCCGAAGAGCTATTCGCTCTGGACCCTGGATACTTCGCGGCAGAACGACGAATCGGATGGTCAGGGTAACTTTGTGCGTACCTCCGGCGGATTTGTCATGTGGGAGCACGGCTACAGCAGCCGTCTGCACCATATGCTGAAGATCGATTACCGCAAACGGGACTACCAGGGCCTCAATCGCAAGGACGATATCGTCACCGGCGAAGCCAGGATCGATTACGATCTGAATGCCTGGCTGAATGCCGGCCTCGCCTACAACTATGCCAATCGCAACTCCAACGCGGCACTGGCCAGTTACCGGCAGAATATCTGGATGCTGGAGCTGATCGGTTCGCTCTGATCGCGCGGGAGCTAGAGGGGCAGGCTGCGCGCTTGTCAAAGCATATTGAATGAATATCTTCGCCGGGATGGGATCGCTGAAACCGTTTGTTTGCCTGAAAAAGAGCCTGATTCTGCTGTTGATGCTGTGCGCTTTGGGAGCCACGGCATCGGCCGTTGATTCGATCGCGGATTACCGTCTGGCGGCCGGCGACAAGGTCAAGATCCATGTCTTCGGTGAGGATAATATGGATGTGGATACGCGCCTCGGCATATCCGGCGATATCCGTTATCCCTTCCTGGGAAAAATCCATGTGGCCGGCATGACGCTGGCGGAGCTGGAACAGTATATCACCAGCAAACTGGCCGACGGCTACCTCGTCAATCCGCAGGTGCGTGTCTCCATGGAGGAGTTCCGGCCCTTCTATGTCAACGGCGAGGTGCAGAAGCCGGGCGGTTATCCCTACCAGCCGGGCCTGAATGTGCGTAAGGCGATCTCGCTCGCCGGCGGCTTTGCCGAGAATGCCGACGAAAATAAAATTTTTCTGATTCGCGCCGGGCAGGTGCGCAAAGAGGGAGAGGCGACCTCGCTGGATGCCGAGGTGGGGCCGGGCGATATCATTACGGTCAAAAAGAGTTTCTTCTTCGTCACGGGTGAAGTCGAGCATGCCGGAAAGTTCCCTTACAAGGAGGGTATAACCTTCCGCATGGCCATCAGTACGGCCGGAGGCCTGACCGAGCGGGGCGATGAAGACAAGGTCTACGTGACGCATGGGGATGGCGATCGCAAGATGAAGAAGGTTGAGAATCTCGATAAGGCGGTGAAAGCGGGCGACGTGATTACCGTCAGGCAGAGTTTCTTCTGATCCGATATGCGGGTCGAAATGGCGGATTGTCGGGCTGACAGTGGCTTCCGGCTCATCCCGGGAATCCGATAATCAAATGCGTTAAGCGCGGCGAGCGGGGTTTAGAGTGGAGTATCAAAACAGCAGGCAAGGGCCGCTTGCTGGCGGGGAGATCGATCTGGCGCAACAGCTGGCAGTCATTCCTCGTCGCAAGTGGAGTATTATCGCTCTGGCACTACTGATGACCACGGTTGCTTCGCTGGTCGTCTATTCAATGACCCCCTGGTATAAGGCATCGGCGACGCTGCTGGTCGAGCGGCAGCAGCCCCGGACGCCATCGAACGAGTCGCTCTTTGTGATGTTCGGCGGGGGCAGCAGGCAGTACTACGAAACCCAGCTGGAAATCGTCAAATCGCGCAAGCTTGCTATCCGGGTGATCGATTCGCTGCAGCTGGCGAATGAGCCGGAGTTTCAGCCGGCCAGGGGGGGCTTTCATCCGCTCCGCTCCATCCGCGACTGGCTTGCCCTGAACGAAGAGGTCAAGCCCGATCAGCATCGCGCTAAGGATATGCTGGTGAGACAGTTCCAGGCACGCCTGCACGCCGAGTTGATCAAGGGAACGCAGCTGGTCGACGTCGGCTTCGAAGCCAGGAGCCCCGAGTTGGCCGCGAAGGTGGCCAATGCGCTGGCGGAGGCATACATCAAGGATCAGCTTGATTCCCGTATCGAGATGACCCGTCAGGCGACCAGCTGGATGCAGGAGCGCCTGAAGGTGTTGAAGCAGAGCCTGGACGACAGCGAAATCGCTCTGCAGCGATACAAGGAAGAGCATCAACTGGTCGATGTGAAAGGTGTCAGCACGCTGACGGCCCAGGAGCTGGACCAGCTGACCACCCAGCTGCTCAATGCCCGCGCCAAAGTGGCGGAGCTCAGCAAGCGTTACGGGCCCAAGCATCCACTGATGATCGCGGCACGATCGGAAGTGGCGACCGCCCGCCAGCAGCTGGAGCGCGGCAAGGGCCAGATTCAGACCATTGGCCGTAAAGAGGTGCGCCTGCGCGAGCTGCAGCGTCAGGTGGAAAGCAACCGCAAGCTGTACGATACATTCCTTGAGCGATTCAAGGCGGCAAACCAGTCGGTCGATCTGCAGGCGGTGAGCGCCCGAATCACCGATCCCGCATCGGTTCCGTTAACGCCGGTTCGGCCCAAAAAGGCATCGATTGTCGCCAAGGTCTTTTTTATCAGTCTGGTTCTCGGCGTGTTGCTCGCCTTCCTTCTGGAATCGCTGAACAAGACCTTCCGCAGCAGCCGTGAGGTCGAGGAGAAGCTCGGCCAGCCGCTGCTGGGTGTACTACCGCTGATGAAGGCGGGCAAGAAGGACCGTACGGCCGGTGCCTTTGCCCTGGTAAACGATAACGAGAGCGGCTTTGCCGAGGCGATCCGCACCATCCGCACCGGCCTGGTACTCTCCGGGCTGGATAACCCGCACAAGGTGATTCTGCTGACCTCCTCCATCCCCGGAGAGGGCAAGACCGTGGTGTCGACCAACCTGGCGATGGCCATGGGCAAAATGGAGAAGGTGCTGCTGATCGGTGCCGATCTGCGGCGCCCGTCGCTGAGTCGCGCGCTCGGTATTGGCAGCGACAACTTGGGACTGACCAATCTCGTGGCCGGAACGGACGATCTGGGGGCGTGCATCCATCATATTGATGCCGCCAATATCGATGTGTTGCCCTGTGGGCAGATACCGCCGAACCCGCTCGAATTGCTCTCCTCCGAACGATTCGCACGTGTCATCAGCAAGCTGGAGGGAATGTACGACCGTATTGTGATCGATTCGCCGCCGGTGCAGGCGGTCAGTGATGCGCTGGTGCTGTCGAAGTTCGCCAAGGCAGTGGTCTATGTGGTCGAGGCCGACAATACGCATGAGAATCTTGTCAGCAATGGCCTGAAACGCCTGCTGGAGCACCATGCCCCGATTGCCGGTATCGTGCTGAACAAGCTCAATGTCGAAAAGGCGGCCAAATATGGCTACGACTACAGCGGCTATTACGATCATTACGGCTATGGCAAGGAGTAGGGGGCGGCTGCAGCCTCGCTTGCACCGTGATTGACCTGCACTCGCATCTGCTGCCCGGCATCGATGATGGTGCGTCCACCATCAAGGATGCCATGCAGCTGGCCCGCCATGCCGTCGGCGACGGCATCACCCATATGGTGGTGACACCGCATATCCAGCCCGGCGTTTACGAGAATACCCTGAACACCATTCGCGACGTGTTTGAGCGCTTTCGCGATGCCCTGAGCGATGCGGATATTCCGCTCACTGTTGCCATGGCGGCCGAAGTGAGGCTATGCCCGGAGATTATGCTGCTGCTGGAGCGGCAGCAGCTGCCGATGTTTGAATCGGAAGAGGGTAAACGGACGCTGCTGCTGGAGCTGCCCCACAGTCATGTACCGCCGGGTACCGATAAGATGCTTGGCTGGCTGCTGCGCCAGGGGATCGGCATCGTGATCGCCCATCCCGAACGCAACAAAGAGCTGATGAGAAAGCCGGATATGCTGGCCCGCCTCTACGAGTCGGGTTGCATGCTGCAGCTGACAGCCGGTTCGCTCGCCGGGCGTTTCGGTGAGGAGGTGCGCAAGGTTGCCCGGAATATTGTTGCCCAGGGAATGTGCGGCCTGCTGGCTTCCGATGCGCATAACCTGCGCCACAGGCCACCTCAGCTCTCGGACGGCAAACAGGCTGCGGCGGAGATCATCGGTTCGGCACAGGCAGAAAGCCTGGTTTGGGATAAGCCGATGCAACTGGTCTCCGGCATGTTCAAGTAGCGATCAAGGCGATTCGGACAGACGATGAGCACGGATCGCCTGATCAGAAATGCAGTGATGGCGGTGGCCCAGGTGGTGGTGACCGGCATTGTGTTGTTCTTTTTGTATCGTTTTCTGTTGCAGACGTTGGGGGCGGAGCTGGTCGGCGTCTGGTCGGTGGTGCTGGCGGCCGCATCCGTTTCGAAGATCGGCGAGTTGGGATTTTCCGGAAGCGCGCTGAAGTACACGACCCGCTACCTTGCCAGCGGTGAGAAGCAGGCGGCAGCACAGGTTGTCGAGACGACACTGATCACCATCGGCACGACTCTGGCCCTGCTGCTTGCTGCCGGCTATCCGCTGCTGGCGTGGTTGCTGGCGAAGATCATTCCGGCAAGCCACCTGACCGATGCGTATGCTGTCCTGCCATATGCCCTCGCCTCGATCTGGCTGACAGCTCTGGCCGGTATCTTTCTTTCGGCACTGGATGGCTGCCATCGTATCGACAGGCGGGCCCGGATCATCATGATCGCGTCTCTGCTGCTGCTGCTCATGACCTGGCTGTTGGTGCCTGTATGGGGGCTGATCGGTATGGCATGGGCGCAGATGGTGCAGGGGGCGGGGCTCCTGCTGATGGGGTGGCTTGCCCTGCGTCATGAGCTGCCGGGGCTGCGCATGCGCTGGAGCGGCAGGCTGTTTCGGGAGATGTTCCACTACGGATTCAATTTCCAGGTGATGAGCCTGTTCGGCCTGCTGGTCGACCCGGTTAGCAAGGCGCTGATGGCAAAATTCGGCGGGCTGAGTGCCACGGCATACTACGAAATGGCCAACCGTATGGTGGCGCAGTTCCGCGCCCTGCTCGTTGCAGCAAACCAGGCCGTGGTGCCGCAGGTGGCCGACCTGCACGAACGGGCACCGGACGAGATCGGCAGCCTTTACCGTGATGCCTACCGCACGATCTTTTTCCTGTCGCTGCCGATCTATTCGGGCGTGATTGCCATTGCTCCGCTGGCCAGTGTCGTGTGGATTGGCAGTTACGAAGCGCAATTCGTGACCTATGCGGCCCTGCTGGTACTCGCCTACTGGATGAATGCCCTGGCCGGCCCCGCCTATTTCGTCAATCTAGGCACGGGCCATTTGAGATGGTGTACCCTCTCCACCGTGGTCATGGCACTGCTCAATGCATTGCTGGGAGCTGGACTGGGGCTGCTGCTGGGGGGGGTCGGCGTCGCGCTGGGAGCCGCGCTGGCGATCATCATCGCCAGTCTTCTGATCGTGTTCGATTATCATCGCAGGCATCGTCTGCGGCTGCTGGACCTGATACCGCGTGAGAGCATGCCTCTGTTTATGGTATGTTGCCTGAGCCTGGCATCCGGACTTGTTCTTTTGCAGGGTATGGAGACGGAGCTTGCAGGGCGAATGGCAGCGGGGGGGGCATTGGTGCTTGGTGTAATTCTTTCGGTGTGCTGGAAGCATCCGTTGCGTGAAAAAATCCAGCGGCGACTGCTGTCGGCCGTGCACTCCTGACGATCAATGCTTCGTTTCATTCAACATTATGCCCATGCCATTGAGCTCAGGGCCCGATTGATGGGGGAGCTGCAAAGAGCCGTACGGGCAGGGAAAACAGTGCCTCGTGGCACGGCATGGCGTGTGCTGAGCGCGCCCCATGTTCTGGACGATAAAATCATGCTGCTGAGGCTGCTCGATCCCGCAGTGGAAAACCTGCTCATCGATGTGGGCGGTAACAGCGGTTACTGGAGCGAAACGTATCTGGAATTTTTTCCCAACAGCCGGGTGATTGCGTTTGAACCGATCGAAAAGGAGTTTGGCCGTTATCAGCAGCGCTTTCGGGATTCGGAAAAGGTCGAGGTGCACAATGTCGGCCTGTCGGACAAGACCGGAGTCGCGACGCTGCATCTGGCCAGCTGTTCCGCCCACTCCTCCCTGCACGCCTATGCAACCGGACAGCCCGGGTTGCAGACAAACCCGGAGGGGGAGGAGGAGATTCGGCTGATTCCCCTGGATGCGATGAAGCTGTGGGAGCGTCCGGCCGCGCGAACCTTTCTCAAGGTGGATGTGCAGGGGCATGAACTGAACGTTTTACAGGGGGCCTCGCAGACACTCGCACATGTGGATGTGCTGCAGGTTGAGTGCTCTTTTCTGCCGGAATATGAGCATGTGAAACCATCGTTCCCGCATGTGGCGGCATACCTGCGCGATTTCGATATCTATCCGGCCATGTTCCGCAATTATGGTACGGCGCTGGGGCCATATGCCTGGGAGCAGGATGTGATTTTCTGCAAACGTCCGCTGCTCGATGATATTTGGGGATGGTGAAAATGAATCTGACACGCATATGTGGCCATTCGTTTGTCGGGGATCTGATCGGAGCCAGGCCGATGGTGCTCGATTGTGGCGCCAACCGGGGCGAATTTGCCAGTCGGCTTGCGCTTGAATTCGCGGCCAGAGTACATGCATTCGAGCCCGACCCGCGCCTCTATCCGGAACTGCCCGACGTGGCTGATGTCAGCTATTATGAGCGTGCCGTATCGGGAACGGGCGCGGAGATGACGCTGAACCTGGGGCAGGAGAGCTGCAGCTCCGCCTGCTTTTCGGAAGGGGGAAACCAGACATCGGTCGTGGTGCAGGCCACGACACTGGAGGACTTCTGCCGGGAGCAGTCACTCGCTGCTGTGGATCTTCTGAAGCTCGATATCGAGGGGGCGGAGATCGGGGTGCTGGAAAACCTGCCGGCAAATCTTCTTGCCGGGATCGGCCAGATCACGGTGGAGTTTCACGATTTCATCGATGCATCGGAAGAGCCGCGTATTGCCCGCGTGCTTGCAAGGCTGAAGCGGCATGGTTTCTACCTGGTGCGGTTCTCCTACCATGACTACTCGGATTGTCTGTTGATCAACACGGAGCTGCATCCGCTCGGATTGCCGGAAAAGTGTGGGCTGCTTGTGCGAAAGTACTGGCGTGGTGTACGGCGAAAACTCGTTAAGCGACGGGAAAATGGATGCTAGACGAATGAAGTGCCTTCTATTGGGTGGTGGAGGCTTTATTGGTTCCCACACCGTGGATGCCTTGCTGGGGCATGGACATGATGTGCGGGTGTTTGAACGAGATGATTGCGATATGAGCAATCTCGCCCATGTGGCCGATGAGATCGAGGCCGTGCGAGGCGATTTCTTTAATGCATCCGATCTGCAGCGGTCAATGCAGGGCATGGATGTGATCGTCCACCTGGTCAGCACGACCCTTCCGAAATCCTCCAATGAAGATATGGCAGGCGATATTCAGGCCAATGTCATTGGCACGCTCCATATGCTGGATGCCGCGCGAAAGGCAGGGGTACGCAAGGTCATTTTCGCCTCGTCGGGCGGGACGGTTTACGGCGTTCCGCAATCGCTGCCGGTCACGGAGGAGCATCCCACATGGCCGATCTGTTCGCATGGAATCGGCAAGCTGACGGTCGAGAAATATTTGCATCTGTACCACTATCTTCACGGGCTGGATTACTGTGTATTGCGCATTGCCAATCCGTATGGTGCCCGGCAAAACCCGTTGTCCGGACAGGGAGTGGTTGCCGCTTTTCTGAGAAATTGTCTGCGTGGGGAGCCTGTCACGATCTGGGGAGATGGCTCTGCTGCGCGGGATTTCTTTTACGTCGTCGATCTGGCCGAAGCTATACGGATGGCTGTGGAGCATGCGACTCCATCACGGGTATACAATATTGGCAGTGGTGAATCGCATACCCTGCACGAGATGCTGGATGTCGTCCGAGCGGTGACGGGGTGTGTGCCGGAGGTTCGCTATCATCCGGCACGCAATTGCGATGTGCCCGCCACTTTCCTGGATATTGCCCGGGTAACACGTGAGCTGGCGTGGCAACCCCGTACCTCCCTGGACGAGGGGATTGCCCGGACCTGGGAACATATGTTGCAACGCGAAGGGCGGCTTTAAGCCTGTCATGGTCATCGTATCCAACGGCCATCATAAATTCATCACCGGTATTGCCGCTGTCGAGGCGGAGAGGCGTGGTCTGCTGACAGCCTTTATCACCGCGGGCTATCCCACGCCGCAGGTGCGTCGCTGGTTGCTTCGTCTCGGCCTGACAAAGGGAGCGAAAGTGGCAAGGCTGCTGCAGCGGCGTGAAGATGTGGCGGATGAGCGGGTGAATGCGTTGTGGCTGGCCGAGCTCATCTATATGGCCGGACGCGCTGTTGGCGGGCGCTTTCCGGCTCTGGAGGATCTGGCCGATTTCGGCATGCACTATTATGCGTGGCAGGCTGCCCGGCTCGTGGAGCGGCTGCCGGCCCGAATCTATCATTACCGTTCCGGCTATGGCCGCGATTCGGTGGCCGCAGCCAAAGGCAAGGGGATGATCGCCCTGTGCGATCACTCCATCGCCCATCCCCAGGTGCTGGATTATCTGGTCGACAACGAGGGGCACTTGCCGCCATCCGGGCACAGGGCAAGACCCGGAAGGATATGGCGCCATGTGCTCGAGGATATCGAGCAGGCCGATCATGTGCTGGTGAATTCCGATTTCGTCAAAGAGACCTTCATCCACTGCGGCTTTGATCCGCAGCGGATTTCAGTGCTCTATACGGGTGTGGATGAGCGTTTTCTGTCGCTTGTGCCGGCGCGCAGCTTTGGAGAGCGTAAGCCTGTCAGGTTAATGTTCGCGGGAGACATGGGGCGCCGCAAAGGCGGGCGCATACTGCTGCAGGCGTTGCAACGCATACGCGATTTGCCCTGGGAGTTCGTCGCGGTCGGAAATATCGCGCCGGAATTGCGAGCCGAATTTGCTGAACTGTTCCAGGACGAACGCGTCTCGGTGCGTGGTCACCTGTCGTGGTCCGAACTGGCACAGGCCATGAGTGAAGCCGATCTCTTTGTCTTCCCTTCACTGGCAGAAGGTTCTGCGCGTGTGATATTCATGGCCATGGCGTGCGGCTGTTCCATCATCACGACCCCCAATAGCGGCTCCGTGGTTCGGGAAGGAGAGCATGGCCGTGTGATAGCGCCGGGCGATGTCGAGGCACTGGAAAGAGCATTGCGCGAAAGCCTGCATGACAGCACGTGGGTCGCGACCTCAGGAAGAGGGAATGCCGAACTGATCAGAACGCGCTATACCCAGCGGCAGTACGGAGAGGGTTTGATGCATCTGTACGGTGAACTGGAATCCGGAGGACGGGCGTGATGGACGGATCCGGACCGGCGGCAGCTGTGGGGAATCGACTGAACGGACAGGCTGCTCCCGCATATTCGGATGCGACGGGCCAGCTGATCGCCCTTCTGGTTCCGGCCCTGATGTTTCTGGAAGTGAAGATTGGCGGGCGCCTGTTTCTATCCGAGATATTGCTGGCCGGTATGCTGCCCTGGCTGTTCAAGGTCCGGAGCCATCTGTTGGCGGGCGCGATGCAGAGGCGCTTCTTTCAACTGGCCCTGTTCTGGTTGCTGGCGCAGATGATTTCCGATCTGGTCTGCGACACGCCGTTTGTGGACTGGAGCCGGGGCTGGGCCAAGATCATTTTCCTGGTCATCAATTTTACGGCGATCTATCTGCTGCTGGCCAACAGGGTCGAGCGCTATTTCATGTTTGCGGCCGGCATCGCGCTGGGACAGATCATGGCGTACTTTTTCAATCCCAATGTTTTCGCAGCAGGCTTGCCCTGGAAGTTCGGCTACGGGCATGCGCTGACGCTGCTGGTCATTCTGGTGGCCTCCAGGCTGAGTCTGGCCCAGGCCGGTCGTCTTGTTCCCGCTGCAGCCATGCTGGGGATGGGGCTGATCAATTTCTACATGGGCTTCCGTTCGCTTGGGCTGATCTGCCTGCTTGGCGGACTGGTGCTGGTGACCCGCACCAGCCAGGCATCCGGCTTGAAGGCAATGGTAAAATTTACCACGTTGATCGGTTTGACCATGGTCGCGGTGATGAGCATTTACAGCCTTGCCGCCAGTCATGGCTATTTCGGCGAGAAAGAACAGCAGCGCTATGCGCGACAGTCGGCCGGGGCTGCGGGCGTGCTGGTCGGGGGGCGTTCCGAGATTCTGGCCTCCTCGCAGGCGGTGATGGATTCGCCGATCATCGGGCACGGTTCATGGGCCAAGGATCCCAAATATGTGCAAATCATGAATGATAAGCTTGAGAAACTGGGATATCAGGATAAGGCGCTATCCGACAGTGACCTGATTCCATCGCACTCCTACCTGATGGGAGCCTGGGTGGAGGCGGGCGTGGTCGGCGCAATTTTCTGGCTGTTTGCCCTGTACGTAACGGTGCGTGGCCTGATTGCCAGCTATAGCATCCACTTCTATATCCTGCCGTTGATCCTGTTCGAGGCGTTCAGCTTCCTGTGGGATATTCCGTTCTCTCCTTTTGGTGCCGAGGCACGACTGTATGCGGCCTTTACACTTGCCCTGATGATCTTCTCGCTGCGGCTGGCCAGAGAGTCCGAAGCAGCAGGAGAGCGACGGTGAAGATTTCCATTGTCACCATCTCGTACAATCAGGCGCCGTTTCTTGAGCAGGCGATCCGCTCGATTGTCGATCAGGATTACAACGGGCTTGAATACATTGTCGTCGACCCGGGGTCGACGGATGGCAGTCGCGAGATCATCAAACGGCATGCCTCCCGCATCGCTAGCACCGTGCTTGAGCCGGACCGAGGCCCTGCGGACGGTCTCAATAAAGGTTTTGCACAGGCGACCGGCGATGTGTTCGGTTTTATCAATGCGGATGATGCACTGCTTCCCGGAGCCTTGCGCAAGGTGGCGGAATACTTTCGTGCCAATCCGCAGGTGGATATCGCCTGTGGACGTGGCTATACGATCGATGGTGAAGGGCGTCCCTTGCGCAGGATTGTGCCGACGCGCCTGTCGCCCCGTCTCTATGCGTATGGCGCCGTGAATTTTTTCCAGCAGGGCATGTTTTTCAGGCGTAGTGCCTATCGCAAGACCCGGGGATTCAATGTCGATAACCGCAGCTGTTGGGACAGCGAGCTGGCTCTCGACATGCTGCTCAATGGCAGCCGGGTTGGCATGCTGCACGAGGAGCTGGCGCTGTTTCGTATTCACGATGCTTCGATCAGCGGTTCGGGGCGTTTGCTGGAAATTTACCGGCGCGACTGTGCACGCCAGTTCAAGAAGGTGATGGGACGCGAAATGAACGGTCTGGACCACGTGCGGGCCAAGGCATACCTGCTGGAGAAGTGGCTCACCCATCCGGGGGTGGCACTGCAGGGCGCTCTGCGGAGGCTTGGATGAGGGTCGCCGTGTTGTGGAGCGGCTTGTCCGGCTACCTGAATGCCTGCCTCAGGGAGCTGGCGGCACGCGAGGGTGTTGAGCTCTTTGTCAGCCATATGCGCCCGTTGCGGGAAGCGCCCTACGACGAAGCCCAGTTCGATTGGATTGCGGACCGATACCCGTGGCAAGGCGAGGCAGAAGCGGAAGCGTTGCTGCTGCGGCTCGAGCGTTTTCGTCCAGATGTCATTTTGTGCGTGAACTGGCATTACCGGGCATACCGCCATGCGATGCGCCGTTTCAAGGGGCGCGCTGTCCGGATATTCACATCGGATCGCCAGTGGCAGGGAACGATGCGCCAGTGGCTTGGTGTGCTGACCTCGCGCATCTATCTGCGCCCGTTGTGCGAAGCGATATTCGTGGCCGGGGAGCCGCAGGTGGCATGGGCCCGGCAAATGGGCTTCCGGCAGGAACATATCCTGCAGGGGATGCTGAGTTGCGATCACGACAGCTTCGCGGCTGTTCATGCCAAACGGCAACAGATGCCCGCGAATCCGCATGCGTTCGTTTTTGTCGGCAGGCTTGCCCCCGAAAAGGGGCTGGATGTGCTGATCCGTGCCTATGCGATGTATCGACGCCAATCGGCTGCGCCATGGCCGCTCAGGTGTTTCGGCACGGGGCCGTTGCGGCAGCTGGCCGAGGGCGCCCAGGGGGTGGAGTGCATGGGCTTTGTGCAGCCGGATGCGCTGCCGGCGGAGTTTGCGCGGGCGAGCTGTCTGGTTCTGCCCAGCACCTTCGAACCCTGGGCGCTGGTGGTGCATGAAGCCACTGCCGCGGGCATGGGCGTTATTGCCAGCGATGCGGTGGGGGCTGCGGCACATCTGCTGCGCAGTGGTGAGAACGGTTACATCGTCAAGTCAGGGGATGCAGGGGCGCTGGCAGCGGCGATGCTGCGCTATGCCGGACTGGACGAGCAGCAGCAGAGGGATATGGGCGAGAAGAGTTTTGCGCTCTCCCGGCAATTCACGCCCGCACGCTGGGCGGATACGCTGTTGTCCCGCTCGCAGGCATTGCAGGCGCATCTTGAAGGGGTTGGCTGATGGGCATTGCCACGACCTTGAATTTTATCCTCACTCATCCGCTGAATGCGGAGCGGAAACTGGCGGCCATCATGCGCTTTGTCCGTTGGCAGATCGGCAGCCGCATCATGGCTGCCCCGGTCGCCAAACCCTTCGTTGAACATACCCGGCTGCTTGTCAGCCGCGGTATGACCGGCGCGACACAGAATATCTATTGCGGACTGCATGAATTCGAGGATATGGCATTCGTACTGCATGCGCTGCGCGCCGACGACCTTTTCGTCGATGTGGGGGCGAATGTCGGCAGCTATACGTTACTGGCCGGCGGGGTGGTCGGTGCGCAATGTATCTCGCTTGAGCCGGTGCCGGAGACATTCGCCCACCTGTGCGACAACATCAACCTGAACGGCATTGCCGATCGCGTGTCGGCGAGGAATGTCGCTGCAGGTGAAGCGCGCGGTACGTTGAGATTCACGGCCGGGCTGGACACGGTCAATCATGTGCTGGCCGAGGATGAAGTGCAGGAAAATGCCATCATGGTCGGCGTGGAGAGGCTTGATGACCTGCTGGCCGGTCGTAAGCCGCTGTTGATAAAGATCGATGTTGAGGGGTTTGAGACGAAGGTCATTCTCGGTGCGCATGCGCTCCTGTCGAGCCCTTCGCTGCTCGGTGTCATCATGGAGCTTAATGGCAGCGGCAGCCGCTATGGCTTCGATGAAGATGCCCTGCACGCACGCATGCTGGAATACGGCTTTAAGGCATACAGCTATCGCCCCATCGAAAGGGAGCTGGTTGTGCTGGACAACAGAAACGTGCATGCCGGCAATACACTCTATCTCCGGGGTGAGACGGAGATCCGCGCACGCATCGGGAGTGCACGTAAATTCATGACCAACCTGGGCATCGAGGTTTAGCGGCTGCATATGACGACGGATGAGAGAAGCCGGCGGGTAGCCGCACTTGCCAACGCCGCAGCCTACGACGCCGAGGCGACACGCCTCTATATCGACGGAGCCCCCCATATCAAGCATGCGGAGCTGAGGCACCTGTTCGGCAGACTGGTGGTGCAGGCCTATGACAGGGCCTGCGAGCATGCAGAGGTGCCCGCGGTCCTTGATCTCGGGGCGGGGGATGGTTCCGCCACCCTGCCGTTCCTTGAGCTTGGCGCCCGGGTGACGGCGGTGGATATTTCTGCCAGCCAGCTTGCGTCGCTGCAGCAAAAGTGCGCCCGTTTTTCCGACCGGCTTGAGGTGCGCTGCGAGGACATTAATGACAGTCTGAACAGCTTGCAGCCGGTCTACGATATTGTGGTCGCCAACTCCTTTCTGCATCACGTGCCCGATTATCTCAGCCTGATCCGGCAGGCATCCGGCCTGGTCAGGGATAAGGGGCAGTTTTTCTCGTTTCAGGAGCCGTTGCGCTACGACTCGATCGGCAGGCGCGACAAGCTCTTTTCCGATCTGGCCTATTTTTCGTGGCGCATCTTCCGGCGCGATGCCATCGGCGGCCTGGGCAGACGTCTGCGGCGTGCCCGTGGCATCTATCTGGAGGATTCGGAAGCCGACAACACCGAGTACCACATCACACGCAACGGAGTGGATCAGGAGGCGATCCGCGACACCTTTGCCGAGCTGGGCTGGGGCTGTGACATCGTCCCCTATTTCAGTACCCAGAGCAGCCTGTTTCAGCCACTGGGCTCCCGCCTGGGGGTGGAGAACACCTTTGCCGTCATGGCCCAAAAGGAGTAAACGGAGATGAATATCCTGCATGTGACGCCGTCGATCTATCCGGCCACCTATTGGGGCGGGCCGATGTTTACGGTCTATGCATTGAATCGGGCGCTGGCAAGGATGGAGGGGGTGTCGCTGACCACCCTGTCGACGGACTCCGCCGGGCCACTGCGTCAGCAGCAGCTGGATACGGAATCGCTCCCTGACCTCTATCCGGGGCAGGATGTTCTGGTGATGCCGCGTGTGGCGGGGGATTCGGTATCCTGGGCACTGTTGCGGCATCTGCTGGCGATGATTCGCCGGGCCGATGTGGTGCATCTGACGGCCATCTACTCCTTTCCGACCATACCCACGCTGCTGCTTTGTCGGCTGATGGGCACCCCCCTGGTCTGGTCGCTGCATGGCGCGGTGCAGGATGAGGTGGAGTGGCAGGGAACTCCCCGGCGGGGCCTGAAACGCCTCTGGGAGCGCATATGCAATGGGTTGCTGGTGCCGGAGCGATCGGTGCTACACCTTGTTTCCGGGCGCGAACGCGATGCGACCATATCCCGAATCGGCAGGGGCCGACCTGTCGTGATCCCGAATGGTGTGGATGCGCCAGCCAAGTTGCCTGCGCGAAGATGGCTGCCGGAAGGGCGGCTGCGATTGATGTTCCTCGGTCGCCTTTCCCCCAAGAAAGGGGTGGAAAACCTGCTGCAGGCCATGGCTACCCTTGATGATTCCTCCGTCGAGCTTTCCATCTATGGTTCGGGCGATGCTGCTTACACAGCCAGCCTGAAGACGCTGGCAGGCCGACTCGGTCTCCTGGATCGAACGGTTTTTTTCCGCGGCCAGGTGGATGGTGAGGCGAAAGAGCGCGCCTTTGCCGAGGCGGACGCCTGCATCGTTCCGTCACATACGGAGTGTTTTTGCATGGTGGTGGCCGAGGCCCTGGCGCACGGCGTGCCGGTGATCGCCAGTCATGGCACGCCGTGGGAGGGCGTTGTCGAGCATGGCTGCGGGCTGTGGGTGGAGAATCGTCCCGAAGCACTGGCCGATGCCGTGATCGCGATCCGCAGCATGGATCTTCCGGACATGGGCGCGCGCGGCCGGTCCTGGATGCAACACGACCTGGCCTGGGAAACATTGGCAGCGGAGATGCTGGACGTTTATCGTCGGCTGGCAGCGCACTGAGGCAGAAGAGGGCGAATGGCTGAAGATACGAACATGGTTGCGGATTACGGATGGCAGGATGGCGAGACGCTTGATTCGCAGGCCTATCTGATGGCACCGGTGCTGGCGCAGCTGCAAAAGCTGCAGGCCGGGACGGTGCTCGATCTGGGGTGTGGCAACGGTGCTGTCAGCCACCATTTGCATCGTATGGGGTACCGCGTGTTTGGCTGCGATGCCGATCCCGGTGGCATTGCCATCGCCAGAGAGGGCGATTCCGGGGCCGAGTTCGCACAGGTCTCCCTATACGATGCCCCCGAATCATTGGAGAAGAGATCCTTCGATGCGGTGATCTCGACCGAGGTGATCGAGCATCTGTTCGAGCCCGCAGCACTGCCACGCTTTGCCGCAGCCGTGCTGAAACCGGGCGGGCACCTGATTGTCACGACTCCCTATCACGGTTACCTGAAAAACCTGTTGCTCTGCCTGGCCGGCAAGTGGGACAGTCATCACACCGCCCTGTGGGATGGCGGGCATATCAAGTTCTGGTCGCGCCGGACGTTGACGGCGCTGCTGGAGGCGAACGGCTTCGAAGTGGTGGCCTTTGCGGGTGCCGGCCGTTTTTATGGCGTGTGGAAAAGCATGGTGATCACAGCCAGGCTCCGGGAAGGACATCGGTGAGGGTGAGCGGGCATGCGTGAAAATGAACAGGGGTTGCCAGGGCAGTGGTTCTGCAGGTCAGGGTGCCGGGTGCTCTACCTGACGCTGACGGGCTATCTGGCGCTATTACTCTTTCTTAGCCTCAATCCGTGGGTGCGCCCGAAAACGACGGCCGCCCTTTTGTCTCCGGATAAGCTGGCGCACGCTCTGGCCTATGCCATCCTTGCCATCGGCATTTTTCTCGCGCTCCCCTGCACCTCGGAGCGCTTTCATCACTGTCGGCGTTGTGCCTGGTTGATGGCTTTGGCGATTTCGGTCACGGCCGGGATCGGCGTGGAAATTGCGCAAAGCGTGTTGACCGTGAACCGGACCGGCTCGCCGGAGGATGCCGTGGCCAATGCGATCGGAGTGATGCTCGGCCTTTCCCTGTTTCAGGGCATGCGCTTTGCATTCGCAAAACGCTAGCGACGGATGATGATGTATTCCGGCTACGAAAGTGAGGGGAGGGATTAGCTATGAGTCGGCTGGCCGTGATCATCCTGACCCTGAATGAGGAGAAACACCTCGAACGCTGTCTGCGCGCCGTCAACCGGGTGGCCAGCGAGGTATTCGTCGTGGACTCCTATTCCAGCGATGCCACGCCCGCGATTGCGACGTCGATGGGGGCGCAGCTGGTGCAGCATGAATTCGTCAATCATGCCGAACAGCTCGCCTGGGCTCTGGAGCATCTGCCGCTGACGTCGGAATGGGTGATGCGGGTGGATGCCGATGAAGTGGTTTCTGCCGGGCTGGCCGATGAGATCAGCCGGGCAATATCGGATGCTGCCAGCGGGATCAACGGTTTCCTTGTCCGCCGGCAGGTCTGCTTTGCCGGCAAAAGGATCCGTTTCGGTGGTGTGGCGCACTGGGTGCTCAGGCTTTGGCGGCGCGGTACGGCGGATGTCGAGCGGCGCTGGATGGATGAGCATATGCTGCTCCGTCACGGCCATGCGGCACGCCTGAGCGGTGAATTTGTCGATGATAACCTGAATGACATCGCATGGTGGACCGACAAGCACAACGGCTATTCCACGCGCGAGGCGATCGACCTTCTCAACCACAAATATGCCTTTCTGCCGGCCAGGGGCAGCGTGCCCCTCACCCATCAGGCACGGCGCATGCGCTGGATGAAGGAGCATGTCTATGCCCGTTTGCCGACGGGGCTGCGGGTACTACTCTATTTCGCCTATCGCATGATTTTCCGTCTCGGTATGCTGGATGGGCCTGGCGGCTTCGCATTCCATTTTCTGCAGGGGTGCTGGTACCGTTATCTGGTGGATATCAAGATGCGGGCGGTGGAACGCCGGATGCGGCGTGACGGTGTCGATTGCATCGAAGCGATCCGGCGTGAATTCGGCGTGGACCTTTTGCGGTGAGTCTCTCATGAATCCATGGCTGAACCGGCTGGACAAGCTGCTGCAGGTCATGCTCTCCATGCGCTTGCTGCGTGCATTGCTGCGACAGCGTGTGCTGGCCGGAGCGGAGCATCGCCGAATCCTGTCTCCGGAACTTCGCAGTGTGGTCGATATCGGTGCCAATAAAGGGCAGTTCGCCCTGGCCGTGCGCCGCTGGGCACCGATGGCACAGGTGACTGCCATTGAGCCGCTTGCCGGGCCGGCAGAGTTGTTCCGACGCGTATTTGCGGGTGATGAGAAGGTGACACTGCACCAGGCTGCGATCGGTCCGGCTGCCACCACCCAGGTCATGCATGTTTCGGCGCGCGAGGATTCGTCATCACTGCTGCCCATTGCCGCGGCCCAGGTCGAGATGTTTCCGGGCACGGCCGAGGTGGCGACGACCGAGGTGCGGGTGGCACCGCTCGATGCATTCCTGACTCCGGCCGATATTGCCGCACCCGCCCTGCTCAAGCTCGATGTGCAGGGTTACGAATACGAGGCCCTGCTGGGGTGCACCTCGTTGCTGCCGGCCTTCGACCGCATCTACTGCGAATGCTCCTATGTCGAGCTCTATGCCGGGCAGAAGCTGGCGGACGATATCGTGGCCTGGCTTGCGGAGCATGGCTTTGCGCTCGAAGGACGCTTCAACCCGGCCTGCGATGGCAACGGCAACGTCGTGCAGGCCGATTTTCTCTTCCGGCGCATCGCATCGGCATGAAAATCCTCATCCACAGTATCAATTTCGCGCCCGAGCTGACCGGTATCGGCAAGTATACGGGTGAGCTTGCGGCCTGGCTGGCCGAAGCAGGGCATGAGGTGCGGGTGGTGACGGCGCCGCCCTATTACCCGCAGTGGCGCATTGCCGAAGGGCATGCCAACCGCTGGTCGGTGCAGCGGGATGGGGATGGCAGGCTTACGGTCTGGCGCTGCCCGTTGTGGGTGCCTCGGCACCCCTCGGGGCTCAAGCGACTGTTGCATCTGGCAAGCTTCGCATTCGCCAGTCTGCCGGTCATGCTGCGCCAGGCCTTCTGGCGGCCGGATGCGGTGCTGGTGGTGGAGCCGCCGCTCTTCTGCGCACCGCAGGCATGGCTGGTGGCCAGGCTATCCGGGGCACGTGCCTGGCTGCATGTGCAGGATTTCGAAGTCGATGCCGCATTCGATCTCGGTATCCTGCGTTCGCAGGTGCTGAGGCGATGGGTGCTGGCATGCGAGCGCTTTCTGCTGCGTCGTTTCGATCGGGTTTCGACGATCTCGGAGAAGATGCTGGACAGGCTTGTCGGCATGGGCGTGGCGGCGGGGAGGTGCATGCTTTTTCCGAACTGGGTCGATACGCAGGCGATCCATCCCCTGCCACGGCCGAGCGTATATCGGGATTGGCTCGGCCTGACTGATCAGGGTTTTGTTGCCCTCTACTCCGGCAACATGGGGGAAAAGCAGGGGCTCGAAGTTGTGCTTGAGGCCGCGCGACGGCTTGAAGATGAGGAGCATATCTGTTTTGTGCTCTGCGGGGACGGTGCCGTGCGGGCCCGATTGCAGGCGGCCTATGCGGATCTGGGCAATGTCATCTGGCTGCCGTTGCAGCCGGTGGCGCAACTGAACGAATTGCTTAATCTGGCTGATGTACACCTGCTGCCGCAGCGGGCGGATGCAGCGGATCTGGTGATGCCGTCACGGCTGGTGGGCATGCTGGCCAGTGCTCGCCCGGTGCTGGCCACGGCCTTGCCAGAAACACAGATTGGGCACATCGTAACGCAGTGCGGCCGCCTGACGCCGCCCGGGGATGCCGATGCCCTGGCGCAGACGTTGCGGGAACTGGCGGCGGAAGAGGCAGATCGTCACAGGCTGGGGATGGCGGGCAGGCGCATTGTAGAGAAGCGTTTTTCCAGGGAGAACGTGTTGGCCGAATTCGAACGAGAACTGACGGAGTTGCCGGGTGCTTAGGGGCTATCTGTACACCCATGCCTCGCGCATCGCCTTCATGCAGCGTTTGCTTGATGCCCTGCTGATCGCCGGCCTCTATACCCTGCTGGTTGCGATCTCCGAAGTGGACTGGAGCGGCGTGCGGATGTTGCCGGCGGTCCTGGCCGTGACGCTGTTTGCATTGTTGGCCGAAATGCAGGGCGTCTACCGCTCCTGGCGTGTCAGTCCGCTGGGTGATGAAATCCGGGCCGTCACCACGATCTGGTTGTTTGTGGTGTTTGCCCTGCTCGTGCTGGCCTTTGCCACCAAGACCTCGGCCTTCTATTCGCGTATCACGGTGACCACCTGGTTTGTCGCCATGCCTCTGGCGCTCGGCGGCATGCGCCTGCTGGTGCGCAATGTGCTGCGCCGGGCGCGCAGTCGCGGTGCCAACCTGCGAACAGTGGCTGTGGTCGGCAACAATCCCTCGGCCCATCGCCTGATCGCCCATCTGGAAGCGATGCCGTGGGCCGGGCTGGCGGTACGTGGCATCTACGAGCGCGATGCCGAAGCGGGTACGGTGCAGGTCGACGGCACACGTTATCCGCTCGACTCCGAGGAGCAGCTGTTGCGTCGGGCGCATGACGGCGAAGTGGATGCCATCTACATCGCGCTGTCGCTGCGCGAGGAGCGGCGTATCGAAGCGCTGGTGAATGAGCTGGCCGACAGTACGGCCTCGGTCTATGTGGTGCCCGACATGTTCGTCGCCGGCCTGATGCATTCGCGCTGGATCGACTTCGGCGGCATGCCGCTGGTCAGCGTCTACGAGACCCCGTTCTTCGGAGTCGACGGTTGGGTGAAGCGCCTTGAGGATATTGCGCTGAGCAGCCTGATCCTGCTGCTTAGCTCACCGCTGTTGGTGGCGATTGCCCTGGCGGTGAAACTCACGTCGCATGGTCCGGTCCTGTTCAGGCAGCGGCGCTACGGCCTTAACGGTGCGCTGGTGGAGGTGTGGAAGTTCCGCACCATGACGGTGTGTGAGGCGGATAACGAGGTCAGTCAGGCGGTCCGTAACGATGCACGTGTCACCCCGCTTGGCGCCCTGCTGCGCCGCACGTCACTGGACGAGCTGCCGCAGTTCTTCAACGTGCTGCAGGGGACGATGTCCGTGGTCGGCCCGCGCCCGCACGCGATTGTACACAACGAGCAGTACCGCAAACTGATCAGGGGCTACATGCTGCGACACAAGGTGAAGCCCGGTATCACCGGCTGGGCCCAGGTCAACGGCTGGCGCGGCGAGACCGATACACTGGAGAAGATGCAGAAGCGCATCGAATACGACCTCGAATATATCCGGAACTGGTCGTTGTGGCTGGATCTGAAGATCGTATTGCTGACCAGCTGGCGGGGCTTCTTCGGCAGCAACGCCTATTAGCGTCTGAGGGCACGGGATTCTGTGCTCCATCGTATTACAACTTTAGCCGATGCCAGGATCGAAACGCTTGATTCAGGGCCTGTTCCCGTATCCACGGCGCTATCGGGCATGACCGGTTGATACCCGCAGGGAGTACGGAGCTTCGGATCGTTGTCCATGTCGAGATTGGAGGCGACGTTGCGGGCCGGGACGAAGAACCTTGCTTGGCAAAGGTGGCTGTTGTTTTCAGAATGCTTGTTTTGCAATCTGCTATGCGACCAGGATGGAAAAGAGGAGTGCCAGGTATATGCACTTGAAATCCAGGCTGAAGAAAATACCGGGACTGGTCACACTGGTCCGGATGGCGCGTATTCTTTTTATCCCCGCTTATCGCAGCGAATGGCTTTTGCGGCGGGAGAAGCCCGACAACCTGTTTCAGCCGGTTACGCTGACCCGCTTGAATCGCTATCCCCGCATATTCACCTTCGTCCAGGAGCAGCTTTCCGCTGTTGAGGCTCCCCGCCTGTTGTCCTTCGGTTGTTCGACCGGGGAGGAGGTGTTCACCCTGCGACGCTATTTTCCTCAGGCCGAGATCGTCGGCCTCGATATTAATCGCCGCAGTATTGAGACGTGTCGCAAACGGCAGAAGCGGAGCGGTGATGCCCACATCCGCTTTGAATGGGCAGCTTCAGCATCAGGCGAGCCTGACGAGAGTTACGATGCCATATTTTGCATGGCCGTATTGCGCCATGGCGATGCCGGCGTAAGCCGCCCGGATGACTGCACCCATCTGATCCGTTTCGAGGATTTCGAGAGAACGGTGGAAGAGTTTTGCAGGCTCCTGAAGCCGGGGGGCTACCTGACGATCTGTCACAGCAATTTCCGTTTTGCCGATACCGGCATTGCCGCTGATTTTGAGGTAGTCCCTGGCATCGAGCCGGTGCAGCCGACAGAAGCGACGCCGCTGTATGGCCGGGACAATCGCCTGCTGGCGAATGCCTTCTATGACGACACGGTTTTTCGCAAGCGCAAAGCGGGCTGAAGCCATGCCTGCTCCCTGCCCGAAGGAGCGGGGTCCCTGGTTTACGTTATGATGTTATACGGGTTACGGGCATTGCCTGCATGGGCCCGGTCGAGGTCCTTTGTGCTTAATCACGCAGCCATTTGTGCATGGCGGGAAAGGGGCTTAACCCCAGTTCGGCAGCCCGGATCGGGGAGTAGGCCATGCCGAACTCCTCCAGCCTTTTGAGGCCGGGATAGACGCCCATCTGAAAGGAGAAGAGCAGGGGCTGTGCATGCCCTTTGTAGCCGGTGTTGTGAAACAGATGTTGCGGATCGATGCCCAGTTCAACGACTGCGGCCCAGGACCAGGCAATCGATTCGACTTCATAGCTATCGCCGATCGCTTCGATCGCTCCGACATTGCCGCTGGCAAACCTTCTCAGCACGGCAGGAATCAGCGCGATATGGCCGGCCTCGTGTAACAGGTCGCCGGGATAGAGGAGCTTGTCCTCATCCACAAGCAGCCTGCCCTCAGCAATGTAAATGCCTGGAATAAAGGTCGCTTCCGTCAGCACTGTTTCGACTACTTCAATGCCGGTTGAGCGGATAAAAGCCGCCATCTGTTCCGTTTGTGCGTTGTGAAAGGCCATCGCTTCTATTCGCCCGGCGAGGAGGCCTCAATCAATCCCTGCTCCGCCAGCTTTTCAAGAAAATCCAGCGTATCAGCCTCACAGACCGATGGGACGACGTCGTACTCCTGGCACAATGTCGCGCACAGGTCGGATACCCGGATGGGGGTCTCCATCAGCTTCCAGATGCGGCTGCCCGTCTCTCCCAGGCCGTAATAGTTGCCCTGTTCGATACTCATCATGATCAGCTCGCCATCCACTTCGGCGCTGAGCGGATCATCCCCCTGTTTAACCATACTGTTCAGATTCACGCATGCACTCCCCGTCAAGACCACTTCCGGCCACCATCAGCAGCGAAAAAATCCTGACGCCGATGGTCACCTTCACAGTCGATCATAAGTCGCCATGGCGCCACTTTCCAAATTTAAATTGGCATGAACGCTCATTCGGTCTCCACGGTCGGCTCGATGTATAGCCGTTCACGGTCGTGGAAGATGGAGAGGCTGACTTTATCAGCGGACTTGACCTGTCGCGGGGTACGGAACAGGTGAAGTTGGGGATGCCAGGCCGACAGACTGGGCGGACAGTTTTCGAACTGGATACCGGCACCGAAATCGAGGCGATGCCAGCGCAATATGCCATCGGCGACACCTTCCCTGTCGGCCGTCAGCATGCGTGTCTGCGGCGCCTTCATGGCGGGCTGGTGGATCGTCAGGTCCAGGGTGAGCAACTCCCGGGCCTGACTCAGCGGGTCGGGCCGGCCGCCCCCTGGGCCGGTGGCGACGACAGAGGGGGCGAAACGATTGAAGGGGGTGAGGTCGAATCCCATCACATCATCCATGCGGTAGTTTTGCCGATAGTCGTCGCCGGAGACCAGCATGCCGATGGCACTGATGGCTCGGGGAAGCAGGATGGCGTCGGGCTTCAGCAGTTCGGCCCGGGCATATTCGGTCAGTGGCAGTACCCCTTCGCCGAGCAGGCTGTTGTCGACGATTTCGGCGACAAACAGGTCGGCGCGCTCGGGCATATCCGAGCCGATTCGCAACTCGGTGGCATTTTTGGCGATGACGGTGATGCGCTCGCCAAGCCCGTTGCGGGCGATGATCTCGCGGGCGGCTTCGGCCACTGCGGGTTGTGTCTCGCAGGTGTAGACGTGGGCAGCACCTGCCCGGGCGGCAAGCATGGCAAGCAGGCCGGTGCCTGTGCCGATCTCGAATACCGTCATGCCCGGCTTGACGAAATGGTGCAGGGCATCGGCGTAGGCCTGATTGCGTATCTCATCATGCACCAGCGGGAAGTGCCACAGCGGGGCCTGCTTGCGAATGCTCCAGTCGGTGAGGGCTTGTATCTGCAGATCATCCGGGCTGAGGCGGCGTGCCGCCTCGGCCAGTGCGCGGGCATCGCGGCCCTGTCCCTTGCCACGAAAGGCGATGGCCATGCGTGCCAGCCGCTCGGGCAGATCGGGCCGGTTCTCGATAGCCGCCACCAGCGTTCGCAGGCCGGGGTCCAGGCTTTCCGGATCAAGAATGCTGCGCAGGGTACGGGAGTTCGTCATGGATGGTGCTCACTGAGTTTGGTGTCGAGTACGCCGAGCGATTCGTCCAGCTTTTCCAGGCCCCAGGGGCGCAGATAGCAGTGCTGGGCCACCTGCTGGGCGAGAGCGGCACACTGGCGAAAGTGGCTGCGGCCATCACCCACCTGCCGGGCGAGGCGGGGACGATAGGTGTGCCTGACCAGCAGTGGGATGCTCTCCCTGGCGCTCAGAGGGTGCACGGCGGGCGGCGTGCCGCTCTCGCCGCGTTGCAGAAAAAAGACGCCATGCAGTGGGAGTGGTTGCTGCTGGAGCGCATCCTGAAGCTGGAGATGGTATTTGTCTGCGCGCACCCAGTCCCGGGTCAGTGTGCCGTGGTTGATCCCGAAGTGCTCCAGTGCGTCACGCCAGAGCTTGATGCGGGGAAAGCCGGGATAGAACAGCGGCTCACCCCCGTCGCCCGGGACAACCACGCCGATGTCGTCGCAGAGCAGGGCGTGCCCCCGGCGCTGCAGGGCGGCGGCGAGGGTCGATTTGCCCGCTCCGGAGTGGCCGCAGAAGGCAAAGGCGCATCCATCCACCGCGATTGCACTGGCGTGCAGCGGCAGTCGCCCGAGCTGGTGCAGCAGCGCGCCAAAGACGGTGCCGAGCAGATAGAGGCGGACATGTTCGGGGGCTGCATCGGGATAGATATCGATGCGGATCTCATGCCCTGCCACAACGCGATAGCGGGCAATGCCCTCCAGATCGAACTGAAAGATGCCGTCGCCGATCTGAATCCGGCGGATTACGTGGCGCGGTTCGCTGATCTCTTGTGCCACTGTGCCAAGGGAGATGGTGACATCGGCGTCGATGTCGGCGTCGGCAGGGAGGGAAACCAGCTCGGGACACTCCAGCTCGGAGGCAATGGCGAGGCCGTAGGCGCTGTAATGATGCATCATGGGGTAAGCATGCCGCAAATGTCGCCCGGCTCAATGAAAACCGGGCCGGCTGCAATGTGGGAGGGTGATTGATGGGAACAGGGGGGGCGCCAAGGGCGTCCGATGCGTTCTTTCGGGGCCGCATCACGATTCTGAGAGGCGGAATCGATCATCCTGCTCTCCTGTTGCCGGTCATTTTTAACGGACGGTAGCCGGAAATAATCGCTGGCTCAGTTGTCGCCTTCGAACCAGCGGATGAAGTTGCCTATGCCGATGCTGCCCAGCAGCCCCTGTTTGCAGCGGACGATTTCATCCAGCGAGGCGTGCTCCCAGTCGATGCCATCGAAGTGCTGCCACTGCCTGCTCATGCGCTCCAGATCGAGATAGCGGGATGCCTCAGGATCGCTGGCCAGGCGAGCCAGAGCGGCATCGATATTGGCCGCCTCGCGCCGCACGCGGAAGGCCCAGTCGACATCGTCGCGGCCGAGGGCGACATCCATGCGCACGCTCTCCGGAATCAGGTGGGCAAGGCCGAGACGGGCAAAGCGCCGGTTGATGCCGCCGCTGAGGTAGAAGTGCTGCGGCAGGGCGAGGCAGAACTCCACCACCCGGCGATCTCCGGCCGGGTCGCGCATATCGATGCCGTAGCGGGCCTGCAGCATGTCAGCACCGCCGCGACCGGTGCGGCTGAACAGGGCGGCACGCCGTTGCCAGTCGTCCAGCCCTTGCCAGTAGAGCTTGATGTTGTTGCGCTCGTGCATGCGCCCCACCGCCCCGGTGTCGGTCAGCAGGGTGTCGGAGGGGCTGGCGTAGTGGGCCCATGCCGTATCGCCCCGGTTGCGCAGGCGCTGAAAGGCAGCGCGCAGGCCGGCGGGGATCGAGGCATCCAGAAGTTCCTGACGAATCAGGGCGTGTGCGGCACCGTGAAAGCGCTGCAGGCCGATCAGCTCGCGTGCCAGCGTCAGCCAGCGGCCCCGCCGCATCAGCTCGCGCAGCCAGGCGAAGCCGTTGTGGCTGAAGGTGAGGTTGCCGCTGGCACCGGTGAGCAGCACCTGGATGCCGTCGTTGCTGGCCTGGCGGTGAAGTGCCTGATAGCCGGTGGCGAAGGTGGGCGAAACAGCGCGGACATTGTAGAAGGCATACTGCTCTGCCATCCCCTCCAGCACCGAGTTCTCACCGGCGTGGATGAAGCGCGGGCGCAGGTTGGGATGCATGGCGGCGATGGCCTCCACTTTGGGCTGCTCGTTGCTGTAGTTGTGGCGGTCGTCAGGGGGGATGGGCACGCCGGGAATCGGCACACGGGTATAGCCGTGCAGCGTCTGGCCGCTTCTTGCCAGGAGACGGGCGGCCTGGCCTGCGACAGCGGCGGAGTCGAGGCCGCCGCTCATCTGGATGCCGATGGGGCCGGTGGCGCGCAACTGGTTGGCCACCACCTCCTCGAACAGTTCACTAAAGGCCTCCCAGGCCTCCTCCTCACGCGCGAAACGCAGGCGGTGCCCGGGATCGGGGGCCCAGTAGCGTTGCTGCTCGCGTTTGCCGGGTTCAAAGGTGATCCAGTGGGCGCCAGGCACCACCTCGATGCCGCTGAACAGCGAGTCGCCACCGCCGCTGTTCTTGAGCAGCAGATCGGCCATCACCTCTTCATCGAGGGCGCGGGGCACCTGGGGCAGGGCGAACAGTCCATTGGGGGCAGAGGCGAAGTAGATACGCTCACCCTGCTGATGAAACTGCAGGGGTTTGCCGTGCGGGGCGCTGCGGGCCAGTGTGAGACGGCGCTTTGCGGGCTGCCACACGGCGAGTCCGAATACGCCCACCAGTTCATGGAGCGCTTCACACTCCCAGCGAGCCCAGGCACGGCCGGCCAGGGCGCCATCGGCCAGGGCGGCCAGTTCGCCCGGGCTCAATCCGAGCTTGCCGGCCACGGCATCGCGGTTGTCGATGCGGCCATCGAAGAGCAGCTGGCTGTCATCGGGAAGGGGGTGGGGCTGGCGCTCCAGACGATCCTCCGGGGTGATGTGGCGGATGCGGGCGACCAGTCCGGCCCCACCCCGCAGGGCGATATCGGCCCGCTCGCGGCCGAAGGGCGCCAGGGCGCGACTCATGCGCTCAAGATCGGCGCGCTCCACCGGCGCGCCGTCAAGATGAATGATGCCGGCGATGGCGCTCATGGTTTTTTGGCAGCCAGCAGGGACCGGATGATGCCCCTCTCTTCCAGAAAACCGAACAGCAGCACAGCCTTGCGCCGCTGGCCTTCAGCGTTGAGGAACTTGCCGTGGGTGCGGATCTCTTCGGTGAGCGGTAATGCCGTGGCCAGATCGAAGTAGGGGATATGCTCTGCCCCGGCAAGCCGGGCGAGCACCCGGTTATGCTCCGGGATGCCGCGCTGGTAGACCTCCGTGATGCCGCCGGGGTGGACGGGCGGAGGCGGAATGATCTCGCCCACCAGCATCGGGCGCGCGCCCATGGTGCGGATGAGCTGGATCATGTAGCGGCTGTTGCGTTCGAAGTAGCGTGGAGGATGGCGTTCAAGCTGTGCCAGCTCGCCGCCGTTGACCCGGTTGATCATGGCCAGGATGTTCGTGCCGGGCACCCGGTCGGCGAAAAGGTGGTGGGCCAGGGCGCTGTGGTAGACCAGAAAGCGGCTGATCGACTCGGCCGCACTCCCACTGTCTTGCCAGAGGCCCGGATAGCCCCAGGGCTTGCGCCATTCGCGGAAGTCGGAGCTGTAGCTTTCGCCTGCGACGCGCGGCCAGACATCGGTCAGTCCCTGCTGAACCACCACCAGATCGGGCTTGAGCTCGGAGACGGTAAAAATCAGCTGGATCAGGCTTTCGGCGGATGAGGCGGCAGGAACGCCGGCGTTGATCACCTCAAAACTCTCTTTGCCGTAGCGCCTGTTGAGCAGTAGTTCCAGCTGGTGGGTGAATACCTTGCGGTTGTCGTGTACCAGGGCGCCGTAGACGGTGGAGCCACCGATAAAGACGATGCGCACGGCCTTGCCATCGGGCAGCAGCGGGCGGCTGTCGCGCAGGCCGAGGCGGTTGTGCACGATACCGTCGGCGGTGTGCAGGTTCGGGCGCGGCTGGTAGAGGCCGTAGAGGGCGGGCTGCAGCAGTTTGCTGCTGTAGGTGCCTTCGCCCGGGGCCAGCCGGATCAGTTCGTCCTGCACCGGCGGTGCGATGCGCAGGGCGAGCTCGGTGGCGAGCAGCAGTACCAGCAGGCCAAGGCCGAGCAGGCGCAGGCGTGGCCGGCCAGGCCAGAGGATGGTGGCCACAATGAGTGCAAGGGGCAAGGTGATGGCAAGGGTGACCGGAAATGTCTCCCAGTGTATCCCTGTCCAGCGGTGGTGACGGGGGCTGGAGACGACCAGCGAAAGAAGCCAGGCGAGTATGGCGGCAAGTGCGGGGAGGCGGCTCAGTGCAGGGCGCAGTTGCAGCCAATTGTGGGGTATCAGCATGGGTCATCCCTCAGAAAGTTTCGTCTCACGTATCGTCGCTCCCTGCTCTTCCAGCGCCAGGTGCTGTTTGCAGGGCGACAGTAGCCAGCCCGGAGCTCGCTAAGCCATTGAGGCAATGGCAGGTCCGCTGCGCACCATCGTGCAAGCATGCCGCAGAACTCGCATGACTCAATGAAAATAGAGCCGGCACGAAGATGGAGATGGCCACGACGGAAACCGGCCATGCCACCCATGCAGTGGGTGCCATGCGGGGCGCAGGAAGTACCCGACCCGGAGGCTGCAGGGATGAAGCGGGTGCTTTTCAGGCGCTCTTCTGGCTCGCCAGTGGCGCGGCGCTACAGCGCCGGGGCCAGAAAAGGTGCTGTGCTGATCGAGTGGTTAGCGCTGAATGACATGAAGCCAACTGCTTTCAATAGGTGTGCCGGGCGCAATTGGATAAAGCAGAGTTGATTCAAAGGGCAGATTTTGCCTTGGCGAATCGCCTCTGGTGAGCTGGGTCAGGATGGCTTGGAAGAGGTGTACGAGAAACCGGCGGAGCTATAATCGGTGCCCTTGTTGAAGCTGCCAAGGGTGTGCGTGGTCGGCAGCTGCTGTAGCTGTGGTGGCGACCAAGGGGCTTTTGCCGCCTCGTTCGGAGTGTCATCGGGATTCTGCTGCATGGAGCTCATTTTATATTTTCCTCCCTCAATGGCCTGACAAAGTCACCAAATGCAGATTTATAGCATTTGCAGCAGTCCGCTACAACTTCCGGGTAGTCACGCCCAGACCCTAGTGTGTCTCGTGGTCATCCATTTCCCTTACCCAGTCGTTCAGGGCATCTCGCAGTTGCGGCAAATTGCGCCATCCCCAGGGGAGATCCAGCCGTTCGCAACGTACGGCCTGCGTCAGTTGGGTGAGCCACCGGAAGTGCCGGCTGCGCATGGCGGGAAAGGCATCGATCCAGAGGTTGCCGGCGGTGTTGGGGGATAAGGTGGCAAAGGCGGGGCCGCCACGCCGTGCCGAGGGGGAGAACAGGCTGAGATCGTTGCCGCGCTGTTCGCTCAGCAGCGCGATGCGGGCAAGCGGAGCCGGCTCTGGAATACCTGGTCGCGAAAGCCTGCAGAGGGCAAGGTCGTCGCGCAGGGGGTGGCAGGGTTCGCTGATGGCCAGTTGCCGGATGGCATCGGGCCAGAGCTGCAGCCACGGGGCCTGGGGGTGTGCACGGGTGATGCCATCGGCATCGAAGCTGATGCGCAGCAGGGCATCGCTGACCGGTTGTGCGCCGGATTGGGTCAGCAGGGCGGCAGCGGTCGATTTGCCGCTGGCGGAGGGGCCGACAAAGGCGGTGACCTGCCCATCCAGACAGACGGCCGAGGCATTGAGCAGGTAGTCGCCGCGCATGACCGAGGCGAGGGCAAAGACCGGGTGAAGCAGAAAGAGGCGGACGGCGGCCGGATCGGCATTCGGGGCAGGCTCCACATCGATGAGGCGGCCTCCGTCGCTGACACGGTAGCGGGCCACCCCTTCCAGCCGCCAGAGAGCCTGGTCGGCAGCGATCTCATAGCTGAGTGTGCGGCGGTGGGCTTCGGCAAGCGTGGTCGGAACCCCTGTGCAGCGGATGGTCAGCCCTCTCTCCGCTGTTGCGTTCGCTGCCGGAAGCTCCGGCAGCGCAAGCTCCGAGTCGAGTGTCAGGCCGCAGTATCGATAGAGGTAGCTCATGACACCTGGCGTTCCTCTATGGCCTTATCGACACGCCGCTTCATCATGGTGAGCCGTTCGAGCTGTGCAGGAGTAAGTCGCTCCAGCCCCTCGCCGACCACGCCGCGCCGGAAGAAGCGTGCCGTATGGCGCGGTGTTTCGCGAAAACGCTGTTCCGCTTCGAGCTGCTGCAGGCGATCGATACGAACCGCATCCAGCGCGGCTGCGATGGCGCTGTCGTCGTGTTCGAGGCCAAGAAAACGAATGGCACCACGAAAGGTGGCGATGGGATCGTTTTTCATCGCCTCATAGCGTATCAGGTGCAGGGGCATGGGGGCGGCGAGCCAGTTGAGCGCATGCTCCTGCCATGAAAGCAGGCGCTGAGGCAGCTGGTTGGCGAGCCCTTTGCTGCTGTTGGCGATGACAAACTCTTCGCGGCAAAGCTGCTCGACCGCCTCTGCCAGGCTGCAGTCGTAGTGGTTGGTGCAGGAGACCGCCACGTCCCAGGGGTCGCGCAGGATATAGATGGCGGCGTAGTCGGGGCCGCGGCCGAGCATTGGCGTGCCGTCCGCAAGCAGGGTGTAGGCATCGTGGACCTTGCGCAGCAGGGGCTGCTGGCCGGGGTTCTCGGCGATAAAGCGCTCGGCGATAAAGCGCTCGGCGGTGATGCGGTCGGCTTCCGGGCGCAGGCGAGCAATCTCCTCTCCGGTGAGCATGGCCGACGGCATGCCGAGCGCCTCGTCGAAGTGGGTGCGGCTGGAGGCGATGGGGGTGGGTAGCGACAGCTCAACCAGCTCCGGCTCGCGTTGCCCTGGATTGAGCAGTGCGGCGAGGAAAAGGCGGAACCAGGTGTTGCCGGATTTCGGGTAGGAGGCGAGCCAGATACAGTGCGGCATCAGGGGCGGTCATCCATGTTTGTGTGTTGCGTGTTCTCCATCAGTCGTTGCCCGGATCTAAATTTTTGAAGGGCCGGGGGCGCCGAACAGCTTGCCGACATGATCGAGAAGCGTCTGAGCCAGCTCCTCCAGACGATAGACGGTAACGGCCCGCTGGTAGTAGCGAAAGACCTCATGATGGATGCCGATGGCCGAGAGTTCCACCTGGCCGGCCTTCTCCAGCCGGGCAATGGCATCATGCAGATGATCGCTGAGATATCGACCGCTATTGGCTTCACGGGTGGCCCGGTCCTGCGGCGAGCCATCGGAGATTACCAACAGAATCTTGCGTGGTTCATGGCGCTTTATAAGGCGTTGATGGGCCCATAACAGCGCTTCGCCATCGATATTTTCCTTCAGGAAGCCGTTTCGCATCACCAGCCCGAAATGAGCGCGTGCCCGGCGCCATGGCGTGGCCGCCTCTTTGTAGACGATATGACGCAACCCGTTGAGGCGGCCGGGGTTTTCAGGTCGGCCGGCGGCGTTCCAGGCGCGACGTGCACGGTTGTCTTCCCACTCCGTGGTGGTGAAGCCCAATACTTCGCTGCGGATGCCACAGCGCTCCAGCGTCTGAACCAGCACATCCACACATAGCCCGGCCGTGGTCATCGGAGCGCCGTGCATGGATCCGGAACTGTCGATCAGCAGGGTGACGGCGGTATCGATGAAGGGGCCAGGCTGTTCTTCCCTGAAGATATTCGGCTCTCCGGGGGCGGCGATCAGGCCCGCCAGACGGCTGCTGTCGAGCTGGCCCTCCTCCAGGTCGAACGACCAGCGACGGCACTGCTGCGCCATGAGCTGGCGCTGCAGTCGATGTGCCAGGCGGGAGATGCGATTGCCATGCTTTGTCCTGGCCTCATTGAGGGCATCGAGCCAGAGCGTCTGCTCCTCTGCCGTGACCGCACGGCCGGCGTCGATGAGTTCATCGTATGCGGTGCTGTAGCGGCTGTAGGCCGGTGATTCGATCTCGTCCATGTGCGGGTGCGGCGAGGCGCCTGCCATGGTCTCATCGGCCGGCTGCTCCGGAGTTTCACCGGCCAGGCGATTCTCCACACCTGTATCCGGTTCATCCTCTGCGGCCCGGCCCTGTTCTGCTTGCGTCCGCTGCTCTCTCTCGTCAGCTGCCGGGGTTCCCGTCTGACACGGATCGATTTTACATAGCCCGGGGATGAGTGAGAGAGCCGCTTCGGCAAAACGGTCCTGATCCATGATGAGTGGTGTCAGTCGGGCCAGTTTTTCGGCCAGCTCGGCAGAGGGCTGTAGCGCTGGCTGCGATGAGTCATGGGGAGCCCAAAGCAGCAGGGCGGTGATGTAGAGCGCCTCCTCGGCGTTCGTGCTCCCCCTCTTGCCAGCCGCACGCAGGCGGTTGGCAAGGATGCCGGGGTAGTGCTGGCTGCCGAGAGCACCAAGGCGCGCGCTCTCGAGGATATCGAATAAGCGGCATTCAGGGGGGGTCCGCGGCCGATAGCGGGCGTGGCAATCAGGTTGATGAAAGCGCCGTCGCATGGCAATGGTATCGCTGTGGGCACTTAGTTGCTCCGGCGTTGCATCGGGAGAGAGTCCTTCGTGCGACAGATCGAATGGGTCGCTCTCTGTCGTTGCCGGCAGCGTGGTGTCCTGCGACAGCGCACGCAGGCAGGCAAGTGCCAGCGGGTAGCGGCTGTGTTGCGGTGCCTTCATGACCGGTCGGGTCAGAGGCTGCTGTCCCGGTCGGGAAACAGCTCCTGTGCGAAGCAGCGTTGGAAGTATTCGGCAATGAGCGGCTGCTCGGCCTCGTCACACTTGTTGTAATAGCTGAGGCGGAAGGCGAGGGCGTTGTCGCCGAACAGCTGCGCATTGTCGGCCCAACTGAGCAGCGTACGCGGCGACATGACCGTGGAGAGATCGCCGTGCTGAAAGCCCGAGCGCACGAGTCCGGCCAGGCTCACCATCGCACGCACCTGTTGGCGCCCTGCATCGCTATCGAGGGAGGGGAATCTGGCCAGGACAATCGCCTCCTCCTGTGCGGGCGGCAGGTAGTTGAGGGTCGCGACGATATTCCAGCGATCCATCTGCGCCTGGTTGATGGATTGTGTACCGTGGTAGAGACCGGTGCTGTCTCCCATACCGATGGTGTTGGCGGTGGCGAAGAGGCGGAAGGCGGGATGGGGTGTGATTACCCTGCTCTGATCGAGCAGGGTAAGCTTGCCATCATGTTCGAGCACGCGCTGCAGGACGAACATCACATCGGGACGGCCCGCATCATATTCATCAAAAACCAGTGCGATGGGATTCTGCAGTGCAAAGGTGAGCATGCCCGGCCTGAACTCGGTAATCTGCTGGCCCTCCTCGATGACAATGGCATCCTTGCCAATCAGGTCCAGGCGGGAGATATGGCTGTCGAGGTTGATCCGGATGCAGGGCCAGTTCAGGCGGGCCGCCACCTGCTCGATATGGGTCGATTTGCCGGTGCCGTGCAGCCCCTGAAGCAAAACACGCCGGTTGTGGCTGAAGCCGGCCAGAATCGCCAGCGTGGTATCGTGATCGAAGCAGTAGCCGGGGTCGATGGCCGGCACGTGCTCTTCCGCCTCACGAAAAGCGGGGACCTCGAAATCCAGGTCGATGCCGAAGGCCTCCCGAACCGGGCGGGTCGTATCAGGCGTACGGAGCGTCATTGCTTACGCTTCATGCATGGAAGCTGTGCATCTGTCCATGGTCATGATTGCGGGCTCCTTTGCTGTTCGCCCCTGGGCAGGGCAAACAGATGAACAGTAGAGTAGTATGAAATCATCCAGCCCACGCATTCGGGTGATGTGCCTGGTGCTGTGTCGCAGCTTGTTCGCCATGGCATGAACAGGCATATCGGCAAGTCTCAGCCAATATGACGATCATTGGAGACTACACGTCGCTTGGTCGATGCGTCCAGAGGGTTTCGCGGTGGGTTTGACAATCGGTATGCCATCGCTCAACTGTAAGGCAGGAGCAAGAAAAGAGGGGGCATGTAGCCCCCTCCCGATGATGACGCGTCGATGGTTCAGTTGCGTGACGGAAACAGGCCCTCCAGAGCCATGCAGAAGTTCAGTCCCAGAAAGGGCTGGCGGTTCTCGTGGGGCTGGCCGCCGCCGGCACTGGCCAGGGCCGACGGGGACATCTGCACAGTATTGGCGTCGGGTGCAGCGTATCCCTTGATGGGGCCTGTCTCCGCGCTCAGAGTGATTCCGAGGTAGCTCTGGTTATTCGGAGCATTGTCGACGCTCGGAGCAAACGCTGCATGCGCGGTGTGGTCGTGGGACGGTAGCTGCTGTTCCGTGAGCGCCACACTGGCGGAGCCGCTGAACTGGCCGATGAAGTGTGGGCTCAGGCCGGGGCCTGTGCCCGCGCCTATGGGCGCGCGCCCCTTCAGGTTAGGGATTCCCATGGTCGTGCGCCCGTCGCCGCCGAACTGGGGGCCGATCACCGCATAGAGGGCCTGGTTCTGGGAGATGGGCATCAGCTGCCCGTCGCAGAACGTGAAGAACTGCGGTGCGAAGAGGTAGGGCATGGGGCGGATTTCGCCAATGAATGGGTCAGACATTCTGTTCTCCTTGTTCCTAGTTGCGGCTCGGGTAGATGCCGAGCATGGAGATGATGAAGCTGACGCAGAGCGCCGGCATCTGGTTGTTGTGGCCCAGGCCATTACCCGTGGTGGCAACGGCAGCATCGGCGAACTCGTTAATGGTATCGCCGCTGCCGGGGGCCATGTAGAGCTTATCGCCGTCGGCTCCCTTGCTTAGTACCGCGCCCGCAGGAGAGGAGGCAGAACCATTTTGGGCGGCTACCTGGATCGGATGGGTATGGCTGGGGATCTCGTTGGAGGTGAGCGTCACCTCCTCTACGCCGTACATCTGGCCGCGTACACGCGGGGTGAGGCCGGGGCCCTGCCCCTGATGCACTGGCAGACGCCCGCGCATATCGGGCAGGGCGAAGCTAGTCCGCCCGTCGCCGCCGTAGGCATTTCCGAGCAGGGAAAAGAGGGTCTGTTGCTGGCTAATGGCGAGCAGTGTGCCGTTGCAGAGTGACCAGTGTAGTGGGGCGTAGTTGCCGCCGAACATGCGGATTTCGCCGAGAAAGGGATCTGCCATTTTGTTCTCCTTATTCTTTAGTTGCGTGACGGGTACAGGCCTGCCAGGGCGATAACGAAACCGACCACCGTGCTTGGCTGGCAGTTTTCGTGCGGCAGGCCTCCGCCGCTTGAGCTCACGGCGGTGGGATTGGTTGCCACCAGGCTCGATGCGTTGGCATAAATATTGGCGGCAGTCGATCCACCGGCTGTGTTGGCGGTGGACAGGGTCATTGCTCCGGAGGGATTGGCGGCATGTATCGTTCCCTCTGAGGTGGTAGCGTTGAAGGCGTGGGTGTGGGTGCCCATGGTGGTCTCGGTCAGGGCCACATCCTCGAAACCATACATCATCCCCAGTGTGATCCCCTGCCCGGAATGCATCGGGGTGCGACCGCGCATATCGGGGAGTCCATAGGTGGTGCTGCCATTGCCGCCGAAAGTGGTGCCGAGCAGCGAAGCGAGAGCCATGTTCTGGGAGATGGGTAAAATCTGTCCGTCGCAGTAGGCCCAGTCCTTGGGCGCGAAGTTGAAAGCGATCATTGCGATCTGGCCTAGATAGGGGTCACTCATACTATTCTCCTTTGGTCATTAGGTGTGAGGATGCGAGCGGCACTGGTTACGCCTGTTCCTTCTTTTTCAGCCGGTTGAATACCGCCTGGTACTGGCATTCGCTGCTCCCCTCCTTGAGGACCGGTACGATGAAGAGCGCAAGGTCGCCCAGCGCCTCGTGTTTCATTGGGTAGATGCGCTGTTGCAGGACCGGGTCCTGAGGGCCATCGAAGATCAGCGAGAAACAGTCGCATTCGTCACTCTTGTGCTCGTCCGCTTTGATCAGGGTGAGCTCTGCTTGCTTGCCGGCGGTATCCAGCTCCGGATCTGCCTCCTCGACGGTGGCAATGAACTTGCTGTTGATATGTGCGGCGAAATCGGCGCAGCCTAGATTTTTCATCCCGTTTCTCCTTTTGTGTGAACGGAGCGTCTGATTTTCCATGACCGTTTGTAAGTTCCCTCTCCAAATGTGGAGCTTGAAGTTACATTGGACATGGGGGCAGGCAACCGGGGTAATCCGAACAAAACCTGATAAATCAGGCCTCTTCAGGAGGGAAGTGATATCGGGAAACTATTCATGGACGGCATGATCCGAGTGGTATCACTGGCATCGATGTCGATCCTGCTTTTAACGCGTTAGCT
>CAZCZU010000019.1:0-44258 GCA_964503475.1 uncultured Zetaproteobacteria bacterium
TGGTGTAAAAGGGATTGCAACACGCTGCGGCCGGCGGTAATGTTCGCCGCCCAATTGAAGGAATAAATAAGAGGTAAGAAAGATTCATGTCTCTGGCTGTGGAAAAGAAGAACGAAATCATCACCCAATACGCGACTCACGAGGGTGACACCGGTTCCCCGGAAGTGCAGGTCGCGCTGCTGACTGCCCGTATCAACGAGCTGTCGGACCATTTCAAGTCCCATCACAAGGATCACCACTCACGTCGTGGTCTGCTGAAGATGGTTGGCCAGCGTCGTAATCTGCTCGCTTACCTGAAAGGAAAAGACTTCAATCGCTACCGCAGCCTGATCGAGCGTCTGGGACTGCGTCGCTAAACACTTCTTAAGGAGCGGCCCACTGCGGGCCGCTCTTTTTCTTTATATTTCCGATTTCATTTCTTTTCCACAGTCACAGGCAAGAATCAATGCAGGTAAGAAGGAATGAGTATGTTTGATATCAAAACCAGTAAGGCGACCGTTGGTGGTCGTGAATTCAGTTTGGAAACGGGCCGTGTTGCCCGTCAGGCCGGCGGCTCTGTGCTGGCCAGCTACGGCGATGTCGTGATCCACGTGGCAGCCACTGCTGCCAAGCAGCCGCTGCAGGGTGTCGACTTCCTGCCGTTGACCGTCGTTTACCAGGAAAAAACCTACGCAGCCGGCCGTTTTCTGGGTGGCTTCTTCAAGCGCGAGGGGCGTCCGTCCGAGAAAGAGGTGCTGACCAGCCGTCTGATCGACCGTCCGATTCGCCCGCTGTTCCCGAAGGGCTACTTCCACGATACGCAGGTGATTGCCACGGTGATCTCTGCCGACGAGGACAACAACCCGGACGTTCTGGCCATCAATGCCGCCTCCGCGGCCCTGGCTATCTCCAACATCCCGTTTGCCGAGACGATTGCCGCCTCCCGCGTGGGCTACATCAACGGTGAGTTCGTGTTGAACCCGACCTATGCCCAGATGGAAGAGTCCGAGCTGGACCTCATCGTTGCCGGTACCCGCGATGCCGTGCTGATGATCGAGTCCGAGGCCAAGGAGCTCTCTGAAGAGCAGATGATCGATGCGATTATCTTTGGTCAGGAGGGCTATCAGCCGGTGCTGGATGCCATTGACGAGCTGGCGAAGAGCGCCGGCAAGGCGAAGATGGAGCTCGAGCTGGCCGGTGGCAGCGATGCCGTGAAGGACGCCGTGAAGGCAGCTTTCGAGGTTGAGGTGCGTGCCGCTTATGCCATCAAGGATAAGTCCGAGCGTGCTGCGAAGATCGAGGCGTTCCGCCTGGCCGCCCAGGAAAAGCTGGCCGGCACGGAAGAGAATCCGGGCGAGTTCTCGGCCAACGATGTCTCTTCGGCCCTGAAGAGCCTGGAGAAGGAAGTAGTACGCCGCTCGATCATCGACGGCAACCCGCGTATCGACGGCCGTAAGACCGACGAGGTGCGTGCCATCGACTGCCAGGTTGGCGTACTGCCGCGTACCCATGGTTCGGCCCTGTTCACCCGTGGTGAGACGCAGGCGCTGGTGACCATCACGCTCGGTACCGAGTCCGACATGCAGATGACCGAGAGCCTGGAAGGTGTGGCCAAGCAGCGCTTCATGCTGCACTACAACTTCCCGCCTTACTCGGTCGGTGAAGTACGTCGCATGGGTTCGCCGGGTCGTCGTGAGATCGGCCATGGCCGTCTGGCGCGTCGCGGTGTCGAAGGTGTGCTGCCGTCGATGGATGATTTCGGTTATGCCATCCGCGCCGTATCGGAGATCACCGAGTCCAACGGCTCTTCGTCGATGGCTTCCGTATGTGGTTCTTCGCTGGCGCTGATGGACGCCGGTGTGCCGGTCAAGGCGCCGGTGGCCGGTATTGCCATGGGCCTGATCCTTGAGAAGGATGGCTATGCCGTTCTCTCCGATATTCTCGGCGATGAGGATCATCTGGGCGACATGGACTTCAAGGTGGCCGGTACTGCTGAGGGCGTGACCACGCTGCAGCTCGATATCAAGATCGGTGGCCTGACCCGCGAGATCATGAAAGAGGCGCTGGCCCAGGCCAACGCTGGCCGTATGCACATTCTGGGCGAGATGGCCAAGTGCATCACCGAGCCGCGTAGCTCGGTTGCCAAGCATGCACCGCGCATGATCACCATGAAGATCAATCCGGACAAGATCCGCGAAGTGATCGGTGCAGGCGGCAAGGTGATCAAGGGACTGGTCGAAGCGACCGGTGCCAAGATCGACATCGAGGACGACGGTTCGATCAAGATCTTCGCCACCACCAGCGAGGCTGGCGAGCTGGCCAAGAGCAAGATTGAGGAGATCGTGGCCGAGGTTGAGGTTGGCCAGATCTACGAAGGTACGGTCGTCAAGCTGATGGACTTCGGCGCCTTTGTACGCATTCTCGGCAACACCGATGGTCTGGTTCATATCTCGCAGATTGCCAACCATCGTGTCGAGAAGGTGGGCGATGAGCTCTCCGAGGGCCAGCAGGTACGCGTCAAGGTGCTGGATGTGGACAACAATGGCCGCATCCGTCTCTCCATGAAGGCACTGCTGGAGCAGAAAGAGGACGCCTGATCTTGGCCAAGCGGCTGATGGCGTATGTCATGCGAAGAGGCGGGCTTGCCCGCCTCTTTTCGTTGGTGTGATATGAGTAACCTTCCATTTATTGAAGAGACGCAGCTGCCCGGCGGGCCACTGGTCGTGACGCATGCCATGCCTGAGAGCCAGAGCGTGGCGCTTGGCATCTTTGTCGATGTGGGCAGCCGTGACGAATCCGGGCATGAGGCCGGGATTGCGCATGCGCTTGAACATATGCTGTTCAAGGGTACGGAGGCGCTGGATGTGCATGCACTCTCCGAACAGCTCGACCTGCTGGGCGGCAATGCCAATGCCTTCACCTCGCGCGAGCGTACCTGTTTTCATCTGCAGGTGCTGTATGAGGACTGGCAGACGGCCTTCGGGCTGCTGGCCGACATGCTGCTGCAGCCGGCCCTGCCGGAGGATGAGTGGCAGCGCGAACGCGAAGTGATCTATGCCGAGATGGGTATGGTCGAGGATATGCCGGATGACTGGACCTTCGATCAGCATCTGAGCGCCCTTTTCCCGGGGCAGACACTGGGCCGGCCAACGCTCGGCACGCGCGAAGCGCTGGCTGCGTTGACAGCTGCCGACCTGCGTCGTTATCTGGAGAATAACTACCGGCCGCCGCGCCTGCTTATCACGGCGGCCGGGCGTATCGGGCACCAGGCACTGGTCGATGCCGTGGCGGCCCGCGACTGGCCGCAGGCCGGTACGGGGAAGGCACGTGAAGCGTCGTCGATGCAGGGGGGCGTGCAGTGGCTGCCCCGCAGTGTCGAGCAGGCCCAGGTGGTGGCCTCCTGGCCCGGCATCCGTGCGGCCTCGGACGAGCGGCCGCTGGCATGGCTGGCCAACCAGATGCTGGGTGGCGGCATGAGTTCCAGTCTCTTCCGTGAGGTGCGCGAGCGACGGGGGCTTGCTTACAGTGTCGGCTCGCATCTCTCCAGCTTCAGTGATGGCGGCATGCTCACGATCGGTTGTGGTACCCATCCCGCCAGCCTCTCCGAATGCCTGCAGGTGTTGCGCGATACCGTGCACGGTTTTGCCGATGCCATGGATGAACGTTCCCTGCAGCGGGCCCGCCGACAGCTGGAGGTGCAGTTCCGCATGGGCATGGATTCGGCCGAAGGGCACATGCTCTACCTGGGTGGTCGCCTGGACGAGGCGGTGCTGATTTCACAGGGCGAGTGGATCGAACGTATGCAGGGCGTGCAGCTTGAGGAGCTGCGTGCCTGGACGCGAAAGGTGTTGGCAGCGGTGCCGTTATGGAGCATCTGCGCGCCGGAGAAAGTGCTACAGTCAGTCAAACAGGAGGTATAGTGTCCGCATGATGTGGAGTTTTCGCGAAGATATCCGTACGGCCTTTGAGCGTGACCCGGCGGCCCGTTCCACCTGGGAAGTGCTGACCTGCTATCCGGGCCTGCATGCTATCTGGATGTACCGCATGGCCAATGCGGCCTGGCGGCATGGTTTTCGCTGGTTTGGCCGCGCTATCTCCCATCTGGCCCGCTGGCTGACCGGCATCGAGATTCACCCAGGCGCCACCATCGGTCGCCGTTTCTTTATCGATCATGGCATGGGCGTGGTCATCGGTGAGACAACCGAGATCGGCGACGATGTCACCCTTTACCATGGCGTGACGCTGGGCGGTACGACGTGGGAAGCCACAAAACGCCATCCGACCCTTGAGGACGGGGTGATTGTAGGAGCCGGAGCCAAGGTGCTGGGAGCCATCACCATCGGTGAAGGCTCGCGCATCGGCGCCAATTCGGTGGTGCTGAAGAATGTGCCGGCCCACTCCACCGTGATCGGTATCCCCGGCACCGTGGTCGGCAGGACCGGACCGGTGGTCGAGGGCGGCAAGGTAAATCTCGATCACCACCTGATGCCCGATCCGGTGGCCGAGGTGCTCAAGCATGTACTGAAGCTGATCGATGACGTGAATGGTCGCCTGGACGCCATGCATCCGGAGTACACCGAGCATACAGCGGAAGAGAGCCGCTATGCCGAGGATATGCAGAAAGAGCACAAGAAACTTGAGCGCTACCTCGATGGCGAAGGGATCTGACGCCGTAGCTCAAATGAACTAGATCTATACTTGACCATTTTACTCAGGTATATAATATACGCACCTTCTACTGTGGATATTGCAGCAGTGCTGCAGATCAACCAGGAGGTTTTGTATGCGATTGACGAGTAAAGGCCGTTATGCCGTTTCGGCCATGGTCGATTTGACCAAGCACGGCTCCGAAGACAAGCCGGTGACCCTGGCTGCGATCTCCGAGCGCCAGTTCATTTCACTCTCTTATCTGGAGCAGCTGTTCCGTCGCCTGCGCGAGGCGGGTCTGGTCCGTTCGGTGCGTGGCCCCGGTGGTGGTTATCTGCTGGCGCGCGATGCCGCAGAGATTATGGTGGCCGATGTCATCCGTTCGGTGAACGAGCCGATCCGTACCACCATGTGCGAGAATGCCATTCGCGGCTGCCATCGTGGCAAGCGCTGCGATACCCATCAGCTGTGGGAAGCACTTGGTCAGCACATCTACCGTTTCCTCGATGTCGTCTCCATTGCCGATGTCTGCAACAAGAATGTGCATCTGGACCGTATTGAGCTTGGTCCGGTCGATAAATACCAGCCGGAAACCGAAGCCGTCGCCATGGAAGGCCCGGTTGCAACGGTATCTTGATTACAATGCCACGGCTCCGATGAGCCAGGCTGCACTCGATGCCTATTGTCAGGCGGCGGGTGCAGTGGTCGGGAATCCTTCGAGCATGCATTGGGCGGGCCGGGCGGCACGCCGCATGCTGGACGATGCGCGTGATGCCATTGCCGGTCACCTGAATTGCGAGGCCGGTGCGCTGGTCTTCACCTCCGGTGGCACCGAGTCGAACAATATGGCTATACACGGTGCTCTGGCAGGGCAGACGCCCGGCCGCATCGTGACATCAGCCATCGAGCACCCCTCCGTACTGCAGACGCTGGAGCGTTTTGAGCAGCAGGGGTGGGAGCTGGTGCGCGTGCGTCCGCAGGCGAACGGTGTGATTGATGCCGCACGCTTCTGCGATGCCATTGATGCCGACACGAAGCTGGCCTGCCTGATGTGGGCCAACAACGAGAGCGGCACCCTGCAGCCGGTGAGCGAGGTGGCGGATTTCTGCCGTGAACGAAAGGTGCCGCTGCTGGTGGATGCGGTACAGGCACTGGGCAAGTTGCCGCTTGATCTGGACGCTCTGGATGCCGATTTCGTCTCCCTCTCCGCCCATAAGGTGGGCGGAGCCAAGGGGGTCGGGGCACTGGTGATGCGACGTGGCCTCAAGGCTGTGCCCTACCAGACCGGTGGCGGCCAGGAGCGCGGTCGTCGATCCGGTACCGAGAATGTGGCGGGGGTCGTCGCCTTTGCAGCGGCCCTGCAGGCGTGTCGGTTTGAAGCGTGTGCTGACGTACGGGATCATTTTGAAGCTAGGTTGCTGGATGCGATGCCGGACGTGATCGTGCATGGCCGGGAGGCGGCGCGCCTGGCCAATACCAGCATGTTCAGTGTGCCGGGCATGGATGGCGAGACGCTGCTGATGCAGCTCGATCTGGCCGGTTTTGCCGTCGCTTCCGGTTCTGCCTGCTCTTCCGGCAAACGCGAGCCGTCGCATGTATTGCTGGCCATGGGAATTCCCGAGCGCATGGCCCGCGCCAGTCTGCGGGTCAGTTACGGCCCGGAACATAGCAAGGCCGATGCCGAGGCACTGGTCGCAGAGCTTGAGCGCGTTCGCGGCCTGCTCAGGCATATGGCCGGTCTTTGACACTCGTTAACTGAAAAACGTTTCCTGAAAGTTTTTCGAAACACCACTGACTTTTATTTTGGAGTAGTGATATGAGCAATACCGTCGATGTAAACCTGACCGATGCTGCCTGCGCCCAGATGACCAGGGCCTTGAACGAGGCGGGCAAGAAGGCGGTACGCTTTGCCGTACGCGAGGCGGGATGCTCCGGCTTCGAGTATGTCATGGATTATGCCGATGTACCCGAGGCCGGAGATCTGGTTCGCCACTTTGACGGTTTCGATCTCTTTGTTGATGCCGACTCCTACGACAAAGCCCTGACGGGACTTACCGTCGACTATCAGCAGGACCTCCTCTCCTCAGGCTTTGTCTTTATCAATCCCAACAAGAAGGGCGAGTGCGGCTGCGGGGCCTCGTTCAGCGTCTGATCGCACACAGGGCTTCCTGCTTATTCGCATGGAGATGTTCGAGCTTACATCGAGGTCTGTCGGGCGGTTTCTGCCTTCAATGAATCCGGAAAACGGCTAGAGTATCCTTTCAGGAACCACGAACTATTCGCAGGAGCGCAAGTCAATGCAGATATCATCGCCGTTACTGATTGCCGGGCTTGCGGGAGGGTTGCTTGCCATCTTCCTGGTGCTGGCTCTGGTGATGTATCTGCGCAGAACAGCCGATACGCGGCTGCTGAAAAAGGTGCTGGCAGAGCGCTGCGAAGCAGTGGAGCGGGACGTGGTGCTCTCGGATGGCATTGACGGGTATCTGTTTGTTGATTATCTGCTCCTGTTGCCGGGCAGAATCGTGGCCATGAAGGCGATATCCAGGAAGGGCTACATCTTTGGTGCTCCGGATATCGACGAATGGACCAGTGTCGCCAACAACGTGACCGAGAAGTTCAAAAATCCGCTGGCTGATTCAAGGCTCTGCGTACATCAGATCAGGGAAGGGCTGCATTTCGATGCGGTTGAAGCCTGTGCACTGTTCGACCGGCAGAGCACGTTTCCCAAGGGGGTACCGGAAGGCGTGCTTCGCCTGGCGCATCTGGATGAGGAGCTGCAGGCCCGGAACGACAGCAGAGAGGCGGCACAGGAAGCCGCCCGCCAGGCATGGCAGCGTCTGGTTGCGCGGGTGCATGAGGATAAGCGCCAGCTGGAAGCCTCCATGACCGCCTGAACGAAGTGGTTGCGAACCGGCTTGTATCATGGCTGCTTCCAGCTACTGTAGAGGGCGGAGAGAGGGTGTGTTTGTGAAGATGCCGATTGGCTGGCGTTCTGCCAAAACCGGCACGCAGGGGCAGGGCTCGGTTTCGCTCCTGCTCACACTACCAGCCGCTTGTGCGTATGATGTTGGCGGGCTGTAAACAGCCCGCAGGTAATTGCGATTGAGTCATTGTTGACCTATCCAGATTCGACTGAACGGGAGTTGTCGCCATGTCCTATGTTCTCTTATCGATCTCCGGCCATGACCGTGCCGGTATTGTGCGCGATGTCGCCGAATCACTGCTGCATATCAAGGCCAATATCGAGGATTCATCGATGACCGCATTGCGCGGTCGTTTTACGATGATGATGATCGTCAAATTGCATGAGACGGAAGGCATGTCTGCCCTGAAGGCGACCCTGGCCGAACTTGAACAGCGCACCGGCCTGACCGTGCAGTCGCAGCCGGTCAGCGAGGAGGAGGCGCAGGCAGTGCCGCAGGAGCCGGATTGCGTGGTCACCGTCAGTGGTGCCGACAAGCCGGGTATTGTGCATGCCGTGGCCGAGGTGATGGCCGGACAGGATGCATCGATCGTCGATGTTTCGACCCGGGCGCGGGACTCCGGTCACGGTGAGGTTTACATGATGGCGCTGGAGGCCGTGTGCGGCGCCGGGGCGGATGCCCTGCGCAAGGCGCTGGCGGACGTGTCGACGCACCTTGATGTCGAAATCGAGGTGCATGAGCTGGATGGCGATATTCTCTGATCGCAAATGACGATGCGTTCCATCCTGACCCAGCCTGATCCGCGTCTGCGCAAGGTTGCAGGAGCGGTCACCCGTTTCGATACTTCCTTGGCTGCGCTGGCCGATGAGCTCAATAGCCTGATGCGTGCCGGCCCCGGCGGGGTCGGTATTGCCGCGCCGCAAATCGGCGAGTTACAGCGCATGGTGATCGTCGACTGCAGTCTGGCCCAAAGGCCCTGTCGTCATCATGGCAGGCTGGTGATGATTAATCCGGAGATTGTTTCCAGAGAGGGCGAATCACTGGGGCGCGAGGGCTGCCTCTCCGTGCCCGACTGGGTGGGTATGGTCAAACGGGCCAAAAGGGTGGATGTGCGTTTTGCCGACCTGAACGGCGAGATGCAGCAGGTCCAGGCCAGCGGTTTCGAGGCGCGTGTAATCCAGCACGAGATGGATCATCTCGACGGTATCCTGTTTGTCGACCGCGTGGTTTCAACCAGGGATCTGGTCCGGCGTATGGGCCAGACCTGACCGGACGCTTACTGTTTGTTGCGGCTGCTTTGGGCCAGGATCTGACGCATGATTCTGCGTTGCTGTGCATCGGCATGAGTGATCAGCTTTTCGCGTAACGGGGGATAAGCCGAAACAACATTGGTAAAGGCGGAGAGCGGAATGTGGGCCATCAGGATATCCGTAATCGCCAGGATGTCGGCCGGGCAGCTCGCCTTGCGTACGGCGGAGGTATCCCCGATCAGCTCGCCGATACGGATATGTTCCAGCTTGATCAGTCGCGGGCTGTCGGCACTGGGGCGTACGGCAAGTTGCGCATCACCATGGACAAGCATGTCGACATAGGCGAGCTCCTCACCGGCCTGATGAATCAGGTTTCCGGCCCGATAGCGGACCATCTGGCTCTGTTCAGCCATGTACTTGCGCATCTCCAGTGGTGCAGTCTGCAGTAGCCGGCTGCATGAAATGAGGCTGAGCATCAGTCGGAAGTTGGCCTTGTATTCAAGCAGACGCTCGATATCGGGGTGTTCCAGGAGCCATGTCAGCAATCGTTTGCGCGGCAGCTCGACATAGGAGGTCTTGCGATTGGCGACGATATCGGCTCTGCGAACGCCGGGAGAGAGAAAGGCCTCTTCGCCGATGACATCGTTGCTTCCGATGATATCGACAACAGTATGCCTGCCGCCTTCCAGCTGCTGATAGACGGCAACTTCTCCGCTCAATATCAGGTAGAGGCTGTCGCCCGGATCACCCTGTCGGTAGAGGTGCTGCCCCTCGATCAGTGAATCCTGGTGCAGGCGCAGCCAGATGGCACCGAACTCATTTCTGAGCTCCCGCCCCAGTTCCTGCACATCGCCGCCGCCCGGGGTTTGATTGACCCGGCCGATTTGCGGATATTTGCGGGCCAGGGCGGCTGCCTTGTCGGGAGCATGCCGGGCAGTCAGGTCGTGCAGCTGTTTGAGGGCCTCGGTTGCTGTCGTGAGTTGCTCATCGGCCAGCAGCAGTTCGGCATATTGCTGCAGGTAGCCCTCATTGTCCGGGTAGATGGTAATCAGATCGGCATAGACCGAGATGGCCCTGGCCAGTTCGGCCTTGTCGCTGGGTATCTCCGGAGCCGCGGCCATGGTCAGGCGTGCTTGCGCTGCTCCCTGCGTAATTCCTCAAGATTCTCTTCGTACATGCAGCGCTTGACCATCAGATTGGGCTGGCCTTTCAGATCGATTTCGCGCGGCGGGATTGCCTCGACCGCATCGTTGAAGCGAATCTCGATGACAGGGCGCAGTGGCAGACGCTGATGTACGCGGATCACCAGGCCGATATCGCCGGAATTCAACTGGGCATAGGTGCCGACCGGATAGAGAGAGATGGCTTCGATCAGGGCCTTGAGAATGGCGGGGTCGAAGGCCTGCTTGTGGTGATTGACCAGTTCGCGGATCGCATCGCGTGGCAACAGCCGCTTGCGATAGGGGCGATAGTGAATCAGGGCTTCGAACATCGACAGGAGTGATGTCAGGCGGGCGCTGAAGGCGATCTCCGAGCCGGAGAGTCCGGCCGGACCACTGCCGTCATGGCGCTCCTGGGCCTGCCGGGCTGCCTGCAGGATGGCGCTGTCCGTAACGCCGCATGACTCGAGGAAGTGGTAAGCATGCTCCGGGGCCTTGCGGATTGTGGCCAGCTCCTCCTGCGTCAGCTTCTCTTTCTTGTTGCGGATGCTGGCAGGGACCTGTGCCATGCCGATGTGGTGCAGCATCGCAGCCAGGGTCTCTGTCAGCAATTCGGCGCGGGACAGTTTCAGCTGCAGGCCGACCTTGATAGCATACAGCATCATCATGATCGATTTCTGGACCAGACTGCCAAGGCTGGCGTCAATCTCTTCCAGATGGAAGGTATGGCGCGAGATATCGAGTTCGAGGGCGTCGACCGCATCCGGGTCGTTGCTGATGCGGTCGAGCAATGTGTTGAGGTGTGCAACGAGCCGGTCGAGGGAGGCGGCTTCGTTGCGTTCGGCAGCCCGAAACAGGGACAGCGTATGGTTGATGCATCCCTTGAGCCAGTCCTGCGCCGCCCCGCTTTCTGCGGTGGTGATACGGGCGGGTGTCGCCTCATCGGAGGCGGTTTCCGAGGGGAGCTCTTCGGGGAGAAGCTCATGCATATCATCCGATGGCAGGGGGCTGCTCTCCTCGGACAGCAGTCCTTCGATGGCGTCGAATGTGGCCGCATCTTCAGTTGCGGCAGTGTCAGGCGCATCCGCCGGCTTGCTGTCGGCAGGCTTCTGCTGATGAGCGCGTAACAGATCGATGTATTTGCTCATGGCTAACAAGGATACCTTTGCATGGTCGTAGTGACCAGTTTGGTGTCGATCAGGCGTGCATTCTCGCGCATCCCGACCAGCAGGCAGCGATCCATCAGGTGGTTGATGCGCCGCGGAATGCCGGCCGTGTGGCGATGAATAATGGCCACGGCCTGGCGCGTCAGGATCGGACGATCGCTACCGGCCACATGCAGACGATGCAGGATATAACGGGCTGCATCCTGCAGATCGAGCTGGCCGATGTTCAGGTTCAGGGCAATGCGCTGCTGCAGCTGCGGAATCTTGGCGATTTTGCGTTGCAGTTCCGGCTGGCCGACGAAGAGCAGGGTGAGCAGGAAGCGGTCGCCAAGCTGGAAGTTGAGCAGTAGCCGCAGCTCCTCGAAGGTGGAGAGGGACGGAATACTCTGGGCTTCGTCGATGCAGATCAGCGTGTGGCGATTCTGCTCGGCATTGGCTACGAGGTGTTCCTGCAGGGCATGGATGACACGGTTCTTGTCATCACCCTGTGGCGAGAGGCCAAGCTGTTCGGCAATCTCGAGCATCATTTCGCTCGAGGTCAGGCGGGAATAGGTGATCAGGGCGATGTCGTACTGCTCTTCCGGGAGGCTGAGCAGGATATGCTGGGTAATGGTGGACTTGCCGCAACCGATTTCACCGGCCAGTACAATCGCCCCTTTGTGGCGGCGGATGGCATCGCCAAGGTCCTCATCGATCATTTTCAGGCTGTTGGATTCGAAAAAGAAACGTGCATCGGAGACGTTTTCAAACGGGTATTCGCTGATGCCCCAGTAATCAAGATACATGGATGTATTTCCTGTGATCGCAGAGGGGCATGCGCGCCGCCGGGCTGGCGTGAGTCGTCATCTGGGTGCGGCCTGTTGCGCGATTCGCTCGGTCCATGTGCTCCTTCCCCTTTGTCTGCAAAGGTAATCGTGGCAAAACATCATGATCTTCGTCAAGTTATTGTTTTTCACGCACAAAGGTCTGCTGGGCTAATGCCATGCTTGCATGTCATAGTGTAACTCTTGACACTACAAGGGAATTATAGTCTATTTGAGACCTTATATGCGGAGAACACTACTTTTTTTCGTGACCTGCGTCACTGCAATGTTGATGGTGACGTCGTGCAGGTCCGTGGTTCCGGAGCCAACCATGCAGGTTCGCTCCGGCAAGATTGCCGTGCCCAAATACGACATGCACAACATCGGTCCCCAGCGTCAGTTCGAGTCGTGGGCTGTGCGCTATGCCGACCTGAATGAGGATGGCCATCTCGACATGCTGGTCGGCGGGCGCCGGGGCATCGACGGATTTCATGTCGAGTGGGGCGACGGCCAGGGGCGCTGGAAGATGCAGGATGGTCCCCCTACCAGCATGCTGCCGCGCGATTTTGCCGTTGGCGATGTAAACCGGGACGGTCGCCTGGATGTGCTGATTGGCGGTGAAGGCGACCAGAAGGGGCTTCAGGTCTGGACTCTGGAAGAGAATAATGAGTGGAAGCTGCAATCCACGCCGTACGAGGCCGGCCTGTTCCGCTCCGTGTCGATTGCCAATGTGAATGGGGATCACTGGCCCGATATCGTGGCGGTTCGCTATGACAACCCGCGTGACGGCGGTATCTATGTATTGCTCAATGATGGCCGGGGCGGCTGGCTTCCGGGTGTCGGTCCGATGGTCGAAGGTGTGTTTACCGATCTGGCGGTGGCGGATATTAATCATGACGGAGCGGTCGATCTGATTGCCTCCCGGCGGGGTGGCATGGGGTCCACCCAAGGTCGGGGCGATCACAAGGATTGGGTCGATACGGGTGGCGTGCAGATCTGGTATGGCGATGGCGCCGGCCGTTGGGAGATCGAGGCACTGCCCGCTGGCGCCGATGCCGAAAGTGTGGCGGTGGCGGATGTCGATGGCGACAGTAATCTGGACGTGATTGCCGGGCTTTACCAACACGGCATCCTGGTCTGGCATGGCCACAGGAAACAGTGGAAGCGCCAGCAGGTGGTCGCGGAAGGCACCTGGTACGACCTGGCGGTCGGCGACATGGATGGAAACGGCAAGCGGGAACTGGTTGCCTCTTCAAGCGATGGGCGAGGGCTGCATATCTGGCAGTGGAACGGCACACGTCTGGTCGCCCGTCCCGGTCTCGTGCCCGATTACGGCAGTTACTATGCCCTGGATCTCGGGGATGTGCGCAACGATGGCCATCTGGATATCGCGGCCGTGCGCTCGGACGCCGGGGTCGAAGTCTGGTCCGGGCTGACTGCACCTCCGGAGGAGCCGCAGCAGTTTCGTGGCGACAAGGTCGGTGAACAGGTGTCGCTCTTTTTTGATACGGGCAAGGCCGAACTCAATCACGATACGCTGGCTCAGCTGAAGGGCTGGTCCGAAGGAGTGGCCCCACTCTCCCGCCTGCAGTTCGAACTGGAAGGGCATGCGGATATCCGCCCCATTCACTCCGATATCTACCCCAGCAATGCCGCCCTCTCGCAGGCCAGGGCCGAGTCGGTTGCCGCCTGGCTGGTGCGTCAGGGCGTGAAGCGCGACAATATTACCATCAAGGCCCTGGGGGCGGACGACCCGTTGCCGGCCGGGCTGGACCCGAAGGCCCTGCAGCAGAATCGCCGCGTCTTTCTGCAGGCCTATGCCATTGAAGAGGTGCGCCTGCCGGAAATGACCGGCAAGGAGAGCCGCCGCGACCTGTTCCATATCGACCACAACAAGGTCTTCAAAACCCTCAATGGCATCCCGGAATACATTATCGGGGCAGGCGATGAGCTGATGATCGTTTTCTGGCAGGGTGGCAAGAAGCAGGAGCATAAAGTGATGGTGCAGATCGATGGCACCGTATCCCTGCCTTATATGGCTGCCCTGAAAGTGGCCGGGCTGACGCCGCGCGAGGTGGATCGCAAGGTGACCGAGATGCTCTCCAAATACGAGCGTCATCCCCGCGTCGACATCGCCGTGGAGAAGGCGAGAAGCAAGACGGTCAGCATTTTCGGTGAAGTGAAGGGACTGCCCCGTCAGCCGACCGGTCCGGGTACCTATTTCCTGAAGGGTAAGGAGACGCTGGTCGATTTTCTTTCGCGTGCCGGTGGCCCGACACGTGAAGCCGACCTGACCAAGGTCCAGGTCATTCGCGACGGCAAAACGGTGATGCTCAATCTGCAGCGGGCCATCCAGCAGGGTGACTGGGTTGAGAATACCATTGTCGACGATGGCGATACCATCTTCATTCCTTCGCTGACCCAGTCCCAGAGGCGCGTCTATGTGCTGGGTGATGTCGGCAAGCCGGGGATTGTCGAATATATCGGTGACATCAATCTGATTGATGCCATCTCCAAGAGCGGTGGCTTCGGTAAGCAGGCCTACCTGCCGGATGTACGGGTGATCCGTGCGGATCGCGACAAGCCGCAGATCGTGCCGGTCGACTTCAAGCGCCTGATGGAACAGGGCGACCTGAGCCAGAATGTGGCCCTGCAGGACAAGGATATCATCATTGTACCGACCAGCCCGATCGGCAACTGGAACAAGTTCATCAACGAGATCCAGCCGACGATCAACCTGCTGTTCCAGCCGATCAGCGCCTACCAGCAGCTGTTGTCGATTCGCATTATTTCGAGGCAGATCAAGTAATGGCGACCACGAGCACGGCAGGATACGAGCTTAATCTCGAGGAGTACTGGCAGGTCATCCTTCGCCGGCGCTGGGTGATTATCTTCTGCGCCCTGTCGATGGGTATCTTCAGCGGCATCTTTACCTGGATCAATCAGCCGCCACCTCTGTACAGCTCCGGTGCCTCGATCAAGATCGAGCCGGAAGACAACATGGCCGAACTGCTGATCAAGGGGCGTATGCCCAGTCCGACGAGCGATATGCGTACCCAGATCGCCCTGATCAAGTCCTATGCCCTGATGGAACGGGTGGCCAAGCGACTGGGGATGATTCCCAAAGAGCTGACCAGCGAGGAGATCCGGGCCAATCCCGGCTATGTCGGCGATGTGCTGGACCTGAAGGATACGATCAATGTCGAGCAGGATGGTGACAGCGGCATTATCAATATCTCGGCTACATCGAGCAGTGCCAAGTTTGCCCGCGACCTGACTCAGGCTGTGGCGGAAGAGTTTCAGACCTTCAATGTGGAGGAGAAGAACAAGCGCGTCTTCGAGGCCAAGAAGTTTATCCAGCAGCAGCTGGTGGTGGTGGGCGACCGTCTGAAGAAGGCCGAAGAAGATGTGCGGGACTTCCGCCAGAAATACAATCTTTCGGCCAGCAGCAGCGATGGCGAGGTGGTATCGCGCATCGTATCCGACCTGGAACAGGAGTACCGCAAGGAGGTCGGCAAGCTGGGCGATCTTCAGTTTGCCCTGAAGCAGCTGCGCGAGCGGGTGCGCAAGGGCGGTTGGGATTACAAGGCGGTGGCCGTGGCCGGCAGTGTCAGCCCCTATTTCGACCAGTTGAACAATCGCCTGGTGGAAATGGCCATCAAGCACACCGATCTCGCAACTGAATATACGGATGCGCATCCGCAAATGCGCGAGCTGCGTCAGCAGGCGGCCGATATTCTGCGCAGCATGGTCGGGGAGCTGGACAAGCAGGTGACCCTGGCCCAGCGCCGCATGCAGGATTTGCAGCAAAACATCAGTGAAGCGGAGCGCAAGTATCAGGGTGCTCCCGAGCAGATGCTTGAGTTGCAGCGCCTGGAACGCAACGTGCATACCAATGAGGAGCTGTACGGCTTGCTGGAGAAGAAGTACCAGGAGGTGCTGATCCAGGAGGCGGAGAAGGTACAGGAGGTGAGCATTGTCCGGCCGGCGATGCTGTCGATGTTCCGTATCAATCCCGTCCGTACCAAACAGACGGCCATGGCCGGCTTCATTCTCGGCCTGGTGCTGGGGCTGATCATCGCCCTGATTCTCGAGGCGATGGATACGTCGGTCGGTACGATCGAGGAGGTGGAGAACTTCCTCGAGGTGCCGGTGGTCGGTTTTGTACCGCACCTGACGCATGATGAGGCGATCGAGCTGTTCAGCGGTGAGGAGGGGCTGGCCACCAGCGGCCATGCACTTGAGCGGCAGATCCGCCTGGTGAGCCATTTCTCGCCGCCATCGACGATCTCGGAGGCCTACCGCAGCCTGCGCACCAATCTGCTCTTCTCGCAAAGCGGCAGCCACCGGGTGATCGTGGTGACCAGCTCGACCATCAAGGAGGGCAAGAGCACCATTGCCGCCAATCTGGCGGTGGTCCTGGCCCAGCAGGGGGCACGCGTAATTTTGGTGGATGCCGATATGCGCAAGCCCCTGCAGCACCATACCTTTGGCTTGAAGCGGGACAATGGCCTGAGCGAATGCCTGCTCGGGCAGTTGCCCTGGCAGGATGCGGTCAAGCGCTTCTCGGATGTGATGCTGGGCGATATGGGCATCGACCAGGCCCTGCTGACCCCGGGGCTGGATCAGCTCGATATCCTGACCTGCGGGCGTTCGGCCTCCAATCCGCCCGACCTGCTGGCCGCACCGGTCATGGGGCAGATGCTGGAGCAGATGCGCGACGAGTACGATATGGTCATTATCGACATGCCGCCGATGCTGCATACGACCGATGCGACCATTCTGGCCTCCAAGGTGGACGGCGTACTGCTCGTTTACCATATCGGTGCCGTGGTGCGCGGTGCGCTCAAGCGGGTGAAGGCCAATATCGAGAATGTGGGCGGTAAAGTGCTGGGTGTCGTGCTGAACGGCGTGCGTGGCGACCTGTCGCCCGACTACAGCACCTACAAGATGGATCGTTACTACGCCTATGCATACGGGGAAAAAGAGCAGCAGGGGCGTAACCTGGCCGAGCAGTGGCTCTATATGGCTAAGAAACAGGGCCTTGATCTGCTGAATCGCATCCGGAACCGTTTCGGCAAGGGGTGATGCATGCAGAGGGATCTGAATCGCATGCTCAAACGCAAACGGCGCCGGCATCGCGTAGTGACCCTTCTGGTGCTAATGGCCTGTGCGGCACTGATTGTCGTGGCCATGCGTAGCTGTTCCGACCGCTTCAGCGATCCCTATAACAAGGATTACCGGCCCATGGATACACAGCGGCATACGACGGAGCAGTCATTCTGATCCGTCAGACCATCCGGGTGCCGTTCCCGCCCGCCATCATGATTACCCTGGTGCTCGTTTCACTGTTGCTGCTGGCAGCCTACAGCATGGCTCCGGGCATGGTGCGAATACCGATGCTGATTTTCGGCGGGATTACCGTCGTGCTGGTTGCCTTTACCAGCGTCGAGTTGTCGTTGTATCTGCTCATCCTTTCGACGCTACTCTCTCCCGAACTGAGCTTTGGTGGCGGCGGTGCCGCCGCGGTGGCCGGCCATGAAACCACCACGCAGTCACGCGGTGTGACCCTGCGCCTGGACGATATACTGCTGTCTATCATCTGCCTGACCTGGCTCTTTCGCATGGCAATCTTCAAGGAACTGGGAACAGTGCGTCAGACACCGATTAACCAGCCGATTGCCTGGTACTGGCTGGCGACGGCATTTGCCACGCTGGCGGGCTTCTATTCCGGCCGGGTGGGCATGTACGGTTTCTTTTTCGTGCTCAAATATCTGGAGTACTTCGTCGTCTTTTACATGATCATCAACCAGCTGCATGACGAGGGGACGATCCGGCGATACCTGATGGTCATGCTGCTGACCTGCATGGCGGCATCGCTGGCCGGTATTGCCCAGATTCCATCCGGTGCACGTGTGTCGGCTCCCTTTGAGGGGGAGGTGGGCGAGCCAAATACCTTTGGCGGTTACCTGACACTGATGTTTTCCGTCGTGCTTGGCATATTCCTGCATGTACAGGAGGGCTACCGGCGCCTCTGGCTCAGTGGTTTGATGCTGGTGATTCTCATTCCGTTTGTCTTTACCGAGTCACGAAGCTCCTATCTGGCCTTTATGGCGGCGATGCTGCTGTTTCTGGTCTATTCGCAGCATAAGCGTCTGCTGATGGTTATGTTCCTGGCCGGTCTGATCCTGATACCGTTTGCTCTGCCACAGAATGTAGTCGATCGCGTCATGTACACTTTTAACCAGAGCGAACAGGCGGGGCAGATGAAACTCGGCGCCATCAAGGTGGATACGTCGACATCCGAGCGTCTGAAGTCGTGGCAGAATGTACTGGAACATGCATTTCCCAGGCATCCGCTGCTGGGTGTGGGGGTGACCGGAGGCGGTTTTCTTGATGCACAGTATCCGCGAGTACTGCTGGAAACGGGCATCATTGGCCTGGTGTTTTTTCTCTGGTTGCTAAGACGCATCTGGGTATTGCTGCGGCAATGTTATGCGCAACTGCACGACCCGATTATCAAGGGTGCCTCTTTGGGTACGCTGTGCGGATTTGGCGGGCTTCTGGTGCATGCTATCGGCTCCAACAGCTTCATTATCGTACGCATCATGGAGCCGCTGATGATTTTGCTCGGTCTTTTACTGGCTGCTTTGATGACGGAACAGGCTCGCAGTCGGGAGAAGGGGAAGCAGGGTGACTTGCAAGAGCAGGCTGCAGGATGACAATGGGCCATGATGCGTAGGATAGTGTACCTTCTTCTTCTGCTGGCCGGATTCTCCGTCCAGGCATGGGGCGCGACATCGGTCAGTGTCCGGGATGTGCGCCTGTGGACTGCGCCGGATAATACCCGCATCGTCTTCGATCTCAGTCACGCCGTGCGCTACGAAGTATTCCGCCTGCATAATCCCGAACGCATTGTTGTGGATCTCAGGCATGCCCGCCTGCGGACCAGCCTGGAAAAACTTGCGCTTCCCGATCCCGTTGTGAACAAGGTGCGCCACGGCCGGCCGGAAGCGGGTGTCCTGCGGGTCGTGCTGGATGTGAAAGAGAACGTACGCCCGCGCTCGTTCCTGCTCAAGCCGATGCAGGGCAAACCCTATCGACTGGTGGTCGATCTGGTGCGTCATGCATCAGCAACGAATCAGTCGGTGACTCCCCCGCGTCAGAAGCATGGGCTGATCATTGCCGTGGATGCCGGGCATGGTGGTGAGGATCCGGGCGCGATCGGCCATGACGGTACCCAGGAGAAGGATGTCACGCTGCAGGTTGCACGAGAACTGGCGGCCCGCATCAATGCCCGTCCGGGTATGACGGCGGTACTGACCCGCGATGGCGACTATTTCGTGCCGTTGAAAAAGCGGGTGGCGCTGGTGCGTCGGGCTCATGCCGATCTGATGATCAGTATCCATGCCGATTCGGTTCGCAATCGCAGGGTGAAGGGCGGCAGTGTCTATACGCTCTCCGAGCGCGGAGCGACACCCGACAAGGTGGCAGCGGCACTGGCGGCCAAGGAGAACGCGGCCGATGCTGTCGGTGGCGTGATGCCGAACGACGAGGTGGAGGATCCGCTGGTGCGCGATATTCTTGGCGATATGGCCAAGCGGGACAGCCTGAATACCTCGCAGATGCTGGCCGAGAGTATCATCAAGCAACTGCATCATGCCGGGCCGGTGAAATATGATGCCCCCAAGCGGGCCCGCTTTGTGGTGCTGGGCGCACTGGAGATTCCCAGCGTGCTGGTCGAGCTGGATTACATTTCCAACTCCCATCAGGAGCGTCTGCTTAAAAGCCGGCATCATCAGAAGAAGCTGGCCGAAGCCATCTTCGAAGCCAGCGTGAACTTTTTCAGCAGAATGGGTATGATCCACGGGGACAAACGCTTGCACGCAAGCGCACTCTGATTCAGCCGGGACATCTCCTTGTATCAACGACTCTTACAGTTTCTCTATCCTTATTCCGGGCGCCTCGGTGTCGCCATCGTCTGTATGGTGATCCTGGCCGGTACCACGGCCGCCCTGGCCTGGGTACTGCAGCCGGCACTCGATCATGCCCTCTCCGGCAAACATCCGGAATATATCTACCTGATTCCGGCCGCCATCATCCTTCTGTATGTGGTGAAGGGTATCGCCTATTACGGCCAGTCCTATTTCATGGCCTATATCGGCCAGCGGGTAATCCTCGATCTGCGTAATGCCATCTACGAACGCCTGACCGATCAGTCGCTCGGTTTCTTTGCCCACCGCAAGACCGGGGAGCTGATGGCGCGTATCAGCTACGATGTGACGCTGGTGCAGGCGGCGGTCAGCACCTCGGTCACGGCCCTGATGCGCGATTCGATGAGTATCATTTTCCTGTTGGGCGTCGTCTTCTACCAAGACTGGCTGCTGGCCCTGATCGCCATCGCGGTGTTCCCGGTCATTATCTATCCGATCACCCGTTTCGGCCGCAAGATGCGCCATGCCACCTTCGACGGCCAGGTGGCGATGGGCGAACTCTCCAGTCTGGTCGAGGAGACGGTTGGCGGTATCCGCGTGGTCAAGGCCTTCGGCATGGAGCCCTACGAGCGTGGCCGTTTTTCGTCGCTGACCAACAGCTTTTTCTCGCACCAGATGCGCGCCATGCGCGTCAATGCGCTTTCATTTCCGATCATGGAGCTGCTGGCCGGCTTCGGCATTGCCGGCGTGCTTCTCTACGGCGGCCTGCGCGTCGCCTCCGGCGAGGCGACGGCCGGCACGCTGATGTCGTTCCTGGCCGCCCTGATCATGCTCTATGAGCCGGTGAAGCGTCTCTCCGCCGCCAACAACCAGATTCAGCAGGGCATGGCGGCTGCCGAGCGTATCTTCGAGGTGCTCGACGAGCCGGTGCTGGTGCATGATCGTGAGGATGCGCTCGAGATGCAGGGCTTTGAGCGTGCGGTTCGCTTCGACAAGGTCGGTCTCACCTATATCGGCACCGAACGGGCTGTACTCCGCGATGTCAGTTTCGACGTCAATGCCGGCGAGGTGGTGGCGCTGGTCGGTCGCAGCGGGGCCGGCAAGAGTTCGCTGGTCAATCTGGTGCCGCGCTTTATCGATGTCAGCGAGGGCAGGGTGCTGATCGACGATGTCGATGTGCGCGAGGTGAGTCAGGCATCGCTGCGCCAGCAGATCGCCCTGGTGACCCAGGAGATTATCCTGTTTAACGACACGGTGCTGAGCAATATCGCCTATGGGCACGACGAGATCGATCGTGAGCGTGTCGAGGCGGTTGCCAAGGCCGCCAATGCGCATGAGTTCATCGAGCGCCTGCCGCAGGGCTACGATACCGTGGTCGGCGAGCGCGGCGTTATCCTATCCGGCGGCCAGCGCCAGCGCCTGTCGCTGGCTCGTGCCCTGCTCAAGGATGCCCCGATCCTGATTCTCGACGAGGCGACCAGCAGCCTCGATACCGAATCCGAGCGTCTGGTACAGCAGGCGATCGATCGCCTGATGCAGGGCCGTACAGTCATCGTCATCGCCCATCGCCTCTCCACCATTCGTCATGCCGACAAGATTGTCGTGCTCGATGGCGGCCGGGTGGCACAGATCGGCAGGCATGACGAACTGTTGGCCGAAGGTGGTCTCTATGCCGAGCTCTATCACATGCAGTTCGAGTCGCAGGAGCCATGAAACGCAGGCTGCTGGGCTGGCTGATACCGTGGCTCATCTATCTCGCCCACAAGCTGCTCGCTCTCACCATCCGCTGGGAGTTTGTCGGCGAACGCTACAAGCCCGGTGCCGATCCCTACATCCTCAGCTTCTGGCATGCCCGTATTCTGATGATGCCGTACGCTTACAAGGGCTGGAACGGCTCGATGCTGATCTCTGAGCACCGTGATGGGGCTTTCATTGCCGATGCAGTGGAGCTGATGGGCATCCAATCCTCCCGCGGTTCATCCACCCGGGGTGGTGCCCGTGCGCTGTTGGAGATGATTAAGCTGGCACGTAAAGGCCACGCACTCGGTATCACCCCTGATGGCCCGAAGGGGCCACGTGAGGTGGTGCAGCCGGGCACGGTACAGCTGGCAAAGAAAACCGGCCTGCCGCTCAGGGCCGTCTGCTACGCCACCAAGCGCCACAAGCGAGCCAGCTCCTGGGATCGCTTCTACCTGCCGCTACCGTTCACGCGCGGTGTTTTCGTCATCGGTGAGCCAGTCTATGCCGACAGCGATGATGACGAGGAGAACCTGCATCGCTTCCAGCAGGCGATGGATGAGGTTCAAGCCAAGGCGGATGGTTACTTTATTTGAATCCGCAGCCAAAAGCGGACATTGGGGAATCGAATGCGGTTCTATTTTATCCGGCTTTCACTACCGCTTATTTGTGATTGTTGACCGGCCTTCTTCTCGATTAACTTCCAAGATGTAGGAGAGGTCTTAACCCTTATTGTTCTCTCTTGGTAAGACCCTTTATAAAACGTAAACATCGCTTCTGGAAATTCTCCAAATGATTCTTCATCTTTGCTGGCTCCATACCGAAAATGAATGACGTGATATGGGACTCCGGTCAGGCCTGGAGCATGAAACTCACTATATGATAAATATATGGTATGGATATGTGGTAAAGTAATATCGCTTAGCTCTTCGGCTGGCACTTGGATATGCTTACCATTTAAGATAAGAGACAAAGATTTGAGCTTCAAATGATCTTGGGTGATGATCATTTTTTCACCCGTTTCAAAACTGTATTCTAGCTTTGACCATATCGCTATTTTATCCTGAAACGAATAAGCAAGGCTCGGAGCCAACAAAATAACAAGTAGAATAAATGCTTTGCGCATAATGCCCCTCCCAGCCTTGGTCATGATGTCTAACCTTGGCGAATTTCCTGCAGCCAGGCGCCTTCCAGAAGGCCTGCATCGACGACAATCAGGGTGTCGTGCTGCCAGCGGTTGAAAATCGCCTCGATGATGGCGAGGCCAGCGACAATCAGGTCGGCGCGTCCCGGCTCTATGGTACGGATTGCCTGCCGCTCCTCATGGGTCATGGTCAGCAGGCGGTCGCGCAGGGCCATGAAGGTGGCCAGCGGCATGCGGTGGTTGTTGATGATGTCCGCATCGTAGGGGCAGAGATCGAGCTCCGTGGCGGCCAGCGTGGTCACCGTGCCGGCGGTGCCGACAAGGTGAGCGGGTACGTTTTTATCGCCCCAGAAGGCCTCTACATCAGATAAGTGTTCGTCAGCAGCGGCCACCATGGCGGCGTAATCTGCAGGTGAGGGCGGATCGGTGCGCAGGTGTGCTTCGACCAGGCGTACGACGCCCAGCTTGCGGCTGATGGCATCGCGGGCCGTGCCATTGGCAGCACGGATGAATTCGGTGCTGCCTCCACCAATATCGAAGAGGAGCATGTCGTGGCGTGTTTCCTCGGTAAGCACGGCACAGGCGCCGTTCAGTGAGGTGGCAGCCTCTTCATCGCCACCGATGATGCGGATATGAATGCCGCATTGGGATGCGACGCGGTCGCGGAATTGGGTACCGTTCTTGGCCTCGCGCATGGCGGCGGTAGCGACGGCATTGGCATCCTTTGGCTCGACGCCGTGTTCACGCAGTAGCTCGGCAAATTCATGGAAGGCCTGCAGGCCGCGTTGCATACCGGCTTCACCCAGGCGGCCGCTGTGATGCAGGCCTTCGCCCAGGCGCACGATGCGATGGGTATAATGAACCGTGTGCCAAGGGGTAATGCTCCCCGGTTCGGCAGGCTCAGCGATCAACATCCGGAAGGTGTTAGAGCCAATATCGATGGAGGCTTTGCGCATCAGGCTTTGTGGTGACTGGCGACTTCGACGTAGTGACCGGCTGAGCGGTTCAGAAAAGCCTTCTCCTCGTCGGTTAGCTCGCGGCGCTCTTTCGCCGGTACGCCGGCATAGAGATAGCCGCCGCGCAAGACCTTTCCTTCCGCTACCAGGGCGCCGGCGGCAACGAAACAGCCGGGTTCAATGACGGCGCGGTCCATGATGATGGCTCCCATGCCGATCAGGCTGCCGTCGCCGATTTCGCAGCCATGCAGAATGACACGATGGCCGACGGTGACGTCGTTACCGACGATGCAGGGGGTCACGCCCGCACTGGTGTGCAGGGTACAGTGGTCCTGGATGTTGGAGCGCTCGCCGATGCGGATATCGTGCACATCGCCGCGCAGGACGGCCTGATACCAGATGCTGCTGTCGCGGCCGATAGTGACACGACCGATGACATCGGCCGAGGCGGCCACGAAGACCGACGGATCGATCTCGGGCTGCCAGTGGCGATAGCCGGTGATCATGCCTGTTCGGCGGGTTTCTTCAGTTCGGAAACGGTCGGCTTGTTTTCGGTGATGCGGCTGCAACGGCCATTGATGGCCGAGCCTTCGGCCAGCGAAATAACACGGTACTCGACATCGCCGTTCAGGCAGCCGTTGTGACCGATTTTGAGCGAGGTGCCGGCACGGACGTTGCCTTTGATGGTGCCGTGCAGGATCAGGTTGGGTACGTCGACCTCGCCGGTGACCTGGGCGCCTTCGCTGATGATCAGTGTACCATCCTTCGGCGAATGGACATTGCCTTCGAAGCGCCCGTCGATGCGGACAGCGCCCTCAAAGGAAAGCTCGCCGGTAATGACGGAGTGCTTGCCGATCAGAGTGTCGATATTCTGGTTCTCGTTAGCCATTTTGGTCCCCTCATTGCGTCTGCGGATCATCTGAATACTCCCTGGATATCGCACTGTGTGCGGGAAATTTCTCTGCCATGCCGGTCGAAGAGTACGGCCACGAATTTGACGGGTTTGACCTCTCCCTCCCAGCGGGCTGTACCGTGAAGGAATGTATGGGTCTCCATCCGGTAGTTCAACTTGTCGGAATCCTTGTTCAGTAGCAGGGCAGTTTCACCCTGTTGTGCATCAATTGCCAGCAGCTTGATGTGACCCGAGACACGTCGGGGGTAGTTGCCGCCCTTGACCAGCACAAGGTTGTACTCGACCTGGCTGTTGCCAACCTTGCGCACATTGGCTTTCAGCATCTGTACGCCACTGGTTTTGCGCGCCTGCAGAATGCTTTCGAACATATCCATGCGCCCGTTCAGGTTCTCGATACGGGACTGCTGCTTGTCGATGGTGACCTGCAGGCTTTTGATCTGCTCCGTCTTGAGGTCGTTCATCGCCTCGGCTTCGGCGATTTTTTCCCGTGCGCTGTCGAATTCGCGTTGCAGCTGCAGGTTCTGTGGGATCAGGTTGCGATCCTTCTGCTTGGGCGTGTACTGCATGCCGGCCACGAAGCTGCCGGCCAGCAGTGCGATCGGGATCAGAATCATCGTCAGAGGCCGGATCATCATGTTGCGGGCGGGGCGACCGCTGCGGCCGTCGACCATCATCAGCTGACGGGGGCGCAGCAATGCATCGGTAATGCGTTTGGGCAGGGACTGCTTCTGCATCATGGCCAGGTGGCGTGTATGGAGAGGCCGAGCGTCTCCTCGAAACCAAACATGATGTTGGCATTCTGTAGAGCCTGGCCGGAGGCGCCTTTAAGCAGGTTGTCGATGCAGCTGACCACGACCGCCTGGCGCGGGCCGATGACGCTGACGCCGATATCGCAGCGGTTGCTGCCGTTTACACCCTTGGTGCCCGGCATGCTGCCGGTAGAGAGAATACGGACGAACGGCTCGTCGGCGTAAGCCTCCTGCAGGATGGCAAGCCACTGTTCCGGGTTGTCGCCGCTCAGATGCAGGGTGCTGAGCATGCCGCGTGTCATCGGCAGGATATGCGGTACGAAACGGACGTTCACCTCTTTGCCACCAAAGCCCAGGGCCCATTCATCCATCTCCCAGGCATGCCGGTGACGCGGCAGGCCGTAGGCCGCCAGGCCCTCGTTGACCTCGCAGAAGAGCAGGTTGGTTTTGGCCGTGCGTCCGGCACCTGAAGCGCCCGATTTGGCATCGATGATAATCGGGTCGCTGTCGATGGCTCCGGCCTTCAGTAGCGGTATCAGCGGCAACAGGACCGAAGTGGGATAACAGCCGGGATTGGCGACCAGGCGTGCGTTGGAAACCCGTTCGCGGGCATGCTCGCTCAGGCCGTAGACAGCTTCAGTGAACAGTTCCGGATGCGGGTGCGTGCTGCCGTAAGCCTCCCGGTAAACCGATTCGGATTGATGGCGAAAGTCGGCGGACAGGTCGACCACGCGTTTGCCCTGTTGCAGTGCCCGCTCGACACTGTTGGCTGCGGCACCGTGCGGCAGGGCCGTGAAGACCAGTTCAACCTCATCCGGCATGGGCGCATCGGCAGCAGCCAGAGTCATGTCGGCGATGTGGCCTCCGATACCAGGCAGGACCTCGCACACCTTCTTTCCGGCCTGTGAGTGGGCGGCAAGGTGGGCGATGTCAAAGTAGGGGTGGCCCTGAAGCAGGCGGATCAGTTCGGAACCAGTATAGCCGGTGGCACCGAGGATGGCGATGGAAATCTTCATGTGGTCATGCTACCGATCACCGGAATCAGGTAAACCGTTGTTTTCTCGATGCTGAATCAAGGCTACACGCTCAAGCAGTGTTTCGGGATCGACGGGCTTGGTGATGAAATCGTCCATGCCCGCTTCGCGACAGTCGCGAATGACATCCTCAAGCGCAAAGGCGCTGAGGCCGATGATCAGCAGACGCCGGTGCTTTCCGGAATGCTCCTGCTCGCGAATCCTGCGGGTCAGCTCCATGCCGTCGAGGTCGGGCATGCGGATATCGGTTAGCAGCACATCGAAGCTGCCGGCCAGAAACTTTTCCCATGCTTCGCGACCGTTGCCGGCGCTCTCGGTCTCAATGCCGGCGCGGGAGAGGCGCTTGACGGCGATGCGCTGGCCGATGGGATCGTCCTCGGCCAGCAGTACCCGGAACGGGGTGATCGGTTTGCCTTGTGCGGCATGGGTGTGGGGCGCGGGATGAATGTCGGTGCTGTCGATGCATTCGGTGATCTTCTGCCCGGAATGCGACGGATTGGGCAGGTGAAACATGAAGCGCGTGCCGACATTGGGGACACTGGCAATATCGATGTTGCCGTCCATCAGTTCCACGAAGCGTTTGACGATACTCATGCCGAGGCCGGTGCCCTGTTGACGCCTGTTTTCGACATTTTGCCCCTGAACGAAAGGGGTGAAGATACGATCGATATCCTGCTGGGATATGCCAATGCCGGTATCCTCGATGCAGAAGTCGAGCCGGTTGTCGCGGGCTTCGACCAGGAGGCGGATATGTCCGTCATTGGTAAATTTAACGGCATTGCCGATCAGGTTGATCAGGATCTGTTTCAGGCGCATGGCATCGCCGGTTATTTCGACGGGAATGTTGCGCACCTCCAGTACGAGCCGGATGTGCTTTTGTCGGCAGGTGACGATAAAGGGGATGATCGACTGCTTGAGGCATTCGAAGAGTTCGAAGGGCTGTTGCTCGATTTCAAGGGCGCCGGCTTCCACCTTGGACAGATCGAGGATGTCGTTGACCAGTTCGCGCAGTGACTTGGCGGCCTGCTGGGCCAGGGCAAGGTATTCGCGCTGTTCATCGTTCATGTGGCTGGTGTCGGCAGCAAGTAGCTCCTGCATGCCGATAATGCCGTGGATCGGGGTGCGCAGTTCGTGGCTCATGACGGACAGAAATTCGCTTTTGGCATGGTCGGCGGCTTCACTTTGCTGCTTGGCCTCCAGAAGCAGGGCCTCGGCCCGCTCTCGATCATTGACGTAGTAAAAGGCAACAATGCCGAACAGAAGCAGCTGGATGAGTGTGAAAACGATCTGATCGAATGCGTAGGGCAGGTCAATGAACCCGAGCAGTTTGAACAGGGTGATTCCGGTGAGCAGGATAAAATAGATCAGGCACCAGATCAGGCCCAGGCGGGTACCGACGAAAAAGAAGACAATCAGCGGATAGGCGACCAGCCAGATGATGCCGGTGTTGTTGATGGTGGGGGCGACATACAGCGAAGTGAAAACAATCAGTGAATAGGCGGCGGCAAGGTAGCCGGCAATTCGGGCCGAGCCTCCACGTTTCAGCCAGTGGTAGATCGGGGGGAGGGTAATGGCGATGGCGCCCTGGATCAGGGCCTGGGCATGATAACCGAGCAGCCAGTGGGTGACGGTAAAACCGCTCAGTACGACCAGGGAGACCAGGATGAACTGCTCCAGAGATCGACGATGGTTTTCCGAGCTTTCGACAGGTGTGGCCGGCATGCAGCCACTCTAACCCATGGTTCGGGAAGGGTCATGTGACGGAGGAAACAAAAAAGGGAGGGCACGAGCCCTCCCTTTGAAGCGGAATGTACAGTCTCTGCGATTAACGCTTGGAGAACTGCGGAGCGCGACGGGCCTTCTTGAGGCCGTACTTCTTACGCTCGACCTTACGGGCATCGCGAGTCAGGTAGCCTTCCGACTTCAGGGCCGGACGCAGGCCTGCGTCGTACTCGACCAGGGCGCGGGCCAGGCCGTGGCGCACAGCGCCTGCCTGACCGGAAACACCGCCGCCGTTCACATTGACGCGTACGTCGATGCGGCCGGAAAGCTGGGTCGTGGTCAGCGGCAGCAGAGCCTGCTGACGAATGATCTCGATCGGGAAGTATTCCTCGACGGAGCGACCGTTGACCTGTACCTGGCCACTGCCCGGCGTGATCATGACGCGTGCAACGCTGCTCTTGCGGCGGCCCGTGCCGCGGTAGTAATTGTCTGCCATATCGTGAATCCTCGTTATTCCGCTTGCTTAGTTCAGTTTCAGCGCTTCCGGCTGCTGTGCCGTGTGCGGGTGATCGCTGCCGGCGTACACCTTCAGCTTCTTCAGCATGGAGCGGCCCAGCGGATTTTTCGGCATCATACCCTTGACGGCAGCCTCGATGACACGCTCCGGGTACTGCTGGCGCTGCTTCTCGAGCGTGATGCTCTTGAGGCCGCCGGCGTAACCGGTGTGGCGGTAGTAAACCTTCTGCAACTCTTTGCGACCGGTCACAGCAACCTTGTCGGCATTGATCACGATGACGTGATCGCCGCAATCGGCGTGCGGGGTGTATTGCGGGCGGTGCTTGCCCTTCAGGACCTTGGCAACTTCAGTTGCCAGGCGGCCCAGGATCATGCCCTCTGCGTCAATCACATACCATTTACGCTCAATGTCGCCGGGACGAACAGTCCAAGTACGCATATCCATTACTCCAAAACTTGATGCCAAAACCATCGTTGCGATGGGCGGCGCAGTATAGAACAGCCCCTTTTGATGTCAAACGCTTTCATGGCTTGCGTAAAGGGCGTGGTCGGGCCAATTTGCAGTTGGCACTCATAAGGATAGAGTGCCAGCACTTAACCCCCTGCCATCGGGCAGGTTCGAACAGATATTATCCATTCACAGGGTATTGGCAACATTGAAAGAGCGGCACGAATTAATTCTGGGGGAAGTGGTCAGGGCCTATCTCGATTCCGGCACGCCGGTGGGGTTCCCGCACCATTGCCGAACAGTCCCCTCTCGGGCTGAGTTCCGCCTCGGTCCGCAATGTCATGGCCGAACTGGAACGGATGGGCCTGCTCTGCTCGCCGCACACCTCGGCCGGCCGCAAGCCGACCGATATGGGGCTGCGCTATTTTGTCGACTCATTGATGGTGGTCGATGCCGACCTGCGCCGGAAGCTCGAGTCTGAAGTCCAGCATCAGCTGCAGGCGGAGCAGGATGTATCGCGCCTGCTCCAGCGGGCTACCAGCGAGCTGGCGACACTGACTCATTTTGCCGGCCTGGTTTCAGTACGCGAGCAGGGCTTCGATCGCATCAGCCGTATCGAACTGGTGCCGGTCTCATCCGACCAGTTGCTGGCCGTGATTGTCTCCACGCGCGGTGAAGTGCAGAACCGCCTGATTCCGCGTGGCGAGCTGCAGGAGCGACAGCAGGTGGAGCAGGCGGCCCGTCGCCTTTCCGAGCTTTTGTGCGACTGCAGCATGGAAGATGTGCGCAAGCGCCTGCTGAATGAGATGGAGCATGATCGCCTGCGTATTCGCCGATTGCTGCAGGAGTTGAAACAGTGGGCCGACAACCCCATACAGAGCCAGACCGATCTCTTCATGAGTGGTCAGCGCCAGCTTCTGGAGATGCCCGAGTTCGGTGTGATCGAGACGGTACGATCGCTGCTGACCACCTTCGAAGAGAAGAAGGATCTGCTGCGGCTGGTGGATGAAGTGGAGCAGACCGAGACCGGCGTGAAGATTTTTATCGGCTCCGAGCACGCGCTGGTCGATATGGAAGAGGTTTCGGTGGTGCTCAGCCGCTACGAGGGGCCCGGGCGTACGGTCGGGACACTCGGTGTCATCGGCCCCAAGCGCATGCATTATGATCGCGTGGTGCCGCTGGTGGATTGTACGGCCCGCTGGGTCAGCCGCATGTTGGGGACAGGATCATAGAGGCGGAGCAGGTATTCGCCACATCGTTAACGATTGTCAGGAGGCAAGTTTGACCAGGAAAGAGAAGGCCGAAGAGGCGCAGAAAAAGAAGGTAGAAGAGGCCCAGGCTGCTGCAGAAGTTGTCGAGGAGCCTGTGGCCGAAGAGGCGGGGAATGACGACGCGCTGGCAGCAGCACAGCAGGAGATCAATGAGCTGAAGGACAAGCTGCTGCGTACGCATGCCGAGATGGACAACCTGCGCAAGCGTACCCGTCGCGAGGTCGAGGATGCCCACAAGTTCGGTGTCGAGAAGTTTGCTGCGGCCCTGCTTGATGTGGTGGATAACCTGGAGCGGGCACTCGAGGCCGAGGCAGGCAATGAAGAGGCTTTGCGCGAGGGTGTGCAGCTGACGTTGAACAGCTGGCACGAGATGATGAAACGTTTCCAGCTTGAGCGCGTCGATGCCGTCGGCGAAGCGTTTGATCCGCATTTGCACGAGGCGCTCTCCAAGATGCCGAACGAGGCGCCGGAAGGAACGGTAATCGCCCAGCATGTAGCCGGCTACACACTGCACGGGCGCCTGATCCGGCCGGCCAAGGTGCTGGTCTCCAGCGGGCCTGCGAATTAATTAGAACGTCCTCGGAGCATCCTGTCCTCGGCCTTGGACGCGGGATAAAACGTGTGAGTTTTACCCCGCTCACTAAAGCGGCACATCCGTGTGCCGGGGTTGGTGCTCCAAAAATAATCTGCGTAAGGGGTTGAACGTGGAAAAGGTCGACCCCATAGAGCATGACAGACAAGAATTTTACTACCAATTCGGGAGAAATGACTTATGGCTAAAGTAATCGGAATCGACCTGGGAACCACCAACTCCTGTGTCGCTATCATGGAGGGCGATGCACCGAAGGTGATCGCCAACAGCGAGGGTGACAACACCACCCCGTCGGTGGTGGCCTATGCGGGCGACGATGAGCGTCTGGTCGGTGCTCCGGCCAAGCGCCAGATGGTGACCAACCCGGACAAGACCTTCTACGCCGTGAAGCGCCTGATCGGCCGCAAGTTCGATTCCGCCGAGGCGAAACATCACCGTGATCTGGTCTCCTACCCGATCGTGGCTGCCGATAATGGCGATGCCTGGGTGGAGATGGATGGCAAGAAGATGAGCCCGCAGGAGGTTTCCGCCGTTGTTCTGCAGAAGATGAAGAAGACGGCCGAGGATTATCTTGGCGAGAAGGTCACCGATGCGGTGATCACCGTGCCGGCCTACTTCAACGACTCCCAGCGTCAGGCCACCAAGGATGCAGGCGCCATTGCCGGCCTCAACGTACTGCGTATCGTCAACGAGCCGACGGCCGCAGCCCTGGCCTATGGTCTGGACAAGACCGAGGAGAACCACCTGATCGCCGTTTACGATCTAGGTGGCGGTACTTTCGATATCTCGATCCTGGAGATCGGCGACGGCGTCTTCGAGGTGAAGGCGACCAACGGCGACACCTTCCTCGGTGGTGAGGATTTCGACCAGGCCCTGATCAAGTACCTGGCCGAAGAGTTCAAGAAGGAGCATGGCGTTGACCTGATGGCCGACAAGCTGGCTCTGCAGCGCCTGAAAGAGGCTGCCGAAAAGGCCAAGATCGAGCTCTCCTCCAGCAGCCAGACCGAGGTAAATCTGCCATTTATTACTGCGGATGCGAGCGGTCCGAAGCATCTGCTGATCAAGGTATCGCGTGCCAAGTTCGAGAGCCTGGTCGGCGAGCTGGTGCAGAAGTCGATCGAGCCGTGCAAGCAGGCACTGAAGGATGCCGGTGTGAAGGCTTCTGACATCCACGAGGTGGTGCTGGTCGGCGGCCAGACCCGCATGCCGCTGGTGCAGGAGAAGGTGAAGGAGTTCTTCGGCTGTGAGCCGCACAAGGGTGTGAACCCGGACGAGGTCGTGGCCATCGGTGCTGCCATTCAGGGTGCAGTACTGACCGGTGACGTGAAGGATGTGCTGCTGCTGGACGTGACCCCGCTGTCGCTCGGTATCGAGGTCGAGGGAGGCCTGTTCAACAAGATCATCGAGAAGAACACCACCATCCCGACCAAGAAGAGCCAGGTTTACACCACGGCTGCCGATAACCAGTCGGCCGTGACCATCAAGGTCGGTCAGGGTGATCGCGACATTTTCAGCGCCAACAAGATGCTGGGTCTGTTCAACCTGGAGGGCATTGCCCCGGCACCGCGCGGTGTGCCGCAGATCGAGGTGACCTTCGATATCGATGCCAACGGCATCATGCATGTGCATGCCAAGGACAAGGGCACCAACAAGGAGGCCTCCATCCGCATCGAGTCCGGCTCCGGTCTGTCGAAAGAGGAGATCGAGCAGATGCAGAAGGATGCCGAAGCGCATGCCGAGGAGGATCGCCAGGCCAGGGAGAAGATCGAGACGCGCAACCGCGCCGATGCCCTGGTCTACTCCACCGAAAAGGCGCTCAAGGAGCATGGCGACAAGGTCGACGAGGCCACCCGCACCGAGATCGAGGCTGCCCTGGAAGAGCTGAAGAAGGCGCTGGAAGGTGACGATGTCGAAGCGATTACCAAGGCCGAGGAGAACCTGGCCGAGAAGTCGCAGAAGCTGGGCGAGGTGATCTACCAGCAGGCGCAGGCAGAGGCCCAGGCAGCCGAGGGTGCGGCCGGTGCCGAAGGTGGCGAGGCCAAGTCGGGCGACGATGTGGTCGACGCCGAGGTCGTGGACGAGAACGAGCGCAAGTAAAGGCGCGCATGGCAGGAGGAGCGGGGATTCATCTCCCTGCTCCTCTTTGCATTTCTGCATTAAGGATGACGGGCAGGGACGCTCCGTCATCGAAGTGAGCGGCAGGATGCCCATCAATCAGTATCTTTTTAGAGGACAGAGTAGGGAGATTCGCCTTGTCGAAACGTGACTATTACGAAGTGCTTGGGATCGAGAAGGACGCAGACGTCAACACGATCAAGCGTGCCTATCGCAAGCTGGCCATGAAATACCATCCGGACCGTAATCCGGATGACAATGAGGCGGCCGAGCAGTTTCGTGAGGTGACCGAGGCCTATGAGGTGCTTTCGGACGAAACCAAGCGAGCCCGTTACGACCAGTACGGCCATGCCGGCGTCGACGATCAGATGCATGACTTCTGGGGTCGTGGCGGCTTCCAGGATTCGCATGCCTTCCGCGATTTCGGCGATCTGTTCGGCGATGTCTTTGGCGATGTCTTCGGATTCGGCGGCGGGGGGCGCCAGGCAGCGCGTGGTGCCGACCTGCGCTACGATCTGGCCATGACACTGGAAGAGGCGGCCAGTGGTCGCGAGGTGGAGCTGGAGATTCCCAAGCAGGTGCCATGCAATACCTGCCACGGTTCCGGGGCCAAGCCCGGCACCAATCCGGTGCCCTGTAACACCTGTGGCGGTCATGGCCAGGTGCAGATGAACCAGGGCTTTTTCGCCGTGCGCCGCACCTGTCCGACCTGCCACGGTTCGGGCAAGAAGATCGAATCGCCCTGTACGTCGTGCGGCGGTTCGGGCCTGAAGCGCGAGACCAAGAAGCTGAAGGTGAAGATTCCCGCCGGTGTTTATCATGGTGCCCAGGTACGGGTTGGCGGCGAAGGCGAGGCGGGTGCCCAGGGTGCGCCGGCCGGCGATCTCTATATCGTCATCGTGCTCAAGGAGCATCCGATCTTCCAGCGCGAGGGGGCCGATCTGCACTGCACGATGCCGATCACGTTCCCGCAGGCAGCACTGGGAGCCGAGGTGGATGCGCCGACGCTGCACGGCAGTGTGAAAATCCGTATCCCGGCCGGCACCGAAGGCGAACGCATCTTCCGCTTGAAGGGGCATGGTGTGCCGGATGTGCGTGCCAGCCAGCCGGGTGATCTCTATGTGCGGGTACATATCGCCGTACCCAAGAAGCTGGATGAGAAGCAGGAGGAGCTGCTGCGGGCGTTTGCCGAGGCAACGGGGGATGAGGTCTATCCCGATCGCTCCTCTTTCCTGGGTAAGGTGAAGGATTTCTGGGATAACCTGTCCGGAGAGGTGAAGTGATGCGTGTAATCATTACCGGAGCTTCCGGCCGCATGGGCCGTATGCTGATTAAGGCTGTTGATGCCTGGGAAGGGGCGACGCTGGTTGGTGCAACTGAACGCCAGGGCTCGCAGCTGGTCGGTACCGATGCCGGCGATCTGGCGGCGATCGGTTCACTGGGCGTGACGGTGACCGACGATATCGGCACCTGCCCCGAGGCGGATGTGCTGATCGATTTCACCTCGCCTGAGGCGACGCTCGCCCATGCTGCATACGTTGCGGAGCACGGCATGCGCATGGTGATCGGTACGACCGGTTTCGAACCGCAGCAGATGCAGCAGCTTAAAGGTATCCTGGCCGATACGCCGGTGGTGATGGCGGCCAACTACTCGGTGGGTGTGAACCTGGCCCTGCAGCTGATCCGCCAGGCTGCACAGGTATTGGGCGAGGATTACGATGCCGAGATCATCGAGGCGCACCACCGTCACAAGGTCGATGCGCCGAGCGGTACGGCCCTGGCCATGGGGCGTGCCCTGGCCGACGGGCGCGAAGTCGATCTGCAGGAGAAGGCGGTCTATTCGCGCGAAGGGATTACCGGCGCACGTAAGCCAGGCGATATCGGTTTCGCGGTGATCCGTGGCGGCAATATCGTCGGCGATCACAACGCCATGTTCATCGCCGATGAGGAGCGCATCGAGATCCGTCATGTTGCGGCCGATCGTATCGTCTTTGCCAAGGGTGCGGTGCGTGCCGGCCAGTGGCTGCTGGATCAGAAAGCCGGCTGGTTCGATATGCAGGATGTGCTTGGACTTGCCTGATAACGAGGGCTGTTCAAACGAATGAAGAGGCGGGGCTTTTGCTCCGCCTTTTTTGTTGAGGTGCTTCTGTTGCGGCTTTCTTCTTTCTTGCTTGCCCAAGAAAGAACCAAAGACAAATTGGCAGGAGAGCCAATTTGGACAGTTTTAGCTGGCCCGAAGGGCTGAGGGACATGGATGTCCCGAATCAAGGGCACCCCGGGGACCGGCCGCCCTGGCGGGTTCCCTCACCTGCACATCCAAAACCGGTCGCGACTTCGCTGCTCTTTCCGGTTTTGAATGCTTGTCTCGGCAGGCCGCTAACGGGGGCCCTAAAGGCAGAAGATTCCTATGCCTGCAGAATCTGCTGGGCGGCTTTCAGGCCGTCGACGGCGGCGCTGACGATGCCGCCGGCATAGCCGGCCCCTTCGCCGACCGGGTAGAGGCGGGCAAGGCTGACCGACTGCATATCCTCGCCGCGCGGCAGCCGGATCGGTGAGCTGGTGCGTGACTCCACGGTCAGCAGGTTGGCCTCCTCCGTCACATAACCCTTCATCTTGCGGTCGAACTGCGAAAGGCCCTCGCGCAACGGTTCGCCCAGCCACTTCGGAAACAGATCATCAAGATCGGCCGCTTCCACAGCCGGCTTGTACCTTGAAAAAGCAAGCTTGCCGGTGGCGCAGCGTCCCACGAAATCAGCCACGCGCATGGCGGGGGCGGCATAGGGAGTCGTGGTCATGGCAAAGCAGTGTGCCTCAAGCTCCCGCTGCAGGCGGATACCGCAGAGCGGGTCGTCACCCAGACCATGGCGGGCGATGTCGGTACTGGTTACCTGTACAACAATGCCGGAGTTGGCCAGCGGACTGCTGCGCTTGGCATTGCTCATGCCGTTGATAGCGGCATGCCCGGCTTCGGTGGGTGAGGGGACAATCAGGCCACCCGGGCACATGCAGAAGCTGTAGATGCCGCGCTGGCCGATGTGCGGATCGTGAGCCTGATAGCTCAGGCGATACTCGGCTGCACCCAGGGCCGGGTGACCGGCGGCGGGGCCATACTGGCAGGCATCGACCCATTCTTGCGCATGCTCGGCGCGTACGCCGACAGCGAAATCCTTGGCCTCCATGGCGATGGATTGCGCATGCAGCTTCTCGAAGGTGTCTCTGGCCGAATGGCCGGTGGCCAGGATCACGTGTGCGGCATGAATCTCTTCGCCATCGGCCAGGATCACGCCGGTGGCTGTGCCCTCTTTCTGCATGATGGCATCGACGCGGGCGCCGAAACGGTAGTCCACGCCCAGCTCCAGCAGGTGGTGGCGCATGTCGCGTACGATGCGCACCAGCCGGTCGGTGCCCAGGTGCGGATGCGCTTCGACGAGGATGTCGGGCCTGGCACCGAAATCGACGAAGCGGGCCAGTACCCAGCGCACGAAGGGGTGTTTGATGCGGGTGTAGAGCTTGCCGTCGGTGTAGGTGCCGGCGCCGCCCTCGCCAAAGCAGATGTTGCTCTCCGGATCGAGCTCCCCTCTGCTGCGCAGGCGACCGATATCGCGCATGCGCCGCTCCACCGGCTGACCGCGCTCCAGCAGGGTTACCTTCACCCCCGCCTCGGCCAGGGCCACGGCGGCGAACAGGCCGGCAGGGCCGGCGCCGACAATGACGGTATGCCCCTTGCCGCTGCCCGTCAGCGTGAGTGCTGTCGGGCGCTCGATATCGAGCAGTGATCGGCTCACCGCTTCGGCCTGTTTCGGCAAGGTGGCGTGCCGGGCATCGACAAGTTCGCACTCGACGGTGCAGACAAAATGGACGTGGCCCCGTTTGCGGGCATCGATGGCGCGGCGAACAATACGGCAACTCCGCACATTGGCAGCCCGGGTGCGCAGCAGGCGTGCCACGGCCCCGGTCGGGGTATCGGCTTCGTTAAGCGAGAGTGCCACATTGGCGATTCGGATCAGCATGCGTTGCAGGATACGGGCTTGCTGAGCGCTTGGCGACGGCACAATGCCTTCACGGAAGAGCGGGAATGGGCTATACCCATAGCATGCCTGACGATTTACGCGACATTACCGTTATCGGTGCCGGCCCGGCCGGTATGTTCGCCGTCTTCGAGGCCGGCATGCATGAGCTCTCCTGCCATCTGGTCGATGCCCTGCCGCAGCTGGGCGGCCAGATGGCGGCCCTTTATCCCGAGAAGCCGATCTACGACATTCCCGGTTTTGCCGAGGTTACGGCACGGGCGTTTATCGGCCGGCTCGAGGAGCAGATGCGGCCGGTCGCACCCCGGATGCATCTGCAAAGCATGGTCACTGCCATCGAGGGTGGTCCGGGCGAGTTCCATTGCCGTACAAGCCAGGAGCAGCTGCTTCGTTCTCGCGCGGTGATCCTTGCCTGCGGCAAGGGAGCCTTCACACCGCGCCGGCCGAAGGTGGAGGGTATCGAGGCCTATGAAATCAAAAGTGTGCTCTATATGCCGGGTGATCCGGCGGAGCTGGCGGGCAAGCGGGTGGTGATTCAGGGCGGTGGCGATTCGGCGCTCGACTGGGCCGTGCAACTGGTGCGTAGCGGAGCCCGGGTCTGCCTGGTGCATCGGCGTGGCCGATTCCGCGCTCACCCCAGAACCGTGGCCGAGTTCCAGTCCCTGGTTGAGGCGGAAGCGGCCGAAATGATCGTGCCGGGGCAGGTGGTGGGCATTGAGGGCGATGCCGGGAACGGTACTCTGCACGCCCTGCATATCGATACGCCGGAGGGCGAGGTGGTGCGCGAGGCCGATCTGTGGCTGCCGATGCTCGGGGTGATGGGCGATACACGCACGATGGAGGGCTGGGGGATCACCTTGCGGGGCGGCCGTGTCGAGGTGGATGCCGCCTCGATGCAGAGCGATCGGTCCGGTGTCTACGCCATCGGCGATCTCTGTGCCTACCCCGGCAAATACGACCTGATTCTGGCAGGCTTTGCCGAGGCGGCGATGGCGATAAAACACGCCTTTGACATCTGTCGACCGCAGGAGCGTTATTCGCATGCCTATTCGACCCAGAAGGGAGCCCCGCATGCCGTGGGCTGATGCCAAAGCGTGCGCCGTGCCACAGAATGGTTTGCATGCCCTTCGGCACCATGCACTTTCCAGGGAAGGGGAGGAGCAGAAATGAACAGTCAGCGTGAAGTCGTGGTCGTTGCCGGTATTCGTACGCCGCTCGGCAAGGCATCCGGCTATTTCAAGCGCATGAGTGCCGTCGAGCTCGGCGTGCAGACGATCCGCGAGCTGATGGCCCTCTCGCCGGTGCAGCGCACCGATCTCGATGCCGTGATCATCGGCAATGTCATTCAGCCCATCGATGCCGCCAATATCGCCCGGGTGATCGCCCTGATGGCCGGTTTGCCCAAGGCGGTGCCGGCCCATACGGTGCAGCGTAACTGCGCCTCCGGCATGCAGGCGGTCACCGATGCGGCTGAGAAGATTGCCGCAGGCCGGGCCGAGGTGGTGCTGGCCGGCGGTGTGGAGTCGATGACCCAGGCGCCGCTGTTGCTGCACGATCGTATGCGCGAGGCGCTGACCCATATGCAGCGGGCCCGCACCATGCAGCAGCGCCTGCATGCGGCAGGCGACATCATCAAGGCTCCATGGCGCCCGCGCGTGGCGCTGCAGGAGGGGCTCACCGATCCGGTGGCCGGGCTGAACATGGGCCAGACGGCCGAGGTGCTGGCGCGCGAGTTCGGTATCAATCGCCGCGAACAGGATGCGTTCGCCCTGGCCAGTCATCAGAAAGCGGCCGCAACCTGGGATGCGGGCTGGTTCGACGAGGAGGTGATGCATCTCTTCCCGCCACCGCATTTTGTACCGGTGCACCGCGACGAAGGCATTCGGGCCAATCAGTCCATGCAGATGCTGGGCAAGCTGAAGCCGGTGTTCGAGCGGCCGCTGGGCACGGTGACGGCCGGCAACAGCTCCCAGATCACCGACGGCGCAGCCATGCTGCTGCTTACCCACCGCGAAAAGGCGGAGGCCGAAGGGTGGCCGATCCTGGGCTACCTCTACGACTGGGATTATGCCGGCTGCGATCCGGAGCATATGGGGCTGGGCCCGGTGTTTGCCAGCGACAAGGTGCTCTCCCGTTACGGTATGCGGATGCACGAGATGGCGCGGGTGGAGATCAACGAGGCCTTCGCCGCCCAGGTGCTGGCGGTGATGAAGGCGATGGATTCGGCCTCGTTTGCCAGGAAACATTTCGGCTACGGCAAGGCGATCGGTGCCCCGGAGATGGAAAGGCTCAATGTGCACGGCGGCGCGGTGGCTATCGGCCATCCGGTCGGCATGAGCGGGGCGCGGCTGGTCCTGACCCTGCTGCGCCAGCTCAAGCGCGATACCGGCGGCGGCCTGGGGCTGGCCACCTTGTGTATTGGCGGCGGCCAGGGTGGCGCCGTATTGCTGGGGAGTGAACCATGGAAGTCGTAACACTCAATCGCGAGGGCGAGCAGGCCCGCATTCGTTTCGCCCGCAGCGACAAATCGGTCAACGTGCTGGACGAGGGGTGCATGGCCGGGCTCGAAGCGATCCTGACGGAGCTGGAGAAAGAGCCGCCGCACACGCTGGTGCTGGAGAGTGGCATGCCCGGCAACTTCATTGCCGGAGCGGACCTGCACGCCATTGCCGGCGTCACGGATCGGGCTGAAGCGACCCGGCTGGCCGAGCGCGGTCAGGCGCTCTGCCGCCGCATCGAGGCTCTGCCCGCCATCTCCGTGGCCGTGGTGCAGGGGAGCTACATGGGCGGTGGGCTGGAGATGGCCATGGCCTGCGATCACCTGTTGGCGGTCAGGAGTTCGAAAACACAGCTGGCGTTGCCGGAGGTGAAGATCGGCATTCACCCCGGCTTTGGCGGCTGTGTGCGCCTGCCCAGGCGTGTCGGCTGGGTCATGGCGACGGAGATGATTCTCAGCGGTCGCTCCATCAATGCCCGCAAGGCAAAGAAGACGGGGCTGGCCGACCTTACCTGCCATGCCGGCCAGATCGAGGAGGCGATCGTGCGCCTGGCGGCGCGCGGCAAGCAGCAGCGTCGTGCCCGCTCGCCGTGGTGGTTCCATCTGTGGCCGGCACGCATGCTTTTCTTCCGCCTGGCGCGCCAGAAGGTCGAGCAGAAGTTCGATCATCTCGATCTGGAAGCGGCCTACCCGGCCATCCCGGGGGCACTGGCAACGCTGCGCGATATCTACGGTATGAGCGATGGCCTGGCCTACGCCCGCGAGGCGGAGTCGCTCGGCAGGCTTGCCGTCACGCCTACCTGCAAGAGCCTGATCCGGGTCTTCTTCCTCGGCGAGGCGCTGAAGAAGCAGGATGCGGTGCGGAAAGGCAAAAAGGCGGCGGCGGAGATGGGGCATACGGCCGTCTACGGTGCCGGTGCCATGGGCCACGGCATCGCCTGGGTGGCAACGAAAACAGGGCATGTCGATCTGCACGAGGTTTCGGACAAGGCACTCGGCCATGGCATGCAGCAGCTCAATAGTCTGAGCCGTCGCGAGCCGGAGCGGCTGCGCAGCATCCGGCCGGTACTGGACGACAGCGGCCTGGCGAACAGCGATGTGGTGATTGAGGCGGTGCTGGAGGAGAGCGAGGTCAAACGCGAGCTATGGGCACGTGTCGAGGCCGGCGTGGCCGACGATGCGCTGCTGCTGACCAATACCTCCTCATTGTCGGTGGCCGAGCAGCAGAAGGTGCTCAACAAGCCGGGTCGCATGGCCGGCCTGCACTTTTTCAATCCCGCCCCGAAGATGCCGCTGGTCGAGGTGATTGCCGGGCCGAAGACGCACAAGAAGACCTTGCAGGCGGCAGCGGCACTGGCCGTGCGCTGGGGCAAGTATCCGGTGATCGTGAGTGATAAGCCCGGTTTTCTGGTCAACCGCTGCCTGATGCCGTTCATGCTGGCCGCCCTGCGCTTGCTTGAGCGCGGCCAGAGTGTCGAGCATGTCGATGGGGCGCTGAAGCACTACGGCATGCCGATGGGGGCGATCGAGCTGGCCGACAAGGTGGGGCTCGATATCTGCCACCACGTCGGCACCCATCTTTCCGAAGCGTACGGCGCACGTATGCAGTTGCCGGAGTGGTTCGGCAAGATGGTGGAGAAGGGATTGCTGGGCCAGAAATCGGGGGCCGGTTTCTACGCCTGGAACGGCAGTCAGCAGGGTGGTGTGAATCCGAAGCTGGCCGAGTACCTGCCCAATCCGCTGAGCGCCGAGCATGAGGGTGATGCCAGCATTGCCGATCATGGCGAGCCGATGCCGGATGCCGATATCCTCGATACTTGCCTGCTGCCGATGCTGGCCGAGGCGCTGGCCTGCCTGGATGAGAAGGTGGTCGGGGATGCGGCCCATCTCGATGCAGCCATGGTCTATGGCCTCGGTTTCCCGCCCTTCCGCGGTGGCCTCTTGCACGCCTTCGCCAATCGCGACCGCGAGGAGCTTGCGGCTGCATTCGAACAACAGGGGCTCAAGGTGCCGGCCAACCTGGATATCCTGAATGAACAGGGAAGCCTGCCCGGGTCTTGAGCAGGTTCGCAAGGCGACAAGCCTTGCGGACCTGCTGCTCCGCTCGCCGGCGGCGTGGCAGGGAAATCCGCTTCTGCAGCGGCGCACGGGTGATGGGCGCTGGCAGACGATGGATCGGGCTGCGGTGCAGCAGCAGGTGCTGCGCGTCGCCGCCTGGCTGGAGTCGCTGGGTGTCGGCCCCGGCGATCGGGTCGGGCTACTGGGCCACAACAGTATCGAGTGGTTCATCGCCGATTTCGCTGTGCTCAGGCTGGGAGCGGTGGTGGTGCCGGCCTACTTCACCGACCCGTCCGAGGCGGTACGCTACATCTTCGATGATGCCGGCTGCCGGCTGGTGCTGGTCGAGCCGGGCGAGCAGTTCGACAAGGTTGGCGATTGCGATTACCGGGTACTGCCGCTGCGCGGGGTCGGTGAGAGCCTGGCCACGGCTGCGCGCCATGCGGCCTTCGATGCCGGTCCGAAAGCCGAATCCCCCGATCGCGAGGCGCTGGCTACCCTGATCTACACCTCCGGCACTACCGGTAGCCCCAAGGGAGTGATGCTGACGCACGACAACCTGCTCACCGATATCGAGGCGGGTCTGGGCGGGGTGCCGATCTTTCCGGGCGATCTCTTTCTCTCTTTCCTGCCGGTCTCGCACGCCTTCAAGCGCACCATCGGCCATCTGCTTCCCTGCGCCAGCGGCTCATCCATCGCCTATGCCTCGGGGCTTCATGATCTGTTGCGCGATATCGCGGAGGTGCGGCCGACGGTGATGATCTCCGTGCCCCGGCTGTATGAGAAGATTTATGCCGGGGTGAAGAAACAGCTGGCCGAAAAGCCGGCAGTGGTGCAGAAGCTGTTTGCCCTCAGTCAAAAGCTGGGAGCGGAGCGCTTCGAATTGAAGCAGCAGGGGCAAGACCTGCCGCTGCCTAAAGGCTGGCTGTGGCGGCTGCTCGACCCGGTGGTCAACGGCAAGCTGCGCCGGAAGCTGGGAGGGCGCCTGCGTCTTTTTATTTCGGGCGGTGCGGCGCTGAACCCGGCCATTGCCCGTTTCCTGCTTGCCTCCGATATCACCGTGCTGCCCGGTTATGGCCTCACCGAAACCGCGCCGGTACTGGCCGTGAATCGCGAGGGGGCGATCCGCCCCGAAACGGTGGGGCCTGCCCTGCCGCTGGTAGAGCTGAAGCTTTCGGAGGATGGCGAGTTGCTGGCCAGGGGCCCGATGGTGATGCAGGGCTACTGGCGGCGGCCGGAAGAGACGGCCGACGCCTTTGTCGATGGCTGGCTGCGTACCGGCGATATGGCCGAGATCGACGATGAAGGCTATGTGCGCATCATCGACCGCAGGAAGGAGATGATGGTGCTCTCCAATGGTGAAAATGTGCCGCCGGCCATCATCGAGCAGCATCTGGTGCAGGATCCCTGCATCCTGCAGGCGATGGTGATTGCCGAGGATCGCCCGCATGTCGTGGCTCTGATCGTGCCGGCCGAAGCGGGGATGCACGATGCCTGGCATAAGGAGCGGGGTGGTGCCCTGCCGGATGATTGGCCGGAGAACGACGATGTGCGCGCCTGGATGCTCGATCGCATGCATATCGATGAGCACGATCTGCCCAGCTACATGCAGGTGCGCGATTTCGCCTTCATCGATGAGGAGTGGACCCAGGAGAGCGGCGAGCTGACCCCGACCATGAAGCTGAAGCGGCGCCGGATTATGGAGCGCTATCAGGCGCTGGTGGATTCGCTCGATCGTGAGGAGTGATAGCGTCTCGCACAATCAGGGGGGAGCTGCATGAAACTGGTGCAACTGGATGAGATCGCCCCGCAAGGGGTGAGCCACGATCCGGAGATCATGAAGCGGGTACTGCTGCATGAGGATGAGATGCCGCATGGTGTGCGCCTCTCCCATGCCCTTTTCCGCCCCGGCCAGCGGGTTTCCCACCACAGCCATGCCGATCTCTCCGAAGTGTTCTATGTGATCTCCGGCAGCGGCACCCTGATTGTCGATGGCGCAGAGCATGCCATCGCTGCCGGCAGCAGCTTCCGCATCGATCCCGGTGAAGAGCATGCGCTGCTCAACACCGGGATCGATGATATGGCTGTGCTCTATTTCGGCCTGAAACAGGCCTGATTCTTACAGGATCGGAGAGGAGGGCTCGCCGTGCTCTTCGGATTTGGCGGTGACCTCTTTCTCCGAGCAGGAGAGGGTCACGCCGGTGTAGTCGAGCGGCATGGAGAGTTCATGGCTCAGGTCGAAGGTGCCCTTGGCCGCCAGTACGCCATCCGCCACGATCGAGTAGGGGATCGCCTTGCAGTTGCCGTTGGCCTGGATGATCAGACGCGCCTTGTTCGTGCCGCTGGTGATAACACCGACCGTACCGTGGTCGATGGTGTAGGTGACTGTTTTGGCATCGGCCAGCGAGGCAAACAGGGTCAGCGAAGCAAGCAGCAGGGTGATATGACGGATCATGAGTCTCTCCAAGGAACAAAATGAACGGCGCAGGCTACGGTCACAATGTGACATGCCCAAGACAATTTTCGGAATGCCAGAACCAGCTGTTTGGAATTATGTATTGTGAATCGACCCGGTTTTCACGGACACTCTGATTAAGGGACACGTTGATTTGCCT
>CAZCZU010000020.1:0-44022 GCA_964503475.1 uncultured Zetaproteobacteria bacterium
GCTCAGTCAAATCGATCCTTGCAACGCGGGGCGGACCATATATGTCACCGTAATTAAGGATTTATGGCAACAGGCGAGAACACTTAAACTCTCGCCAGCCGCAATTGCGTTCAAGTTGCCCACTCACACCAGCTGATATAAGGTAAAGTGTTTGAGGGGAAAGAAACAATTGCCTATGGATACAGTAATTATTGTCGGAGCAGGCTCTACCCTGTCAGACGGAGCAAGAAAACCACTTAAACAACGCCCCCCACTTGACCATGGGTTCTTTTCCCAATGCGAAAAATTAGATTGTCGTGAATTCCGCATTATCAAAAAATATCTGACCGAAAATTATGATATAAATCCATCTGCGACAGACTTTGATAGTCTAGAAAGAATAATGGCAGTGGTGTATGCAGACATTAACAATCCTCTGCTAAGTGAAGAGGCTGTAAGAAGCTTCAGAAATCTAATTAGATTATTTAACCGCAGAATCTCCGAGTCCACAAACCAACTTCATGCCAATTACAATACAAACCTATATAAGATTATTGCAAAGAAACTTTCTGAAGGTGTAAAGCCAAACCAGATAAGTATTATTACTTTCAATCAAGATTTACAGGCCGAAAAAACATTACACAAGCTACAAAATACGGCAAAATATAAAAGATACGGAAACATATTTTCATTCCCATGGTGCTATGGCATGACAGACCCGGTCAGCAAACTGAGCAATCCACCGAAGACTGAAGAAGTATTTGAGACTCAGCCGACGGATGAAGGTGGAATAAAACTATACAAACTACATGGCTCACTAAACTGGTTTTCAATTCACAACTCTAGAGATGTTCCAAGAAATACCATTCTAAACCCAAACAAGAAATTCAATATTACTCCGCGCAAATACATATTACCGAATCTCCTTTTCAACTCTGGGAAACGGAGAATGTATACATTCCCGTTGATAATTCCTCCCGTAAATCACAAGGCAGCAATCATTCACAAAGAACTCCATCCTTTGTGGCAACAGGCAGAGCAAAAGTTAACCAACGCAAATCAAATCATAGTCTTTGGTTATTCTTGCCCTCCGACCGATTTCGAGAGCGCCAATATGTTAAGGCGTTCAACAAACACTGGCGTGATTCCGACTTCATTTGAAGTCATTGACCCAAACCCAAATGCATTTACGCGCTATGTCGATGTCACGTGTCTAGACCATCTATCTTACTACAGAAGTTGTGACACATATATTGCGAAAGGCTGACCATATAGGCCGCTCATTCCAAGCCCGTATATAAACCACCTAAATATCTAACCCTTATTAATTAGCAATATGCTTCCTCTCCAAAGCACGTAGCGCCCCTAAGTCATGCCGGGTAGCCTGCCGGGATGCGCAGAATTGATCAGATTGAACCATTCCGGGTCATGCAGTTGCTGGAGCGGGCCAAGGAACTGGAAGCCCAGGGCAGGCACATCATCCACATGGAGGTGGGCGAGCCCGATTTCACCACCCCGGTACCGATTCTGGCGGCGGCTCGCACACGCCTTGAGACGGGCGAGAACTTCTACACCCCATCCACCGGCCTGCCGGAGCTGCAACGGGCACTGGCCGAATGGTACCAGCGCGAATACGGCGTAAGCGTAGCTCCCGAACGCATCCTGATCACGCCGGGTACATCCGGTGCCTTCAGCCTGATCTATGCCGCCCTGATCGAGGCGGGCGAATCGGTGCTGCTGCCCGATCCCGGCTACCCCTGCCAGCGCAACTTCATTCGTCTCGCCGGCGGCACCCCGATCAACATCCCGGTCGGCCCCGAGAGCCGATACCACCTCTCAGCCGACCTGGTGAAGGACAACTGGCAGGCAGGCACCCGTGCCGCCGTGGTGATCAATCCATCGAACCCGACGGGCACGCTGATTGCGCCGGATGAGCTGAAAGCCATCGCCAAGGTCTGCCATGAAAAGGGCGGCTACCTGATCTCGGACGAGATCTACCATGGCCTCACTTATGGAGCAGAAGCGCCGACGGCACTTGAGTTCGACGACAACGCCATCGTGGTCAACGGCTTCTCCAAGCGCTGGGCCATGACCGGCTGGCGTATCGGCTGGATGGTGGTGCCGGAGGCACTGATCGATCCCTGCCGGCGGGTGATGCAGAACATCTTCATCTCCGCTCCCACCCTCTCCCAGCATGCCGCCATCGCCGCCCTATCGGCCGAAGCGGAAGTGGAAGCAATGCGTGTGGCCTATGACGAGCGGCGGCAATACATGCTGGCAGAGCTGGCAAAGCTCGGCTTTGAAATCGTCGTCGAGCCCAAGGGCGCCTTCTACATCTACGCCAATGTCTCGCACCTCACCGATGATTCGAAGGCCTTCTGCTGGCGGCTGCTGGAGGAGGCCGGTGTGGCCGTCACTCCCGGCGAGGATTTCGGTGCATTCCGGGCCGCACAGCATGTGCGCTTCTCCTACGCCACCAGCCTGGAAAACCTGCGCGAAGGTATCGCCAGAATCGCTACATTCATGGGGCGCTGACAGGCGGGTTTAAAGGGGAGAAATTCACGCTAAACACTGCCTTGGTCGCACAAGCGGCCTGTGATAGCGTGCCCGGCCATTTATCTTTACTGAGAAGTACCCTGACGGGAGTTTCACACCACCATGCTCAACATCCTTACCAAGCTATTCGGCAACCGTAACGAACGTATCCTCAAACAGTTCTACCCGGTCGTCGACAAGATCAATGCCCTGGAGCCTGATATGCAGGCCCTCGACGATGCGGCCCTGGCCAACAAGACGGTCGAGTTCCGCCAGCGGCTGGAGAACGGCGAGGATGTCGATGCCCTGCTGCCCGAGGCCTTCGCCGTCGTGCGCGAGGCATCCCACCGTGTCATGGGCATGCGCCACTTCGATGTGCAGCTGATCGGCGGCATGATCCTGCATCACGGCAAGATCGCCGAGATGAAGACCGGTGAGGGTAAGACCCTGACCGCCACCCTGCCCGTCTACCTGAATGCGCTGACCGGCAAGGGTGCGCATGTGGTGACCGTCAACGACTACCTGGCCAGCCGCGATGCCGAGCTGATGGGCAAGCTCTACGGCTTCCTCGGCCTCTCGACCGGCGTGATCGTCAACGGCATCTCCAACGAGGAGCGCCGCGCTGCCTACACCGCCGACATCACCTACGGCACCAACAACGAATTCGGCTTCGACTACCTGCGCGATAACATGGCCTTCTCCAACGAGGAGCTGGTCCAGCGTGAGAAGCACTTCGCCATCGTCGACGAGGTCGACTCGATCCTGATCGACGAGGCGCGTACGCCGCTGATCATCTCCGGCCCGGCCGAGCAGGCCACCGAGCTCTACGGCCAGGCCGACAAGCTGATCAAGCAGCTAGCGGAAGACGACTACGAGAAGGATGAGAAGGAGAAGGCTGTCGCCCTGACCGAAAAGGGCATGGAGACGGTCGAGAACCTGTTCCGCGAGGCGGGCCTGCTCACCACCGGTAACCTCTACGATCCGGAGAACGTCAACCTGATGCATGCCGCCACCCAGTCGCTGCGTGCCAATACCCTGTTCGCCCGCGAGACCGACTACATCGTCCGTAACGGCGAGGTGCTGATCATCGACGAGTTCACCGGCCGCATGATGCCGGGCCGCCGCTACTCCGACGGCCTGCACCAGGCGCTGGAGGCCAAGGAGGGTGTGGAAGTCCAGCCGGAGAACCAGACGCTCGCTTCCATCACCTTCCAGAACTACTTCCGCATGTACGACAAGCTGGCCGGCATGACCGGTACGGCCGACACCGAAGCCGAAGAGTTCCACAAGATCTACAAGCTGGAGGTGGTGATCGTACCGACCAACCGCCCGATGGTGCGTAAGGATCTGCCCGACATGGTCTACCGCGACCTGGAGGACAAGTTCAACGCCATTGCCAGCGATATCGCTGCCACCCATGAGAGCGGCGCCCCGATCCTGGTCGGCACCACCTCGATCGAGAAATCGGAGCTGCTCTCCGAGATGCTGAAGAAGCACGGCGTGAAACACGAGGTACTGAACGCCAAGCATCACGAGCGCGAGGCCGAGATCGTGGCCCAGGCGGGCCGCAAGGGTGCGGTCACCATCGCCACCAACATGGCCGGCCGTGGTACCGATATCATGCTGGGTGGTAATCCGGAGATGCTGATTGCCCAGCTGCCGCACGATCAGCAGGAGAAGAAGGCGGACGATATCCGTGCCGCCTGCAAGGCGGAGCACGACGAAGTCGTCGCGGCCGGCGGCCTGCACATTGTCGGCACCGAGCGCCACGAATCCCGCCGCATCGATAACCAGCTGCGCGGCCGTTCCGGTCGTCAGGGCGATCCGGGCATCACCCGCTTCTACCTGTCGCTGGAAGATGACCTGATGCGCATCTTCGGCGGCGACCGCATGCAGTCGATGCTGACCAAGATGGGCTTCGAGAAGGGCGAGGCGATCGAGCACCCGTGGGTATCCAAGGCGATCGAGAACTCGCAGAAGAAGGTCGAGGGCCGCAACTTCGACGTGCGCAAGCAGCTGCTGGAGTACGACGATGTCATGAACCAGCAGCGCGATGTCATCTACACCCAGCGCCGCGAGCTGCTGGAGGCGGAAGATGTGCGCGACGTGGTCGAGGACATGCGCCGCGACTATGTCGAGAAGCTGGTGCCGCAGTTCCTGCACGGCCACTTCGAGGAGTGGGATCTGGCAGGCCTTACCGAGGCCCTGAAAGAGCAGCTGTCGCTCGACGCCGACGTGAAGGGCTGGATCGATGCCGATGAGGTCGAGGATGTCGACGGCATGGTTGCCCGTGTCATTCGCGAACTGGAGACGATGATGGCCGCCAAGGAGGTGCAGGTCGGCTCCGAGACGATGCGTAACTTCGAGAAGTACCTGCTGCTGCAGATTCTCGATAACCTCTGGAAGGAGAACCTGCTGGCCATGGATCACCTGCGCCAGAGTGTCGGCCTGCGTGGCTACGCCCAGAAGCAACCGCTGCAGGAGTACAAGCGCGAATCCTTCGAGCTCTTCGCCGCCATGATCGAAAAGGTGCGCGAGGCGACGATGCAAACGCTGCACGGCGTGCAGGTCGAGCAGCCGCCCGAGATGGAGCAGCAGCAAGAGGCCGCACCGGTGACCTACCGCCACGGCAACGAGGAGATCGACGAAAGCGAGCCTGCCGAGACCTACAAGCGCCAGCAGCCGAAGGTCGGCCGCAACGACCCCTGCCCCTGCGGCTCGGGCAAGAAATACAAACAGTGCCACGGCAGGCGCTGATCCGTTTGCCAAAAGAGCGATTGATTGCGGGGGGCCTTGTGCCCCCCGTTTTTCTTTAGGTCAGTGCCTCCTTAATCGAGACGCGTCACCTGCACGGCCACACTGAGCTGCTGCTCGACATTGCCGCGAAACACCCCTTTCATCGGTGTTACATCGTAGTAGTCGCGACCGACCGAGGTACGTACATACTGCCAGTCCACAAGCCTGTCGTTGGTCGGGTCGATGCCCCGCCAGCCGAACTCTGGATGCCAGGCCTGCAGCCAGGCATGGCTGGCCGCCGCACCGCGCAGGTGCTGCCCCTCCTCGTCCCGTTTCGGGTCATAGATATAGCCGCTGACATAGCGGGCCGGGATACCGGCCAGGCGCAGCACGCCGATCATGGCATGCGCCAGATCCTGACAGACCCCACCGCCATGCTCGAACAGCTCTTTCGGTGTCGAATGGACATGCGTGACGTCCGGGTCGTAACGGAAATTCCGATAAAAGAAGGCGGCCAGTTCGTAGAGCGCCTGCTGGAACTCCTTTTCCGGCATGCGCATATCCACCGAATTGGGCACCGAGGTATACTCCTCAAGCATCGGCACCCCTTTTGACCAGTGCAGGAATTCGGCATGCCGCTGCGCCATCGGACGCGGATCGGGCGGCGCACAGGCGCCGGAGATGTAGTCCGAAACCCGTACTTCCGACTCGGAGGTCACCTCGACAAAGTCGTGCGGGGTCAGAATGCTGTAGTGGTGTACGACATTACCGAAATAGTCGTAATGCATACCGACCCGACACTCGGGAGTTACCGTCAGCCTGCTGTTTGTCACCTGCTGCAGCGCTGTATCGACCGGGGTGATGCGCACCTCCGAAAAGCCATGCGATACCGGTGCCGAATAGTCGAAGCGGGTCACATGACGCACCCCGAAGCGGGCATGGGGGCGAATGTCGAAGGTCTCCGGACTCATACGCCCTCCTGCTGCTGTTGCTGGGCCTGAATGCCCATCGGCAGATGGCGACCATGCTCATCCAGCACAATCAACGGCTCCAGGTAGCTGTCGACAAGCCGGACATGCAAGTCGAAACAGGCCTCTTCGATCTGTACCACCTGCTGCTGCAACCCTTCGACCAGCACCTGTTCCCCGCTCTCATGTTGTAATCGCACATGAAGGGTCTCCACGGTCGACAGAAGTGCACGCTGCTCCTCGGTATGGGCACCGATATCGCGAAGCCTCTGGTTCACCTGGGCAATGCAAAAGCGGATCGAACGGGGAAAGCGGGAATCGAACAGCATCAGGTGCACCACTTTTTCCGGGGCAATACGGGCATGGTAAAGGCGACGGTACGCCTCATAGGCCGACACCGAACGCAGCAGCGCCTGCCACTGGTGAATATCCAGCGGCCGCCCCACTTCATCGGCATCGGGCAACAGCAGGCGATACTTGATGCCAAGGATGCGCCCGGTCTTCAGGGTGCGCTCCAGGTAACGCCCCAGCTGGAGGAACTGCCACGCCTCGCCGTGCACCATGGTGTTGTCGGTGAAGCCGTGAAAGGCGTTGCACAGCAGCTGGATGCGCCGATTGAAATCGGAGCTGCCGCGCCGCATTACCTGGGCCAGGGTCAGCCCCTGCATCTCCAGATGCATGCGGTTCAGGTGCTCCCACATCTCCTCGCTGATACGCTCGCGCATGGTGCGTGCATACTCCCGGGCCAGGCGCAGGCTGGAGAGCACCGAGCCCGGATTATCCCCGCTGAGCAGCAGGAAGTCGTACACATGCTCCTCACTCACCTCATCGTAGAGGCTGTCGAACAGCTCCCTTGAACCGGTGATATCGAGGATGGGGGACCAGACATCAAGCTCGGAGAAATAGTCGTGCTCAAGACTCATGCGCTGGTTCACATCGAGAATGCGGGTGATGTTCTCGGCCTGCTCGATGCAGCGGCCGAGCTCATACATGCCGCGGGCAATGCGGCTAAGCATCGGTCGCCCCCTCATCGGCATGCAACACCCAGGTATCCTTGCTGCCGCCACCCTGCGAAGAGTTGACCACCAGCTGCCCCTCACTCAGCGCGACCCTTGTCAGGCCACCGGAGAGGACCGACACCTGCCCCCCGGCACCGCATACGGCATATGGCGCGGCTGCAGCAGCTTATGGCCATCCTTTTCCACCAGGGTCGGGTGGGTGGATAGGGCCTGCACCGGCTGGGCGATATAGTGATCAGGCTTCTCTTTTAACAGGCGCCGAAACTCGGCCAGCTGCTCGCGGCTCGCCTGGCTGCCGACCAGCATGCCGTAGCCGCCCGAAGCATCGGTCGGCTTGACCACCAGCTCCTCCAGGTGCTCCAGCACATGAGCCAGCTCATCCGACCGCCGACAGAGATACGTCGGCACGATCGGAATGATCGGCTCCTGATCGAGATAATAACGGATGATCTCCGGCGTATAGGCATAGGTGGCCTTGTCATCGGCTACCCCGGTGCCCGGCGCATTGGCCAGCACCAGGTTACCGGCCCGATAGGCGTGCATGATGCCGGTGACTCCCAGTAACGAATCCGGGCGGAAAGCGAGCGGATCGAGAAATTCGTCATCGACACGTCGGTAGAGTACATCCACCCGCACCAGACCCTCGGTGGTCTTCATGTAGAGCACATCGTCATCGACGAGCAGGTCCTGCCCCTGCACCAGCTCCACCCCCATCTGGTTGGCCAGGAAGACATGCTCGAAATAGGCCGAATTAAAGGTGCCGGGGGTGAGGATGGCGATGTTGGGGGCCGCAACCTCCGTCAGCGAGGCCAGCGCATCGAAGAGCATCTGCGGATAGTGATCGACGGCGCGAATGCGGTGCTGTTGCAGCAGTTCGGGCATCACGCGCGTCATCACCCAGCGATTCTCCACCACATAGGAGACGCCGGATGGGGCACGCAGATTGTCCTCCAGCACCCTGAACTCGCCGGCATGGCTGATCAGGTCGATCCCCCCGATATGGGCATAGACCCCGCCCGGTACATCCAGGTGCATCATCTCGCGGCAGAAATAGGGCGAATTGACGATCAGATCGGTGGGGATCACCCCCTCCTTCAGAATGCGCTGCTCATGGTAGATATCGTGCAGGAAGAGGTTCATCGCCTGCAGGCGCTGCTGCACCCCGGCCTCCAGATGCCGCCACGCTCCGGCCGTGATCAGGCGCGGCACCAGGTCGAAGGGGAAAATCTTCTCGGTGCCTCTGGCATCGGAGTAGACGGTGAAGGTCACCCCCTGGTTGAGCAGGGAGAGGTCGGCCTGCTGCTGCAGGCCGGTCATATCCTCGCCGCTCTGCCTGCGCAGCCAGGCGTAGAGCTTGCGGTAATGGCTGCGTGGCTTGCCGGCCTCATCGAACATCTCGTCGAAGAATGATTGTGAATCGTACCCATTCCACAGGGAGCTGCGGCCACTCATAAATTGAGCATGGACGCTCCCTTGGAACTGTCAACTTGTGGACTGCTCTTGCAGGCGATCTGTTCCGGTCGCATCCTTGCGCTTTCTTATACAGTATCAGAAGGAAGTTTCGCATGGCCGTCAATCCACCCGCTCTTACTCCGCCCCTTCCCGTTCCCGGCTTCAGGGTCGGCACCGCCTCCTGCGGTGTGAAATCGCCGGAGCTGAAAGGCAAGCGCCAGGATGTCACCCTGATCGTCGCTGATGTGCCCTGCCATGCGGCCGGTGTCTTCACGCAGAACCGTTTCCGGGCCGCTTGTGTGCGCTGGGGCGAGGAGACGCTGGCCACACATGCCGAATCGATTCGCGCCATTGTCGCCAATGCCGGCAATGCCAATGCCGGTGTCGGCGAGATGGAGAAGGTGTGGTCGCGCCAGCTGATCGAGAGCGGTGCGGAAGCTGCCGGCGTGGATGCCGATACCGTGCTCTCCGCCTCGACCGGCGTCATCGGCACCCCGTTTCCGATCGAACGCATTGAGAGTGGTATGCACGAGGCTTCCGAATCGCTGGCCGCGGACAACTGGGAGAGTGCCGCCCATGCCATCCGCACCACCGACACCTTCGCCAAGTGGGGCAGTCGCACGGTCGAGATCGATGGTGCGACCTATACCCTGACCGGCATCGCCAAGGGAAGCGGCATGATCCATCCCAACATGGCCACGATGCTCGCCTTTGTCGCCACCGATGCACCGATCCCCGCAGCTGTGCTGGCGCCAATGCTCAGGCGAGTTGCCGATCGCTCGTTCAATTGCATCTCGGTCGACGGCGACACCTCGACCAACGACACCCTCTACCTGCTCGCCTCCGGCATCGGCCTCGGCCATGCACCGCTTAACGACACCGAAGCTTTCGAACAGGTGTTGACCGAACTGTGCATTGAGCTGGCGCAGCTGATCGTGCGTGACGGCGAAGGCGTGACGAAATTCGTGACCATCGATGTGACAGGGGCTGCCAGCGAGCAGGAGGCCCGTACCGTGGGACGTGCCATCGCCGTCTCGCCGCTGGTCAAGACCGCCTTTGCAGGCAGTGACGCCAACTGGGGGCGCATCCTCTCGGCCGTCGGCAATTCCGGCGTGGAGATCAACACCGATACCATCACCCTGCGCGCCGACGATGTGCTGATGCTGGAGAACGGCAACCTGCATCCGGACTACCGCGATGAGGCCGGCATGGCCGTTTTCGCCAAGGCCGAGTTCACCCTCAGCATCAATCTCGGCATGGGCAACGCATGCTCGACCGTGTGGACCGGTGACCTGACCCACGACTACATCACCATCAACGCCGAATACCGCACGTAGGAAACTACTTTTCCAACTCGCATATTCACACGCATTATATTGGAGACCTGCATGAAAACTCGTATTGCTTTTTTGTCACTGATAATAGGGGCTGCTGCCTGCTTAACTGCGTGCGGTGGTGGCGGCAACACGGTCAGGCTTTTTGACGAAGCCCAATTGCCGGAAGCTTCCATTGCCACCGTCTCTGACGTGTGCGATTCAAAATGCAAGGCAGCTGTTAAAGCAGCACATAAGCAGAAATTCGATGAACCCATAAGTGGCGATATCTCTTACCCCACACTTCAGGTTATCGATAAAAAACTTGGCCCCAACAACTTCCCCATGAATGATTGCGGAGGCGATGTTTCAACCCGGGTGTACAACAATTTCTGGGTAGGAGGTTATACGGTCAAACTGAAGCCCGGAGAGCACACTTTCGGCGTCAAGATTCAATCATGTTCCGTAAGAAATCGCTCGCTCTATCATATAACCCTCGACCTTAAAGGAGGCCATACATATACGCTTGGGCAGGTCAGCAAGCGCACAAGCGGCTTCTTCTCTGTCACCAAAACTTATGAATGGTATCCCTTTATTTATGATGAAAGCCACGACAAAGCCTTTATCTATTCAAACACGTCTTCCGGATGGCTTCCTCAATAAGGCTACTGTCTGAGGTCCACGTTGGCATTCACTCTTCCCACCACTGATTTTGCGACTTATGGCTGACCAGGTTATTGCCCTTGTGATCGCCTGCAACCAGGCCGGAGAAACCCTGCTGCTTCGGCGGCCGGAGAATGTGCACTGCGGAGGGCTCTGGTCGTTCCCCGGCGGTAAGGTCGAAGGGGAGGAGATGCCGCTCGATGCCGCCGTGCGCGAGCTGCGCGAAGAGACGGGACTTGCCGGCAGATTGTGGCGTCATCTCGGCAAAACCAACCACGCCTATCCGGACCGAACCCTCTTCTTCCTGCTCTTCGCCTGTGTCTGCGATCCCGAAGCGCTGTGCACGACGGATGAGGCGCGCTGGGTACGTTTCGATGAGTTGGGCAATGTGGCCATGCCGGAAGCGAACCGGGAGATGCTCGCCATGATCCCCGAGTACCTAGAAGCCTTTACCGACTATTCGCCCGCCGGCTGACCCGGCGTACAGCCTGCCGTTTCGGCTACAATGGCAGCATGAGAGTTATTCCGGCACTTCTGTCTTTTCTCCTCAGCCTGCCAGCCGCAGCAGCCGACCTTGCACGCGTCCACCTGCCACCGGGCTTTGCCATCGACTACTTCGCCGAACGCATTCCCGATGCCCGCTCGCTGACTCTGGGGGCCAACGGCACCGTCTTTGTCGGCAACCGCAAGGGCGGCAAGGTCTACGCCCTCGTCGATGGCGACCGCAACGGCCGGGCAGACAAGCGCTACATCATCGCCGACGACCTGGACACCCCGAACGGTATCGCCTTCCTGAACGGCGACCTCTTTGTCGCCACCCATCGCCGTATCCTCAGATTCGCCGCTATCGAGTCGCATCTTGCCCATCCGCCCCGGCCTGAAGTGATCGTCGATCATCTGCCCGCCCCCACCCATCACGGCTGGCGTTATCTGGCTGCCGGGCCGGACGGCTGGCTCTATCTCTCCATCGGCGCTCCCTGCAACATCTGCGATCGGGGGCTTCCCTTCGCTGCCATCCATCGCCTGCGCCCGGACGGCAGTGGCATGCAGGTGTGGGCCGAAGGGGTGCGCAACTCGATCGGTATCACCTGGTCACCACAGGATGGGGCCATGTGGTTCACCGATAACGGGCGCGACTGGCTGGGCGACGATGCACCGCCGGATGAACTCAACCGGGCCGACCAGGCCGGCATGCACTTCGGCTACCCCTACCGGCATGGCCACACCATTGTCGATCCCGAATATGGCGAACGGACACCCGATCGTCCCCTGACACCCCCAGCCCTGGAACTGGATGCCCATGTCGCAGCCCTCGGCCTGCGCTTCTATACCGGCACCATGTTTCCCGACCACTACCGCGGCCAGCTGTTCATCGCCGAGTACGGCTCCTGGAATCGCTCCGACCCGGCCGGCTATCGCATCGAAGTGGTCACCATCGATGGCAACAGGGCCACCGGCCATCGCACCTTCGCCGATGGCTGGCTATTGCCGGACGGGCGCAAATGGGGACGCCCGGTCGACCTGCTGGTCATGCCGGATGGCGCCCTGCTCGTCTCCGACGACATGCAGGGCGCCGTCTACCGTATCAGCTGGCACGGCCTCGGGCAGGCAAGCCACTAAACGAAAAAGGCCCGCCGGAAGTCGGCGGGCCTTTGCATGGCAGTCACCAACGTTCGTGACTACTGATTCATGCGCTCGAAGAACTCGTCGTTGTTCTTGGTCACGCCCAGCTTGTCGATCAGGAACTCCATCGCATCGACGGTACCCATCGGGGAGAGAATCTTGCGCAACACCCAGATCTTCTGAAGCGTGTCGCGATCGGTGAGCAGCTCCTCCTTGCGGGTGCCGGACGGCGCGATATCGATGGCCGGGAAGACACGCTTGTCGACCAGCTTGCGCTCCAGCTTGATCTCCATGTTGCCGGTACCCTTGAACTCCTCAAAGATCACCTCGTCCATCTTGGAACCGGTCTCGACCAGGGCCGTGGCGATGATGGTCAGCGAACCGCCACCCTCGATATTGCGCGCCGCACCGAAGAAACGCTTCGGACGGTGCAGGGCATTGGCATCGACACCACCGGTCAGAATCTTGCCCGAGCTTGGCACCACCGTGTTGTAGGCGCGGGCCAGGCGGGTGATGGAGTCGAGCAGGATGACCACATCCTTGCCGTGCTCGACCAGGCGCTTGGCCTTCTCGATCACCATCTCGGCCACCTGCACATGGCGCTGGGCCGGCTCGTCGAAGGTGGAGGATACCACCTCACCCTTCACCGAGCGTTTCATGTCGGTCACCTCTTCCGGGCGCTCATCGATCAACAGTACGATCAAGGTCACTTCCGGATGATTGGCCTCGATCGAGTGAGCGATCGACTGCATCATCATCGTCTTACCGGTACGTGGCGGTGCGACCAGCAGGGCGCGCTGCCCCTTACCAATCGGAGAGACCAGATCGATAACACGACCGGTCATATCACGCCTGGTCGGATCCTCGAGCTCCATACGCAGACGCTCATCCGGGTAGAGCGGTGTCAGGTTGTCGAACAGCACCTTGGTGCGGGCCACCTCCGGCGGTTCGCCGTTGGTGGAGTCGACCGTTTTCAGGGCAAAGTAACGCTCACCACGACGCGGCGGACGAATCTCGCCGGTGACCGTATCGCCCTTGCGCAGGAAGAAGCGGCGAATCTGGTGGCTGGAGACATAGACATCGTCGGGGCCTGCCAGGTAGTTGGCATCGGGCGAGCGCAGGAAACCAAAGCCATCCGGCAGGATTTCCAGCACGCCTTCGCTATAGATCGTGCCACCACGCATGGCATGGGCACGCAGAATGGCCGAGACCTGCTCCTGCTTGCGCATGCCGGCCGCATTGTCGATGCCGAGCGAATCGGCTTTCTCCAGCAGCTCTTTCGGAGCCAGGGCGGAGACCTCTTTCAGATGCAGGGTGATGCCGGCCAGTTCACTGGACTCCGGCTCATCTTCATCCTCATGACGATTACGCTTGCCACGTGGCTTGCTGTCGCTCCGGGCCTTGCTGTCGCTGGCGCGTTTGCGGCCACGGCCGCGGCGACCACGCTCCTCTTCCCCTTCGCTCTCGTTTGCGGACTCGCTCTCGGCCGTCGGTGCCTCGGGCTCTGCAGCACTCTTTTCCTTCGGCTCGGTCGCTTTGGCAGCCGGCTCTTCGGCGGGCGCCTCTTCCGCGACCTTGCGGCGACGCCCACGCGGACGTTTCGGCTTTTCAGCCGCTTCTTCCGGGGCCGCTTTCTTCTCCGGCGCAGCCGTCTCGCCCGTCGGCTGGATGGTTTCCTGCTCGTCAGTCACCGTCTCTTTAGATGCCATATTGTTTATCTCCACAAGAACCATTCGGGGGAAGTCGGCGCTGCTGCGCCTAAGGTTTTATTTGAATTGAATCAGGTAAGGGGAAGTTGTTGATCTGCAGAACCGATGTCTCAAGAGCAGCAACTATTCGATTGCTACAACCGCCCCATGGTACTGTCAAGCGGGGGTTATACCTGTTTCGGCAACTGCCTGCTCAGATGGCAAAGCGCTGCGCCAGCCGGGCATGCAGTGCTTTCACCTGTTCGCGCAAAGCCTCCTGGCTTCCGTTGTTTTCCAGCACGTAGTCGGCCTGCTTCCGGCGCCGGGCATCATCGCACTGGCGAGCGATGATCGATTCGAACAACGCCTCACTCTGGCGGCCTCGGGCCAGCACGCGTCGGCGCCGCTCCTCTCTGTCGGCCAGCACCACCACAACGGCATCCATACGCGACGCCGCTCCCGACTCCAGCAGTACGGATGCCTCGATCAGGGCATACGGCGAGGATTGGCGCTGCAGCCATCGCTGCTCCTCCTCCCGGATCAGCGGATGCATCACCCCGTTCAGCCGTGCCGTTTGCTTCGGATCGGTGAAACAGAGGGCTGCCAGGCGGGGCCGATCAAGTGTTCCGTCGCCACGCAAAATTTCCCGGCCAAAGCAGGCCACAAGAGCCTGCAGTCCCGGCTCGCCCGGTTCGGTCAGTTGTCGCCCCACTGCATCGAGATCGAGTACCGGCACCGCAAGATCGGCAAACATCGATGCCACCGTACTCTTGCCGCTGCCGATTCCCCCGGTCAGGCCAACGGCAACCGTCACTCAGCCCACCGTCATCAGCGAGGTATACCAGTGCAGAATAGCATCCCCCCAGATGAACCAGACCACCCCGGCTGCAGCCAGGTAGGGGCCGAAAGGAATCTCGGCCCGCATATGCCTGCCCGCGGCCAGCAGCGACAGACTGCCGATGATCGCGCCGACCACGGATGAAAAGAAGACGATAAACGGCAGGGCCTGCCAGCCCATGAATGCACCCAGCATCGCCAGCAGCTTGAAGTCGCCATAACCCATGCCCTCACGTCCGGTCACCATCAGGAACAGGCGCGCCACCAGCCAGAAGAATCCGTAGCCGGCAACGGCACCGATCAACGCGCTGACCGGATCGCCCAGCCACCACGCAAAGAGCAGCCCCATGGCGATACCCGGAAAGGTCAGCACATTGGGCAGCAAGCCGGTCTCCAGATCGATCAGGGTCAGAATCCATAACAGGCTGATCAGCACCAGCGCCTGCAAGAGCTGTGGCGTCGGCCCGAAATGCCAGGCCAGCAGTGCCCAGCTGATTCCCATGACCGCCTCCAGCAACGGGTAGCGCCCCGAGATGGAAGCATCGCAATGCCTGCAGCGACCACGGAGCAGCAGCCACGAAAAGAGCGGCACATTATCGTACCAGGCGATCGCGTGGCCGCAGGCAGGGCAACGGCTACCGGGAAAAGCCACCGACTCGCCCCGGGGAATCCGGTGTACACAGACATTGGCAAAACTGCCGAACACCAGGCCGAACAGGCCTGCAGCAACAATAAACCAGATCATGGCAGCTTCATTCATCCTTCATTCCCAGTTTGCGCAGGCGGTAGCGCATGGAGCGGAACGTGATTCCGAGTTGTTTCGCCGCCTGAGTGGCATTGCCGCCACTCGCCTGCATCGCCTCTTCGATCATGCTGCGCTCGACCTGCTCCAGCGCCTGGTCCAGATCCATGCCCTGTCGCTGCATCTCCTGCACCGATACGGCTGCCCCATCGCCCGGGGCATAAAGTTCGTTCAGCAGCGAGGCATCCAGCTCATCGCCTTCCGACAACGCCGTCAGACGATAGAGCAGATTTTCCAGTTCGCGCACATTGCCCATCAGCGGCAATCCCGCAAGTCTTTCCATGCAGGCATCCGTCACCGTCACGTCACTGCCTGCCCGTTGCAGCAGTGCTCCGACCAGTTCCGGGATGTCCTCCCGTCGCTGACGCAGGGGAGGCATATGGACCGGAACGACATTCAGTCGGTAAAACAGATCCTCGCGAAATCGCCCCTGCTGCACCTCTTCAGCAAGATCGCGATTGGTGGCAGCGACCACCCGCACATCGGCATCCCGCTCCGCATCGTCACCCACCCGGCGCAATCGCCGTTCCTGCAAAACACGCAGTAATTTCACCTGGATTGCCGCCGGCATTTCACCAATCTCGTCCAGAAACAGGGTTCCGCCATTGGCCGACTCGATCAGGCCGGCACGGTCGTTGTCGGCCCCGGTAAACGAGCCTTTGCGATGGCCGAACAGTTCGGACTCAAACAGCCCTTCCGGGATAGCGCCGCAGTGAACCGGCACAAACGGGCCATCCTTGCGAGCAGAGTGTTTATGCAGAAAACGGGCGGCCAGTTCCTTGCCCGTGCCCGACTCGCCGGTAATCAGCACCGTAAAATCGCGGCGCCCTGCCCGCAGCAGACGCTCCCTCACCCGCTGCATCGAAATCGAATGGCCAATCAGTATCTCGCCATCGTCACCGAGCTCAGGCACAGGCGATTCTTCACCCTTTTCATCTGCGCTCAGTGCACGCTCCACCGCTTCGGCCAGCTCCTCGCTCGAAACCGGTTTGGTCAGGTAATCGAATGCGCCCTCGCGCATGGCTTCGACGGCTGTCTCGGCGCTGGCATAAGCAGTCAGCAACAGCACCTGCGCCTGGGGCTGCTGTTCGGCGGCCATGCGCACCACTTCAAGGCCGGCATCACGCCCATCCATGCGCAGATCGGTCAGGACCAGGTCAAATTGCTTTTCCTGAAGGGCATGCGCCGCTTCGTCCGGACCGCCGCAACCGGTGACATCATGCCCCTGCGTCTCCAGCCCGAGCGAGAGCACCTTGCGCGCGTTGGCCTCATCCTCAACCAGCAGAATCTGCGCCATGGCTTTCCTCCACACCGCCAAAAATCGTAAATGTCGTACCCTTGCTGCCGCTGTCGACATCGATCTTCCAGCCATTGGCATCGCAGACCTGGCGTACGGTGGCCAGGCCGAGGCCAATCCCCTTGGTCCGCCCGGTGGCAAACGGCTCGAAAATATGGGCACGGATATCCGCAGGTATCCCCTCGCCCCGATCAGATACCGTCAATCGCCACTGCTGGTAATCACCGGAAAATTCCACCCGGATACTCCCAAGCTCGGGACTGGCAATCGTGGCATTGCGCAACAGATTATCCAGTACTAGGCGCAGATGATCCGGATCCACATGCAGCTGCTTCATCGCCACAGAAGCCGTAATGCCGAGTTTGCCGCTGATATCGATCTGCTGAATTGATGCTGTGACCAGTTCATCGATATCGGACTCTGCCGGCTTGGGCTCCAGTGGCTGCGTGTAATCGAGCATATCCGATACGAGTCGATTCAAGCGGGCAATCTCCTCCTGAATAATGTGCTGCATATCCGTCTGACGATCTTGACTGGCGGTGTTAATCAGTTCGACAGCGTAACTGATGGTATGCATCGGATTGCGCAGTTCGTGCGCCAGCATCGCTGCCATCCGCCCCATCGCCGCCAGCTTCTCCTGCTCTACCAGCTTGCGTTCCAGCAGACGCAGCTCGCTGAGATCCACCAACGTCACCAGCCAGGCCGCCTGGGGATCCCCCTCCTCCAGTCTTGCGGCAGTCACCAGATAGCTGCCGCCCGTCTGTTGCCACTCGGTCTGGAAAAGATCGGAATCCGGATGCTTGAAAAAGTGCACAAGCGGTCGTGGCAGGGGCCAGAAGGCATCCAGGCTTACCCCGCCCGGATTCTCGCCCAGTTGAAGAATCCTGCGTGCCGCAACGTTGCTGTCCTGTACGAAGCACTGTTCGTCGAGAATCAGGATGCCCTCCTGCATCGATGCCATGACCTGCTCGTGCAACTCCTTCAGGCGACGATGCTGACGCACAACCTTATGCTGTTCGCTCTGCAGTCCTGCATGGCGCTGCACAATCGCGGCCATCACACCGCCCACCAGAAACAGCACCGAGGTCTGCAGCAGCAGATGCAGCACCGAATCAAATGGCAGGGGGGCCTGATACCACCAGGCATGGCCATAGATGGTTCCCAGGTAGGCGATACAGCTGAGGATTGCCGTACTGATGACCACCAGAACATGCGACTGGGTACCGGCCGCCACGACGATCAGACCAAAGACGAAAACGAAAGGGCTGTAAAAGCCACCGGTGATAAACACCAGGGCAGCCACAAGGATCACATCGGTACTAAACTGAAACAGCAGCTGCGGCCCGAACCCACCGAACCTGCGCAACATCAGCCACTGCAGTATGGCCACCAGATAGTAGGATCCGGCAATAGCTCCGATCACCTCACGACTGAAATCGGATGAGGTCGTATGATATAGATATCCGGCAATAATAAAGACTGGCACTGCAGCCAGGCAACGTAATACCAGAAGCTGCCCCAGTCGCCGGCTATGACTCTCCATCAGGGGAGATGCAGTCGAATTATGCTCATTCATACGCAGTCATACCTGCGCCGATGCATTGTTATCAGGAAGCAACAACCGATGCCATCTTGAAGATCGGCAGGTACATCGAGATCACCAGGCCACCGATGACGACGCCCAGGAATGCCATGATAAAGGGCTCCATCAGGGCAGTCATTCCATCGACAGCCGTATCGACCTCCTCCTCGTAGAAATCGGCAATCTTGCTGAGCATCTCCTCCAGCGAACCGGTCTGCTCACCGATCGAGATCATCTGGGTCACCATGACCGGGAAGATACCGCTCTCCTCCAGCGGCGCGGTCAGGGTCTGGCCCTGGCTGATCGACTCCTTACTGCCGATGATGACCTCCTCGATGACCACGTTGCCCGAGGTCTCCGCCACGGTATCGAGCGAATCGAGAATTGGCACGCCGGCCGCCGTCAGCGTCGAAAAGGTGCGGCAGAAACGGGCCACAGCCCCCTTGCGCAGCACGTCACCGATCACCGGCAGGTTGAGCAGAAGTTTATCGAGCTGGAAGCGTCCCTGAGGCGTCTGATAAATGGCTCGAATGCCGAACACCAGGGCAATCGGGGCCCCGAACACAACATACCAGTATTCGACAAAGGCATCGGAGATGGCCATCGTGATCTTGGTCGGTCCCGGCAGGTCGGCGCCGAAATCGGCAAACATCTCGCCAAACACCGGAATCACGAAAATCATCAGGATGGCCGTCACGATGAATGCGACGACCATGATTGCTACCGGATAGACCATGGCCGACTTGATTTTGGCCTTCAGAGCCAGTGACTTCTCCTTGTATTCACACAGGCGCAGCAGAATGGTATCAAGAATACCGCCCTGCTCACCCGCCTCGACCAGGGCACAGGTCAGGCGATCGAACTCCTTGGGAAATCGACGCATCGTCTCCCCCAGCGGAGAACCACCTTCAAGGCCGTTGCGCACATCCTTGAGCAGCTTGATCATCGCCTTCTTCTCGGCTCCCTTCTCGGCCAGTTCGAAGCACTGCACCAGGGGCAGGCCAGCATTGATCATCGTGGAGAGCTGGCGAAAGAAGACCGAAACATCCTTTTCCTCGACCTTCTCAGGGAAAATTTCAATTTCGACCGGCTTCTTCTTGACCTTGATCTCGGTCAGCCCCTGCCTGCGCAGCATGGCCGTGGCAATATCCTTGTTGGCCACCTCGAGCTCACCGCTCTTGTTCTGACCCTGTTTGGTTTTCGCCGTATAAAGAAAAATCGCCATATCAGTCCGCCACCGTCACGCGCAGGCACTCTTCGAGCGACAGCACGCCCTCCTTCACTTTGTTCAATGCCGCCATACGCAGGGTCTTGACCCCTTTCTGAATGGCAATGGCATTGATTTCGTCGGCATTTTTGCCTTCATACACCGCATCGCGAATCTCATCGAAGACCGGCATCACCTGATAGATACCGACGCGTCCCTTGTACCCGGTACCGTTGCATACACTGCAACCTTTACCATGCATCGGCTTGAATGTGCCGATCTCCTCTTCCTTGATCCCCGCATCGATCAGGGCTTCGGCCGGAATATCGATCGGCTCGGCGCACTCCGAGCATATCCGGCGCCCCAGTCGCTGGGCCGTCACCAGATTCACGGCCGAACCTACAAGGAAGCTTTCGATTCCCATGTTGATCAGTCGTGTCATGGTCGATGGCGCATCGTTGGTATGCAGAGTGGCCAGCACCATATGACCGGTCAGGGCCGCCTTGATGCCGATCGCGGCCGTGTCGTAGTCACGAATCTCACCAATCAGGATGATATCGGGATCCTGACGCAGGAATGAGCGCAGGGCGGCCGGGAAGTCGAGGCCCACGGCTGCGTTCACATTAACCTGGTTGATACCCATGAAGTTGAACTCGACCGGATCCTCGGCCGTGGAAATGTTCACGCCCGGCTGGTTCACCTCGGCCACGGCCGAGTAGAGACTCACCGTTTTACCGGAACCGGTCGGACCGGTCACCAGCACCATGCCGTAAGGCAGGTGCACGGCATGTTTGAAGTTTTTCAGATCCTCTTCCTCGTAGCCCAGCTTGGTCATATCCAGCTGCAGGTTGGAGGGGTCCAGAAGACGCATCACCACCTTCTCGCCAAACAGGGTCGGCAGGACGGAGACACGGAAGTCGACCGTCTTCGCCTTGGAGAGGCGCAGCTTGATACGACCATCCTGCGGCACGCGCCGTTCGGAGATATCGAGGCGCGACTGAATCTTGATACGCGAAACGATGGCATCGCGCATTTTCATCGGCGGACGCATGATCTCGTGCAAAACGCCGTCGATACGGTAACGCACGCGAATCACTTTTTCGTAGGGCTCGATGTGAATATCGGAGGCACCGCGCTTGATGGCATCGAGCAGAATCAGGTTGACCAGTTTAACAACAGGCGCCGCCTCGGTCTCCGCTGACAGTGAAGCGGCATCCACTTCCGCCTCTTCGGTGTCGACGATCTCCATGTCGCTGGCGCCAAGGTCGGCCATGACATCTTCCAGCTGATCGGCCGCTCCGGCCATCTCATCCAGCTTGGTGACCAGCTGGCTCTCCTTAACGATCACCACATCGATCTGGCTACCGCTGATAAAGGCCATCTCATCCAGGGCATTGATGTCATACGGATCGGCAACGGCCAGCGTCAGGACATTGCCCTTGCGGTGAATCGGCAGCGCCATGTTCTTGCGCATGACATCCATGGAGATATTGGTCAGCTGCGGGTCGACCTCCACCTTGTTCAGGTCGATGGCCGGACGGCCGAACGCCTTGCCAATAAAATGGGCAAGCTCCTCTTCGGTGAAGATATTCTGCTTCACGAGCTGGGCCGTCAGTGTATCGCCGCTGAGTTTCACCTCGCGCAGGACACTGTCCAGCTGCTCTCTGGTGATCGCCTGTTTACGGAGAAGAATATCTCCCAGTCGCGTCTGCTTCATTTAGCCAGCCTCCCAGCCGGGAACAGGCATGGACCTGCGCCCCAGCCTGCGTTCCATCCATCGCAAGGCATCCAGCATATCGGGTCGTTCGCATCGATGCCACAGCGCAAATGCCTCCGCCCCCTGGGCGATCAGCATCGGCAATCCATCCGATACCTGCCAGCCATGTGCTGCTGCCATACGGCAGAACACCGTATCTCCGTCGGGACGGTAGACCACGTCGACGGCACTACCTTTACCAGATAGCACAAACGGGAAGTGATCTGCCGCACCAAGTCCGATACTGGTGACATTGATCGCCACGCTGCTCTGCTCCGAATAGCTTGCAACCGCCTGCTGATCCCAGGCCACCAGTTCGCAATGCATCTCATTATAGTGGCTTTCGGCGTGAGCCAAAAGTTCGCCGGCCCGTTCCGCCCCCCGATTGCAGATTCCCAGCCGGCCGACCCCAAGTCCGGCCAGCGCGTGCAGCACGGCCCGTGCCGTGCCTCCGGCGCCGAACATCAGGACGGTTGCACCCTGCAATTCGATCCGGAAGGCCTGTAGCAGGGCCGCAATCCCCTGCCAGTCGGTGTTGTGCCCATGCCAGCCCTCTTCACCACGCACCAGGGTGTTGACGGCACCGATGCGCTGCGCATGCCCATCCCCGTGCACCAGAGGTAATACCGTCTCCTTGTGGGGGACGGTCACGTTCAGGCCCTGCACATGACTTTGGTACAGCCCCTGCACGGCCGATGCGACTTCTCCCTCCTGCACGGCGAAAGGCACATAAACGGCATCCACCCCTACCTGCGCAAGAAAGCGCGCCTGGAACACCGGTGACAGGGAGTGTGTCACCGGCTGCCCGATGATGCCATAGACTGCTGTTTTTCCGCTGATTTCCACATTTCCTAGCGTAAGGAGTCCATCCGCCACTGTCAAAAATGCTCCGTCATTCCACCGTCACCGACTTGGCCAGGTTGCGCGGCTGGTCGACATCGGTGCCCTTCAGCAGGGCCACATGGTAGGCCAGCAACTGCAGCGGCACGCTGTAGACAATCGGCGCGGTACCCGGATAGATGTCGGACAGGGTCAGGTTATGGTAGTGGTCAAGGCCGATTTTCACCTTCTGGTCACTGAACAGGAACAGTTCACCGCCACGGGCACGCACCTCCTGCAGATTGGAGAGCACCTTTTCCAGCAGCGGATCGTCCGGCAGTGCACATACGACCGGAATGCTTTCGTCGACCAGCGCCAACGGCCCATGTTTCAGCTCTCCGGCAGGATAAGCCTCGGCGTGGATGTAGGAGATCTCCTTCAACTTCAGCGCCCCTTCCATGGCCACCGGATAGAACGGTCCTCTCCCGAGGAACAGGGCGTTATGACGATTGGCAAACCCTTCTGCCATCGCCTTGATGGCATCGGCCAGTTGCAGCACTACCTCGATCTGTCGTGGCAGGGCATGCAGCTCATCGACCATCTTCTCTTCCTGTACCGCTGTCAGGCCGTGACGTCTGGCCAGGGCAATCATCAGCAGGCGCAGGGCGACCAGCTGGGTGGTAAAGGCCTTGGTCGAGGCAACGCCAATCTCGGTGCCGGCCCGGGTCATGAAACAGACATCCGACTCACGCACCAGCGAGCTCTCCGGCACATTGCAGACGGTTAGCGAACCGATATAGCCCTGCGACTTGCTCTCCCGGAGTGCAGCCAGCGTGTCGGCCGTCTCCCCTGATTGCGAGATGGTGATCAGCAGCGAGTCTTCCGGCACTACCACCTTTCTGTAGCGGTATTCACTGGCCACCTCGACACTGCAGGGGATACCGATCTCTTCCAGCCAGTAGCGCGCCACAAGCCCTGCGTGATAGCTGGTTCCGCAGGCCACAATCTGGACATGCCGGGCCCTGTCCAGCAGTGCGGTCGTCTCGTGGCCGAAGCTCGCCTCCATCAGGCGCCCTTTATGAATCCGCCCTTCAAGGGTTTCGGAAATCACGCCTGGCTGCTCATAGATCTCCTTGAGCATATAATGGGCGTATGGGCCCTTGTCGACGCTGGCGTCGGTCAATGCCGACTGCTTCACAGGCCGTTCGACCATTTTTCCACTGGCATCGAAGACCGTGACGCCATCACGGCGCACCTCGGCAATATCCCTCTCCTCGAGGAAGATAAAGTTGCGGGTCACCGGCAGCAGTGCTGCCACATCGGATGCGATGAAGTTTTCGCCCTCACCCAGCCCGATGACCAGGGGACTGCCCTCACGGGCCACCACGATACGATCGTTATCCTCAGGGCTCGCCGCGGCCAGGGCGTAGGCTCCCTCAAGTTCGCCGGACACCGCTTTCAGGGCCGAAAAGAGATCGGCGCCCGATTGCAGCTTCTCCGCCATCATGTGCGCAATCACTTCCGTATCGGTTTCGGAGGTAAACTCGTAACCAAGCCCGATCAGCCGGTCGCGCAATGCGTTGTGATTCTCGATAATGCCATTATGCACAATCGCGACCCGCACGCCGCTCATGTGCGGGTGGGCATTACGCTCGGCCGGTGCGCCATGCGTGGCCCAGCGCGTATGGGCGATGCCGAGATCGCTATGAATGCCCGACTTATCGACCAGCGCCTTCAACGCCGCCACCTTGCCCAAGGAACGGAATCGTTTCAGGCTGCCATCATGATCGCGCACCGCGACACCGGCGGAATCGTAGCCGCGATACTCCAGCCGCTGCAGACCGTCCATCAGCACCGGCAGCACATCCCTGCCGGCAATGGCTCCAACAATGCCGCACATCAGTCTTTCTTCTTCGGACGCTGCCAGTCCGGCACATGGCGCTGTTCAGGGCGGGCGGAGAGCGTCAGGCCATCGCGCTTCACCGGCTTGGTGATAATGCTGCCGGCACCGATTGTGGCGCCATCCTCGACGCTGACCGGAGCCACCAGCTTGGTGTCCGAGCCGACAAACACCTGATTGCCGATCGTGGTCTGGTGTTTGTTGGCGCCGTCGTAGTTACAGGTGATCGTACCCGCACCGATATTGCATTCACTGCCCATCACCGTATCGCCGATGTAGCTCAGGTGGTTCACCTTGCTGCCACGTCCGATAACCGCTTTCTTGATCTCAACAAAATTGCCGATGCGAACATCCTCGTCGAGCTTGGCCTGGGGGCGCAGGCGTGCAAACGGGCCGATCTGCGTGCGGCTGCCGGCATGCGCCTCCTCGATGTGGCTGAACGGATGCACGCGCGTATCGTCATCGAGCCATGCGTCCCTGATCACGGCATAGGGCCCGATCTCGCATTCATCACCGATGTGGGTACTGCCCAGCAACTGGCAGCCGGCCCGGATCACCGTATCGATACCGATGTGCACCGAAGCCTCGATACGCACACTCTCCGGCTGTTCGATGGTGACTCCCTGCATCTGCCAGTCGACCATGATCCAGCGCTGCATAATCGACTCGACCGCAGAAAGCTGAGCCCGGTCATTCACGCCCAGCATCTCATCGGCATCCTTCATCACAACGGCATTGACCTTGAGCCCCTCGGCACGTGCCAGGGTTACGACATCCGGCAGGTAGTACTCCTGCTGATCATTCCGGTTATCGGTTTTCTTCAGTAACTCGAACAGAAGCGGCGAACGGACACAGAAGATGCCGCTGCTCACTTCATTGATATGTTTTTGCTCCACGCTGGCATCGCGCTCTTCGACGATCCGGTCAACCTGGCCGCTCGCATCGCGAACCACGCGTCCATAGCCGGTCGCATCGCCGGGCATGGCGGAGAGGAAAGAGACATCGAAGCCGCCCTGCTGATGGGCTTCAAGCAGCATGGCCAGCGATTCCGGCTGTAGCAACGGTGTATCACCGCATACGATCAGAACGTTTTCCGCTTTGGCACATTCGCCTTCGGCCTGAAGCACGGCATGGCCGGTGCCTAGCTGCTGTTCCTGCTCTACCCAGGCAAGATTGGCCGGATTGCCGATGGCCGTGCGCACCTGTTCACCCTCGTGCCCGGTCACGACAACAATTCCCTGCGGGGTCAGCACCTCAACACACTGCAGGACATGCTCAAGCATCGATTTGCCCAGCACGGGGTGCAGCACCTTGGGTGTCGCCGAACGCATGCGTTTACCCTTGCCGGCCGCCAGCACTACCACCTGAGTCTGCGGAAAATGGAAATCCTGCATCCCTTGCCTCCGTTAACGAAACAGACCGCGACCATCGGGCAGACGGCGGCGCTCATGCCGGCAATCGTCGGCTGCCGGGCCGGATTTTGCAAGCGGTCCGGACACAAAAAAAGGGCCGCAAGATGCGGCCCTTTTCAACGTTTCGCTTAGTGTGATTTTTTCTTTTTACGAATCCAGGCCAGTCGGGCTGCAGCAAAGGCAAGCTCTGCCTCGGCACGGGCCAAGTCGGTGTCGCCCTGACGCTGTGCAACCAGCTCCTCGGCCTTGCGGGCCGCCTCGGATGCTTCCGCTTCGCTGAAGTCGGAAGCACGCTCGGCAGTATCCGCCAGCACAGTGATCATCTCCGGCTGCACTTCAATGAAGCCACCCGAAACAAACACTTCGTCGAACTCCTCGCCACGCTTGAGGCGAAGTTCGCCCGGCTTCAGCGCACTGATCAGCGGCGAATGCTTCGGCATGATACCCAGCTCACCGGAAGCACCCGGTGCGATGACCATCTCCACCTCGCCGCGATAGACCTCGCGCTCAGCCGTGGCGACCAGGACCTGTACAGTCGAGGCTGCCATTAGCCCTTGGCCTCCATCTTCTTGGCCTTCTCAACTGCCTGATCGATCGAGCCGACCATGTAGAAGGCCTGCTCCGGCAGGTGGTCGTAATCGCCAGCCAGGATGCCCTTGAAGCCCTTGATGGTGTCTTCCTTCTTGGCGTAGACGCCCGGGGCACCGGTGAACACCTCGGCCACGTGGAACGGCTGCGACAGGAAGCGCTGAATCTTACGGGCACGCTGTACCAGCAGTTTGTCCTCTTCGGAGAGCTCGTCCATGCCCAGGATGGCGATGATGTCCTGCAGCTCCTTGTAGCGCTGCAGGGTCTTCTGCACACCCTGTGCCACGTCGTAGTGCTCGATACCGATCACCTTCGGGTCCAGCTGTCGCGAGGTGGAGTCGAGCGGATCAACGGCCGGGTAGATGCCCAGCTCGGCGATCTGACGCGACAGAACAATGGTCGAATCCAGATGGGCAAACGTCGTTGCCGGGGCCGGATCGGTAAGGTCGTCGGCCGGTACGTATACGGCCTGTACAGAGGTAATGGAGCCGGTCTTGGTGGAAGCAATACGCTCCTGCAGACGACCCATCTCCTCGGCCAGGTTCGGCTGGTAACCCACGGCGGACGGCATACGGCCCAGCAGTGCGGATACCTCAACACCGGCCAGCGAGTAGCGGTAGATGTTGTCGATGAAGATCAGAACGTCACGGCCTTCGTCACGGAAGTACTCAGCCATGGTCAGGCCGGTCAGGGCCACGCGCAGACGGTTGCCCGGAGGCTCGTTCATCTGGCCGTAAACAAGGGCAACCTTGTCCAGGACGTTCGACTCCTTCATCTCGTAATAGAAGTCGTTACCCTCACGGGTACGCTCACCAACACCGGCGAATACGGAGTAACCACCGTGTGCCTTGGCGATGTTGTTGATCAGCTCCATCATGTTCACGGTCTTGCCAACGCCGGCGCCGCCGAACAGGCCGACCTTACCGCCCTTGGCAATCGGGGCCATCAGGTCGATCACCTTGATGCCGGTCTCGAGAATCTCGGCTGCCGGAGCCAGCTCCTCGAAGCTCGGAGCGGCACGGTGGATGGACCAGCGCTCTTCGGACTTAACCTCGCCGTCGAAGTCGATGCCTTCGCCGAGCACATTCATGATGCGGCCCAGGGTCTCCTTGCCGACCGGAACCTTGATGTGACCCTTGGTATCGGTCACTTCCATGCCGCGCTTCAGGCCGTCGGTCGTACCGAGGGCGATGGCGCGCACGGTGTTATCACCGATGTGCTGCTGGGTCTCCATGATCAGGTTGGCTTCCTTGATCTCCAGCGCGTTGTAAATCTGCGGCAGCTCACCCGAAGCGAAACGCACATCCACCACGGGACCGATTACCTGCACAATGGTTCCTACACTCATCTCTGTGACCTCTCCAAGTCTTTCGAATCTTTTTAGGCTGAAGCCTGGGCGCCAGCACTGATTTCCGCGATCTCCTGCGTGATCGCCGCCTGACGCGCCTTGTTGTATGTCACACGCAGGTCCTTGACGATGCTCTTGGCATTGTCGGTCGCGGCCTTCATGGCCACCATACGTGCGGACTGTTCGCAGGCCTTGTTCTCGAGTACGGCATGGTAAACCATCGCCTCGACGTAACGCTCGAGCAGACCTTCCAGCACTTCCTTGCTGTCCGGCTCGTACAGGTAGTCCCAGTAGCCCGGGTGCTCCTGCTCCTCCGGCTTCGGACACGGCAGCAGACGATTGACACGCGGCGTCTGCACCATGGTGTTGACGAACTCGCTAAATACCAGGCGAACCTCGTCCACTTCACCGTTCAGGAAGCGCTGCATGGCCACCTTGACCACACCGATGATGTCGGCCAGGTCCGGGGTATCCGGGATGTTGTCGACAGCACCCTGCAGGTCGGTAACGCGGCGCATGAACTGGCCACCGCGACGACCGACCGTATAGGCTTCGCTGCTGCCCTCGAAGGACTTCACGACCTTCAGAGCCGCTTTCATCGTATTGGCATTCAGGCCACCGCACAGACCCTTGTCGGTGGTGATGACCACCAGGCCGATGCGCTTGACCTCATCCTTTTCCACCAGGAAGGGATGCTGGTACTCCGGATGCGCCTGCATCAGGTTGTGGACCACACGCTCGATACCCTCGGCGTAGGCACGCGCCATCAATACGCGCTCCTGAGCCTTGCGCATCTTGCTGGCCGCCACCATCTCCATCGCCTTGGTGATCTTGCCGGTGTTCTGAATGGCCTTGATCTGGCCGCGAATCTCCTTGGCTGAAGCCACTTCCGGACCCCTTAGTAGCTGCCGGTGGCCTTGAAGTCGGCCATCGCCTTCTTCAGACCCTCGGTAATCTGATCGCTCAGGGCAGCTTCCTCGTTGAGGGTATCAATCAGGGAAGAGTGGGAAGACTTCAGGTAGGCCATGTAAGCCTTCTCGAAATCAACCACCTTGCTGGCCTCGACGTCATCCAGGTCACCGTTGTTGAGGGCGAACAGGATGGCGGTGATCTCGGCAACACTCATCGGCGAGTTCTCGTTCTGCTTCAGGGCTTCCATACCGCGTTTACCACGCTCGATCTGCTGGCGGGTCGCCTCGTCCAGATCGGATGCGAACTGGGCGAATGCCGCCAGTTCACGGTACTGGGCCAGGTCAAGACGCAGACCGCCGCCAACCTTCTTCACAGCCTTGGTCTGAGCCGCACCACCCACACGGGATACGGAGAGACCGACGTTCACGGCCGGACGCTGGCCGGAGTTGAACAGGCCGGTCTCGAGGAAGATCTGGCCGTCGGTGATGGAGATAACGTTGGTCGGTACGAATGCCGAAACGTCGCCTTCCTGGGTCTCGATGATCGGCAGAGCCGTCAGCGAACCGGTCTGGCCCTTCACCTTACCCTTGGTGAACTCCTCGACATACTGCTCATTAACGCGGGATGCGCGCTCCAGCAGACGGGAGTGCAGGTAGAATACGTCACCCGGGTAGGCTTCACGGCCCGGAGGGCGACGCAGAATCAGGGATACCTGACGGTAGGCCCAGGCCTGCTTGGTCAGGTCGTCGTATACAATCAGGGCATCCTCACCGCGGTCGCGGAAGTACTCGCCCATGGTGCAGCCGGAGTACGGAGCCAGGTACTGCAGGGCAGCGGACTCGGCAGCGGTGGCCGCAACGATGATGGTGTGATCCAGAGCGCCGTGCTCTTTCAGGGTGCGAACCACGTTGGCAACACTGGAGGCCTTCTGGCCGACAGCAACGTAGACACAGGTCACACCGGTATCTTTCTGGTTGATGATGGAGTCGATCGCGATAGCGGTCTTACCGGTCTGACGGTCACCGATGATCAGCTCACGCTGGCCACGGCCAACCGGGATCATAGCGTCGATGGACTTGATACCCGTCGCCATCGGCTGGTCGACGCTCTTACGCCAGATCACGCCCGGTGCAACCTTCTCGACCGCGTCGGTCTCGGAAGCCTTGATCGGGCCCTTGCCGTCGATCGGGTGACCCAGTGCATTGACTACGCGACCCTTCAGCTCCGGACCAACCGGGACCTCGAAGATCTTGCCGGTGCACTTCACCTCGTCGCCTTCGCGCAGGTGGTCAAATTCACCGAAGATCACCGCACCGACGTTGTCCTCTTCCAGGTTCAACACCATGCCGCGGGTCTCGCCCGGGAACTCCAGCATTTCGCCAGCCATGGCGCCGGAGAGGCCGTGAATCAGCGCCACACCGTCACCGACGGTGATCAAACGACCCACGTTGGCATCGGCAGCACCGGCCTCAAAGCCCTTGATCTGCTCTTTGATGATGGAACTGATTTCCGCTGTATCGAGCTTCATATTCAACCTCTGATCACAATACTTTAAATCTTGTTCAGCCGACCATGGACCGCTTCAGGCCATCCAGCTTGCTTTTCAGTGAGTAGTCCAGCTTGCGGTCACCGATGCGCACCACGACGCCACCCAGGATCGACTCATCCTTATTGACGTTCATGCGCACCTTGCGACCGGAGGCCTCGGAAAGCGCTGCAGCCAGCGCATCCTTCAGCTTGTCATCCAGATCAACGGCCACGCTGACTTCGGCATCCACCTCACTCGAGGCAGCCGCAATCAGCTCTTCTACGAGGCTTGCGATCTCCGGCAGCAGCTGAACCTTGCCACGCTCGGCCAGCAGGGCAACGAGACGCTTGATCTCGTCACTGCCCTTGCCGCTGACAACCTTGTCGAACAGGCCGGCCTTGACGCTGGCCGGATAGGCCGGCGACTCCAGCACTGCCAGCACGTCGTCGTTGCCGGCGAATGCCGCTGCCTCGTTCAGGGCCGCCTGCAGCGGAGCACCCTCCTGAATCAGGTCGAACAGGGCCTGCGCGTAGCGACGGGATACTTTCGCGGTGCTCATGCACCAAACCCTTGCTTGACGACATCCTCGATCAGCTGGGTGTGACGCTTGGCATCCAGCTCGGCATCCACCACACGGCTGGCAGCCTGCATGGCAATGTCTGCCACTTCATTACGCAGAGCCTGACGTGCACGAGCAACCTCGGCATTCAGCTCTTCCTTGCCGGCATCGACAATGGCTTCAGCCTCGGTGCGCGCCTTGTTGACCGACTCCTCCTGGAGTTCGGCTGCACGCTTCTCGGCTGCAGCGATAATCTCCTGAGCCTTGGCCTTGGCCTCAGCCAGCTGCGCGGCGATCTCCGCCTCGGCCTTGGCCTTGGCTTCAACACCTGCATCTGCAGCTGCCAGTCCCTCGGCGATCTTCTTGGCACGCGCTGCCATCAGATCGTTCAACGGACCGTACAGATGCCGCTTCAGGAGCCAGACTAGCGTCAGGAAGACGACGATCTGGCCAATAAATGTCAGGTCAACACTCATGACGCACCCTCACCGAATCAAATAATCTCAAAAGTCTCTTCTTATCCCAGGAACGGATTCGCGAACAGGAACCACAGTGCGAATGCCATGATGATGAACGGGAAAGACTCCATCAGACCAGCGAAGATGAACATGTTGAACATCAGCTGCGGACGCATTTCCGGCTGGCGTGCAATACCCTCGAGGGTCTTGGAGGTGATCAGGCCCCAGCCGATCGCCGAACCCAGGCCGGCAGCGGCCAGGATCACACCTACAGAGATCGCAGTAGCAGCGGTGATGATTACATTTGCTTCCATTATCTACTCCTATTAATAAAACAAGTCAGAAATAAAATCAGTGCTCAACCGGCTGATGTGCAATCGACAGATACACAACAGTCAGAATCATGAAGATGAATGCCTGCAGCAAACCGATGAAGAGATGGAATGCACTCCAGCCCAGACCGACAAGGAAGCCGACACCCATGCTGACCGGACCGCCGCTCAGCAGCAGGAAGGCAATCAGCAGGAAGATCACTTCACCGGCAAACATGTTGCCGAAGAGTCGGAAGGAGAGACTGAGTGGCTTGGCCACCTCTTCAACTACCTTCAGGATCAGGTTGACCGGGATCAGGAGCACACCGAACAGCTTGGCGATCGGATTCTTGGCTCCCAGCAGCAGGCTGGCAAACGGCTCCAGCAGCAGCTCTTTCATAAAGTGGCCCGGCTTCAGCTTGAACTCATAGTAGAGCACCATCAGGAACACGGAAATAGCCATCGCTGCCGGCAGATTCAGATCGTTGGTCGGAACCGGACGGAAGTGCTCTACACCGAACAGGTGCGCCACATGCCCCAACAGGAAGGCCGGCAGAATATCCAGGGTATTAATAAGGAAAATGAAGACAAAAATGGTCATCGCCAGCGGCGCAATCAGCGGATTGTGCACCGGGAAGTTGTCGTTGACCGTCTGGTTGATGAAGTCGGTGACCGATTCCATGAAATTCTGGGCGCCACCCGGCGCAGCATCGGCCACCAGCTTGCCTTTCAGCCACAGGGCGAAGACAAACATCAGACCCGCAACAACGAGGGTCACGACCATCGTATCCAGATGGATCTGCATAAACGGATTGCTTTCGTCGAACTTGTAGGTCCAGTACTGCAGATGATCTGCAATGCCGCCGCTGTGCTGTTCCTGTGCTGCCAAGACACACCCCTTTATTGATCGGCCCTGTCGCGCATCGCCTGTCGCATTCCGAACAGGAAGACCGCCGACTGGGCCACAAAAATCCCCGCAGCGACCGCCAGCAGATGCAGACCGATCGCATACGCCATAACCAGCAAAACAAGAATGCCGGTAAATCGCTGGACAGCTGCTGCATAAAGCAGCCGCCTGCCATCTTCAACCGTGAGATTCGCCGCCTGTTCGATGCGTCGCCGCAGGAACCAGCCACCGCCCATCATGGTGAGCACCCCATAAGCAAGGGACATGCCAACCATCGGGTTGAAGAGTACCGCGCCGCCACCGCCAAGCAGAATCGCCACAATCAGCTGAAGTCGCAGCAGGCCAAGGGCCGGAATTTCTCCGGTCTGCCTGTCACTCCATGACTTCATGATTCACACCCGAAACGGAAGCGCCGACATCGCCAGAAGGTCGCCCCTCTGTTTTGCGCGGCGATTTCTAGCAGAAGACGCGGCAATACTCAAGCATCAACCCCGTATTCTATTCGTAAACAGCGCGCAGGCCGCGCAGATAGCGCTGTGCCCGCGTTTCGCCGCCGGCCAGCATCACATCCGGATCCTCGCCCAGCGCCTTCACCGAGGCGCGCGCATAGGCCATGCGCTCCTCCTCGCTCATCCGCTTCCAGTCGCTGGCATCCACCAGCGCATCACCCGTCTTGTCGAAGCGGGCATCCACGGCCAGGCCGTCATCGGCACTGGCCACCCCGCCAAGCAGCAGGGCAGCCAGCACCAACGGCATCAGCCGCATCCTAGTAACGGTAGTGCTCCGGCTTGTACGGACCCTCGACCGGAATACCGAGGTACTCGGCCTGTTTGTCGGTCAGGGCTGTCAGGTTTGCACCAATCTTCTGCAGATGCAGGCGCGCCACCTTCTCGTCCAGATGCTTCGGCAGCACGTAAACCTTGTTTTCGTACTGATCGGCATGGTTCCACAGCTCGATCTGGGCGATCACCTGGTTGGTGAACGAGGCACTCATCACGAAGCTCGGATGGCCGGTCGCACAACCGAGGTTCACCAGACGACCCTCGGCCAGCAGCGTAATGCGCTTGCCATCCGGGAAGATCACCTGGTCGACCTGCGGCTTGATGTTGACCCACTCGTACTGGCGGATGCTGGCCACATCGATCTCGTTGTCGAAATGACCGATGTTGCAGACGATGGCCTCATCCTTCATGGCCTGCATATGATCATGGGTGATCACATCGACGTTACCGGTGGTGGTGACGAAGATATCACCGAGGGCTGCCGCCTCGTCCATGGTGACCACGCGGTAGCCTTCCATCGCAGCCTGCAGGGCGTTGATCGGATCGATCTCGGTCACCCAGGTGGTGGCGCCCATACCGCGGAAGGCCTGGGCACAGCCCTTGCCGACATCGCCGTAGCCGAGCACAACACAGATCTTGCCGGCGATCATGACGTCGGTTGCACGCTTGATACCGTCAATCAGCGATTCACGGCAGCCGTAGAGGTTGTCGAACTTGGACTTGGTCACCGAGTCGTTGACGTTGATGGCCGGCACCTTCAGTTCGCCGTTCTTCGCCATCTCGTAGAGGCGATGCACGCCGGTGGTGGTCTCCTCGGAGATACCCTTCACCTCGGCCAGCAGCTGCGGATACTTGTCGTGCATGATCTGGGTCAGGTCGCCGCCATCGTCGAGAATCATGTTCGGCGTCCAGCCGTCCGGGCCCTGGATGGTCTGCTCGATGCACCACCAGAACTCCTCCTCGGTCTCGCCCTTCCAGGCGAAGGTCGGGATACCGGCAGCGGCCATGGCGGCGGCAGCCTGATCCTGAGTGGAGAAGATATTACAGGAGGACCAGCGCACGGTCGCGCCCAGTGCCACCAGCGTCTCCATCAGCACGGCCGTCTGGATGGTCATGTGCAGGCAGCCTGCGATGCGGGCACCTTTCAGCGGCTTGGACTCGCCATACTCCTCGCGCAGGGCCATCAGGCCCGGCATCTCGGTCTCGGCGATACGCACTTCCTTGCGGCCCCATTCAGCCAGCGAGAAATCCGCCACTTTGTAATCGGTAAATTCGCTCATCTCATACTCCTATGGACATAAAAATATGAGCACCGTTTGTTCGTGAAATCGTGACTGAGCCTAGCCCGGATCGGGTTGCAGTGCTCCTCAGTCAGGGGAACTGTTTTTTTAGATGTTAAAAAGGCTCCTGCCTTTTTAACTTAACGGATCGCAAAACGCGGTTTCGCGATCCTCACAGGCTTCGCCTGCTCGCCCATCCCTGGGCTCGGGCCTTGCTTGATGCTGAATAAGGGCTCCTGCCCCTTTCAGCTGACGGCGCGCAAAACGCGGTTTCGCTCGCCTCACAAGTCAGCACAGCCGCCTTGCTCGCCCTTCCCTGGGCTCGATCACTGCCCGGTCAGACAGGATCGAGATTCAAACATGGTTGCGGGACGCCTAGCCCGCAACCATGTCGCATCAGATCAAAAGGCGGCCTCTGCCTCAGATACCTGCGGCGGCCTTCAGCTCGGCGGCCTTATCGGTCCGCTCCCAGGAGAACTCCGGCAGTTCGCGGCCGAAGTGACCGTAGGCCGCCGTCTTGGCATAGATCGGACGCAGCAGGTCGAGCTGCTGCACGATACCCTTCGGACGCAGGTCGAACACCTCACGCACGATTTCGGCCAGCTTGCCCTCGTCGATCTTGCCGGTGCCGAAGGTGTTGATCATAACACTCAAGGGCTTGGCGACACCGATGGCATAGGCCACCTGCACCTCGCAGCGATCGGCCAGGCCGGCGGCCACAATATTCTTGGCCACATAACGCATCATGTAGCAGGCGGAGCGATCGACTTTCGTCGGATCCTTGCCGGAGAAGGCACCGCCACCGTGGTGGCCGAAACCGCCGTAGGTGTCGACAATGATCTTGCGACCGGTCACACCGCAGTCGCCCACCGGGCCACCGATGACGAAACGGCCGGTCGGGTTGATGTGGAATTCGGTCCCGGCATGCAGCAGCCCGGTCGGCTCCAGCACCGGCTTCAGGATCTCCTCCATCACCGCCTCGGTGAGCTCCTTGTGCTCGATGTCCGGCTCATGCTGGGTGGAGAGCACCACGGCATCGATCGCCACCGGCCTGGAATCCTCATAGCGCACCGTCACCTGCGACTTGGCGTCCGGACGCAGGAACGGCAGCACGCCGGCCTTGCGTACGGCAGCCTGCTTCTCGGCCAGGCGATGGGAGAGGTAAATCGGGGTCGGCATCAGCACCTCGGTCTCATTCGACGCATAGCCGAACATCAAACCCTGGTCGCCGGCGCCCTGGTCGAGATCAAGGCCCTCGCCCTCGTTCACACCCGCGGCAATATCCACCGACTGCTTGTCGAGGCTGACCAGTACCGCACACGACTCCCAGTCGAAGCCCATGGCGGAGGAGTTGTAGCCGATCTCCCTGATGGCGGAGCGGACGATATCCTGATAATCGATCTGGGCCGATGTCGTGATTTCGCCGGCAATCAGCGCCATGCCGGTGGTTACCAGCGTCTCGCAGGCCACGCGGGCATACTTGTCCTGCGTCAGGATGGCATCGAGGACGCCGTCGGAAATACGGTCGGCCACCTTGTCCGGATGCCCTTCCGACACCGACTCACTGGTAAATACAAAATCCCTGCTCATGTTAACCCCTGTATAAGGATATCTGTCTGATCGCCCTGCGTCCGACAATGTAAGGAGACGGGGCAAAAGCGCGCGTAAGCTACATCAAACCCGGAAGGGCTCAAGCCCGCCACAAAACAGGCCACAGCATCGGCACCGGATAACGATCAGCGGCGCAGCGTCAGCGCCATGGCCAGGCCGAGGAACATGACCAGCACCGCACCGATACCCTGCAGCATCTGCTCCTGCTGCCACATCATGCCCAGGCCCACGGCACCGCCGGCCAGCAGCACTAGCCCGATCAGATCGCGCCACAGCGGCACCTCGTCATTCGAGGTCGCCTCCTCCTCGTGACGCTGCAGGGCCGCGCGAATCTCGCCCGGCAGCTGCAACCAGTCGCGCATGCCGGTCTGCGCCTCATTCAGCATCCGCTTCGCCTTCGCCTGCGGCCCGAGATTCTCGGCCACCCATCCGGCCACCAGCGGCTTGGCCAGCGACCAGACATTGATCCCCGGCTCCAGTTCGCGCGCCACACCCTCGATGACCACCATCGTCTTCTGCAGCAGCAGCAGCTCGGGGCGCGTCTCCATCTTGAAGCGTTCGGTCACCGAGAAGAGATAGAAGAGCAGCTCGGCCAGCGAAATCTCGCTCAGGGGGCGGTTGAAGATCGGCTCGGCGATCTCGCGCATCGCATCCTCGAAGGCGGAGACATCGGTATCGGCCGGCACATAACCCGCCTCGACATGCACCTCGGCCGCCCTGCGATAATCCTGCTGCAAAAAGGAGAGCAGCATGTCGGCGAGATAAAGCCGGCTCTGCAGCGGCATGCGCCCGACAATGCCGAAATCGACCAGCAGGATCTCGCCCTCGTCCGAAACAAAGATATTGCCCGGATGCAGGTCGGCGTGGAAATAGCCGTCGACGAAAACCATGTGGAAGAAGAGGGTCGCCAGCCGCTCGCACAGCGCCTCGGTATCGAAGCCCCTGTCGATCAGCGCCGCGCGCTCGTCGATCGGGGTACCGGAGATGCGCTCGGTAACCATGACGTGCATACCGGAGTAGTCCCACAGCACGGCCGGCACGCCGCCACCGGCAAAATCCTTCAGGTTATCGGCGAAACGGCCGGCGTGGGCCGCCTCGGCACGCAGGTTCAGCTCCTCGCGGATGGTGGTGGCGAACTCATCCACCACCTGCGGCGCCTTCAGGCGACGATACTCGGGCAGATAACGATCAAAGAGTGCGGCCAGCAGGCGCAGAATGGAGAGATCGGCTTCGATGGTCTTGTGGATACGCGGCCGGCGCACCTTGACCGCCACCTTGCGCCCGTCGTGCAGGCGGGCGAAATGCACCTGGGCAATCGAGGCCGCCGCCACCGGCACCTCGTCGAACTCGGCGAAGACACCGTTCTCGCCCAGCAGCGGCCGCTTGTAGGCCGCCTCCAGCACCTTGGCCACCTCGGAGAAGCGCTCCGGCGGCACATCGTCCTGCAGCTTCTTGAGTTCCATGGCCATCTCGATCGGCAGCAGGTCGACACGGGTGGAGAGCATCTGGCCGAACTTGATGAAGGTCGGGCCAAGCCGTTCCAGCACCACGCGCACCTGCGGCCCGAGATTCTCCGGCAGCTCGTCGGAATGGAACAGGCGCCAGAACCAGGCGTAAGGACGGAAGAGATGCAGGCGCACAGCCAGCGCCCCCAGGCCATGCAGCGTCAGGATATGGACGATGACAAAGAGGCGGATATTACGACGAAGCCAGTACGGCGCCTTGATCATATAGGGCGATCCTAATCCAGATCTTGCATACGGTGTTCGATGCGGGTGGCGCGCCCTTTCAGGCGGCTCACCTTGTGGCTCAGGGCCTCGACACCCGCCTGCCACGCCTGCAGGCGCTCGGCATCGGGGATATCGGCACGACGGATATAGTCGGAGACCGCCTGGCGCGAGCCCTCGCTGACCCGTTTCTCGGCCGCCACCAGTGCATGCGCCGCTTTGGCCACACGGGTACCGAAGAAATCACCGAAGGCGTCGCGCAGCTCACGCTCCCAGTCGAGATCGGCGGTGGCGAGCAGCCGCTTGAAGCGCAGCATCGCCTCGGAATCGCCGGAGAGCTTCAGCTCCTGGCGGAAGACCAGGTCGTCCGGATCCTCATGCTCAAAGCAGAGTTGGGCGAAACCGGCCGTCGTCGCCTGGATACGCACATCCACCTCGCCGCCATGCGAAGGATGCACCCACGGCTTGCCGCGCCGGAAACCGAGGAAGATCACCGCCCCGGTATCGCTGACATGGATACGAAACACCTTGCCCTCAAGCTCCTTAAGGTGCGGTTTCAGCGACTTGTCGCGCTCGAAAAAGAGCCCCAGCACCGTGGAGAGCACCACGCACTGCACCGGCACCGGAATCAGCCTCAAAGGTAGAAACATAACGCTCATGAGGCTATCACCTCATTCGTTTTTGTGTGGATCGCACTGCGGCATCCCTGCCTGGCGCTTGAACGCGCAGCGCAAAGCGCGGTTTCCGCTGCGCTTACGGGTGCGCATACGCTTACCCGCCGCCCCTCCGTGGGCGGGCATGATTTCATTACCCTGTTCATATCTCCCCTCTCACAAATCACCATGGCCGGAACGAAGCCCGCCTTCCCACCCATGGACGGGTGGCGGTGCGCAGCACCGTGAGTCCGGCAAAGACCACGCTCTTTGTCGGACGTCAAAGGCTGAAGGCAGGATACCTGCAGCCGCATCAAACAAGTCCCACCCATGGACGGGTGGTGGCGCAATGCGCCGTGAGCAACATGAAGATCGCACTCTTCATGTTGCGTCCAAAGGCTGGAGGCAGGATGCCTGCAGCCGTATGTCAAAGCTTGTATCCCCGATGCAACGCTACAACGCCACCGGTCATATTCTCATGCCGCACCAGCCCGAAGCCGGCCTCCGCGATCAACTTCTCGAAGCGGCGCTGGTCCGGGAAACGGCGGATCGACTCGACCAGGTACTGGTAGCTGGCCCGGTCGCCCGTCACCATCTCGCCCATGGCCGGGATGACATTGAAGGAGTAGGCGTCATAAGCCACATCGAGCAGCGGCAGAACGGGACGCGAGAACTCCAGGCAGAGGAACTGCCCACCCGGCTTGAGCACGCGGTAAAACTCGGCCAATCCTGCCGGGATATCGACGAAGTTGCGGATACCGAAGGCGATGGTGAGGCAATCGAAGCTGTTGTCGGCAAAGGCGAGCTTTGTACCGTCCGACTGGATGCAGTCGGCCGTACCCGGCAGCAGCCCCTCATCGACCACGCGCCGGGCACCCTCGTGCAACATCGGCCCGTTCAGATCGGTGAGCACCACGCGCCCGGCCCGCCCCATCTTGTTCAGCAGGCCGATGGCGATATCGCCGGAGCCTGCCGCCACATCGAGCACGGTATCGCCCGGCTTCACGGCCGCGGTGGCGAACAGGCGCCGCTTCCACAGGCGGTGCATGCCGCCGCTCATCAGGTCGTTCATGATGTCGTACTTCTCCGCTACCGAGGAGAAGACGCCCATGACACGGCCCGCCTTCTCGGCCAGCGGTACCGTCTCATATCCGAAATGGGTTTCCTTGTTCATGCGGAGAAGCGTAACAGCAGCCCGTGACCGGCTCCAGCACCGGCACCATGCATGTGTTGCACCACATGCACAGACACTATATATAGTATGCAGACAAAAACAGCCGCCAGCCCTTTATCCACAACGAACTGTGGATAATCAGTGGATAAACGGTGGGTTGTTTGTGTGTGAAAAAACACCACAGATAGTGCATCTGTGATTCTTGACACCCTACATATAGCGTCTAAACTCGCCCTTACGGTCAACGCCAGGAGGCGTATATCCACAGGGAAAGCGACCGCATCACCACAGTTTCAGCACAGTTAAAGCAGACAGGGCCTCTGACAGGCCCGGGTCGATCCGACACATGAGGGGGAGGCGCATGAGCGCAAACATGAAATCCGTCACCGATATCCACAAAGCCGGCGAGGCGATGGTCGAGCGCATCGGTATGCAGCCGGCCAGCGAGGACATCTGGGACAAGAAGTACCGCCTGAAAGACAAGGCCGGCCAGCCGGTCGATACGAGCATCGAGGATACCTACCGCCGCGTGGCGCGCGCCCTGGCCGACGTCGAGACAGAGGAGCAGCGCGAGCACTGGTACGGCAAGTTCGTCTGGGCCCTGGCCCACGGCGCCATCCCGGCCGGCCGCATCATGTCCAATGCCGGGGCCGAGGCGCACAAGCCGGCCACCTCCACCATCAACTGCACGGTCTCGGGCACCATCCCCGACTCGATGAACGGCATCCTCTCCATGGTGCATGAGGCCGGCCTGACCCTGAAAGCCGGCTGTGGCATCGGTTACGAGTTCTCCACCCTGCGTCCCAAGGGCGCCTATGTGTCGGGTGCCGGCGCCTACACCTCCGGACCGCTCTCCTTCATGGATATCTACGACAAGATGTGTTTCACCGTATCCTCCGCCGGTGGCCGTCGCGGCGCCCAGATGGGCACCTTCGACATCTCGCATCCGGATATCACCGACTTCGTACGCGCCAAGCGCGAGTCGGGCCGCCTGCGTCAGTTCAACCTCTCCTGCCTGATCAGTGAGGCGTTCATGGAGGCCGTCAAAGCGGACGCGGACTGGCCGCTGATCTTCCCCGCCACGCCGGGCGAGGTCGAGGATGGCGAGTGCGAGATCGTTTTCCGCCCCGTGGCCACGGCCCCCAGGGATGCGGTACGCAACGACAAGGGTGAGGTCGCCTGCCGGGTCTACAAGACCATCAAGGCGCAGCGGCTGTGGGATGTGATCATGGCCTCCACCTACGACTACGCCGAGCCGGGCTTCATCCTCATCGACCGGGTCAACGAGATGAACAACAACTGGTTCTGCGAGGATGTGCGCGCCACCAACCCCTGCGGCGAGCAGCCGCTGCCCCCGTACGGCGCCTGCCTGCTGGGCTCGATCAACCTGACCAAGTTCGTGCGCGATCCGTTCACCGACAAGGCCCACTTCGACTGGGACAAATACCGCGAGGTGGTGGCCGTGTTCACCCGCATGCTCGACAACGTGGTCGAGATCAACGGCCTGCCGCTGGAGAAGCAGCGCGAGGAGATCATGAGCAAGCGCCGCCATGGCATGGGCTTCCTGGGCCTGGGCTCCACACTTACGATGATGGGCATGCGCTACGGCGATGATACGTCACTGGAGTTCACCGAGCAGATCGCCTACGAGATGGCGCGCACCGGCTTCAAGGTCGGCCTGGAGCTGACTGAGGAGAAGGGCATTGCCCCGGCCCTGGACGCCGAGTACGAAGTGACCACCGACATGATGCGCAAGCGCCCGGAGATGGCCAAAGACGGCATCAAGGTGGGCGATAAGCTCAAGGGCCGCATTCTGTGGGGCAAGTACTCGCGCTACATGCAGCAGCTGGCCGCCAACAGCAAGGCGGATGCCGCCCTGGTCAAGAAGCTGATCGACAAGGGCTGCCGCTTCACGCACCACTCCTCGATCGCCCCGACCGGCACCATCTCGCTCTCCCTGGCCAACAACGCCTCCAACGGCATCGAGCCGAGCTTTGCGCACCACTATGCGCGCAACGTCATCCGCGAGGGCAAGAAATCGAAAGAGAAGGTGGATGTCTTCTCGTTTGAGCTGCTGGCCTACCGCGAGCTGGTCAACGCCAAGGCGATGCCCTACTCCGATGATCCGGAGGCTGCCCTGCCGGACTACTTCATCAGTGCCGATGATGTGACCCCGAAGCAGCATGTCGATATCCAGGCGGCGGCCCAGAAGTGGGTGGACTCCTCCATCTCCAAGACGGCCAACGTACCGACCGATTTCCCGTACGAGGATTTCAAGGATATCTACCTCTACGCCTACGAGAAGGGATTGAAGGGCTGCACCACCTTCCGCTTCAACCCGGAGGCGTTCCAGGGCGTGCTGGTCAAGGATCAGGATCTGGCCAACACCACCTACAAGTTCACCCTCGAGGACGGCAGCGTCGTCGAGGCCAAGGGCAACGAGGAGATCGAGTACGACGGCGAGATGCACTCCGCCGCCAACCTCTACGATGCCCTGAAAGAGGGTTACTACGGGAAGTTCTGATCCGCGGATCAGTAACGTTCCAACGAATGGTGCTCAGGCAACACCGAGAGGGAACGCTGAGCGGCTCAGCGTTCCCGTGCGGGCCAGGAGGCCCGCCAGGAGTAACGATGCAAGTCGTTGATCCTGTAAGCAAAGGCGAAACCGCGTTTTGTCTTTGCGTACTGATTTTTGGCAGGAGCCAATAAATCGGCATCTAATCAAAGACGGAGGTTGAGAGATGGCAGCAGCAAACGGCATTCAATGGCCCGACCTGCGCACACCACCGATCAACCTCTGGGTGATGCCGGTCTGGAAAGAGTCTGATGGATTGCCTTCTGCATCCCATCAGCAACGTGCGAACAAAAGCGCGGTTTTGTCCGCACTCACAAAATCGACGGCTGGCACCGTCAATTTTGGTGAGCCATCCATGGCTCACCGGGGAGCACCGAATGACTCGTCGCTCCCCTGGCGGCGCGATGCTTATAGGGACGTCGCCCGCCCGGCGCCGCAGCGCAAGGCTGCGGCGGCCAAAATTTTAGACCGGCATATCGAGCTATTGGCAGCACGGGCCGGCAACGGAGAGAAGTATGGCCATCAAGATTGACAAGAAGATCACCGGATATGATGTGAAGAAGCCCGAGGATGAGGCGCAGCAGGCAGAGGCCAACCAGGCCAGCGTGGCCCATATCGCGCCGCTGCTGGAGCGCGACGACGTACTCGAGGGCAACACCTACAAGATCAAGACCCCGGACTCCGAGCACGCCCTCTACATCACCATCAACGATGTGATCGTGCACGAGCCGGACGGCTCCAGCCACCGTCGCCCGTTCGAGATCTTCATCAACTCGAAGAACATGGAGCACTTCCAGTGGATCGTGGCGCTGACCCGCGTGATCTCGGCTATCTTCCGCAAGGGTGGCGATGTCACCTTCCTGGTCGAGGAGATGAAGGCCGTATTCGATCCGCGTGGCGGCTACTTCAAGAAGGGCGGCCGCTACATGCCGTCGCTGGTGGCCGAGATCGGCGAGGTGATCCAGCAGCACATGATCTCCATCGGCATGATGGAGGGGCAGCTGAACACACCGGAGCTGCAGCTGAAGAAGCAGCAGATCGAGGAGAAGATGGGCGGCTCAGCCATGGCCGGCGCCACCCAGTGCCCGAAGTGTGCCGCCATGGCCCTGGTGCGCATGGACGGCTGCGACACCTGCCTGGAGTGTGGCCACTCCAAGTGCGGCTGATTCAACCCTGAGCAACCTGGAAAGGGAGCCAGTTTGTGATCAAGCCGGCTCCCTTTTTATTTGGGCATTCAGAACTTGAAGTTTAAATCAGCTCAAACGCTGGCTGAGCAGCGACGGATTCTTCCGGCAATCCAGAATGGCATAAATGCGCACCTCGTCACCACTGAACAGATAATAGATCGCAAACGGAAAGCGCTTGGCCAACAAACGATGATAACCGAAGTGCATGGCATGGATGCCCGCATACAGGTACAACGATTCGATATCTGCAATGATGGAATCGAGAAAATAATCACCCAGCCCTTGCTGCTGCCTCTCGTAAAAGTCCCTCCCCCTTACGAGATCCTGTTCGGCCTGATCAAGTAGCCGGATGATCACCGGCGTGTTTTGCGTAACCGCTCTTTAACCACATCCAGATCAGCGAATCCGGCAGAGCCATCCTGCAAACTCGCCTCTCTGGCCTCCAGCACATCGCCATGCCATTCCGGCGAGGGGAAGCGTTCGGCATCCCGGGTCAGATCATCCCACAGCAGCTCCATGGCGGCGAGCTTGTCCGATGTTGTCATGCTCTCAAGGGGCAGAGTAACAGCCATATGCGCCACCTCCTGTCTGATGGTCAGTAGAAACCATAGCGCAATTCGTCATTCGTACACAACAGCAAGTCGAGGAGAAGATGGCCGACGCCACCCGGTGCCCGAAGTGTGCCGCCATGGCCCTGGTCCGCATGGACGGCTGCGACACCTGCCTAGAGTGCGGCCACTCCAAGTGTGGCTGATCCAAAATCAGCATTCGTTTCACACGGGAGGCCAAATGGCCTCCCTTTTTATTTCGAGGACAGCTTCTCTAATAAGTCAG
>CAZCZU010000021.1:0-43697 GCA_964503475.1 uncultured Zetaproteobacteria bacterium
ATTGAGCTGTTGTATAATCACGCATGCACTTCTTATTTCGTTGTTTGGGCCGATTCTGCCACGCACACGCTCGCTTTAACTGCTTAAATGATGGCTGTTTTTCATTCTTCTTGCGCTGTTAGGAAGATAGATCACAAAGGGCTTGCATTTTTCTCGGATCTGATATACTTATTCGCAAGGTGACGGACAACGGTTCCCTTCCCCTCCTATGAAGAGTCCGTCGCCTTCCAGTTTACGCATCTCCTTGCGTATGTGTGTGGCGGGTCGCGGTGGCGGCCCGCTTTTTTGCTATTTCACATGCCAGGCGAATTTGCTCTTGGCCAATAACACTCCATTTTTCTCCCGACGGCGCGTTGCGATTCCATGCAAGCGGTGATGTGTGTGGCATTCCAACCACCGGACAGGCAGCGCCGGTCAACCATCCGAACAACCCTGTGTGAACATCATGTGGATCAGGGGCCAGACTCTTGCTCGTTATCACGTCGTACAATCGCTTTTTGCTGCGGAAGAAGAGCCTGGTTGGTGTCCATCCAACAGTGACTATCACGGCAGGTTTCAGATCCAGCAGAAACGCATCCAGATAGCTGATGCAGTTCTGCACCTCTTCACTGCGAGGGTTTCGATTCCCCGGCGGGCGACATCGCACTGCGTTTGTTTTGCAGAAGGCAGTCACACCGTTGCTCTCGAACAATGCGTGCAGCTTCCTTCCTGATGCGCCAACGAAGCCTTCCCCTACCCTGTCTTCATCCGCGCCTGGAGCTTCGCCTACCACGCAGATAGTTCCAATGCCCGCCTGAGTACGGATGGTAGGAAGCACGATCTGCGTGCGAGTTGAGCATAGCTCGGCGCATTTCATGCAAATGTTGCTCCTGGTCATTGCTTATTCCTGTTTTGAGCGCCCAGGCTGGATAAAATGCCGATGCCGAATCGAACATTGCTACTCTTCCTCACTCCATATATCGCCAGGCGAGCGAGAATGACCCCTGTGAGCACTCCAGCCAATGAGGTAGTGCGAATATGGCAAAGGTCGCCAAACTTGATACACCGGCCTCTGATGCGCCTGGAGCATCAATAACAAACATAATCGCCACAACCCCGGCAGCCAGCAGGGCGCGTGTGCGCATGGATAGTGACCTGTGCTGTGAGTCTGAGCGTGTCTTTGTCAAACAGCGACTCGGTGAATTGATCGCTGAGCTATCTGGTTCTTGCTCTCTTGTTGAAAATCGCATCCCCTACTCCTTTCTTGTTCATTGTGCTGCAGGCAAGACAAAGGCCGCGCACACGGCGCAGCCCTGGTCTTACCGTTATCCCTGATTACAGCCCCGCTTGCATTGCGGCGTTCACTTCCGCCGGGCTCACATTCTCACCGGCAGCCCAACGCTGCAGAATACTGACAGGCATGTAGCCCTGCCAAACAGCGCCGTCTGTGAGACGGACGAGGAATGGTGTGCCATTGATGCCATACTTCTTCGTTAGTGCGTCATGCGTCTCCCACAGAGGGGCAGCTTTCCTGGCGCAGGCCTCGGTCGCAGCCGGAATGGGCTTATGCTGTGAGTGCATCTGCATAATCCTTTTCAGTACGGCCCCCTTTTCGTTGCTGCACAGGACGGATGTGGCGTGGTCACGAGCCTCGGGGTGTAACTGTGTTAACGGAGACATTACATGGTATGCCTTGATGTCTGAATTTGCGTCCAATGAGGACTCTAAACGAGCGCAGTACGGGCAGTCCGGATCATCGAAAATAACAATCTCATTTTTCGATTCCATGTTGCCTACGGCAAACAGATCACCCTTCTTTACAGCCTCACGGAGAGGTTCGACGCGGGACGCATTCAGTCGGCTCAGTGTAATATCTGTTCGGGAAACAGGATCAAGTATATGACCGATGATAAAATAACGCACGTTCTCGTCAGTGAAGTACACAAGGCTGTCTTTCACCGTGATTTCATAAATACCTTCGATTTCCGGTGATTTGCGCACCTCAAAATCGCCCTTTTTGAAGCCCAGGTCGGCAAAACGCTTGGCAACAAGTGACTCGATGATCCCTGTTGATGTATCAGAGGCGGATTCTACTGCAGTAGCCTCCTGGCCCTGCATACTCGCCAAGCCAAGCATTGCCGCAAATACTATTCTGGTGGTTTTTTTCATTATACTACTCCTGCTCTTTTATTTTCCCGCATGCGGTATGCGGCTTTGTTGGTCTTTGGCACACACACAAAGTAATGCGTGTCACCTAGAGCCAAAACTTTCCCTGTTTTTACAGGGTGCGTTTTAATAGATGCTGAGGCTCCACATACGTCGCACTCCACATGGCGCGTAAAAGGAACCCACATCTTATTGCCACAGAATAGACACCCCATCTTAGTGGTTACTGACTCAATCATGGGCTGTACCGGCGATAAGGTTGTGAGTCGGACTGCCACAGGAAGGAGTGCAGTGAGCATCGTGCTTCACGATTTCCTCAACTGGTGCCCCGACGGGCTGCTGCATGCTTGCGCCTGACTTGGATTGCTGAACGTCTGCGTCAGACACCCATGCAAGGATGCTTTCGCTTGACATCATCCAGGGCTGCGCTGGCGTCAATGTGGCCACCTCTTCCTGAGCGAAACGCTCGTACAGGCGAACAGCCGGCGACTCACCGACCGCACTTGCCAGCAGGGCAAGCGCCAGCTTTCTTGCGCCATCGTTGAGGTTGCCCCAGTCAAAGGTTGCCTTGAAATGAATAAGATCGTTGCGCGAGATCAAATCCTCCTGAAAGCTCGGTCGATCACCCTCAAGCGGGTCATCCTGAGTTCCAAGTACGGGAGCAGAATAAACCCTCACCACAGGTCTGTAGCTCAACCTCATCCCCGCCTTTGATGATGGGTCAGGGATTGGCCTGCAAGTCATTCGTCCAACATAGACTCCTTCTTTCATTCTTCCTTCTTTGCTCCTTCGTAGTGTTGTCGTGGCGGATTATGTCGAGGACGATATTGAGAAAGGTGGTAAAACATCGGTGTTTTACCTGTGTTTTCCATACAGACCCTCGCCTGTGCTATATCTCCCTACCTGTTTACTTTGTTCGCACGGTTTTGGCGGATCTTTCGTGCTTTGTTGAAGGCGGACTCAGCACTGCCGCCGCCATAGATGAAGCAGACCGTGCCGCACTCATCCATCACCATAACGTCGTACTGACCGCAACTGTCCTCGTAAACAATCGGCAGATCGCGGACTTCGGGGTTCCCCTCGTAGATTGAGGTCAACACATTTTCCGCATCAGTTGTCACCGAGCATGCAGCAATGCCGGAGCCGATCTTTGCCCGGTCGGTGATAAACAGAACCCCATCGCGGATAGTCCAGGTAAAAACAGCGCGACACTTGACTCCATGTGTCATGCCGTTGCGCCTTCGTACAACAGCGTTTCATTGGAATGAATGGCTTGATCTTCATTCTTGGTTGTGTCATCCATCAGTCCCTGCGTGCGCCATGAAGCGTGCAGCCGCGCAATGACTACTTCCTGCTTCGGAAGCAGCGGGCGAAAGCCAGCGCGAATCTTGGATGGCGCAGACTCCTGACCACATGCAATAAGGTGTGAATGCGGGGCGTCGAGGAATTGCTCAAAACTTACCCCCAGCCGATCACCTATCTGAGCTGCCAGGTAAATGTCGCCCTAGAAATCCAGCTCTTCATCACTGCGTCGATGATGGTCGCTCAGATAAATCACATTGCTCATTTCGACCTCCTTAAAATGCCTTTGTGATTCCAGTGTCACACATCTACAGAAAATGCAACCGCCCTACCCCATGCACCGGAAGAAACCGCTCATGCGGCCAACGAACGCACGCAAAGCGGCAATGCTCCCGTTCGCATATACTCCCCTGGCATTGACTGCCCCTTTGCTAAAGACAGGTACTCCCTGAGAGTGAGCATCCCCTCATCCGTCGTGCGACACACCACATAAGCATTGCCCTCGGAAAGAAGCCGCTCGCGCCACTCCCGCTGCGAGGATGACAGCCGGCCAGCACAGGTTTTCATTTCGATATACAGGGAGTGATAAACACCACGGGCAACGGGAAGATGTAAGTCCGGCACGCCTGCGCGCACGCCTTCCCGCTTCATCTTTGCCCCCACAGCCCCATGTCTGTCACCACCGTTCGGAATCGCATACAAAAGTGCCAAGGACGGGATCGCTTTCGCGTTCCATGTCGTCCACTCGACTAAGGAGCACTGGATCTGATGCTCGGATAGAGACCTCTGCAGTTCAGTGTAACCTGTCGCCCCACTGCAACTACGCATTGGTGTCCACCTCGGACTTTGATTCCTCAATCGCGCCAAACGCGGCCTTACATTGGCGAAGGTTCGCTACCAAACGCCGGACGGTCGCCTGACAGCCACGCAGCTCGGCCAGCTTGCGCTCACACTCGCGAACCTTGTCCATCTCCCAACCCCGCGAATGGCGCATAATCCGGTCAATCGGAGTAACAGTCGTTCGACCTTTCGGAATTTCTATAGTCCGGGGTATCCACTTGCCGTCGCGTGAGCGAAAGAACCGTGTGTATGTCCACACAATCGAAAGCGTGTAGTCGCCACGGCGTCTTACTCGGATTCGTAAAACGCTTTGCTCCATGACTTTGCGCTTGTTGTTCCCCTCGTCTATAAAAGACACGAAATCATCACTGATTTCCTGTGCAGATTCCTCAATTTGGTCGTACCGATCTTTTGCCCACGCAAACAAGGCGTCTATTTCGATTGCCATAAATACTCCTTCAAGGTTCATTTCCATCATTTACCACAGGGGGGGTAAATAAGCCCCTTTTTAGATACTAAAAGCGCATACGCCTTTACCACTACTTGATTAAGGGTGGGGAATGCTATGCACATTTACCGATTGACCATCGGGTGAAAGAAGCAGTTTTTGGAGGTGATTCGCTGTTTTTTGGGTTGATTGCCCACATATAGGTGGTAATTGCACAGCTTTTGCCAATGATAATCATTGGCAAGGCATTTTTTTGTAGGTATGACCTTGCCACGCCCTAGATGTCATCACACAGTATTTGCCAATGATTATCTTTGGCAAGGTGGTTTGTTTTTGTATTTGGCAGAGGAAAATTCGTGATTTTTGGTGGTTGCCCGCATATAGGTGGTAATTGCACAGCTTTTGCCAATGATTATCTTTGGCAGGGTGGTTTTTTGTAGGCATGGCCTTTCCATGCACTAGGTGTCATTGCATAGGTTTTGCCAATGATTATCTTTGGCATTTGCATCTGATTTTATTTATTTGTTATAGCCGAACACGCCTCGATCATATAAATCAACCTCATCCCCGATGTATATTGACATGGAATAGGGCGGTGTTTTCGCCAGTATCTATGTATTGACGGACGTTCCGAGGCGTGTTGCCAATAGTGGGCCAGCAGTGGGACGCATATCATCGCGTGCGCCATGCTTCCTCGTCGTCTCTGCCAATAGTGGGCCAATAACAGACGCCCCATGCTTTTGGCTTAAATCGTTGCCAATAGCAGGCCAGTAGTAGGACTTGCGTTTTTGAAAGGCGTAGTACGCTGTTAAGCGTGCATGTAATCATCATAGATATGTCCTGCTTCTTTATGACCCGGATCGTAAGAGCTTGGGAGAAAGCGAATGATCCTGATTTTATTCCCGAGGAAACTGCGGCTATGTCTGTCGCCAGGATTGCGAACTCAGTTGACCCTCATGCGACTGTCCTGATTGCCCGGCAATCGTTAAAGGCCGATGCGCGGGTATGGCAGCATGCAATCAACCCCTCATATCGAAGCAGGGTCGAATCTTTGGATGACCGGATGTTGAATATGGCTGACATGATGCTCTTGACGATTGAAGGCATGGGTGTATCCGTCCTGCAGGAAGAGGGGATGGAGTCTGACGACCTGGCATCGCGGGTTGCAATGGATCTTGTGCAGGCCGGCGGAAGGGTGAGCTTGGTTTCCAATTCGTTAAGGCTACTTCCATTGCTTGATTTCGGCGTCTCGATCCGAGCGCCGTTTAGCGGACGGAGAAGTAAAAGCTGGTGCCGTCGCAAGTATGGGGTGGATTCATCGCAAATGGCTGATTATCTCGCACTTGTTGGATGTGGACGGTTTGCTGGCGTCCCCCAGATTGGCCCGAAGCGTGCCGCCGAAGCACTCAGGGTATGGGGCTCGATTGAAGCCATCGTGTCTTTGCCCCGATGTGAAGACAGGGTGTTGAACATTATCAAGGATCACGCATATACAGCTTTGACAAACAAGGTGATCGCCCTTCCTGTGTCGCACTTGGACACTAACAACTGATTTCAACCTTAAAATGCAAATGAGAATGCAATAAAATAGGATAAATGGCTTTTTCGTGTTTGTCACTGCGTCCAACTTGGATTCCGAGTGGTCGAAGGTGCCTACAGGTGAAACCTTTTGAGGCCATCTGAAACCCATAGGAGCGAAAAAACCGCTTTTTTACCTTCTTTCGCAGAATGATCGTGGTTCAAGTTCGCTACGATTTGCCCAACAAACGGAGGTAAATATGGCTGTCGAACGTCTTTTGCGTGAACCCCAAGTGCTTGAGATCATCCCAGTATCCAAAGCGACCTTATGGCGCGGGGTAAAGTCAGGGCAGTTCCCAAAGCCGGTTAGACTCAGCAGCAGAACCGTTGCCTGGACTGAATCCAGCATACAGTCATACATTGACAAATTGAAAAAGGAAGCTGCAGAAAACGATGGCTAATCAGTTGCCGCCAAAGCGTCCAGATAATCCGCCCATGCCTGCATCATTCTGGTTCGTTCTTCAAGATGCTTCGCATGGTTGTACGCACGTTTTACTTCATTCATTTCCACATGGGCCAGTTGCCTTTCAATTACGTCAGTAGGCCATCCCTGTTCATGCAACAGGGTAGAGGCCATTGACCGAAAACCGTGGACAACTATTTCGTCACCACTATAGCCAAGTCTGCGTAGCGCCCCATTCAGCGTATTCTCTGATATTGGTCTGTCCTTATATGAATGGAAGGATGGGAACAGGTATCTATTATACCCTGTAATGGGCTGCAGCTTGGTCAGTATCTCCATAACCTGTCGTGACAGAGGTACAAGATGCAATCGCTTCATCTTCATTTTCTCCGCCGGTATGCGCCAGATTTTTTTATCCAGGTCGAACTCGCTCCACTCGGCACGTCGTAATTCGCCTGGCCGAACGAAAACGTATGGGGCCATGCGAAGGGCGCAGACAACGTGAAAGGTTCCGTCATAGCTTCCTATGGCCCGCATGAGCGCACCTATTTTTATCGGATCGAGGATGGTTGGCATGTGCCGGCTTTTCCTTGTGGTCAATGCCCCTCTCAGATCGGCGGTTGGATCTCTTGATGCACGTCCGGTAGCAATACCGTATCGGCATATTTGGCCGCAAATGAATTTAACCCTATGGGTCAGCTCGATATGGCCGGTTCTCTCAATCCTCTCCAGCATATCCAGGAGTAGGGGGGCATCCACGTCTTTGATTGGCACATTCCCAATGAAGGGGATGATGTATCTATCCAGCCTTGCACGAACGGTTTTGTAGTGTTTGATACTCAGCTCGGGTTTGCGCTTTTCCAACCACTCCAGAGCAACCCCCTCGAATGTGGTTTTTGGCGTCTTCCTTGGGCGGGCTGGGTCTTCGCCCATCTCCAGCTTGTCGCGGATCTCATCGCGTTTTCTTCGCGCATCCTTAATGCCTACCTTTGGATACACGCCGAGTGCGGCGGTCTTCCGTTTGCCTCCGTATCGGTAATCCAAGCGCCAGTATTTCCCGTGCTTGTTCACCAACAGATAGAGCCCGTCACCATCGGTGAGCTTAACCTGCTTTTTTCCTTCCGGCAGCTTTGCGTTTTTAACCTTCAATTCTGTCAGTGCCACGGGGACTCTCCTAAGCGTGTGACGGTATAATTCTGCACGACTTTGATTCTACCGTCATCCATACCGTCGGCATGTGTGAGTTTTGGTGATACTAATAGCGAATTATAGAGAATTCAAACTACCAAATAATAAAGCCTCAGAAAGGTTTTTGAGGCTTTATGAGAATAGATGATAATTAAATCTGGTGCCCTCGACAGGAGTCGAACCTGTGGCCTGCTGCTTAGGAGGCAGCCGCTCTATCCAGCTGAGCTACGAGGGCAACGGGGCGACATCATAGCCATTGCAGCATCAGACTGCACGTCGCAGTTGCCCTCTCCCCTCACCCCGGCGTCTGCCTGCCTACGCAGGCGGATTGCGCAGCAATTTCCAGCCATTTCCAAATCTGCACCATGGCCTGCGTCACAGGTAACGAAGCCACCCGTCGATAAGACAATGTGTTGATTATTTAGGGCCTGTTAACACTAATTTCGGTGTTGCCGCTGTTGCCCCAAACCGGGGCAATCAAGGCGCGAGGGATGAAATTTGGTGCCTCCAAATGAATCCTGAGTAACGCCGAGTGGCCCGGTTTGGGGCGCAGCCCTTCAGGGATAGGCCATTTTTCCGTCCTGCCGCGTTATCGCTCGCTTGTGTGCAATGAGCACGCCACGCTCGCAATGCCTTGCAGGGCCGAAAAAAAATGGCCGTATCGGCGCCATCGAAATTAGTGTTAACAGGCCCTAATAAGCGATAACGGCACGCACCGGCACATCCGGCAATGCCTTACGACCTTCGAGGAAGGCCAGCTCGACGACAAACAGGCAGGCCGCCACCTCGGCCCCAAGCTGGCGCACCAGCTCCACCGTTGCCGCTGCCGTGCCCCCGGTCGCCAGCAGGTCATCGACCACGACAACCCTGTGGCCGGCAGCCAGCGCATCACGATGGATCTCCAGACGATCCATGCCGTACTCCAGCTCATACTCGACCGCATGCACATCGGCCGGCAACTTGCCCGGCTTACGCACCGGCACAAAGCCGGCCCCGGTCAGCTGGGCCAGGGCAGCCCCGAAAATAAAGCCGCGCGACTCGATACCGACAATGGTGTCGACACCTTCCGGCATAAGCACGTTCAGCTGTGCCACGGATGAAGCAAACGCCTCTCCATCGCCCAGCATGGGGGTAATGTCTTTGAAAATAATGCTCGGTTTGGGGAAGTCGGGAATATCCCGGATATAGTCTCGCAAATTGAGAGCTGACACTGATGTCAAATGATCTCCTCCAGATGCACGTGATCGTCATCCATCAATGTACGCAACTTCTGCAGGGCAGCAACCTGAATCTGGCGAATCCGCTCACGGGTCACGCCCATATGCTGGCCGATCGCCTCCAGCGTCCATGGTTCCTCATTCGCTTTCAGCCCGTAACGCAGGCGTACCACCTCCTGCTCCTTGGCACTCAACTGCTGCAGCCAGTTGCTGACCATGCCATTACGAATGGCCGCATCGAGCTGCTCGCCCGGCTGTTCGGCATCCATATCCTCGGTCACATCGTAAAGGGTGAAGTCGCCGTCATCGTGCAAAAGCTCATCGGCGCTCTCCGTCTGCACCGTGGCCCCCAGCAGTGACTGGACCCGCTCCGGCGTCTTACCCATATGCACGGTGATTTCATTTTCGGTCGGCTCGCGCCCGAGCGAACTGCGCAGCTGGTTGGCCGAGCGCAGCATCGAATTGAACTCCTTGCCGACATGCACCGGCAGGCGAATCATGCGGGCCTGATTCATGATGGCCCGCTCCACCGACTGGCGAATCCACCAGGTGGCATAGGTGGAGAAGCGACAACCGTGGGCATCGTCGAACTTCTCGACCGCCCGCATCAGGCCGATATTGCCCTCCTCGATCAGGTCGGCCAGCGGCAGGCCCCGGTTGATATAACGTCGGGCCACCTTTACCACCAGGCGAAGGTTGGCCTGAATCATGCGTTGTCGGGCCGATTCATCGCCCTTCGAGATGGAACGGGAGAGCTGAATCTCCTGTTCTGCTGTCAAAAGCTGGTAGCGTGAGATCTCACGCATATAGAGCGTCATCGGATCGAGACTGCGCCGTTTCGCCATTATCCACCCCCTTATCCATGGAGAACCGTAACTGGCGTACATGGTAGTGCGTTGTTCTAACACGCTATGATGTCATACGAAATAGCACAAATGTGCTATGGATCACAAATCAGGGCAGATACGCCTTCGGATCGACCGGCGTGGTGCCGCGCCGCACCTCGAAGTGCAGGTGCGGACCGGTCGCCCGGCCGGTACTGCCCACCCGAGCGATCACATCCCCCTGCTTCACCCGATCGCCCTTGCGCACCAGGTTGCGCTCATTGTGGGCATAAGCGGTAAACATATCACCGCTGTGTCGAATGATGATCATGCGCCCATAGCCGGAGAGACGACGATCCGAATAGACCACCACACCGCTGGCCGCCGCATGGATCGGCGTACCGCGCTTGGCGGCGATATCGATACCATCATGCATGCGACTGCCGCGACGCCCGAAAGGACTGGTCACCGTGCCGTTGATCGGCCAGCGCAGGCGAACGGAACCGCTGCTGGCACCACTCGCATGGCGACTGCTATGGCTTGTAGAGCTTTTGCTGCTTTTTCTCACATGCACTGCCTTTCTGGGTGGGCTTGTGTGCCTGGCCGTCGCCCGGGAAATCGGCAACGACTGCGAACGCGGTGCAATCCGGGTCAGGTAGAGGTGCTGACCGACAAAAATGGTGTAGGGGTAACGAATATGATTACGTCGGGCCAGCAGCTTGTAATCGACGCCGAAACGGCGGCCAATGCTGTAGAGCGTATCGCCTCGACGCACGGTATAGTAAGAAGTATGAACGCTTTTTGCGGAGGCCGTGTAGCCGCCCCTGCTACCGGAGTAACGAGGCAGTTCGGTCTTGTAGCAGCCAGCCAGCACCGCCGCCGCCACAAGCCACAGCATCCCCCTCAGCGCAAAAGCCATAACCCCAGGAAACCGACAACGACAAGGGCGGCCACCAATACCGTCATCACCTCGAAGTGACGCTCGACCAGGGCCCGCAAACGGTCGCCGCCCCAGCGCAACAGCGCACCTTCAAGATAGAAACGCGCCCCGCGCGATACAATCGCCGCCAGCAGAAACCCCATGAACGGCAAGCCGAAGGTCCCGGCCGCAATCGTGATGACCTTGAAGGGGATGGGTGAAAAGCCGGCCACCAGTACCAGGCCGAGGCCGAAATCACGGAACAGTGCCTGCACATGTTCGAACTGACCCATGGCGCCGTAAAAGTTCAGCAGCGGTTCGGCAACACTGGCAAACAGGAGCATGCCGATCATATAACCCACCACAGCCCCCACCGTGGAGCCGAGGGTACTGATGCCGGCAAAACGCAGCGCCAGATCCGGGCGCCCCAGCGCCAGTGCAATCAGCAACACATCCGGCGGGATGGGAAAGATACTCGTCTCGATCAGGGCAATGGCAAACAGCGCCACCTGCGCCTGAGGATGATCGGCCCAGGAGAGGGTCCAGTGATAGCAGCGTCGCAGCCACGACTCACGCTTTCTCCCCTCGATACAGTCCGACTCAGCGATGATTCACTCCTTCCCGCAACGGCACAAATGTACACATGTCGAAATACTCTTCCTGCACCTTGCCGCCCGTCTTGCGCCGGCGCACAAGGCGATGCTGTCCATTCTGGCCCTCCGGCATCAGCAGCACACCACCCTCGCGCAGCTGCTGCATCCAGATATCGGAGGCAAATCCGCCCGCCGTCACCAGAATGGCATCGAAAGGAGCGTACTCTTCCCAACCAAGCAGCCCGTCCCCGCACTTCAGCATCACGTTGGCATGGCGCGCACGACGCAGGTTCTGGCGCGCCCGTTCATGCAGGGCGGTAATACGCTCGATACTGTAAACACGCTTACAAAGACGTGACAGCACAGCCGTCTGATAGCCGCAGCCGGTCCCGATTTCCAGCACCCTTTCATGCCCGGCAAGCTCAAGCAACTGACTCATGCGCGCCACCATATAGGGCTGGGAGATGGTCTGCCCCTCCCCGATCGGCAGTGAGGCATCCTTGTAGGCATGGCTGGCAAGGGCTGCATCGACAAACAGATGGCGCGGCACAATGGACATCGCATCCAGCACCCTGGGATCGGAGATACCGCGCGACTGCAACTGCTCCACCACCATACGCAGACGCGGGCGTTCAAAGGAAAGGCCTGTGGAGTGCATATTCATCGATATGCAACCCGCACAGGCCCTGCAATATGGTCGGGACGAGAGGATTCGAACCTCCGACCACCAGTCCCCCAGACTGGTGCGCTACCAGGCTGCGCTACGTCCCGATTCATCGGCTTGAATTGTATGGAAAATCAGTCCGCCAGCAATTCCCGAATGGAAACCAGCTCCTCGCGGATCATTTTCAGGGATGTCTGGGCGTCGTGCTGCTCGACAATCTCGGTGAGATCACCACTCATCAGGCGTTTCTTGGCCCCGCGAATGGTGAAATTGAGATCGTACAGCAGGTGCTTGATCTGCAACACGGCATAGACATCGCGATGACGATAAAAACGACGATTGCCGCTCTTCTTCACCGGCTTGATATGCTTGAACTCCGTCTCCCAGTAACGCAGGACATGCGGCTCGACACCACAAATCTCGCTCACCTCGCGAATGGAGAAAAAGAGTTTGTCCGGAAGCTCCGGAACATCCACGCCGGCATTGATCAGCTGTTGCATCTGGGGCTTCATTCATCCGCCTCCAGCAGCTTCAGCTTCAATAGCTGACTGGCACGAAAGGTCACCACACGCCGCGAAGCGATGGTGATATCGGCACCGGTTTTGGGATTGCGACCACGACGGGCATGCTTGTCGCGGACAATGAAATGACCAAAACCGGAAAGCTTCACATCCTCACCGCCAGCGAGCGAGTCTTTAATCTCGCTCAACACAGCCTCGACGATCTGGGCCGACTCCTTCTTGGAGAGGCCGACTCGCTCATGGATGATATTTGCAATTTCCGCTTTGGTCACAGCTCCCTCTTCGACACAAGCAGCATCTTAAGCCGCACTTTCTCGAAACAGCTTTAGCAAGAATAACAGAAGCTGCTGATTCGTCAAAGTTTTTTGCCTTCGGCCTTTTCCAGCTTGCCATTGCTGAGGCAATAGATGCTGTCGGATGCCTGAGCAAGCGCCATGCTATGCGTCACCATCACCACGGCGGCCGCCTCTTCGCGGCAGAGCTGCTGCATCGAGGCATACACATCGCCGGCGGTATGTTCGTCGAGGTTGCCGGTCGGCTCATCGGCCAGCAGCAAGCGGGGCCGCCCCACCAGCGCACGTGCCACGGCCACCCGTTGCGCCTCGCCGCCCGAGAGCCTGGCCGGCACATGCTCCAGGCGATGATTCAGATGCAGGCGCTCCAAAAGATCCGAGGCCCGTTTCTCCGCCTCCATACGCGAGACGCCGCGAATCAGAAGCGGCAGCGCCACATTCTCGATCGCGGTCAGCTCGGGAATCAGGTGGTGGGCCTGGTAAACAAAGCCGATACTCTCGTTGCGCAGTGCCGCGCGCAGGGTGCGCGACAGGCCCAGCAACGGGCGTCCGCCCAGCTCCGCCCGGCCGCCATCCGGTTCGTCGAGTGTGCCCAGCACCTGCAGCAGCGTGCTCTTGCCGGAGCCGGACTCGCCGACAACCGCAACGAATTCGCCCTCGGCGGCGGTAAAAGAGACGCCATCCAGCACCTGCAGCATCCCGCTGGGAGAGCTGTAGCTCTTGCGGATATCCTCGACCAGTAGCAGCGGTTGCGGAGCCGTCATGCCTTGGAGGTCAACGCCTTGATGGTCTCCTGCACACGCTGACGCTGATAGGCCTCGACCACCTTGCGTACGGACGGGTACTTCTCAACGATGGCTGTAAAGGCTTCGCGGGTCAGCACCATCAGCTCGACGTCGTTCACCGCCACAACGGTGGCCGTACGCGGCTTGTCGGTCAGCAGGGCGACCTCGCCAAAAAAGGAGCCCACGCCCATATGGCCCAGGTCGATCTTTTTCGCCTTGTCCTTCATATCGCTGGTAAAGATATGCACTTCGCCGGAGCGGATCAGGAAGAAGCTGTCACCCTTATCTCCCTCCTGCACGATCTCCGTCCCCTTCGGGAAGGATTGCAGCTCGAAACGGTCGGCCAGTGCCATGCGCGCCTCCGGCGGCACACCTTCGAACACCGGCGTAATGGCCAGCACCCGGGCCAGAACACGGCGGGTATAGAAATCCTCGACCACCGCCTGGATGTTCGGATAGCGCTGCACCCATTCGTCGAACGTCTTACGGTTGATCACCAGCACAGTGACATCGGTCTCGGCCACGGCGGCATCGTGATGCTGCCTGCGCCCCATAAAGGCGTGCTCGCCGAAGAAATCGCCCTCGCCCAGGCGCGAGAATGCGCGGCGCTGGCCATTGTCGAGCACCGCCTCCAGGCGCACGACACCCATACCGATCAGGTAGAGGCTGTCGCCGGAATCGCCGGCCGAGTAGATGGTGGAGTCGGCAGGAATATTCTCCAGCTCCAGTGAATCGATAAAGGCTTCCAGTTCGTCACCGGCGAGCCCGGATAGAAGCGGCGTACGCTCAAAGCTGAGTTTGGCCTTGTCCATGCCGCTGATTTCAGTGGCATGCAACTTGTCCTGCGGCGTCACCGTGGTGATGGCCCAGTCGTCGCCACGCTCGCTGGAGAGGCGTTTCAGCTTCTCCTTGATCTCGGTACGGGCGCTGTCCAGGCGCAGGATAATCTTGTTGATGGCAATGGCCTGCACGACGAAGCCCTGCTCGGCATAGGTATTGGCAATGGTCATGTAATCATTGACCGCCCCGCCCGTATCACCGGTCTTTTCGCGCAGCTCGGCCACCTTGACGTGCGTGCGCAGATCGCTCGGATCGGCCTTGTGCAGTTCAACATAGGCATCCAGCGCCTGCTTGTACTTGCCTTCCAGCAGGGCCTTCTTCGCTTTCTTTCGCAACTCTTCGGACATAAGACCTCTATTCGTAGCGCAGTGCATCGGCCGGCGGCACATTGGCAGCCCGCCAGGCCGGGTAGAATGTCGCCAGCACACCCATCGTCAAACTGACGACAACGACCACCGTAACAGAAACCGGATCGATGATCGACGGCACATGGTCGATATAATAAACATCGCCGGAGATAAAAGTCACGCCGGTTACCTTCTCGATCCAGCTCAGCAGTGCCCCCAGCTTCCAGGCGAGCAACAGGCCCAGTCCGGTACCGGCCAGGGTACCCAGGCCACTGAGCAGCGCCCCCATCATCAGGAAGATGCGCATCACCGAGGCGTGCGTGGCGCCAATCGTTTTCAGGATGGCGATCTCCTTGCGCCGCTCCATCACCACCATCACCAGCGATGAGAGCATGTTGAACACCGCCACAGCCACAATCAGCGACAGGATAATCCCCATCACCAGCCGCTCCATCTCCAGCGCCTTGAAGAAGGATCGATGACGCTGTTTCCAGTCGCTGACCCAGGCATAAGCCGGCAACTTCATCCGCAGCTCTTCGGCCACCTGGCCCGCCTCGTCACGGTTCTGAAGGTGCAGTTCGATGCCCGTCACCCGGTCCCCCAGACGATTGAGCAGTTGCACGGCCCGCAGCGGTGTCACCACCAGGCCGATATCATATTCATAGAAACCGGAATCGAAGATGCCGACCAGGCGGAAGGCGCGCATGCGTGGTGCCATACCGGCCGGCGAGATGCCTCCGGTCGGCGAAACCAGGCGCAACTCGTCGCCCACCTCAACCCCCAGCTTGCGGGCCAGATCCTTGCCGATCACCACCTCGAACGGCGAGGCAGCATCCTCCTGCAGGAAACGGCCGGAGACGATATGGGCGGCCACATCCTTTTCGCGCGCCACATCGACACCCTTGAGGATGGCACCGGCGGAACGGTTGGCGCGATTGATCAATACCTGGGTGGAGATATAGGGGGCCGCACGTTTGACCTCGGGCAGCGACTCGGCCTCTTTCAGCCAGGGCCGCCACTCGGCCAGTGTCTCTTCCGGCCCCTGGATATCGACATGCGAGGAGAAACCGAGAATCTTGTTCTTCAGCTCGGCATCGAAGCCGTACATCACCGAGAGCACGACGATCAGGGCGGCGACACCGATAGCGACACCGATCGACGAGCTCCAGCCGATCAGGGAGACAAAGCGCTCATCGCGGCTCGACTTCAGGTAGCGCCGGGCCAGCATAATCTCAAAACGCTTTGGCATCACCACTAGTGCACCTCCGTGTACAGCCAACGCTTCGCCCCGGAGCCATGCTCGCAGCCCCTTACAGATCGGGAGAAAGCGTTACATCAGGTAGCGAAGATACAGATAAACGTGCGAGATGGCGATGGAGATCAGCATCAGCACGAAGGCGTGCTTCAGAAACTGGACAAAGCTGATCGGATGGCCGGCACGCTGGGCGAATCCGGCCACGATCAGGTTGGCCGAGGCGCCGATCAGCGAACCATTACCGCCCAGGCAGGCCCCCAGTGCCAGCGCCCACCACAATGGCCGCAGCGCCTCGTCGCCACCGAAGGTCGGCGCCATGCTCTCGATCAGCGGAATCATCGTGGCCACGAACGGGATATTGTCGATCACGGCCGAGGCGATGGCCGAGACCCAGAGAATGGCCGCCGCCGTGGCGTTGAAATCGCCGCCGGTCAGCTTGAGCGTCTCTTCGGCCATCTTGCCGATCACACCGGTATGCTCGACACCGGTGACGATGACGAACAGGCCGACGAAGAAGAAGATCGTCGTCCACTCCACTTCGGCCATAATGCCTTCGTAGGCGTGGTCCTTGTCGTGCAGCGGTTCACCCCAGGTCTGCAACAGCAGCAACAGCGCCGCACCGAACATGGCGATCGTAGCCGGCTCCAGATGCAGGCTGTGCGAAAGGGTGAAGCCTGTGATCACCAGCCCCAGCACGAAGAGGCTCTTCTTGAGCAGCGGTACATCCTTGATCGCCTCGTTCTCGTCGAAGCGCATCACCAGGGCCCGATGCTCCTCGGTCGCCTTCAGGTCGCGCCCGAACATCAGCAATACGGCACCGATGGTTACCACCAGGATCAGCGGGATGATCGGGGCCAGATTAACCAGAAAATCGACAAAGCTCAGGTGCGCCTGCGATCCGATCATGATGTTGGGCGGGTCACCGATCAGGGTCGCCGTGCCGCCGATGTTGGAGGCCAGAATCTGGGCAAAGAGATAGGGGTACGGACGCACACCGAGCGCATCGGTGATCAGCAGCGTCACCGGCGCGATCAGGAGCACGGTGGTCACATTATCGAGAAAGGCGGAGAAGACAGCGGTTACCACCGAGAGCATCACCAGGATGCCGAGCGGCCGCGCATCGACCACCTTGGCCGCCTTGATGGCCACATACTGGAACATGCCGGTCTTCTGGCTGATGGCGACGATCACCATCATACCGGTGAGCAGGCCGATGGTATTGAAATCGATGCCGGCCACAGCCTGCACCTGGGTAATGACACCGCAGAGAATCATCAGGCCGGCACCGAGCAGGGCCAGCACGGCACGGTTGAACTTCTCGGCCATGATGGCGCCATAGACGACCAGCAGCAGCGCTACCGCCACCCAGACCGGGTCAAAGCCGAAGATGACGCTGTTATGTGCGGCTTCCGTTACGTTATGCATCCCACGCCTCGTCCGCCTTGAACTCCTGCAGCTTGCGCAGCAGGTCGTTGGAGGAGATCACGCCGAGCAGGTGCATCTCTTCATCCGCCACCAGGGCATACTCGAAACGGTGCAGAGAAATAAGGGAAGCGGCCACGGAGAGCAGCGACTCGTCCGGACGCACGATGATCGGCTTCTCCAGCATCACATCCCCCACCTTGTGGTCGAGGATACCGAGATAGTTCTTCTTCAGCAGGCCGAAGTCGGGAGCATAGGTCACCGAAGTCAGATCGCCGCTGCCAATGTAGGTCGGCACGATCTTCTCCAGCAGGCAGATGGCGCGCACCACGCCGAGGATTTTGTTGTCGCCATCGACCACCGGCAGCATGCGATGGTGCGATTCGCTAAGGATATCGAACACTTCGGAGATGGTCTGGTCCGGGCGACAGGTGACCACCGCCTCGGTCATGATCAGCTTGGCATACATGTCGCCCTCCATGGTCACGGCATTGGAACAGTTGCGGAGAAACTCTCCCCGAAGGGCCGGACGATCAAGTTAGCTGTGCGGGCCAAAAGGCCCGCCCTTCAGCAGCTTAGATCGTCACTCGGGCCGCATGTGCGGGAAGAGAAGAACGTCGCGAATCGAGTGCTGGCCGGTCAGCATCATCACCAGACGGTCGACACCGATACCGACACCGGCCGCCGGCATCATGCCGTACTCCAGCGCACGCAGGTAATCCTCGTCCACCGGCGCGGCTTCCAGATCACCCGCCGCCTTGGCATTGGCCTGCTCCATGAAGCGGGCACGCTGGTCGTCCGGATCGTTCAGCTCCGAAAAGCCGTTAGCAATTTCCTTGCCAGCGATCATCAGCTCGAAGCGGTCGGTCACCCACGGCTCTTCCGGATTGCGGCGCGCCAGCGGCGACACATCGACCGGGTAATGGGTCACGAAGGTCGGCTCGCTCAGGGTCGGCTCCACCAGCTCCTCGAACAGGGCGGCAAGATAATGCCCCGCTTTCCAGGTAATCAACGGCTTGAACTCCGGAATCTTCTGCAGGCAGATGGTGGCCAGCAGCGCCTTGTCTTTCGTGTGCCCTGCAAGGTCCGAGCACTTCTCGACCACGGCCTCGTCCATGCGCAGGCGCCTGAACGGTTTCGAGAGGTCGATCTCGACACCGTCCCAGGTCAGTGTCGTATTACCGACACCCTCGGCCACACTGCGGATCAGCGCCTCGGTGGTATCCATGGCATCGTTGAAATCGGCATAGCCCTGGTAGAACTCGACCATGGTGAACTCGGGGTTGTGCGTCGCATCCAGCCCCTCGTTGCGGAAGTTTCGGTTGATCTCGAACACGCGCTCGAAACCACCGACCAGCAAACGCTTCAGATAGAGCTCCGGTGCGATACGCAGGTAGAGCTCCATATCGAGTGCATTGTGGTGGGTAATGAACGGACGGGCGGCGGCACCACCGGGCTGCACCTGCAGCATCGGCGTCTCCACCTCCATGAAGCCCTTGTCCTCCAGGCCGCGGCGCAGCAGGGAGACGATGCGCGAACGGGTACGGAAGGTGTCGCGCGATTCGGGGGTCACCATCAGGTCGACATAGCGCTGACGGTAGCGGGTCTCCTTGTCCGACAGGCCATGCCACTTCTCCGGCAGCGGACGCAGGCACTTGGAGACCATCTCGATACGGGAGACCTTGACGGAGAGCTCACCGGTGCGGGTACGGAACAGCGTTCCCTCCGCCCCGACGACATCGCCCAGATCCCACTTCTTGGTCGGATTGTAGACCTCGGTACCCAGCGCATCGCGGTTCAAAAAGAGCTGGATGCGCCCTTCGCCGTCCTGAATCTGCACGAAGCTGGATTTGCCCATGACGCGGTGCGCCATGATACGGCCGGCCAGACGTACATGGACGCCCGCCTCTTCCAGAGCCTCGGCCTCCTGCTCGCCATACTCGGCGTGCAGGGCAGCGCTGACGTGCTCGGGACGCCAGCTGTTCGGGAAAGCGAAGCCCTCGCCGCGCATGCGCTCAAGCTTCTCGCGCCTGACGGCGATCTGCTCGGGCGTATCCTGTTGCGGCGCCTGTTCGGACTTGGGGGGTACCTTATCGGTCATGGATCTATCGGCCTCGTCTTAGCGGCTGTGGATGTCGAGGTCGCCGAAGAAGAAGGAGATCTCGATGGCAGCGTTCTCTTCCGAGTCGGAGCCGTGCACGGCGTTGGCGTCGATGGAATCGGCGTGATCCGCACGGATGGTGCCGGCCTCGGCCTCTTTCGGGTTGGTGGCGCCCATCAGCTGACGATTCAGGGCAACGGCATTCTTGCCTTCCAGCACCATGGCCAGGATCGGGCCGGAGCTCATGAACTCGCACAGATCCTTGTAGAACGGGCGCTCCTTGTGCACGGCGTAGAAACGACCGGCTTCAGAGTTGCTCAGCTGGGTCATACGGGTTGCGACAACGGAAAGACCGTTCTCCTCGAAACGACGGATAATGTCACCAATCACACCCTTGGCGACCGCATCCGGTTTGATAATGGACAGTGTGCGTTGAACAGCCATTTGATTATCCCCTTTATGGAAAAGTCTGTATTTAAAACTGGGTCAGCCGCCATACAGGCAGCAATTCGCGCGGCATCCTAGAGCAGGGCATGGCAAATCACAACGCGACCGGGCCTTGCCCCTGTTGATTTTTCAGGAGCGGGTGGTTGGAAGGTGCCCGGCCACTTGAGGCATATAATCCGGAACAAGACACAAAACCAGCGACTTACATCGTTAACCTTGATGAACCCGCCCCTTGAAGCCGGCCACTATTCGACGATCGCCTCCACGATACCGCCACCGAGCAGTTCATCGCCGCTGTAGAAGGCCGCCACCTGCCCGGGGGCCGTCGGTTTCTGGGCCTTGTCGAAGGCGAGCTCCAGCCCGCCATCCATGCGCCGCACATGGCAGGCTGCCGGGCGCGACTGGTAGCGCAGCTTGGCCTCGATCGCCTCACCCTCTGCAGGCTGGCGAATCCAGCTCACATCCCCCACCCTCACCCGGTGGATCAGCGCCTCTTCGGGATGGGCCACCACCACGCGGGCCGTCACGCCATCGAGTGCGACCACATGCCAGGGGCCGTTGGAGAGGCCAAGGCCCTTGCGCTGCCCCAGCGTGTAGTGAGCAATCCCTTCGTGGCGGCCGAGCATGTTGCCCTCGCTATCGACGATATCGCCGGGCTTGAAGCCCGCCTCGGCTCCCTGCTGCTTCAAAAAACTGATGCGATCACCGGCCGGGATAAAGCAGATATCCTGGCTCTCGTGCTTCTCGGCCGTGGGCAGGTCGAAATGGCGGGCGATACGACGGGTATCCTCCTTCTCCAGCATACCGACCGGAAAGAGAATACGCTTTGCCTGTTCGCGGTTGGTGGTGGCCAGGAAATAGCTCTGATCCTTCTTCGCATCGTTGCCCTTGTAGATGTGTACCCCGTCCTCCGCATCGATGCGGCGCACGTAGTGGCCGGTGGCGACATACTCGGCCTCCAGTTTATCGGCCGCCTCAAGCAGTGCTCCGAACTTTACGAAGCGGTTGCAGCGCTCGCAGGGGTTGGGCGTACGCCCCGTTTCGTAATCGTTGATAAAAGGATCGATGACATCGCGCCGGAAGTTCTCGCGCATATCCATGGAATAGAACGGGATCCCCAGCCTGTCGGCCACGCGGCGGGCATCGTAGGAATCCTCCAGCGCACAGCAGCTGCCGTGCCGGCTCACCTCGTCGCGGTTGTAATCCCACACATGCAGGAAGACGCCGATCACATCGGCCCCGGCATCCTGCAGCAGGGCCGCCATCACCGACGAATCCACCCCGCCGCTCATGGCAGCGATGACGCGCACGCCCTTCAGCTGCGACAGGTCGGGAAACAGTTCACGGATATCGGCGGACATGCGCGAAGGCTACCCGCTCGGCCTTTGCTTCGCACTGACATAAAACATCCGGGCATATGCCGCCCGGTCGGTCGTTGCCACTACTGCCGGAAGGTCTGGTGGCAGGTAATGCAGTACTGCATGGTGTTGTGGAGTGCATCGAGTGAAGCGTTGGTATCATGCTGCTTCAGCACCTCACCGAGATGATCCGCACTCTTGTGGAAGTTCAGGCCCAGTTCGCGGAAACGGTCGTTGCCGAACATGCTGCACATCTTCTGCATCTCGGGCGTCAACCCCAGGCGCTCATGAGCCACCTTCGCGGCTGCATCGAATTTCTCCTCGCCGATCAGGGCGATGATCTCATCCACCGATTTGAGGTGATCGCGCATCATGGCCAGCTGGTTGTGGCGCATCGCAGGTGGCAGCCCCAATGAGATGCGCTGATCGCCCGGCTCCGCCCCCTTATCCGCCGTGCCACCGTGCATCATCGCATGATGCATCGGCATCTCCTCCGCAGCCTGAACAAAGGCCGGCATCAGTGCCGCCAGCATCAGTATCGCCATCCGTTTCATCGCATCTCTCCTGTCGTCCCCCGCTATGTACCGCAGAAAGTTTCGTGCACCTCTTCCTCGGGTGCGGGCGGCAGCTCAAAATGCGCGCAACCGGGCTGCTCGTCAAACGGACGGATCAAAAGATCGACCAGGGCGTGGAAAGGTACGAAGTCCCCCTGCACCGCTGCTGCAATCGCCTGCTCGATGCGATGGTTGCGGGGGATATAGATCGGATTGGCAGCCTGCATGCGCTGAACCGTCGCACCATCCGTATCGCGCACCGCCTGCCACTGTGCCAGCCACTCTTCTGCTCCTTTCGGATCGTTGAACAGCTCGATCAATGGCGCCTCGCCATCGGCCCCCTCCTTCGCCAGTCGGGTCAGGCGGCGGAAGAAGAGGGTGAAATCGACCTCGCCCGCAGCCATGGCCGAAAGGGTCGCATCGATAAACGCTTCGTGCTCCTCATCCTCGCTCAAGCCCAACTTGGCCGAGAAGCGGGCCAGGTAATGCTCGCTGAATGCCTCGTCGAAACGGGCCAGCACCGCCTGTGCCGTGGCAACGGCCTTCTCCTGATCCTTATCAATAAGTGGCAGCAGGCACTCGGCCAGCCGGGCCAGGTTCCACTTGGCCATGCGCGCCTGCCGGTTCCAGGCGTAGCGGCCGATGCTGTCGATGGAGCTGAACACCTTTTCGGGATAGAAGCGATCCATGAAGGCGCAGGGGCCGAAATCGATGGTCTCGCCCGCCACCTGCATATTGTCGGTATTCATCACCCCATGGATAAAGCCGACACTCATCCACTGCGCCACCAGCGCGGCCTGACGCATGACGATAGCCTCATAGAGGGCGAGATAGGGATTCGCCTCGTCTTTCAATTCGGGATAGTGGCGCCGAGTCACGTAGTCGGCCAGACACGTCACCGCCTCGATATCCTCGCGGATGGCAAAGAACTGGAAGGTGCCGACCCGCACATGGCTCTGCGCCACCCGTGCCAGCACTGCCCCCGGCAAAGCCGTTTCGCGATAGACCTGTTCGCCGGTCAGCGTGGCCGCCAGTGTGCGCGTGGTCGGGATACCCATGGCGGCAAACGCCTCGCTGACAATGTACTCGCGCAACACGGGGCCGAGTGCTGCCTTGCCGTCGCCACGCCTTGAAAACGGCGTGCGGCCGGAGCCCTTCAGGTGCAGGTCGAAGCGCACGCCATCGCGATCGATCAGTTCGCCCAGCAGATGGGCTCGCCCATCGCCCAGCTGCGGCACCAGGCTGCCGAACTGGTGACCGGCATAGGCCATGGCAATCGGCTCGGCGGTTTCGGGCAGGCGCGTGCCAGAGAGCATGGCCACCCCGTCCGCCGATTTAAGCCAATCGATATCAAGCGCGAACTGTTCAGCCAATGATTCGTTAAGCCGGATCAGCTCCGGCTTGGGTGCCGCTTCCGGATGCACCTTTGCATAGAAGTGCTCCGGCAGTGCGGCATAGGTGTTTTCAAATCGGATCGGTGCCATTCAATGGATCATACAGGAAAGCAGTCTTAGGCAATACGGATGGAATCTATGGATTCTCAAGCGGCCAGCACTCCTTAGAGGCACTATTTCGACCTCAAAAACAACATTCTAAGCATCAGAATAGCCCCTGTTTTAGTTGGTCATCCTCACTTATCAGCCAGTTACCTTGATCCGACCGAGTCGGTCAGGCTTCGCGATCACCATACGCAAGGCATCACCTCTTCCAACAAACGAAGCGATCATTGGACGTCGAGCTCATCGCCTTAATCACGGCTTCGTCATCGAACCCGGGCAGCTTTTGCAACGTATCCAAAAGCCTGTCCGCCCCAGGTATTCCCTGCCCAATCGCACAACCGCCTTTTCCCTCTTCACCAATAAGAATCCAGAACACATCCTCGAACCAGGGACCTTCATCTGTCGTGACGATTCCCACCTCCACCAGTTCATCCCAACGAACCGATTCCTGGACACCGTCAGCCCTGTAGCGAGTAACGCTTTCATCGGAAATGATAATCCGCTCCGGCTGGCTCTCGCGCCGAAAGTAATCGATTAACCTGGTAAGCATCGGCTCCCTCACCCGAAATAGATGGCCCCAGCTTACCAGCAGAAACAGCGCCCTAAATAGCACAAATGCATTAAAAACAGGTAGAAAACGGTCAGATATCAAAAGGGGTAGTCGTCATGCCTTGAGACGTGTTCGACATCCCGGCCCTGCCTGAACAAGGCCTCGACGCGATCCATCACCCCGACAACCTTTTCGGAGACTGCGATATTGCGGAACTTCAGCCAGGACCATTTCATCCCCCCTTTTACGGAAGGCATGATCGCATAGCGCTCCGGCGCCTCGCCCGCCTCGCCCGCCTCGGGCCAGGAGTAGATGCACAGACCCATGTTGAAGCCGCCATCGTTCACATCGACCCACCAGCCCCAATCCTCACAGGCATAGGAAGGCACCTCCACCCCGATCCTGGGCAACTCGGCTTCCAGATACTGGCACAGGGCCTTGCCGTACATCCCCGCGTTGATCGGCTCATCCTGTTCTCCCGCCAGCACGGAAAACTTCTTTGTCTGAATCGCAATGCAAATACCCGGAATATCCGTCATACACTGCCCCCTAAGGACTTTTCCAACGAATGCCTCTCCCCTTAAGTCAGCAACCTATTATTCATCGTTTTTCATTTTCGATAATCATCAAGGTTGCCTATGCTGATCGGGCACTGGCTGCGCAGGCAAATGACGCCGGCCATTTAATCCTTGCTGGATCGAACACTTACGGGATTTATGCCGGCATTCCTGCCTGATCTGCACGCACACATCACTTTTCCAGGGTATCCTTAGCTTGTAGAGGTGTATATCCTAATATACTGTTTTGATTCGCAGGCTCGCCTGCTTGATTCAGGGAAACATACCACCTGATTACAACAGGGCATTGGGGAGGGTTTGAATGAAAGTATCCGAGATTCTGGAAAAGCTGAACGACGCACGTCTGGCACATCTGCGCTGGGTGGCGCGCGCTGAAGGGCTGCTGGCCGGCCTGCCGCTCGATAAGGAGCAGGTGCCGGTGATGCAGACCGATTGCGAATTCGGCCGCTGGTACTATGGCCCGGGGCATGTATTGAACAGCATGTCCGCCTACCGCTCCCTGCAGGAGCCGCACGAGCTGCTGCACAAGACCTATATGCAGATCTTCAACCTGCTTTACGGCGAAGATGAGCGCTCGATGCTTGGCAAACTCTTCGGCTCGGCCAAGAAGCATAAGGCACAGCATCTGGAAGAGGCGCGCAAACTGCTGCCCAGCCTCAAGGGCCAGTCGGAAGTACTGCTGAAAAATATCGAGATTCTGGAGAAAGAGATTCAGACAATGGCCAAACGCCATACTCCGAATCAAACGGGATCGCACCTTGCAGCCTCGGCGCTGATGGAAGCCGCCAACAAAGCGGAAGAGGATGTTCGCAACCTAAGCGCCTGACGGGCTCGGACCCGCGCTAAACGGCCGTACCCGCCCCCGGATACGGCCGTTTGCTATTTAAAGCCAGACAGCTGACGCACCTCACGATCGGGCAACAACTACCCCTTGCTCAGGCGGGCAATGAAGAAGCCGTCGTGGGCTTCGGTGGGGAAAAGGCGATCGGCCGACTGCAGGCCGGAGACTCCCTCCACCACCTGCTCATTCTCCTCGGGATGAATCGAGCAGACGGCGTAGACCAGCCGCCCGCCGGGCTTAAGCACCCTCAGGGCCTCGGCCAGCATCTGCTTCTGCAGCGCGGCATGGTGGGCCACGCTCTCTTGATTGTGGATAAACTTGGCATCGGGATGGCGACGAATGACACCGGATGCCGAGCACGGCGCATCGAGCAGGATGGCATCCACCGAACTATCCTCATAAGGGAGGGCCGTGGCATCGCCCTGGCGGATGCTGACATTATCCGCTTTGAGGCGCGTCAGATTCTCTTGCAGGCGCGGGATGCGCTTCCCGCTCAGCTCCACCGCCTCGATGGCCACATCGGGATGCATGCGGGCCAGCAGGGCCGTCTTGCCGCCCGGTGCGGCACAGAGGTCGAGCACCCGCTCGCCTACGTTCACTTCCAGCGCCAGGGCCGCCGCCTGTGCGGCCTGATCCATGACGGTAAAGGCGCCCTCCGGATAGCCGGGCAGTGTGGTGACATCGACACCGGCCGGCAGGATCACGGCATGCGGCGACAACTCACCTTTCGTCGCCTCGATCTTAAGCTCCGCCACCTCGGCCAGCCAGCGCTCACGCGCCTCGAATACGGCCACGCACAGCGGCGGCGTTTCGCGCAGGATTTCGGCGACAGCCTGCGCCTTTTCCGCCCCCCAGGCATCGCGCCAGGCGCTATAGATCCATTTCGGCAGCTCGGCCCGCTGCTGCGGTTTCAGCCTGGCCGGAGGCTCGCTCTCAGCCACCTTACGCAGTACGGCATTGGCAAAGCCCGCCTCGCGGAACAGCAATGATTTGACGGCATCGACCGTCTCGGAGACGGCGGCATGCGTCGGGATGCGCAGGTAGCGCAGCTGGTAGGTGCCGACCAGCAGGGCCAGGCGCACCCCCTCGGAGGGCTTTTGCTTCAGAAAACGGGAGACATCGGCTTCCAGCGAGTAGTAGCGACGCAACACGCCGAAGACGATCTGGTGCAGCAGGCGGCGATCGCGCTCGGAGAGCATGGCATTGTCGGTGGCGGCAGCGAGTGCCTCATCGATTTTACGATTGTGCTCGAAGAGATCCAGCAATACCCGGACGGCAATCAGGCGGAGATTCACGCCAGTATTTCGCCCGGCGTAAGCTGACTGCCGCGCAGAAAGGCTTCCGCCTCCATCGCTTTCTTGCCCTCCGGCTGCACCTCAAGCAGACGATAGGCCGTGCCATCGCCACAGGCGATATCGAAATGCTCCTTGCCGATCCAGGAACCGGCCGGGCTCAGCGTCGTATGCTCCAGTACCTCACCGGCAATCACCTTCAGCCACTTGCCCTTCACGCGTGTACGCGCCCCCGGTTTGGGAGCGAAACAGCGCACCTGGCGATCGACGATGGTGGCCGGTCGCGACCAGTCAATCAGGCGATCCTCGCCCGAAAGCTTGGCGGCATAGGTGGCATCCGCCTCATGCTGGGTGAGACGCTCGCATGTGCCATCCACAATCGACGGCAGGGTTTCGACAAGCAGTTCCGCCCCGATAGCCGAAAGCTGGCCGGCCAGCTGGGTGCCGCTGGTCAGCGGTGAAATCTCCAGCATGCGGCAGGCGTAGACATCGCCGGTATCGAGCCCCTCCTCCATGTGCATGATGCAGACACCCGTCTCGGCATCACCGGCCAGCATGGCCCGCTCGATCGGGGCCGCGCCGCGCCAGCGCGGCAACAGCGAGGCGTGCACGTTCACCGGCGCCACTTTGGGGGCCGTCAGCCACGACTTGGGCAACAGCATGCCGAAAGCGACCACGACCAGCACATCCGCCTGCTTACCCTGCAGCCAGGCCAGCGCCTCGTCGTCACCCCTGAGCTTCTCGGGCGTGATGACATCGATATGGGCTTCAAGGGCTGCCTGCTTGACCGGCGACGGGGTCAGCCGCATGCCGCGCCCGGCCGGGCGATCGGGCTGGGAGACGACACCCACCACCTCGATGCCGGGAGCATCGATCAGGGCCTCAAGGGCGGAGACGGCGAAATAGGGGGTACCGGCAAAAACGACGCGCATCAGCCCTGCTCCTGCAGCTTCTTGCGCTTGTGCAGCTTCTTCTTGAGCAGCTTCTGCTTCAACGGCTTCAGCTTGTCGATGAACAGCTTGCCGTCGAGATGATCGAACTCGTGCTGCAGGGCCACGGCCTGAAAGCCGTCGAAGGCGGACTCATGCCGACCACCCTCCAGATCCTGCCAGCGCAGGCGGATTGCGGCCGGGCGCTCCACCTCTTCGTAAATCTCGGGTACGGAGAGACACCCCTCCTCGAACACCTCGGTATCCTCGCTGGACCAGAGAATCTCCGGATTGACCCACACCTTCAGATCGCGCACCCCATCCTCGGAGCGCCACTCGGTATCGGTGACGACGACCCGCAGATCGGAGCCGATCTGGGTGGAGGCAAGGCCCACGCCCGGGGCATCGTACATGGTGTCCGCCAGATCCTGCGCCAGCTGGCGCACCTCCTCGGCGGTGGGGTCGGCAACCGGGCGCGCCACGATACGCAGCCGGTCGTCGGGATAGGTGATAATCTCTTTGATGGCCATGCGGCAAGGCTAGCCCAAGCGGCAAGGGCGTGTCAGCAGGCTATTTGCCGGACGACGCCTGCAGCAGCTGCCGTAGCCGGCCACCCAGTTCCGCCGGCACAAACGGCTTGCCGATCACCGCCTCGGCATCGACATCCTCGCCGGCCACCTGCCCCTGGTCGTAACCGGTGGCATAGAGCACGGCAATATCCGGTGCCTGCCGGCGAATTTCGCGCACCATGGCGATACCGCCCATGCGCGGCATGACAATATCGGTCAGCACCAGCGCCACCTCACCGGCATGCTCGTGAAAAAGGGCCAGCCCCTCCCGCCCATCGGCGGCCGTCAGCACCCGGTAGCCGAACGTCCCCAGCACCTGGGCCGTGGTCTGGCGCACCGTAGCCTCATCATCGACCAGCAGGATCGTTTCGCCGCCTCCGGCCTCGCTGCCGGCCTCCGGCACAGCCTCCGGATCGGCTGTCGCTATCGCCTCGCGATTCAATGGCAGATAGACATCGAACTGTGCCCCGCCCTCCGGCCGCGAATGAGCCTCGACAATGCCGTCGTGGGCCTGAACCGCACCGAGCACCATGGAGAGCCCCAGCCCCGTGCCCTGTCCTACCTCCTTGGTGGTAAAGAAGGGATCGAAAATGCGCTCAAGATCCTCCGGCCGGATGCCGCTGCCGTTATCGCGCACAGTCAGATGGGCATAGTCGCGGACTTCGGCCTGTTCGTGTCGCGCCAGGAATGTCGCATCGGCGTGCCATGCCCGCAATCGCAGCTCGACACGGGGCGCATCACGCCCGGCCACCGCATCGCGGGCATTGTTGAGCAGGTTGACCAGCACCTGCTGCAGCTGCGAGACGTCCCCCTTCACCGGCAGGGCGGCATCGCCCAGCTCCACCTGCAGATCGATATCCTCCGGCAACACCACCTTGTGCAGCTTCAACAGATCGCGCACGAACGCGGTCAGCTCGATGCCCTGCATCTCGATACCGCCCTTGCGCGAATAGGCCAGCAGCTGGCGCACCATGCCGGCCGCCCGCTCGCTCAGGCGATCGATATCATCCAGCGAATGCTCGACCGGCTTGCCCGCCTCGACTTCGCGCCGCGCCAGATAGACGCGCCCCATAATCGCCGCCAGGGCATTGTTGAACTCATGGGCGATACCGCCGACCAGCGTGCCGATCGCCTCCAGCTTCTGCGACTGACGCAACTGCTGCTCCAGCGCCTCGTAATCGCTCATATCCTGCTGAATACAGACAAAGTGGTTGATCGCCCCCCGGGCGTCGAAGACAGGCGAGATGGACATCATCGACGAATAGAGGCTGCCATCCTTGCGGCGATTGACGATTTTGCTGCTCCAGTGCTGCCCCTGCGTAATCGCATCCCACATCTCCTGGTAATAACGCGGTGGCTGCTCACCGGACTTGAGCAGCGAGATCTTCTCGCCCACGGCCTCACTGCTGGCATAGCCGGTCACACGGCTGAAGGAGGGATTCACATATTCGATACACCCCTCCGGATCGGTGATCATCACCACCTCGCCCGCCTGCTGCATCGCGGCGGAGAGGATACGCAGCTGCTGCGAGGCATCGTCCAGACGACGCACCATGGCGTTGAAGCTGTCGGCCAGCATCGCCAGCTCCCCCTTGCCGCCAATCTCGACCCGCGTATCGAGCCGCCCCTCGCCCAACTGCCGGGTAGCCATGACCAGACGGCGCAGCGGTGCATGCACCCAGATGTAGAGCAGCAGCAGAATCAGTCCGCTGGCAGCCAGCAAGCCGAACCAGTAGATCAGCAACTGGTCGTGCAGGCGCTGCTCCAGGCGCAGCGCCTCACGGCTGAAATCGTAATCGATATAGAGACCGCCGGTGCGCTCATGGCGCAGCTTGCCTTTGCTGGGAAAACGGACGGGAAACCAGGCCTGGATCGAGGTCGGTGACGAGAATTCAATCACCGGCTGCAGGCTGCGCTGCATGTGACGCAACAGCGACGGGTCGAACCCTTCGGCCACCTTGGCAATCGGCTTCTGCTTCCAGGTGTAATGCGTGGCCGATACCACCCGCCCCGTCTCGTCGAACAGGGCGGCATGGCGGTAAACCACCTCGGTCGCCAGCGAAGTGACAATCAGGTCGACCATGTCCATCTCGTGGCGGCGCAACGCCTGCGAGATGTAGGACTGGATATGGGCGATATGATGCCGCACATCGTTGTAGGAACTCTCGCGCAGGGCCTGCTTCGAATCGATATACTGATGCACCACCAGTGCCGTACCGAGCGGCAGGATGGCCAGCAGCACCACCAGTGGCAGCCACAGGCGCAGATTCGGCGTGTAGACCCGTTTCATGGCCGGGGTTCCGGCAGGAAACGCCCGTCGATCAGCTGGCCGTATTCCGGTTCATGCGTCAGCAGCCCCTGCTGCACCATCAATTGCCCCAGCCGGCGCGCCGCATCGAGCAGGGCCGGCTTCTCGCCGCCCAGCAGGCGACGGTTCTCCGCCAGGCCGGTCATAGCGATGGTGCGGTAAGCCTCGTGCAGCTCCTGTGGCGAGATCTGCAGGCGCGGAGCCATGCGCTGTACCGCATCTTCCGGATAGTTGCTGAAATAGTGGTAAGCCCGAAAATAGGCCCACATCAGGTCATGGATACAGGCCGGGCAATAGGAGAGGGCATCGGCCCGGGCCACCAGCACATCGACGATACGACCCGGAATCCGGCTGCTGTCGAACAGCACCCGCGCCCCCAGCTTGCGCAGGTGGGTCGTGGCGGGCTCGAAGGTCACCACGGCATCCACCGTGCCGTTGCGCCACGCCTTCTCATGTTCATTCAGCGTCAGCGGTACGATGGTCACATCATTCACACCCAGGCCCGCCGCCTGCAATGCGCCGTCGAGCAGCACCGCCCCGACCCCGGCCGGTTCCACCCCGATGCGCCTGCCTTTCAGGTCGGCAAGCGTCTTGATGCCGGGACGTACGAGCAGCGTATCGGCCCCGTTGGAGTGATCGAGCACGGCCACAATGCGCAGGTCGGTTCTATGGCTGACCTCGCTGAAGGCCTCGTCCAGCGTCAAGGCTGCCATCTGCAGCGTGCCGTTGTGCAGGGCCCGCAGCACCTCGGTATTGGAGGAGAGCTCCACCAGTCGGATATGATGCTCGTCGAAATAGCCGCGTTCGCGCGCCAGATAGAGCAGCTCGTAGCCGGGCCACTGGTTGGTCCCGACCCTGAGCAGCGGCTCCGGCGGCTCGGTGCATCCGCCCAGCAGCGCCAGCAGGAGCAACACGACCAACCTATTCCCAACCCTCGCAAACATATGCAAACAAGATAATGAAGCGCCATGCCAGCGGCAAGCACCCCCGTCGATACAGTCATGCGGAAAATGCGGCTTCCATCGCGGCCATTCGGCGCTAGGCTGCCCGGCCATGTCCGCACTCGGCTTTGAAATTCTTGCCCGCGACCCGGAAGGCTTTGCTCGCCGCGGCCGCCTGACCCTCGCCCACGGCACGGTGGAGACCCCCGTCTTCATGCCGGTCGGCACCCAGGCAACCGTCAAAAGCCTGACCCCGGCGGATCTGACCGACGACATAAAGGCCGAGATTATCCTCGGCAACACCTACCACCTGATGCTCCGCCCCGGTGCCGACATCGTCGAGAAGATGGGCGGACTGCACCGCTTCATGGCCTGGGATCGCCCGATCCTGACCGACTCCGGCGGCTTCCAGGTCTGGTCGCTGGGTGCGCTGCGCAAGATCGAGGAGCACGGCGTGCGTTTCCGTTCGCATATCGACGGGGCCGAATGGTTCCTGGGGCCGAAGGAGAGCATGGAGGTGCAGCGCAAGCTCGGCAGCGACATCGTCATGGCTTTTGACGAGTGCACCCCCTACCCGGCCACCGAGAAAGAGGCACGCGATTCGATGCAGATGTCGATGCGCTGGGCCGTGGAGTGTCGCGAACACCTGCCGGTGAACGATACGCAGGCGCTGTTCGGCATTGTCCAGGGCGGCATGTATCCGGAGCTGCGCCTGGAGAGCCTGAAAGCGGTGTCGGAGATCGATTTCGAGGGCATTGCCATCGGCGGGCTTTCGGTTGGCGAGCCGAAAGAGGAGATGATGGCCATGCTCGATGCGCTGGCCCCTCACCTGCCGGCGGAAAAGCCGCACTACGTGATGGGCGTGGGCACGCCGGACGACCTGATCGAGGGCATTGATCGCGGCATCGACATGTTCGACTGCGTCATGCCGACCCGCAACGCCCGCAACGGCACCCTCTTCACCGACGACGGCAAACTGAATATCAAGAACGCCATCCACCAGCTCGACGAACGGCCGATCATGGAGGATTGCGACTGCTACACCTGCCGCCATTTTTCGCGCGCCTACCTGCGCCATCTGTACATGGCGAAGGAGATTTTATCCTCACGGTTGAATACCTTGCACAATCTTCACTACTATAGCGCCCTCATGCGCCGTGCCAGGCATGCCATCGAGGAGGGAAACTGGCCGGCGTTCCGTGACAGTTTTTTGAACAGATACCGTAACGGCGGCAAACAAGCCGTCGATAAATCAGGAGCTTAGACAATGTCCATTATCCGTACCTTTATTTCGGCCGCAGCCATTCTCATGGCCACGACCGCCAACGCCTGGGCCGCAGGCGGCGATGCCCAGAGTGGCTTCGCCCAGCTGGTACCGCTGATCCTGATCATGGTGATCTTCTGGTTCCTGCTGATCCGCCCGCAGCAGAAGCGCGTCAAAGAGCACCGTAACATGATCGAGGCGATCAAGAAGGGCGACAAGGTCGTCACCAGCGGCGGCATCATCGGCACCGTCACCGACATCAAGGATAACCTGGTCAAAGTCGAGATCGCCGACAACGTGCGCGTACAGGTGAAGCGCGACACCATCGCCGGCCTGGCCGAATAAACCGACAACAACCCAACGACAAGGACAACCGACATGCATTCATATCCGCGCTGGAAACTCTGGCTCATTCTGGTCGTGCTCGTGGCCGCCGTCATGGGCACCGTACCGAACCTCACGAGCGTCCCCACCTGGTGGCCGGGCTCGATGAGCAAGCCGATGAATCTCGGCCTCGACCTGAAGGGCGGCATTCATCTGGTGCTGGATGTGGATGTCGACAAGGCGGTGGAGCGCAGTGTCGAGGAGAACATCGACACGGCCCGCCGTGTCCTGCGCGAGAATCGCATTCTCTACCGCAGCCTCGATGCCAAGGGCACCGAAATGCACATCGTGCTGCGCAACGCCTCGGACAGCCAGGCGGCCGAGAAGCTGTTCAAGGAGAGCTTCCCGAACTACAACATCACCGCCAAGGGTGAGGCATTCACGCTGGCCGTGACCGAGACCGAGGCGAAAGAGATCAAGGACTTCGCCGTCGACCAGGCCATCGAGGTGGTCCGCAACCGTATCGACGCACTGGGCACCACGGAGCCGGTGATCGTCAAGCAGGGCGAGCGCCGCATTCTGGTGCAGATTCCCGGCTATGAGGATTCCGCCCACGCCAAGAGCCTGATCGGCCGTACCGCCCAGCTGGAGTTCAAGCTGGTGGACGAGAAGGGCGACCTCGACAAGGCACTGGCCGGCCAGATTCCGCCGGGCGACATCATCATGTACGGCGCCGAAGAGACGCGCGGCGGCAAGAGCTTCCGCCAGCCCTACCTGCTGAAGAAACGTACCGAGCTCTCCGGTTCCGAGGTTGCCGATGCGCGCGTCTCCATCGATTCGCGCTTCAACGAATATGCCGTCACCCTGAAGTTCAACAGCAACGGCGCGCGCAAGTTCGACAAGCTGACCCAGGCCCATGTCGGCGAGCGTTTTGCCATCATCCTCGAGGGCACGGTACAGTCGGCGCCGGTCATTCGCGAGCGCATTGCCGGCGGCTCGGCCCAGATCACCGGCGGCTTCACCCCGAACGAGGCGCATGACCTGGCCATCGTGCTGCGTGCCGGTGCCCTGCCCGCCCCGGTCAAGGTGGTCGAGGAGCGCTCGATCGGCCCCAGCCTCGGTCAGGACTCCATCGACCAGGGCATGAACTCGATCATCATCGGCTGCATCCTGGTACTGGTCTTCATGGCCGTGTACTACCGCATGTTCGGCCTGATCGCCAACGTAGCCCTGATCTTCAACATGCTGCTGATCGTCGCCGCCATGAGCATGATCGGCGCCACGCTGACCCTGCCGGGTATCGCCGGCATCGTGCTGACCATCGGCATGGCCGTGGACGCCAACGTGCTGATCTTCGAGCGTATTCGCGAGGAGCTGCACATGGGCAAGACGCCGCTGGCCGCCATCGACGGCGGTTACGACAAGGCGCTCTCGACCATCGTCGACGCCAACATCACCACCCTGATCGCCGCCATCGTGCTGTTCCAGTTCGGTTCCGGTCCGGTCAAGGGCTTCGCCGTCACCCTTTCCGTCGGCATTCTGGCCTCGATGTTCACCGCCATCATGGTGACCCGTGCCATCGTCGCGCTCGGCACCGAGAAGCGCGGCAAGATCGAAAAACTGAGCATCTGAGGAGCTAGGTAATGCAGCTGATCCGTCCCGATATCAACATCGACTTCCTGGGCAAGCGCAAGATCGCCCTGATCGCCTCGACCCTGATGATCCTCATCTCGCTGGGGCTTCTGGCCACGCGCGGGCTGAACTTCGGCATCGACTTTACCGGCGGCACGCTGGTGGAGGTGAAGTTCGACAAGGCCCCGGCCGTTGCCGATGTCCGCAAGGCCCTTGCCCCGAAGGGCTATGAGCAGGCCGTGATCCAGGAGTTCGGTGCGCCGAACGAAATCCTGATCCGGGTGCAGAACAAGGAGGGTGAGGAGTCCGCCACCATCAGCACTGCCGTACTTGACGGCCTCTCCGCCGCCTTCGGCGCCGATGCCGTCGAGATGCGCCGTGTCGAGTATGTCGGCCCGCAGGTGGGAGAGGAGCTGACCCGCGCCGGTATCTACGCCGTGCTGATCGCCATGCTGGCCATCCTGATCTACGTCACCTTCCGCTTCGAGCTGCGCTTTGCCATCGGTGCCGATTCCGCCCTGCTGCACGACATCACCATCGTCGTCGGCATCTTTGCGCTGACCGGCAAGGAGTTCACCCTGCCGGTGGTGGCTGCCATCCTGACCGTGATCGGCTACTCGCTGAACGACACCATCGTCGTCTTCGACCGTATCCGCGAAAACCTGGCTGCCAACCGCAAGAAGAAGAAACCGGACGACGAGGCCTTTGTCTGCAACGCCTCGATCAACCAGACGCTGGCCCGCACGCTGATGACCTCATTCACCACCCTGCTGGTGGTCATTGCCCTCTTCCTGCTGGGCGGTGAGGTGATCCACGACTTCGCCTTCGCATTGATGGTCGGCATCCTGGTCGGTACCTACTCATCGATCTATATCGCAAGCCCGATCATGCTGTCGCTGGCCGGCCGCTTCCAGCCATCGGAAGAGGAGATCAAGGAAATGGAGGCCCGCCCCTGAGCCTCGGCGGCGGCACCTTCCGCGCCGACGTCTCGCCCGAGATCGTCGGCGATACGCCACTGGTACGCGGCTATGGCGACGACTATCTGCAGGTCGGCGAAACCCGCTATCGCGAAGGTCTCTGCATTCACCGTGGTCGGATCATCGCCCCGTGGGGCCCCGAACGGCTGCGTGAACTGAACTCCGGGCACCTGGCATGCATCCTGGACGAACCGCCGGAGGTGCTGGTGATCGGCACCGGCCGCCTGACCGCCTTTCCCGATGCCGCGGTGCTGGAGAGCCTGAGCGAGCACGGTATCGGTTTCGAGTGCATGGACTCGCGGGCGGCAGCCCGCACCTTCAACATCCTGGTGGGCGAAGGCAGACCGGTGTCGGGCCTGTTCCTCTCCCCCGCAGCAGGCAACTGAAGCCACAGCGCTTCACATCAAGGCGGTGCTTTCTTGCAGAGGCCCGACATGACCTGCCAGAATTGAGCATATAAAAAGAGAACCAAGGCCAGACCGATGTCCCGTTACGAACTGATGATCAAAACCGATTTTGCCGCCGCCCACCAGTTGCGCGGCTACCCGGGCGATTGTGCCCGCCTGCACGGCCATAACTGGCATGTGGAGCTCTATGTCGAGTGCGGCGAACTGGACGAACTGGGGCTGGCTGTCGACTACAAGATCATGAAGCGGGAACTGAAAGCCGCGCTGGCCGACTGGGACCACTACAATCTGAACGATGTACCGCCGTTCGACACCATCAATCCGAGCAGCGAAAATGTGGCGCGTGTCCTTTACGAGCGGATGAGCAAACGACTGGATGACGACAGACTGCATGTCTCGCGCATCGTCATCGGCGAAACCTGCACTGCCAAAGTCACCTACTGGCCCTGAGTAACCTGCTGCAGCGACCGGATATGCCCTTCCAGTTCACCGTAGCGTAACGGCTTGGGCAGGCAGATGATGTTCCCGGATGCTGCGATCGCGGCATCGCGCATATCGCCGCACATGCCGCTGATAATCATCACCGGAAGCGAGGGGTTGAAAAGGCGCAGGATCTGGGCCAGCTCCAGACCGGTCAGTGCCGGCATGCGATAATCGGTCAGCAGCATGTCAAAATCGCCGTCGGCCTTGTGAAAACGCTCCAGTGCCTGCTCGCCGTTGGCGCAGGCCTCCACCGAATGGCCCATACCTTCGAGTACGAAGCGGTAAATCTTCAGCAGTTCCGGCTCATCATCGGCCAGCAAAATCTTCCAGGGTGCCATCACTTCCTCCGCAGGACTCCTGTCCAGTTCGGGAAAGTAGACGACATAAGAGACCACGAAAATAGCCCGTTTGCGCTATAGAACCATCTCGCCTGCTGCGGCAGTTCGCTGGTTTCGGTATCGATGGGGCCGAAATCTTTTATGCATGCCGGCGCCGGAATAATGGCAAATCCGGCTATCCCTTACCCGAGCGGCATCCATTCCATCAAAGGCTTATGCATTAAGAACCGATGTCTCTTGAAACAGAGGCGATACGCTCCTGGAGTTGCTCCAGCTCGAGACAAAGCTCTTCGTATCGCACCGGCTTGGATAGGCAGGTAATCTGATAGGCCAGCAGGTCGGCCGCATTGATCTCCTCCTTGAAACCGGTGATCATCAAAACCGGCAGCTTCTCATCGAACAGTCGCAGCATCTGGGTCAGCTGCACGCCGTTCACATGCGGCATGCGGTAATCGGTAAGCAACATATCGAACTGCCCTTGATGGCGCTGATAGACCGACAGGGCATCGCGACTGTCCGCACAGGCCACTACCTCGTGCCCCATCCGTTCAAGATAGGCCCGATGGACCGCAAGAATCATCGATTCATCATCCACCGCGAGAATTTTCCAAGGCTTCATGATCTGCTTTACGCTCCCCTTCTGATGACTGGAAAGAGGTCAGCATAGAGCATTACCGGCAAGGTAAAATAGCTCATTTGCGCTATTTTCACCCATATCGACCCGTTGCAGGACGGAAATAGCGCGGCGCAGAATGGAATCGGCAGAAGCCATGATCGTGCAACAGGGCTACCGTGTCCGCCAACGATGCCGTTCCGGCAGGGCCGGGGCCCCACCTTCGACATCGCTTTCGATGCTGATTAGGGTTGCGCCTTCCTTAACAGGGAATACGACGAACTGATTCGGGGAAAGGGAGCCATATGTCATCCACACAGCAATCGACCACTGATTTCAATGCGGCCAAAGCACTGCTGCCCGGCGGCGTCAATTCGCCGGTGCGCGCTTTCAAATCGGTCGGCGGCACGCCGCGCTTTATTGCCAGGGCGGCCGGCTCGCGTATCCAGGATGTGGATGGCAATGAGTATATCGACTACGTCGGTTCCTGGGGGCCGATGATCCTCGGCCACGCCCATCCGGATGTGGTGAAAGGCGTGCAGGAGACGGCCGCGCTCGGCATGAGTTTCGGCGCCCCCTGCGAACTGGAGATCGACCTGGCCAGACTGGTGATCGACATGGTGCCCTCGATCGAGGTCGTGCGCTTCGTCAACTCCGGTACCGAAGCGACCATGAGCGCCCTGCGTCTGGCACGCGGCTTCACCGGCCGTGACAAGTTCATCAAGTTCGACGGCGGCTACCATGGCCATGCCGACGGCTTCCTGGTCAAGGCGGGCAGCGGTGCAGCCACCTTCGGCGAGCCCGACTCCGCCGGTGTCCCGGCCGACTACGCCAAGCTGACCCTGACCGCCCCGTTCAACGATATCGAAGCGGTGAAGAGGCTGTTCGCCGAGAACAAGGACGAGATCGCCTGCATCATCGTCGAGCCGGTACCGGGCAACACCGGCGTCATGGACCTCTACTCCAACGGTTTCCTGCAGCAGCTGCGCGACATCTGCGATGCCGAGGGCGCCCTGCTGATTTTCGACGAGGTGATGTGCGGCTTCCGTGTCGCTGCCGGCGGCGCCCAGGAGCGCTTCGGCATCACCCCGGACCTCACCTGCCTGGGCAAGATCATCGGCGGTGGCCTGCCGGTCGGCGCCTATGGCGGCCGCGAGGAGATCATGCGCAAGATCAGCCCGGACGGCCCGGTCTATCAGGCCGGTACGCTCTCCGGCAACCCGCTGGCCATGCGTGCAGGCCTTGAGACCCTCTCCCGTCTGCGCACCCCCGGCTTCTATGAGGAGCTGGAGCGCAAGACCACCCGTCTGGTCGAAGGCATGCTGGCAGGCTGCAAGGCAGCCGGTGTGCCGGCCGTCGCCAATCAGGTGGGAGCGATGTTCACTGTCTTTTTCACCGATCAGGATGCGATCAACAACCACGCCGATGTCAGCAACCACTGCGACCTCGCCTTCTTCGGCAAGTTCTTCAACGCCATGCTCGACGAGGGTGTCTACCTCGCCCCGTCGCAGTACGAGGCTGCCTTCATGAGTGCGGCCCACAGCGATGCGGATGTGGAAGCCACCATCGAAGCGGCTGCCCGGGCACTCGCGAAGCTTGTTTGATATGGCTACCGGCCTCCTGCCTTTCGCCATTCACGCTACGCAAGAGCGCGGTCTTACTGCGCTCACGGGCACACATCCATGCACCCGCCCCACGTCCTGTGGAGAGAGAGGAGAGGTATGAGCCTGATCGATGCCATCAAGTTCAACGAGGCGGGCCTGGTGCCCGCCATCGCCCAGGATGCAACCACGGGCCGCGTGCTGATGATGGCGTGGATGAACGAAGAGGCGGTGCGGGCGACGCTTGCCACCGGCTTTGCCCACTACTACTCCCGCTCGCGCCAAAAGCAGTGGCAGAAGGGCGAATCCTCCGGACACGTGCAGAAGATTGTCGACATCTACCTCGACTGTGACGGCGATACGCTGCTGCTCACGATCGAGCAGACCGGCCCCGCCTGCCACACCAACCGCGCATCCTGTTTCTACCGCCAGCAGGTCAATGGGGCGTGGATCACGATCGAGGAGCCGATGGCATGAGCAGTTCCAACGATATCCTGCAGCAACTGGCCGCCATCCTTGAAGAGCGCAAGGGTCAGGATGCCGATGCCTCTTATGTCGCCTCGCTCTATGCCAAACCCGACAAGATGCTGGAGAAGATCGGCGAGGAAGCAGTGGAAGCGATCATTGCCGCCAAAAACCACGACAAGGCCGAGATCATCTACGAGACGGCCGACCTCTGGTTCCACTCGATGGTGATGCTGGCTCACTACGGCCTCTCGACGGACGATGTGCTGGCCGAGCTTGCCCGCCGCTTCGGTGTCTCCGGCCATGACGAGAAAGCTTCGCGCACCGATGCGCCAAACAAGACCTGACCCCATCAGCGCCTGACAGGCAAAGCCTCTCTTCCCCGGATAAGGCGGCGATCCTGGCACGGATCATCGGGCAGTTGCGCGAAGACCTGAAAGCGGCCGAGCAGGCCGTGGCGATCGCGCGCGATACGGCCACGCATCCCGACGCACTGGGCTCCAGCAAGTACGAAACCATGGGCCTGGAGGCCTCTTACCTTGCGCAGGGCCAGGGACTGCGGCTGCTGGAGATCGAACGGAACCTGGGTTACTTTTCCCGCCTCAAACTGCCCCCTGCCGCGGATGCGATCGGCCTGAACACGCTGCTGCGGGTGGTGGACGAGGCGGACAACGCGCGTTACCTGTGGCTGGCCCCCGAAGCCGGCGGCCTGAAAGTGGCGTACGAAACATACAGCATCACCGTTGTCACCCCGAAATCGCCACTCGGAGCCACCCTTATCGGCCGCAAGGCCGGTGAAATTGTCGAGCTGCGCATCGACGGGCGCAAATGCGCCTACTGCATCGAGGCGGTGGCTTAACAAGCGGTTCAGTGCCTGGGCGGCTTGACTTGGACGCCGGCCAGTTCAAGTATCGCCGACAAAATCTCCGGGCAATCATTGCCCTGCCCGACCGGGCCCTTCCCTCTTGCCACGCAATGCACCGAAGCGGTTCCGAACGGGCGAACCACAGGAAACCGACATGAGTACAGAACAGGAACTTTTCACCCGCAGCGAGTCCAAATGCGAGCTGTGCAGTGCCACCGACAACCTCGGTGTTTACGAAATCCCGCCGACATCCGACGGCAGTGCCGACCAGAGCGTTCTGATCTGCGCCACCTGCCGCGAACAGATCGAGAACCCGGACAAGGTGGATCCGAACCACTGGCGTTGCCTGAACGACAGCATGTGGAGCCAGGTGCCAGCCGTCCAGGTCATGGCCTGGCGCATGCTCAGCCGTCTGCGTGGCGAAGGGTGGCCGCAGGACCTGCTCGACATGCTCTACCTCGATGAGGAGACCCTGGCCTGGGCCCAGGCCGAAGAGGCTGCAGCGGCCAACGCCGTCATCCACCGCGACAGCAATGGCGCGGTTCTGGAAGCGGGCGACACCGTCACCCTGATCAAGGATCTCGACGTGAAGGGCAGTAGCCTGACCGCCAAGCGCGGTACCGCCGTACGCAACATCCGCCTCGTCCACGACAATGCCGATCAGATCGAGGGGCGCGTCGACGGTCAGCAGATCGTTATCCTGACCCAGTTCGTCAAAAAATCCTGATCCACCCGGCAACAGGGCGGTGACGGATGCGATCCGTCACCGCGCCTCCGCCACCGACATCACCCATCCTGGTCGAGCACGCGACGTACCTTCTCCGCCAGCTCCTTCCTCGAGAACGGTTTCTGGAGAAACGCCGTCCCTTCGTCCAGCAGGCTTCGGTCGGCAATGGCATTGTCCGAATAGCCGGAGATAAACATATGCCGCAGCGACGGCTTCAGCCCTGACAGGGCCCGAACCAGATCAGGCCCACTCATGCCGGGCATAATCACATCGGTCAGCAACAGATCGATCGCATCCACATGCTCACGCCCCACTCGCAGCCCCTCCTCGGGCGTGGCTGCCGTCATGACCCGGTAACCGCAGCCCTCCAGCATCTGGCGGGTCACCTCTAGCAGATTCTGCTCGTCTTCAACCAGGAGGATTGTCTCGTTTCCAGTCTCCGGCTCACTTGCCGCAGACGCATCGGATGCAGGCTTAGCCTGCCCCGCATGCCGCGGCAGATAGATTGTGAATGTCGTACCCAAGCCGGGCTCGCTGTGGAGGTCGATGTACCCGCCATTCTGACGCACAATACCGTATACCGTCGAAAGGCCCAGGCCACTGCCCTTGCCCACCGCCTTGGTGGTGAAGAAGGGATCGAATGCCTTGCGGGCCGTCTCGCGATCCATGCCGTGGCCGTTATCGCTGACCGAAAGCAGGATATAGTCGCCGGGGTCGATCTCCGGGTAGACAAGCCGGTTCCGCTCGCTGATCCGCCGCTCCTCGACCTCGATGATGATCTCTCCGACCCCCTCGATGGCATCACTGGCATTGACGCACAGGTTAACCAGAATCTGATCGATCTGGCCGGGGTCCATGCAGACCCGGCAATCCCCGCTGCCCGGCAGCCAGTTGAGTTCGATCTCCTCACCGATCATACGACGCAACATCCTGAACATGCCGGAAACGGTTTCATTGATATCGAGTACGGTCGGCGTCACGGTCTGCTTGCGCGCAAACCCCAGCAGCTGGCGAATCAGGTTGGCGGAGCGTCCTGCTGCCTTGCACACTTCCCGCAGATCTTCCGCCAGCGGTGTCTCTTCATCCAGGCGACTCAACGCCATTTCGGTATAACCGACAATCACGCCGAGCATATTGTTGAAATCGTGGGCTACACCGCCGGCCAGGCGACCGATCGACTCCATTTTCTGGGACTGCAGCAGCTCGGCCTGCATCTTCTCCCGCTCGCTTTCCGCCCGTTTGCGATCGGTAATATCAAGAATCGCACCGATCAGGCCATCGATTCCGGCATCCTCATGCAGGGCAAACACGGCCTTGTTGAAAATGACATCGCGCAGCTCGCCGCGCCGGTTCTTGACCTGCGATTCGTAGCGCTGCACGCCCCCCTGTTCGAACAGTTGCCTGTCCTTGGCAAAATAGATTTCGGCCAGTTCATGCGGACTGATATCAAACACGCTCTTGCCCACCAGCTGTTCACGCGTCGCTCCGAAAAAATCTTCATAGGCGCGGTTAAAGCCGAGATAGCGCCCCTCGCAATCCTTGTAAAACACCGGAATCGGAATGGCATCGAGCAGGGCACGCAGAAAGGCCTCGTTCTCCCGCAGTGCGGCCTTCATACGCTCATGCTCGACCTCTGTGTACCCCGCCTCTCCTGCGCTACCGCCCCCCTTCAGGGACTGCCATGCACCGTCACGCAAGGCAAACGCCTGCGGATACAAGCCAATGAGATCGAGCAGGGCTGTGCCGTCGAGTCCTGCCAGCGGGAAGAGATCGATCACAGAAAGGAACGGGGCATGCGCCATGCCGGACAACGTCACGGAATCCATCCCCGCCCGGTCGGTCAGTACCGTCAGGCCGCCATACCCGTCAGCCATGGCGCCTTCATATTTTTCCTGCAGATATGCCATTGTCCGGCCAGGAGCAACAGCCTGCCACTGTTCCCGATCCACGACCTCCAGATTGCCGGCTCCGGCGCAATCGCCCAGGTCGGAAAGAGCCTCCGGAAGCAAGGCATCGGCAGCCAGCCACAGGCAAAGCTCCCCCCTTGCCAGAGCAGCACGAACAAACGGCACGGCAATATCGGCCAGATCCCGCGAACTCCGGTAGAGGAGGCAGCAATGTGTTCCGGCAGGCATGGTTGCCATATCAGGCAGGGCGGCTGCGTGTTGAGGGGTGTTATGCATTATTATTTCCTAGGGCCTTTAACACTCATTTCGATGGCGCCGATACGGCCATTTTTTTTCGGCCCTGCAAGGCATTGCGCGCGTGGCGTACTCACTGCACAAAAGCGAGCGATAACGCGGCAGGACGGAAAAATGGCCTATCCCTGAAGGGCTGCGCCCCAAACCGGGCCAATCAAGGCGCGAGGGATGAAATTTGGTGCCTCCAAATGAATCCTGAGTAACGCCGAGTGGCCCGGGTTTGGGGCAACAGCGGCAACACCAAAATGA
>CAZCZU010000022.1:0-43543 GCA_964503475.1 uncultured Zetaproteobacteria bacterium
CCCCATTTTAGGTGTCCGTTAAAGCCGGGCTAGTTCATTGTGTCCCCGGAATTGTCGGAATTGTGATAGGTAAGGGCTATGGCTTCACGCTTGAACTCTGCGCTGAATTTTCTCCGTGTGGTCATGGACACTCCTTATCGGCATTCTATGCCTCTTTTTAGATGTGTCCGTAAAATCTGGGTAGAACCCGTTCCCTAAAGATTGACCGGTGGTGCATAGCTTTTTTATAGCTCGACGTGTGATTGAAACGTTCTCTCAGGACAGATTTTCATCGCGAGGACCAACCCAGAAGAGCGGGTTGTGGGCAATTTCCCAGAGATGACCATCCGGATCTTTGAAGTAGCCGGAGTAGCCGCCCCAGAACACCTTCTGTGCAGGTTTGACCAGTTCGGCACCGGCCGCCACAGCCTGCTCGATGACGGCATCGACTTCCGCTTCCGATTCGACGTTGTGGGCCAGCGCAAAGCCGGCAAAGCCTTCGCCTTCGGGTGAAACGGTCGCATCCTTGGCCAGGGCCTCGCGACCGTAGAGGCCGAGCCAGGTGCCGTTCAGGGTGAAGAAGGCGACCGAGGGTGGTGATTCCATGCGCGGGAAGCCGAGTCCTTTCTCGTAGAATTTGATCGATGCCGCCAGATCGCGGACACCGAGGGTGATCATGCTGATGCGTGGTTTCATCAAGTGCTCCTAGTCGCGGTGGATGACGACCGGGATGCGGCGGGCGCCGAAGGGCTCGCGGAACTCGCCGAAGTGACCGGCAATGCTGCCGCCGCAGCGCAGGCATTCGCCTTCGGGTGAGACGCGGTATTGCAGGATGTCGTACCAGTCGCGTTCGATCACCTCCTCGTGGCAGGAGGGGCAGAAGGTGGTGCCGCCCTCGGTGTCGTGCACGTTGCCGGTGTAGACGTAGTGCAGCCCCGCCTTGATGGCGATCTCGCGCGCCTTTGTGAGCGTTGCAGGCGGGGTGGGGGGTACATCCATCATCTTCCAGTCCGGGTGGAAGGCGGTGAAATGCAGCGGTACATCCGGGCCGAGCTCTTTGGCGACCCAGTCGCACTGGGCGGTAAGGTCCTCGTCTGAATCGTTGTAGCCGGGGATCAGCAGTGTGGTCAGCTCCAGCCACACGTCCGTTTCGTGCCGGATGTATTTCAGCGTATCGAGCACCGGCTGCAGTTGTCCGGCACAGAGCTTGCGGTAGAAGTCATCCGAAAAGCCCTTGAGATCGACATTGGCGGCATCCATGTGGGCGAAGAACTCCTTGCGGGGTTCCTCATGGATATAGCCGGCCGTGACAGCCACGGTCTTCAGGCCAAGCTCGTGGCAGGCTTTGGCGGCATCGACGGCATATTCGAGGAAGATGACCGGGTCGTTGTAGGTGAAGGCGACACTCTTGCAGCCGTGCTCGGCAGCCGTCCGGGCCAACTCATCGGGGGTGGCCTGGTCCATCAGGCGATCGAATTCGCGCGATTTGGAGATATCCCAGTTTTGGCAGTATTTGCAGGCCAGGTTGCAGCCGGCGGTACCGAAGGAGAAGACGCTGGAGCCGGGATAGAAGTGGTTCAGCGGCTTCTTCTCGATCGGGTCGATGCAGAAGCCGGAGGAGCGGCCGTAGGTGGTGAGCACAATCTGTTCGCCCTCGCGCTTGCGTACGAAGCAGAGGCCGCGCTGGTCATCGTGCAGCTTGCAGTCGCGCGGGCAGACATCGCACTGGATGCGGCCATCCTCCAGCTTGTGCCAGTAGCGGCCGGGGTGGTGTGTGTCGACGCTGGTATCGTTTTCCATTACGCCTCTCCCCTTGCTTCACTGAACTTCTCCACCTGGTAGACCGAGAGCCGGATGCCATTGTCCCAGAATGTGGCCGGGAGGCCCGCCTTCTGCTTCAGGTGGGCCATGAACAGGGACGCATCGGGCAGCTGCTCCCACACCTGCGGCAGAAAGGTGCCCCGGTGGATACCGTATTCAAGAATGACGCCGTCGATGCCGGGACGCAACTGGATCAAAGCGTCCTTCTCGCTGGCGAAGATCAGCGGCCTGGAGGGGGTGAGCAGCGATACCTCGATATCGATCCCGGCCAGCTCTTCAGACGAAAGCGGCGGAAAGCGCGGGTCGCGGAAGGCGGCGGCCAGGGCGTTGGCACGTACATCCTCGATGAGGGGACGATGCGCCTCCAGCGTACCGATACAGCCACGCAGGGCAGCATGCTTGTGCAGGGTGACGAAGCATGCGCCCTTTTCGTGCAGGAAGGGGGCATCGGGAAGCGCCTTTGCCCGGCTTGCGTCGAGTCTGGCGGCGATGGTGGTGCGAGCCAGGCCGGTGAGCAGTTCGCCCTTATCCATCGTGCTCCTCGAACAGTATGGAGGCGTAGCCGACGACACGCTCCCTGTCGCCGGCCGTGTCGCCCGAATTGCACAGCTCCAGCAGCTGTGGCCGCAGGGCGCGCTTGCCGGTCAGGTAGAGCAGGCCATTAAGCGGTGTGGCGCCACAGGCCTGGCTGTGGCGGATCGGCATCCTGAGCTTGAGGATCGATTCCACCGTGGCCATGTCGGTTTCGATGGCCGCTTCATAGGTGAGAAAGTGGGAGAGATCGGAGCTGATGACGATCAGTGTCTCCTCGCCACCCCAGAGAGTGTCGATCACCTCGGCGACTTCGGCCGCCGTGGCCTCGCCGACGACGAATGGAATGATACTGACATCACCCAGGGCCCGCTGCAGGAAAGGCAGCTGCACCTCCAGCGAGTGCTCCCAGGCATGCGTGTCGGCGTTGATCGAGACCTGCGGCAGTTCCGCTGCCAGGCCGGCCGCGGTGCGATCGATCGGCAGTGTGCCGAGCGGGGTGGCGAAGGCATCGGCATCGGGCAGGGCCAGGCCATGGAGCGGAACGCGGTGAGCCGGGCCCAGCAGTACGACACGTTTGATGCGTTCGCGATCCAGTGCCGCATAGGCAAGGGCGGCGGTCGGCCCGGAATAGATGTAGCCGGCATGCGGTACCATGATTGCCTTGGGAGGGAAGGGAGGCTTTGCGGTCGCCCGGGCCAGCATGCCGTCGACCATCTCCGTCAGTTCGCGGGAATCGGCGGGGTAGAACATGCCGGCGACGGCGGCGGGGCGAATACGGTCCGTATGCATACCCCAAGCATAGACGAGGGGAGAGAAGGGCGACTAGGGCCTGTTAACACTCATTTCGGTGTTGTCGCTGTTGCTCCAAACCGGGCCAATCAAGGCGCGAGGGATGAAATTTGGTGCCTCCAAATGAATCCTGAGTAACGCCGAGTGGCCCGGTTTGGGGCGCAGTCCTTCAGGGATAGGCCATTTTTCCGTCCTGCCGCGTTATCGCTTGCTTGTGTGCAATGAGCACGCCACGCGCGCAATGCCTTGCAGGGCCGAAAAAAAGGCCGTATCGGCGCCATCGAAATGAGTGTTAACAGGCCCTAATCGGCCTGGCTGTCGTCGTCTGCGCGGTGGCGGCCGATATGGCGACGCACATGGTGATGCCCGAAGCGGAAGTAGAGGGTAAGGCCGACGATGGCGGCAATGCTCACCACGACGATCAGGCCGATGGCACCGAAGCGGTGCAGGATGGCCATGCCGGCCATGCCGAGCAGGTGGCCGACGCTGTAGATGATGATCGACCAGGTGATGCAGTTGACCAGCTGCAGCAGGAAAAAGCGCCAGAATTCGATACTGGAACAGCCGAACAGGATGGCAGCCACCAGGCGGGTGCCGTAGAGGTACTGGAAGATGAAGACCGACCAGTGGGCATAGCGATCAAGAATCAGGTTGGCCTTGGGATAGTGACGTTTGAGAAACGGTAAGGCATTGATCACGGCCATGCCGCGCCAGCGTCCGAGGGCGAAGAAGACCATGTGGCCGGCAAAGGCACCGAGGGCGGCGACAACGATGACTTTCCATGTGACCAGTACGCCGGCAGCGGCGAGGGCTGCTGCCGCAATGAAGACGGACTCGCCTTCGATAAAGGTCCAGATGAAGACGGCCCAGTAGCCGTACTGCTCAACGAAATGTTGTGCCCACTCCATTCAGTGCCATTGCTCCTGTCGGCTCACGCCGTGAATTGAGGCTGCAGCTTACAGCCTGACGGGGATATTGCAGCCGGCCAGATAACGCTTCGCTTCCTGGATGGTATACTCACCAAAGTGGAAGATGCTGGCGGCGAGTACCGCATCGGCCTTGCCGTCGCGCAGGCCTTCGGCCAGGTGCTCCAGCGTACCGACGCCACCGGAGGCGATGACGTTGGCCGGGATCGCTTCGCTGACGGCACGGGTGAGGGCGATGTCGTAGCCCTGCTTGGTACCGTCGGCATCCATACTGGTCAACAGAATCTCGCCGGCTCCGTAATCGGCCATCCGCTGCGCCCACTCCACGGCATTGATGCCGGTCGGCTTGCGTCCGCCATGCGTGAAACACTCCCAGTGATCCTCGACCCGCTTGGCATCGACGGCTACGACAATGGTCGAGGAGCCGAAACGCTCGGCCGCTTCGCGCACGAACTCAGGGTTGAAGATGGCCGCCGTGTTGATCGAGACCTTGTCGGCACCGGCGTGCAGCAGGTTCTCGATGTCGCTGAGTGCCTTCACACCGCCACCGACGGTGAGCGGCATGAAGACGTTCTCGGCTACGTCGGTGACCATGTGGTAGAGGGTGTCGCGATTCTCGTGGCTGGCCCGGATGTCGAGGAAGGTGAGTTCGTCCGCCCCCTGCTCGTCATATTTGATGGCCGCCTCGACCGGGTCGCCGGCATCGATGATGTCGACGAATTTCACGCCCTTGACGACGCGCCCTTCGGCGACGTCCAGGCAGGGGATGATACGTTTGGAGAGCATCAGGCCAGTTCCTTCATTGCGGCAGCGAAGTCGATGGTGCCCTCGTAGATGGCGCGGCCGGTGATGGCGCCGCAGATGCCGTCCTGAGCACGGGCCGCACAGGTGCGCACATCGTCCATGGAGGCGATGCCGCCGGAGACGATGACCGGGATCGATACCGCCCGGGCGAGATTCGCCGTTTCATCGATGTTGGGGCCGGAGAGCATGCCGTCGCGGGCGATGTCGGTGTAGATGATGGCGGAAACGCCGTCATCCTCGAACTTTTTGGCCAGGTCGACGGCCGCCACGTCGGTGACATCATCCCAGCCGTGCACGGCAACCATACCGCCCTTGGCATCGATGCCGACACAGATCCGGCCCGGGAAGGCCTGGCAGGCCTCCTTGACCAGGGCCGGGTTGGAGACGGCCACCGAGCCCAGGATGACGCGCTGGATACCCAGCCCCAGCATCCCCTCGATCATGGCGAGATCGCGCAGGCCGCCGCCCAGCTGTACCGGGATGGTCAGCTTTTCACAGATGCCCTTGATGGCTGCCTGGTTGGCCGGCTTGCCGGCGAAGGCGCCATCGAGGTCGACGACATGCAGGCGGGTGGCACCGAGGCTTTGCCAGTGCTCGGCCATGGCGGCCGGATCATCGCCGTAGTCGGTCGCCTCATCCATGCGGCCCTGCTTCAGGCGCACGCAATGGCCGCCCTTCAGGTCGATGGCGGGGATAAGTTCAAAGGGATTGTTCCGATTCACGGCTGCCATTTCAGGAATGCCTCCAGCAGATTCAGGCCGACGCGCTGTGATTTCTCCGGGTGGAACTGCACGCCGACAATGTTGTCACGTCCGATCGCTGCGGCGAACGGGTAATCGCCGTAGGAGCAGGCGGCCAGGATGTGTTCCGGCTGCTCCGGAGCGCAGTAGTAGGAGTGGACGAAATAGACCTGCTGGCCATGCAGCGCTTCCAGTACCGGGTGCGGCTCCTGCCCGGACGGCAGCACGATATCGTTCCAGCCCATGTGCGGAATCTTGAAGCCGCGCGCAGGATGCGTTTCGGGGAACGGGCGCACAGCACCCGGGATCAGCCCCAGGCCCTGATAGGTGCCGAATTCGTAGGAGACATCCATCAACACCTGCATGCCGAGACAGATACCGAGGAACGGCTTGCCGCTGTCGGTGAAGGCCTTGATGGCGCCATCCAGCTCTTTCTTCTTCAGGGTGTCGATACAGTCGCGGAAGGCGCCGACACCCGGCAGTACGATGCGATCGAAGTCGGCAAGCCGTTCCGGATCGGAGACCAGCTCGACGCGGCCGCCCACCTTCTCCAGCGCCTTGGCGACGGAGTGCAGGTTGCCCATTCCATAGTCTATTAATGCAATGCTCATACGGCTACAGGCCTGACTCGATTTTCAGTGATGTTAATACGATCATAAATCCTTCCAGTTAACTCGCTCACTCCCCACAGGAGGTGGGGCGGGCAAGCATGCCGAGCCCGTAAGCGTAGCAAGCTCGCGCGCTTGCGGAGCGATGCAAGGCCGGAGCCATGGATGGCGCAGGCCGGTTCATTAAATCAGAGCGCTCCTTTAGTACTTGGAACACCTGATTGACGGGGATCGGCCTCGACGGCCATGCGCAGGGCACGGCCGAAGGCCTTGAATACCGTCTCGATGATGTGGTGGTTGTTGGCGCCGCGGATGCTGTCGATGTGCAGGGTGATGCGCCCGTGGTTGACCACGGCCTGGAAGAACTCCTTGAACAGGTCCACCTCAAAATCGCCCACCCGCTCTTTCGGGAATGCGATGTGATACTCCAGACCCGGACGTCCGGAGAGATCGAGCACCACGCGGGAGAGCGCCTCGTCCAGCGGTACATAGGCGTGGCCGTAGCGCACGATGCCGGCCTTGTCGCCCAGTGCATCGCGGATCGCCTCGCCCAGGCAAATGCCGATATCCTCGACGGTGTGGTGGTCGTCGATCTCGCGGTCGCCCTTGGCATCGACACTCAGGTCGAAAAGGCCGTGGCGGGCGATCTGCTCCAGCATGTGGTCGAGAAACGGGATGCTGGAGTTCAGTTCCGACTTGCCGGTGCCGTCGAGGTTGACGGAGAGGCGAATGTCGGTCTCTTTGGTTTTGCGTTCGATGCTGGCGATGCGGCTTTTCACAGGCACTCCTTGATCGCTGTAAGCAGCGCGTCGTTCTCTTTCTCACTGCCAATCGTGATGCGAATGCACTGGCTGAGCAAGCCGCCCTGCGGGTGCATGTTCTTGATCAGGATCTTGCGTTCCTTCAGTGCCTCGAAGGTGGCATTGGCATCGCGCACGCGGGCGAGCAGGAAATTGGCATCGGAGGGGAATACCTCGATACCGTCCATCTTCTTCAACTCGCGGGCCATGCGGGCACGCTCCTCGCGAATCGCCCTGGCCTGCTCCTCGAAGACTTCGCCATGATCGAGCAGGAACATGGCCGAGGCCTGGGTGAGGGCATTGATGTTGTAGGGCAGGCGCACCTTGTTCAGGTGTGCGATGGTCTTGGCATCGCCCAGCAGGTAACCCAGGCGCAGGCCGGCCCAGCCGAGCTTGGAAAAGGTGCGCAGTACCAGCACATTGGGGGCGATCAGGCCGGTGTGGGTGCGATTGGCGAACGGAGCATAGGCCTCGTCGATAATCACCAGGCCGCGGAAGTTTTCGGCAATCTGGCGCACGGTCGTCTCCGGCCACAGGTTGCCGGTCGGGTTGTTCGGGCAGGCCAGGAAGATCAATGATGCTTTCTCGTGCGTACACACCTGCAGGAACTTGTCGGCATCAATATCGAAGCTGGCCGAGAGCGGCACGGTCGAGACCGGGCGCTTGAGCCAGCGCGAGATCAGCTCGTACATGACGAAGGTCGGGGCGGGGGTGACGCAGGCACCGGGATCGGCAGCCATCAGGATCATCTGAATGATCTCGTCCGATCCGTTACCGATCAGGACCTGGGCCGGGTCCAGCCCTTCCTGTTCGGCGATCTTCGTGCGCAGGTCGAGCATCTCCGCATCGGGATAGCGGTTGATCTCGGTCTTGGCCAGAAAGGCGCCCCATTTGCGGCGCAGTTCAGCCGGCAGGCGGTAGGGATTTTCCATCGCATCCAGCTTGATCATGCCGCTGCTGTCCGGCACGTGGTAGGCGGACAGGGCGCGAATATCGCTTCGAATCATGGTTGTTCATATCCTTGTAAAGACAAGCTCGTCACATTGAGCCGGGACTCGGGATGCACTTCCCGTCTATTTCTCATCCTGCAGGCGCAGTTCCAGCGTCAGGGCATGCGCCTGCAGCCCTTCGCGGTGGGCGAAATGGGCGGCCAGCGGACCGACCTCTTCAACCGCGGCACGGGTGGCGCGGATGATGCTGCTCTTCTTCTGGAAGTCGTAGACGCCCAGAGGGCTTGAGAAGCGGGCCGTGCGGTTGGTCGGCAGCACGTGGTTGGGGCCTGCCAGGTAATCGCCCAGTGCTTCCGGTACGAAGTGGCCGAGGAAGATGGCGCCGGCATGCTTGATGTAGGGCAGCAGCATGTCCGGATCTTCGAGTGCCAGCTCCAGATGCTCGGGCGCGATGATATTCACCGTGTCGGCTGCCTGCCCCCAGTCCTCGACAAGGATCAGGGCGCCGTGCGTCTCGGCGGCCGTGCGGGCGATCGCAGCGCGCGGCAGCGTCTCCAGGTGTTTCTGGATGGCGGCATCGACGGCATCGATCAGTGCTGCATCGGTGGTGATGAAGATGCTTTGTGCCGCCTCGTCGTGCTCCGCCTGGGAGAGGAAGTCGGCTGCAATCCATTCGGGATGACCGCCATCGGCCACCACGACAATCTCGGAGGGGCCGGCGATCATGTCGATGCCGCAGGTGCCGAAAACCTGGCGCTTGGCGGCGGCGACGAACTTGTTGCCCGGCCCGACGATTTTGTCACAGGCCGGAATGGTCTCGGTGCCGTAGGCGAGGGCGGCGACAGCCTGGGCGCCACCGACGGCAAAGCCGCGCTGCACACCCGAGATGTAGGCTGCGGCCAGCACCAGGTCGTTCACTTCACCACCCGGGGTGGGCACGACCATGACGATCTCCTCGACACCGGCCACGCGTGCCGGTACGGCATTCATCAGAACGGAGGAGGGGTAGGCGGCCTTGCCGCCCGGTACATAGAGGCCGACACGGTCGAGCGGCGTGATGCGCTGGCCCAGCGTCATACCGACATCGTCGGTGTACTCCCAGTTTTCCTGCTTCTGGTGCTCGTGGTAGTCGCGAATGCGCTTCACGGCCAGTTCCAGGGCCGACCGGTCTGTATCGGAGATCGATTTCCAGGCCAGCTCCATACGCTCGCGCGAAATCTCCAGCGAGACCGGCGTGCAGTCCCAGTTGTCGAAGCGGGCCGTGTACTCGCACAGGGCTGCATCGCCGCGAGCCTTCACGTCGGCGAGGATATCGGCGACCAGGTTCTGCACATCGGCACCGGTATCGGTCTCGCGCGACAGCAATGCGTCCAGTTGCTGGCGAAAATCGGCTTGGGTCGACTTCAGTCGCTGAATACCACTCATATTACTCTCCCTATCCTTGACTGCACGCTTCGACAGCCTGACGCAGGCCATCGATTATAGGCTGGATTTGCGCCTTGCGGGTGGCAAAGCTGGCCGGATTGACGATCAGGCGACTGGAGATATCAAACAGCGTCGTCTCCTCGATCAGGCCATTGGCCCTGAGCGTGCCGCCCGTCTCGACCAGGTCAACGATGCGTTCGGCCATGCCGACCAGCGGCGCCAGCTCCATCGAACCATAGAGATGAATGATCTCGGCCTGTACCCCCTGTGTCAGGTAGTACTGCTCGGCCAGGTGATCGTATTTGGTGGCGACCCGGATGCGGCTGCCGCGTGCGGGGGTGCCGGCCTCAACCAGCGCTTTCGGGCCACAGACACAGAGGCGGCATTTGCCGATCTGGAGATCGAGCGGCTCGAAAACGTGCGGACGGCTCTCCAGCAGCAGGTCGCGTCCGGCAATGCCGAGGTCGGCCGCACCCTGTTCGACATAGGTGCAGACATCGGCAGCACGGATGATCAGGAAGCGCACACCATCCGGGCCATCGACCATCAGCTTGCGCGTAGTGGTAACATCCTCGACCGGCGTCAGGCCGGCTGCAGCCAGCAGCGGCAAGGTCTGCTCCAGGATACGCCCCTTGGAGAGGGCAATGGTCAGGGTCTTGTCAGGCATTCTGAACCGCTCCGGGCAGGAAATTTTCGCTGGCGCTGATGCGCTCGATATTGGCACCGAGCTTCATCAGCTTCTCCTCGATGCGCTCGTAGCCGCGATCGATGTGGTAAACGCGCGAGATCGTCGTCGTGCCTTCGGCCGCCAGTCCTGCCAGTACCAGGCTGGCCGATGCACGCAGATCGGTGGCCATCACCGGTGCGCCCGAGAGCCTGGCGACACCGCGTACCAGGGCCGTGTGCCCGTCGAGCTGAATGTCGGCGCCCATGCGCACCAGCTCCTGCACGTGCATGAAGCGGTTCTCGAAAATGGTCTCGCTGATCAGGCTGGAGCCCTCGGCCAGGCACATCATGGCCATGAACTGCGCCTGCAGATCGGTCGGAAAACCGGGATGCGGTTTGGTATGGATGTTCACACCTTTCAGGCGTCCGTCGGCCTTGCAGCGAATCCACTCCTCACCGGTTTCGACAATGCCGCCCGCCTTGCGCACGCAGGCCAGGAATGCCTCCAGCGCCTGCGAATCGGCACCGGTAACGGTGACGTCACCGCCGGTGATCAGGCCGGCCGCCAGATAGGTGGCGGTCTCGATGCGGTCCGGGATGGTGGTGATGCTGCCGCCGCTGATCGATTCGACACCGCGGATGACGATGCGATTGGTGCCGTCGCCCTCGATATCGGCGCCAAGCCCGCGCAGCGATTCGGCCAGGTTGACCACCTCCGGTTCGCAGGCCGCGTTCTCCAGCACCGTTTCGCCTTTGGCCAGTACGGCCGCCATCATCAGGTTTTCGGTGCCGGTGACGGTGACCTGGTCGAAGAAGATGGTGGCGCCATGCAGGCCGTTCGGGGCTACTGCCTCGACATCACCGTGCGAGACGGTGATCGTGGCACCCATCGCCTCCAGCCCTTTCAGGTGCAGGTCGATCGGGCGTGCGCCGATGGCGCAACCGCCCGGCAGGCTCACTTTTGCATGGCCAAAACGGGTCAGCAGCGGTCCCAGTACCAGGGCCGAAGCGCGCATGGTCTTGACCAGTTCGTAGGGCGCCTCCGGCTTGGTGGCGGGGCGGGAGTCGATGTGCAGGCACTGCTGGTCGTCGTACATCACCTCGGCACCCTGGTAGGCGAGCAGGGTCATCATGGTGGTGATGTCGCGCAGATGCGGGATACGGTGATAGACGACGGGACCATCGGCCAGGATGGCAGCAGCCAGCAACGGCAGAGCTGCATTCTTGGCGCCGCTCGCCTCAATCGTGCCGGTCAGCGGTACGCCGCCCTGTATCGTGATGTTGTCCATGCACCCGCCTTTGAATTCGAAAAGGATGCCCCGATCGCTCTCGACCGGGGATTCCGCGAAGCAGCGCAGGCTAACGGTTGCGGGGGGAGGGAACAACTCGCGTAAAGTACACCGCAAAAATGGCTTCAAAATGGCGTGGGAACCAGTTTGCCATGGCATTTTTTCGTCGGTCGCAGCATGCTTCGCCCATGTCTGTCTACACCGAACTCTCCCATTCCGATATCGAGCGTATTCTCGGCGATTATACACTGGGCGCATTGCACGGCTTTGAAGGCATTGCCGCCGGTATCGAGAACAGCAACTTCTTTATCGATACCGATTCCGGGCGCTATGTGCTGACCATCTTCGAACGCATGAATGCGGAGGAGCTGCCCTATTTCATGCGGTTGATGAAGCACCTTTCACACCACGGGCTCTCCTGCCCCGACGTGATGGTGCGCAGGGACGAGTCGCTGCTTTTCGAGCTGGAGAACGGGGAGGAAAGCAAACAGGGATGCATCGTTTCATGCCTGTCCGGTCGTACCCTGGATGAGCTTAACATGGCCCAGCTACGCTCTTCCGGCCGGGCCCTGGCCCAGTTGCACCTGGCCGGAGCCGGCTTCAATCAGCATCGCGACAATCCGACCGGCATCGCATGGCTGGAGGAGACGATCGACGGCATGATGGCCGATGTGCAGGAGCGGTATGGCGAGGGGGCGGCCCTGCTCCTCTATGACGAGATGAATTTCCAGCGCGAGATGCATGCCAAAGCGCCTAATCTGCCCAGGGGGGTGATCCACGGCGATCTTTTTGTCGACAACATCCTGTTCGAGGGCGATGAGGTTTCCGGCATCATCGATTTCTATTATGCCCATGATGCAGCCTATGCGATGGATATCGCCATTTCGCTGAATGCACAGGCGGTGCTGCTGGGCGACGATGACCAGGCCCGTATGCAGGCGTTCCTGGATGGTTACGAATCGCTGCGTAGCCTCAGCGATATGGAGAAACAGGCACTATCCGGCCTGCTCCGGCTCGGCGCGCTGCGCTTCTGGACCTCACGCCTTTACGATGCCCTCTACCCGCGCGGCGGCGCGATGACCCAGACCAAGGATCCCGAGGAATACAGGCAGAAGCTGGTATTGCACCGTTCGGCATAGTCCGTGGGCGGGCTTGCACGCCATTCGAAGCAAAGCCATAGTTAACCCATGGTTATTGCCGGCATGCCGGCGACGGGGGTGAACAATGGGAACTGCCAATATTGCCATTATCGGCCTGGGTCGGGCCGGCGAAGTCTTTCTTGAGCAGCTGATCCGGCGTGCGGATCTCGGCCTGAATATCGTCTGTGCGGTCGAGAAGGCAGCCAATTCCGGGCGTGAAAAAGCCGAGCAGAGCGGCATTGCCCTGCTCGATATCGACGATGTGGTCCGCTTCGACGTGGATATCGATTTCATTTTCAATCTGACCGGCGATCCGCAGGTGCAGGTGGACCTGCTGGCCAAGCTGGCTGCGGACGGCAACGATCATACCGAAGTGGTTTCCGACAAGGTGCTCAAGGTGATCTGGAGCATCATGTCCGACAATCCGATTCCGGCCATGGCCTGAGCGTATCATCCGATGGGCGCTGGAAATCACGCATGCTGTTTAGCGCATTTGCGCGATTGACCATATCGCAAGAGTGGGCATTGTTCTAGCACTGGATATTTCCGTTCTTGAGAGGGCAGGTATGGAATATGAAAATATCGCGATTGTCGGGCTTGAGCATCAGGGAGAGCTGCTGCTCGAATGGCTGATTAGCCAGGGAAAGCAGGGGCCGAATCTGGTCTGTGCCGTTGCCATGAAGGGTGGTGCCGGGCGGCACCGGGCCGAGGCGCGCGGGGTCGCACTCGTCGATCTGGCGTCCCTTGTCCGCCTCAGCGATGGTATCGATATTATTTTCGACCTGACCAGCGATGCGGAGCTGCAGGAGCATCTGCACCTGTCGCTTGCCAGGGGCGGCAATCATCAAACCCGCCTTCTGTCGGGGGATGCGACTGAAATCATCCGCTTTCTGCAGGGCAGAAAGCAGCAAACGGTTGCGTGAACGGCACGATTCCTGCCGTAAGCGATATCCCGTGTCACATGGGTGTCCCAAACGTGTCATATAGCCCTGTTTTAATTGTGCCTATGAGGGGCAACAATCAGAAACAGGAGATTTCGACATGCGGAATACCAATATTGCCATCGTAGGTCTGGAGCATCAGGGCGAGCTTTTGCTTGAGTGGCTCATCGGATGTGGTGATGAGGGCCCGAATATTGTCTGTGCTGTTGCGATGAAGAGCGGTGCCGGGCGGCACCGCGCCGATGCCCGGGGTATCGCTCTGGTCGATTTCGACCGGCTGATCCGCCTGAGCGACGGAATCGATATTGTCTTTGACCTTTCCGGAGATTCCGAATTGAGGGTGCGCGTGCATCAGGCTCTGGCAGCCTGCGGGAATCACCATACCCAGATTCTGTCGGCGCGTGCCCTGCGCATGATCGGGCTTCTGCAGACGGAACAAACCCGAAGACGCGCAGCCTGATTCGGCCGATCGCCCCGTACCGGGCCTTGCCGGGAATCAGCGGCTGCCAAACACCCGTTTGAGCAGCCGGCTGGTCCAGCGCCCGGGGTTGTGGCGAATGTCGGCCTCCTCTTTGGCCAGATAATAGAAGATGCCGTGGATGCCGCGCTTGACGACATGGTCGTCCAGTTGGGCTTTCACATCCGGCACGAAGGGGAGCGAGCGGTAACGACCCATGACCCGGTCGTAGGCGCGTACGGCGCCGACCCGGGCCAGTGCCTTGTCGACGATCGGCCGCATTTCGCGGGCCAGGCCCGGCCCCATCTTCTGCTCGAAATAGCGGGTGGCTGCATCATCCGGGCCGTTGTAGATGCGTTTGACATCGGCAAACGTCATCTGCCGGATCGCCTGCACGAAGAGCGCTTTCGCCTTCGGCGTGGTCGCTTCGGCGGCCCGGTTCAGTTTCAGCTCCAGATCATCGAGCAGGGCCGACTGGCCGATGCTCCGCAGTGCATTGCGCACCTTGTTCAGCTCACGCGGCAGGGGGATGTGAATGGCGCGATCGTTGTTGAAGCCGTTGACGCGTCCGAGCTTCTGCACGACGTTGCGGGTGCCGGAATCGAGCGCCTCTTTGAAGGCGTTGCTGATCTCCTGACTGGAAGGCTGTTGCTGTGCTGGCAGGAAGGAGCCGAGCAGATTGCTGCCCTCTTTCAGCCAGTCGTTGCCCGCAAGGGCTGTGCCCGGCAGAAGCATCAGCAGTGCCAGGGTGATGATCCATGGTCGCAATTTATTCTCCCTCGGCTACGGCATGGTGGCGGCGCACGCGGAAGATACCGGCGTCGACCGATACCACCTCCACCTTTTCTCCCATCGCGATCTCTTTTTCGGCGACCGCATCGTCAAGCTCCACCCGCCATTCGATGCCGGAGTAGCGGGTGGTGCCGGGTGCGACGTGCGAGATGGGCTGTTGAAGACGGAAGGTGTGGCCAATCAGGTCACTGGTCGGCGTATGTGAGACGGTGGTGTTATCCTGGATACGTTTGAACGGCTTCCAAAGCAGCACGGCACTTGCCGAGGAGCAGACGGCAAAGCCGCCGATGCCGGCCAGCCAGGTGCCGGGCAGCAGGCCGAGGCTCATCAGGCCGCCGGTCAGCACGGCACCGATGCCGGCGAAGAGCAGGACACCCGAGGCCATGCCGAAGGCGAGGACCTCGATGGCCAGCAGGATAAAGCCGAGCAGGAACCAGAACGTGGCCAGGTGGGCGTTGAGGTAGGCGATCATCGATCAGGCTCCCGGCGCATCCTTGCCGGAGAAGGCTTCGCTCTTGTTCATGGCGGTGACAATGGCAATCGCCTCGGCCACCGTATTGCCGGCCTCGCTGTTGGCGTTATCCATCAGCACCACGGTCGACTCCCTGGCGATGGCCTGCTTGGCACCAATGGCCTGGGTGGCGAGGTCGAGTTGCACCGCCTTCTGGCCTTCGGCCGTGATGGCGGATTCGCCGACCAGGCGCAGCGCCTTGGCCTTGGCCTCGGCCACCATCTCGATGGCACGTGCCTCACCCTCGGCATTAAGAATCTGCTCGGCCCGGTCCGCTTCGGCGGCCAGTACCTGGGCCTGCTTTTCGCCCTCGGCGACGTTGATGGCCGACTGGCGTTCGCCTTCCGATTCGAGGATGACGGCACGCTTCTCGCGCTCGGCCTTCATCTGCCGCTCCATCGCCTCCAGCACGCTGCGCGGCGGGGTGATATCCTTGATTTCGTAGCGCAGCACCTGCACGCCCCAGGGCTCGGCCGCCTGGTTGATCGAATTGACGATGGCGACATTGAGCGCATCGCGCTCCTCGAAGGTTTTGTCGAGATCCATTTTGCCGATCTCGGAGCGCATCGTCGTCTGGGCCAGCTGGGTGACGGCGAAGGTATACTCCTCCACACCGTAGCTCGCCTTGTAGGGATCGAGAACCTTCAGGTAGAGCACGCCGTCCACCGTCAGGCCGATGTTGTCCTTGGTGATAGCGGCCTGGCTCGGCACGTCGATCGCCTGCTCTTTAAGGGAACGGTCGTAGGCGATGCGGTCGATGAAGGGGACAATGAAGTTGAGCCCCGCCACCAGCGAGGTGCGGTATTTGCCGAAGCGCTCGATGACGAAGGCGCGGTTCTGCGGCACGAACAGGATCGATGCCTTGAGCAGTACCAGTACGACAACGGCCAGGCCCGTCCAGACACTGAAAATGATGCCGAAGACCTGCTCGATCTGCGGGTCGATACCATTGATATTCATGTTCATGCGATGCAATCCTCCCGTCCGCAAGTTGAGTGAACAAAATAGACGGGTTCGACGTTAATGGAAAGGGCGGAAGCCTTTAGTGATGAATGACATAGTTGCCGCTCATGTGCACGGCCGTTCCCTGCGCACCGGCGATTTCGATCTGCAGTGCGATGCGGGCCTTGCCGCGCCGTTCGAACAGGCGCAGGGCCCGCTCAAATGCGGCTTCCGATGCAAGCCTGCACGTGGCCCGAATGGCGCCGGTGACCGGAGCCAGGTATTCGGTATCGCTCTGCTGGATGACGATGTGGGCGGCAAGACCGCGCTGCTGCAGTTGCGTCCAGATCAGACTCCAGCCGGTCAGGACGGCCACGCAGTAAAGGCTGCCGCCGAAGGCGGTGCTTTTATGGTTGATGTTGGGGGCCAGCGGGGCCTGCAGGGTCACTTGAGATGCGGAAGCATCGATAACTGATAACTCCATCGCCCGGCTTAGCGGAATCTCATGGTGCAGTGTCTGCTCCAGCGTTTCTGGCTTCATGGTGAGATTGAACGGCATGCGCTCCTGCCGGTCAATAAAAAAGGCGGCGACTGCTTGATCGGGTCGCAGGTCGCCGCCTTGGGCTTATTGTACCAGCAGTGCGTTGATGCGACGCACGAAGCTGGCCGGGTCCTCCGGCAGGGCACCTTCCGCCAGCACAGCCTGGTCGAAGAGAATCCCGGCAAAGTCGGCGATCTTCTCCTTGCTGCGCATCTTGGCCAGGCGCTGGATCAGGGCGTGCTCGGGATTGATCTCCATGATCGGCTTCATGTTCGGCACATTCTGGCCCGCCTCCTTGAGGATTCGTTCCAGGTTGCTGCTGATGTCGAAGGCATCCGAGATCAGGCAGGCCGGCGATTCGGTCAGGCGGCTGGTGATGCGTACATCCTTCACCCGTTCGCCCAGTGCCTCCTTCAGCTTCTCGACGGCGGGCTCCGCCGCCTTGGCCTGCTCCTCCTGCTCGGCCTTCTCCGCGTCCGACTCCTCGCCGATACCGGAGAGATCGAGCTCGCCCTTGGCGATCGACTGCAGTTTTTTGCCGTCGAACTCGGTCAGGTGGCTGACCAGCCACTCATCGATACGGTCGTGCAGCAGCAGTACCTCGATACCCTTCTTGCGGAAGACCTCCAGGTGCGGGCTGTGCTGGGCCGCGGCCAGGGTGTCGGCGGTGATGAAGTAGATCGTATCCTGGCCCTCCTGCATGCGTCCGATGTAATCGGCCAGCGAGACGCTTTGCGTATCACTCTCAGTGGAGGCGAAGCGCAACAGGGCAGCGATCTTGTCGCGGTTGGCCATGTCATCGATGATGCCCTCTTTCAGGCAGGTGCCGAACTCGTCCCAGAAGGTGGCGTACTTGTCGCTATCCTCTTTGGCGATCTCATCCAGCCACGAAAGCACTCGCTTGGTTGCTCCCTTTTTCATCGCCTCCATGGCCGGGCTGTGCTGCAGAATCTCGCGCGAGACGTTGAGCGGCAGGTCGCTGGAGTCCATGACACCGCGCACGAAGCGCAGGTAGCGCGGCAACAGCTTCTCGTTCGCCTCCATGATGAAGACGCGCTTCACGTAGAGTTTCACCCCGTGCCGGCTCTCGCTCTGCCAGAGGTCGAACGGGGCCTTTTGCGGCAGGTAGAAGAGCAGGGAGTATTCGTACTTGCCCTCCAGCTTCTGATGCATGCGCGCCAGCGGCGGTTCGAAATCGTGCGAGACATGCTGGTAGAAGGTGTCGTAATCCTCATCCGTCAGTTCGGATTTGGGGCGGGTCCACAGGGCCGAGGCCTGGTTGACGGTCTCAAGCCCGGCATCCTCGCCTTCACTGATCATGCGGATCGGGAAGGGGATATGATCGGCGTACTTGTGGATGATGGTGCGCAGGCGGATCGCCTCCAGGAACTCATCCATGCCTTCGCGCAGGTGCAGGGTGATCTCGGTGCCGCGGGCGGGCACGTCGAGGGTCTCCAGCGTGTACTCACCATCGCCCTTCGACTGCCAGCGCACGCCGTGCGAAGCCTCAAGTCCGGCCCGGCGGGTGGTCAGGGTTACCTCATCGGCCACCAGATAGGCGGAGTAGAAGCCGACACCAAACTGGCCAATCAGATGAGCATCCTGCTCGGCATCGCCGGAGAGCTGCTCGAAGAAGTTGCGGGTGCCGGAGCGGGCGATGGTACCGATATTGTCGATCACCTCCTCACGGCTCATGCCGATGCCGTTGTCGCGGATGGTGATCGTGCCTGCATCCTTATCGATGCTGATCGCCACATGCAGGTCCGAGTCGCCCTCGAAGAGGCTGTCATCGGTCGATGCCTCGAAGCGCAGCTTGTCGGCAGCATCCGAGGCATTGGAGATCAGCTCGCGCAGGAAAATCTCCTTGTTGGAATAGAGCGAGTGGATCATCAGATCCAGCAGCTGTTTGACCTCGGTCTGGAAACTGAGTGTCTCTTTGGTATCGCTCATTGTGAAAAACCTCCCATTGTTGCTTTCGGCTCTATATCGGGGCCGGTCCCGCGATTTTCAAGTCCTGCTCGCCAGGGTCCGGATCAGTCGCCACTGCGTAAGCTTCTCCGAAAAGCGCATGGCCGCATGGGCCGGGCTGGTGGAGGGGAGCAGATGCCGTTCGGGCACGCTCTCCAGCTTTGGTGCCACCAGGCGTCGGAACAGCTCGCAGGCCTTGCGGCCGTTGAAGCAGATGTCTCTGATATCCGGATGGCTTTGCAGCAGGGCCTCGAAATCGTTGGGCTCGACACTGGCATGCTCGATGTCGCTGTCCAGGCTGCCGGGGCGCACACAGCGGTGGGCGACATCCCACAGGGCCACCCGGTTGCTACGCAAGGCCTGCAGGCGTTGCGCGTACGGGAGGTTGGCATCGAAACCGAAGAGCTCGGCCATGATCGGCCAGAAAGCGTTGCGCGGGTGGGCGTAGTATTGCTGTTGCCTGAGCGATTCCACTCCCGGCATCGATCCCAGGATCAGGACGCGGGCATCGGCCTCGGCCACAAAAGGAAAACTTTCGAGTATCGGGGCGATGCTATAGCTCATTCGGGCTATTTCACCTTATAAAATTAGGGGATAATCTGTTCGTTATCCGATACCGGGGAGGTGAGGATGGCGAAAGACGACAAAGGACGACACAACGGCGCCGAGATTTACGGGCGTGGCAGACGACGGCCGGCGAGGACGTTGAAACAGATCAGCCGGGGCGAACGTCTGGTCTGGTGGGGGATGCTGATGGCCGCGATTGCCATCGTGGCTGCCTGGCTTCCGGATACGCTCCAGTAGCCCGGCAAGCCCGGCTGCTCATTTGAGCATTTTCGGATAAAGGAAATCACTGACGGGCAAGGTTTCACCGCCCACGCCGGCCCATGGGCCATTCACCTGCAGTACGACCATGCCGCAGGTAGGAATATTATCGATGAAGCGGTCGCCAAGCCGGTTGGCCAGCATGGTCAGGCCCGGGTTGTGGCCCACCAGGGCGATGCTTCCGGCATCATCCTGCTGCTGGCGGATCAGCTGCAGCAGCGTATCGGGTGAGGCCTCGTAGATGGCAGGAATCTCTTCAATGTGCTTCGCCTTGAAGCCGCTCTCTTGGGCAAGGATGCGGGCCGTGCTGATGGCGCGCCGGGCGGGACTGGCCAGTATTTTATCCGGCCTGATGCCGTGCTCAGCCAACGCCCTGCCCATCCGTGGTGCATCGTGTTCGCCGCGTGTGTTCAGTGGCCGCTCGAAGTCCTTCTGGTCCGGCTCGGCCCAGCTCGACTTGGCGTGCCGGATCAGGATGAGCTGCTTCATCCGTCTGCCGCTCAGGCGGCAGCCAGGTGGCCGTGGCTGGTATGGGTGATGGCGTTGTCAGCGTCGACATAGACCAGTGTGGGCTGGAAGCGGGCCGCCTCGGCCTCATCCAGCTCGGCATAGGTGCAGATGATCAGCAGATCATTGGGGCTGGCCTTGTGGGCCGCTGCACCGTTGACGCCGATGGTGCCGGAGCCGCGCGGGGCGGTGATGGCGTAGGTGGTGAAGCGTTCGCCGTTGGCCACGTTGTAAATGTGCAGCTGCTCAAAAGGCAGGATTCCGGCCGCCTCCATCAGCGTCTGGTCGATGGCGCAGGAGCCCTCGTAGTCGAGTTCGGCATGGGTCACCGTGGCGCGATGAACTTTCGATTTCAGCATGGTCAGTTGCATGGTTTCTCCATTAACTCAGTGACAGATTGTCGATCAGGCGGGCCGGGCCCACCCGGGCGGCGACAAAGGCGCGCGCCGGGCCCTCATCGAGGCTGTCGATGGGAGCCAGGGAATCTTCGTGGCGAATCTCCAGGTATTCGGGGACGATCCCGTGCTGATCCAGCAGTGTCGCCCCTGTCTGCAGCAGGGCCGCTACCTGCTGCTCGCCGGAGGCCGCCTGCTTATGCATCGCCTCCAGGGCGGCAAACAGGGCCGTGGCCTGACGACGCTCGTCTGCATTGAGGTAACGGTTACGACTGCTCATCGCCAGGCCGTCCTCCTCGCGCAGCGTTTCGCTGCCCACGATCTCCACCGGCATATGCAAATCGGAGGCCATGCGACGGATAATCGTCAGCTGCTGCCAGTCCTTTTCGCCGAATATGGCAAGGTCGGGCTGCACGATGTTGAACAGGATATTGACCACCGTAGCCATGCCGTCGAAATGACCGGGGCGGTTTGTGCCACACAATCCCTCATCCAGACCGCTCACCTTCAGGGTCACCTGCGGGCCGGCATGCGGGTAGAGGTTCTCCGGATGGAAGATGATATCGACCCCCTGCTCGCGGCAGAGGTCGGCATCGGCATTGAAGGTGCGCGGGTAGCTGGAAAAGTCCTCGTTGGGGCCGAACTGCAGCGGATTGACGTAGACACTGACGACGACGATGTCGGCCAGGCGTTTCGCCTTGCGGATCAGGCTCAGGTGCCCTTCGTGCAGGCAGCCCATGGTCGGCACCAGGGCAATGCGCTCGTTGCGCAGGCCGGCCAGTTGCAGGCGCAGTTCATCTGCATCGCGGATGATCTTCATGCCTCGCCCTTCTTGTTGCGTACATCCGTGACCCAGTTGCCAATGGCCTCTCCGATCCGGTCACGCAGGTTGGCGTAGGCGGGGGCGAAGGGCGGATTGCTTTCGGAGAGTCCCAGCAGATCGTGCCAGACCAGGACCTGGCCATCGGTATCGACGCCGGCACCGATGCCGATGGTCGGGATGGCGAGGTGCTCGGTGATCTGGGCGGCCAGCTCTTCGGGGATGCATTCCAGCACCACGGCCACGGCACCGGCATCGGCGACCGCCTTGGCATCCTCGAAAATGGCCCGCGCCTCGGCATCGTCATGGCCGCGTTTGCGGTAGCTGCCGAAGCGTTTTACCGATTGCGGGGTCAGCCCGATATGGGCGACCACGGCAACGCCGCGATCGCTCAGGAAGCGGATCGTTTCGGCCATGTGTACGCCGCCCTCCAGCTTGACCGCATCGCAGCCGCTCTCCTGCAGGATACGGGCACTGGAGGCGAAGGCCTGTCCGGGAGACTGCTGGTAGGAGCCGAACGGCATGTCGCAGACCACCCAGGCGCGCTGCCTGCCGCGTACGACGGCGGCACAATGGTGGATCATCTGTTCGAGGGTGAGGGGGAGGGTCGACTCCATGCCCAGGGCGACCATGGCCAGCGAATCGCCGACCAGCAGCACATCAACGCCGGCCATTTCGGCCATACGGGCGCTCGGGGTGTCGTAGGCAGTGAGCCAGACCGATTGCTGGCCATCCTGCTTGGCGCGCACAAGCGTCGCCGCAGTGATCGGTTTTGTTTCGTTCATATACACATCCTTCCGCTTCGGTCCCGTTTTATTCACCAGGGCGGGTACCGTCTTCAGGTGCGGCATATCCTACCGTGCCTGAATGGTTGCCGCCAGCAGGCGCCTCCGCCTGGCCCCGGTCCGGATGACTTTCTGCCGACAATCGGGGCACAAAGGCAACACGCAGTTTCGCCTTCACTCGCCCAAGATGGCAGGAGAGTCATCCTGTACGGTGACGACCGAAGGGCGCCGCCCAAGGCCAGTGCGCAGATGCCTGAATGCATCAGCACTTACCTCAGGGAGCATAGCACCGGTGCATGCTAAAAGGGTGAAGGGGGCGGGCGTTGCCCTGTCTCAGGAGTAGTCGGCCCAGAACTCGGTGTTGGAACGCATATGGCCGATGCGCTCGATCAGGGCATCGATATCATCTTCACTGTCGGCGAAATTGAGGCGGTCGGTCTGCACGATCAACAGCGGAGTCTGCTGGTAATGGAAGAAGAGTTCGTCGTAGGCAGCGATCACATCGCGCAGGTACTCCATGGTCAGGCCCTGCTCCATGCCGCGGTTGCGGCGCCGGATGCGCTGCATGATCACCTCGGCATCCGACTGCAGGTAGATGACCAGGTCGGGCTGCGGCACATCGATGGAGATCAGACGCGCCACCTGATCGTAGAGGGCCAGCTCTTCATCGCTCAGGTTGACGGTGGCGAAGAGGCGGTCCTTGGCAAAGATGTAATCGCTGACAAGGCCTGAGGTGAAGAGATTCTGCTGATGGCTGCTTTGCCACTGTTTCAGGCGCGAGAAGAGGAAGGAGAGCTGGACGGCGAGGGCATGGCGGGAGGGGTTCTGGTAGAAGAGCTCGATGAAGGGGTTGTCGTCGATCTCCTCGAACAGTGTGGCCGAACCGAGCCGGTCGGCCAGCTTGCGGGCCAGTGTGGTCTTGCCGACGCCGATCGGCCCTTCGACGGCGATATGACACTTCTCCAGCGGTGCATTCACCATGGCACTCCCTCCGGTAGCGGCGACTCCCCCGATGCGAGCAGGGCATCCATCAGTTGCCGTGCCGTTTTCCCCAGTCGGGGATGATGCCACTCGGGTGCAACATCGCATAGGGGGCGCAGCACGAACATGCGACGGGCAAGCTCCGGGTGGGGAAGCATCAGCTCCGGCACGTCGCTGCATAACTCTTCACAGGCGAGCAGGTCGAGGTCGAGCGTGCGCGCTCCCCAGCGCTCCTGCCGGACGCGTCCATGCCGGGCCTCGATGGCGTGCAGCGTCTGCAGCAGTTCGCCCGGAGGCAGAGGCGTCTCAAGCAGGAGTACGGCATTGAGGTAATCCGGCTGTCCGGGCGGCCCGATCGGTGGCGTGCGGTACAGCAGGGAGGAGGCGATAACCCGGCTTTCGGGCAGGGCTGCGAGAGCCGCGCGCGCGGCCCGGAACGCCATCTCCACCTGGCCAAGGTTGCCACCCAGGGCGATCAGGCAGCGTTTCATGCCAGGGCCACGCTGCCGGTGCGACGGGGGTCGGCGGCTCCCTGCACCGCTCCTTTCGCATCAAGGGCTACCGCATGCACGCCGCCGAAGTACATGCTGGATTGCTGCCATTCACGCAGTTGCCAGCCGAGCGTGCCCAAATGGTGGCGCAGTTCATCGGTCAGGGCATGGGGTTCGGCATCCAGATTGTCCGCTTCGTTGTGAATGCGTGGGGCGGCCACAGCCGCTTCAATGGGTTCCTGCAGCCAGAGATGGCGTATCAGCACCTGCAGGATGGCACCGCGCAGGCGGTTGGAGCCGCCGCTGCCCAGCGTCAGGGCCGGGCGTCCCTCCTGCACGAAGATGCCCGGCGCCATCATCGACGAGAGGACCGCGCCTCCGGGCAGACGGTGGAAGCCGAGCGGATTGATATCGGCCTCGCCCAGCATGTTGTTCAGGTGCAGGCCGGTGCCGGGCACGACGATACCGGAGCCCTCGCCATTGCTGCTGGTCAGTGAGACGGCCATGCCATCCCGGTCGAGCACACTGATATGGGTGGTGCTGCCCAGGCGGCTGTGCGCTTCGTGAACGGGGGGATGGCCATGCCCCTTCAGACGCTCGCGAATATGGGCCAGACTCTCTTTGAGGCGTTCGGGACGGAGGAAGTCATCGGCCATGCCCGTCCGATGCACATTGCGGTCGAAGTCGTGACCGCGGGCGCAACTGGTTTCGCGCAGGGCTTCGGCCATCAGCAGTTCAAACGGCAGATTCGGGTAGTGGCCATGCAGGGTATCCAGCAGGCGGGCAGCAAAGGCGATCAGGCAGCCGCCGGAAGAGGGGGGCGGATTGGTCAGCAGCGTGCCGTTTGCCAGGGGGACAGCGAGTGGTTTGCGAACCGCATATTGCGTGCCGGCAAGATCCTGCATGGTAAGCAGGCCGCCCGGCTGGATGGCGGCGACGATGGCCCGCGCCACATCGCCATGGTACATCTCGTCGATACCTTCGATGGCCAGCAGTTCGAGCAGGGCGGCAAGGTCCGGGTTGCGGAAGGGTTCGTTTTCGTTCGGCAGCTCGCCATCAGCAGCATGCAGGCGCCGGCTCTCCTCCTCGCGCATCAGGATCGGACGCAGCAGATGCAGCAGTCCTGCCTGCATGCCGTTCAGACGGACGCCGTTGCGGGCGGCATCGATGGCCGGTGCCAGCACTTCGCGGATCGGCATGCGTCCGTGTTGCTTGTGGGCGGCAAAGAGCATGGCCGGCAGCGAGGGCGTGGCCACGGCGGCACGTCCGATATGAAACTGCTGCACCGTATCGCCGAAATCGACCGGCGCGGCATGGAAATCGGCATCGGCAATGGAATCGATGCGCATGGTCGGCATGCGCGAAAAACCGTCGAACAGGGTGCTGCTCCCCGAGTTGTCCCGGATAAGCATGAAGCCGCCACCGCCGGCGGCTGTGAGGGCGGGCTCGGCGATAAAGGCGGTGGCAAGTGCCGCAACGGCAGCATCGACGGCATTGCCGCCTTCGCGGATGATCATGGCACCATTTTCAGCCGTGACGGCATCGCCGGCTGCGACCATGCCGTGTTTCAGTTTCGGATGCATGCGGGGGTGCGGCTTGCCGGGGGAGGGCATGCCATTATCGTGAGGTGATGAAGCCTGGAAGCTTCTCCTGTGCGGCAAGCTTTGCTTTGGCTTTCTCTGCCTCGGCCTTGCTGGCATAACCGCCCACCCAGACCGCGTGCATATGTCCTTTCTTGAGCTGGATCAGGCTCGGCCAGTGATGGCTTGTAAGGCGCTTTTTCAGCGTCTCGGCGTGTGCTTTGTCGCGGAAGGCGCCGACCTGTACGAAGTAGCCGCGTGTGGCTGCCGCAGGGGCGGGAACAGTTGTGCTTGTCGGGCTCTTCGTGGCTGGTTTGACGTTTTCGGGTTTGGCCTGCAGTGGTGCCGAAGCCTCACCCGGTTTCACCGCTACAACGGCTTCCGTTGCAGGCTTTGGCTGCGTTGCCGGTTTGGGTTCGGGTTTCGGTCGGGGTTGCGGCGGCGGGGTCTGCACAGGCATGCGGACAGCCGTCTCCATGTCATCCCCTGCCTGCTGGGCCGGAGACTGGGGCCAGAAGAGGGTGGCGCCAACCAGAGCCGCACAGAGTACAGCTACGGCAATGGCCCATCGGGTTTCGGTGTGGCTGGCGACCCAGGCCCGCAGTCCCGCATTCATCGGTGAATGCGCCTACTTCAGCTTCAGAATGACGTCGAGCTTCTCGGTGAAGTTCTGATAACGGAATGGCTTCTGCAGGATGTTGAGATCCTTGTCCGGGAAGCGATCCTTGAGATCGTCCGGGTAGCCGGTGACGAACATGACGCGCTCCAGCAAATCCGGGTTAACGTGCAGCAGGCTGTTGTAAATCTCATCGCCGGTCAGTTTCGGCAGGCGCACATCCAGCAGGATAATGGAGTACTGACCGCCGTTGGTGGTCAGCTCGAAGAGTCCCTGAACGGGATCGCTCAAGGCCTTGACCTCGCCTTTCACACCCTTGTCATCCAGGTAGCGGCGCAGAAAGGCGGCCAGAATACTTTGTACGGTATCTTCGTCGTCGACGACCAGAACCTTGACGATATCACTCATTGTCGGTCTTTTCCCCCTCGTGCGAAGGCTGCGTGGCAAATGCGGCCATGATCTTTTCTATATTCTGCAACATGTCATGGCAAGCCTCGGCTAGCCGGTAGTTGTTGCCCGCGACAGCTTCCAGGCGCTTATTCTGCAACTCAATGGTGCGTTTCTGCAAGGTGGGAATGAAATGCACATTGGTCAGGAAGAAGGGGCAGAGCAGGCAACCATCGAGAATGTAACAGGGTTTGCCCTTGTTGCAGAATCCCTGTTTCTGCACCTGCAGGTTGCCACTGTCCAGAATGGCTTCCAGGTCGACGGCGCTTTCGTCCGGCGTGCTGACGCTTTCACCGTCGATATTGATCAGCGGTGCGTTCCGAATCTGTTCGCTGCGACGGGTCAGTCCGACCAGGCGCCAGTTGCCTTCATCGGTCTGGCGGATGCCCGGCCATTGCCACAGAAACAGCTCGACAACATAGCGGGTACTCTCATCCGGCCCGCTTCTGTTCAGCCAGTCGGCCACCAGTTTGGAGGCGTGGCCGGCCGGTGTCTGTTCGGAGGCCAGGAAATCCATCTGGTGGCTGGCATGCAGGCGCAGGACCGGAATATCGTTTTTCGAGCGCGGTGAATCGGTGGTCAGCGAGACGGAGACCTGCTCCATGTCGCCGCCGCCAAAGGGGATGTCGCAAGGGTATTCACCGAGGAAAATCTCGGTGTGGGAGAATGGTCCGGAGATGTCGAACAGGTCCCTTTCTGGCATCGCTTCAACTCACCTCTGAGGTTGTCCGTGCGCAAATGCTGCCGGACTCCGATGAGCATAGCAGAAATCGGCTTTGAAAAAAGTGGGCAATCATTGCTCTTTCAGCAGTGCCGCCGGATTGATACGGGCGTTGTGGAAGCGGATGCCCCAGTGCAGGTGAGGCCCGGTGCTGCGCCCGGTCATGCCCACCACGCCGATGCGTTCGCCCGCCTTGATCCATTCGCCCTGCTTCACATCAAGATGGGCCATATGGCAATAGATGGTAACAAGGCCGTCGCCGTGCCCGATGACCACCGTATTGCCGTTCAGGTACATCGCCGAGGCCAGCACAACCTTGCCGGCCAGCGGCGCGGTGATCGGCGTGCCTTCGGGGGCTGCAATATCGAGGCCGGAGTGCGGCGAGCGCGGTTCGCCATTGACATAGCGCTGGGCGCCGAAGGGGGTGGAGATGATGCCCGCCACCGGCATGGCATGCATGACGATATCGGGTGTCGCGTCCACATGGGCCCGATAGCTCTGTTTCAGCGCCTGCTGGTCGTGGCGGATGCGTTTCAGGGTCGGGGCGTCGAAGACGGCCATTTTGCGTTTGACCTGGATGCGTGAAATGCGGAACTCGCCTTTCGTGACCTGCAGGGAAACACTCTCTTTGCCGCCATCGTAATGCCAGCGGCAGCGGTAGGTGCCCGGACGCGTTTTCAGGTCGATGCCGACCCAGCCGCGCAGGCTGCCATCGCTCATGCGACGTACCGGCCACTGCCGGTCCAGGCAGCGGAGTGTGGCATGGCTGGCCGCAGCGTGGTCGAGCGTGGCCACACCCCCCTGTACGACCTGGTATTCCTTCGCCTGAGCCGGCAGGGCAGCCAGCATGAGCAGCAGGGGAACCGAAAGCCATCGCATCATGATTGTTCTCCTGTCTCGATTCGTTTGATCTCGGTGTCGGCATGACCGTCGTGGAAACGGATATCCAGCCGTTGCCCTGCGCGAAGACCACGGACCGAGGTGATGATGTTGCCCTGCGCATCGCGTGCCAGCGTATAGCCGCGCTCCAGCACCTGTTCGGGGCTCAGGCCCTGCAGGCGTGCACGCAGCTGTTGCCACTGGCTGCGATGGCGCTCCAGTTGCTGCATCGAGGCATTGAGCAGCCGGCTTTGTGTGGATGCCTGCGACTGGCGTTGTACGGGTATCAGGCGTTCGCCCGTGCTGTGCAGGCGTTGCGTGAGCGGCTGCATGATGCGCAGGCGGCCGCTCAGCTGTCGCGGCAGGGCGGCATGCAGTCGCTGGTTGACGGCGGTGGTGCGTTGGTGGCGTCCGCTGGTCAGGCGATGCGAGCTATCCTCCAGGCGGCGGATAAGGCGGCCGACCTGCTGGTGGCGCTGACGCAGCTGGTAGCCGGGCTCCTGCTGCGTAAGGCGGCGCTGCAAGGCTTGCCAGCCCTGGTGCTGCCGTTGCAGTTGCCGGCGTAAGCCCTCGCCAAGGTGCTGGCCGCTCCGCTCCAGATGCAGATGGCGGTTGTCCTGCAGGCGCTGCCAGCGATGCTGCAGGGCCTGCACCTGTGTGGTCACCTTGCGCTGTTCATGCTGCATGCGCTCGCGCATCAATCCCTGCAGCAGCGGCAGGCGCGGCAGGTGACGGCGAAGCTCCTCGCGCGACGGGGCCGCCATCTCGGCGGCATTGGACGGGGTGGCCGCCCTGGCATCGGCGGCGAAGTCGGCCAGGGTCACGTCGATCTCGTGCCCGATGCCGGTGATGACGGGAACAGGGCATTCGACGATCGCCTTGACCACCGCCTCATCGTTAAACCCCCACAAATCCTCGATGCTGCCGCCACCGCGTACGACGAGAATGATCTCGGGTGCCTTCTCCATGGCGGCCAGGCGCTTGATGGCCGCGGCAATGGTGGCCGGAGCCTCGGCTCCCTGCACGAGGCAGGGGGAGAGGGTCAGGGTGAGCCAGCCGGGACGGGTGGCCAGCACCTTTTTGACATCCTCGAATGCGGCGGCGGTGGGCGAGGTGACGATGCCGATGTGCTGAGGCAGTTTCGGAATCGCCTGTTTGCGGGCCGGCTCAAACCAGCCGCGTTCGGCAAAAAGCAGTTTCCGCTGCTCGAATTCGGCCGCCAGGCGTCCCGCACCGCTCTCCTCGATGCGGGTGACGATCAGCTGGTAGGTGCCGCGCGGCTCATAGACGCCGACATGGCCGCTGAAGATGTATTCGCCGCCCTCTTCAGGCTGTGTCTTCAGGCGGGCCGCGGTGGAGCGCCAGACCACGGCCGAGATGGCGGCATGGCGATCCTTGATGGTGAAGTAGAGATGGCCCGAGGCGGGGCGGGTCAGGCGCGATACCTCGCCGGTCACTTCGGTATGGGCGAACGCCTGTTCCAGCCGTTGCTTGATGCGGGCGGTCAGTTCGGTGACGGTGAGCGGGGTGGTGGACTCGGTGCGTTCGGGCATGGGGCTTATGACAACGGCAGGTCTGCCCGCGGTCAAGTGCCCGGCCCTGTTCGGGAGCCGATGTAGCGCTGGCGCTTCCTGGGCGTGATCCGCTCGATATCGACCAGGATGAAGGCATCGAGGCAATCACCGAAGGCGGGGTCGATACTGAAGCCGAGAAACTGTACGCCGCCCGTCTCGCACAGCTCACTGTACTGCTTGAGCAGTGTCGGAACCGTGCAGCCATACTGGGCGAGATTGCCTTTCAGGGTGGCGAAATCGGCTTCGTAATCATCTCCCGTAAACATCCCGTGACAGCGTTCGAGGCTCTCGGGACTCAGGGTGTAGGGATCATGCGGGCGTACCAGTCCGGCCGGAGCGGGAAAATAGTGACCGTAGAACCAGACCAGCAGGTCGCGCGCCGCCTGCGGGTAGCGATTGCTGATGCTGACCGGGCCGAACATGTAGCGGGTGTCGGGATACTGCTTCAGATAGGCTCCCAGCCCCTGCCACAGATAATCCAGCGCCCGGCTGCCCCAGTACTGGGACTGTACGAAACTGCGCCCCAGCTCCAGCGCATTTTCCAGATAGGGTGCGAAGGCTTCGCTGAAGGGGAAGAGGCTGTGCGAGTAGAAGCCCTCGACACCATGCGCGGCCATGATGGCGTTGCTCTCGCCCAGCCGGTAGGCGCCGACCAGCTCCAGTGCCTCATGATCCCACAGCACCAGATGGCGGTAGCGGGTGTCGTAGACGTCGAGATCGCGCCTGCATCCGGTGCCTTCGCCCACCTGACGGAAGGTGACTTCGCGCAGGCGCCCGATCTCCTTGATCAGCGGCGAGTCGGGGTGGTAATCGGCCAGATGGATATCCTTGTTGTCGCGCGTACTGCCCAGATGCAGCGCATCGGACAGGGCCGCTTTCACGCTGCGGCGCGGCTGCGGGTGGGCAATCGCTTTCTCGGTGGCGAACAGCCCCTTTCTGCCCTGGCCGATGCGGTAGAGGTGACGCCTGAACAGGCGCACCTGCTCCTTGTCGCGCAGCTGCGGCATGTCGACGGCCGCGGCCGGGATCAGCTCGCCGATGCGCATCTGCAGGGTGTTGCCCTGCTGGTGGAACATCTCGCGCACCAGCATCAGCGAAGCGAGCGATTTGTGCAGCATGGAGAGCGAGTAGAAGAGGGCCGAATTGCGGGCCTGGATATGCACCGGGAGGATCGGGCTGCCGGTACGCCTGGCGAAGCGCAGGAAGCTGCGATGCCACTTGCCGTCGCGCACCCCGTTCGGGCGCAGGCGCGATACCTCGCCGGCCGGGAAGATGATGACTGCCTGGCCGGCCTGCAGCGTGGCCTCGATGCGGCGAATCCGGTCGCGGCCGGTTTTGCCGCCCATGTTGTCGACCGGCAGCATCAGGCGTTTCAGCGGCTCAAGCTGGGTGAGCAGGCCGTTGGCGACGATGCGGATATCCTGACGCACCTCGCTGACCATCAACAGCAGGGCCAGTGCATCGAGTGCTCCCAGCGGATGATTGGCGATGATCACCACCGGGCCTGTGGCGGGGATATTCTCCCTGTCGGTGTTGGCGACGCTGTAGGAGAGGTTGAAGTGCTCCAGCACCTTTTCGGCGAACTGGAAGCCTTCGATGCCGGGATGGGAGGCCAGAAAGCGGTTGATATCGCTTTCGCACAGCAGACGGCCGATCAGCTCCATCGACCCCTTGCGCAGCGGCTGTGGCGTGCGTTCGACCAGGGCGGGGTAGTGGCGCGGCAGCGCCTCCTCGATGCTGATCATACGCTTACCCGGTGGCCGGCACGGACAGGTGCGCCCGAGAGGGGATGGGGCACCTGCCGTACCGGCACGCTTTGGCGTGCCATGCCGCGCAGGGAGTCGACAGCCACACCGTGCGGTTGCAGGTAGAAGTAACCGTCAATACCCAGGGCGCGGGCCATGCGCATGCCCTGACTGTTGCCGCCGTTGCAGATGGCGACGATACGCATGCCGGGATGTGCGTGCCGGAACCCGGCCAGCAGGCGGGCGCCGGGCAGGCCGGGGCAGTCGATGTCGATCACCAGCAGCGCCGGCTGCATGGTGTCGATCAACTGCCGGGCTGTTGCCTCGTCGTATTCGATGCTCATCTGCCATCCCTGCCGTTCGAGCAGCGTGGCCGTCTGATGGGCGGCGATAATGCGAGATGAAAGGATCAGGCCGTGCCGGCAATCATGGCTGTTCATGCAGAACCCCCGTCGATGCGTTAGACTTGTGCATTGGATTGTCGATGCGGATGTGACAGGCCGATGTCAGGGGGATGACAGCCGTGTGATCGCTGGCTTCGTATGACACGGACGTGACATCAAGCGGCTGCACCATGCCGCGCATGCAATCCCATGAACTCCAATCCGGAGGCGGCGAATCCTTGCCCAAACACGACCTGAACAGTCCCGATCTCTATCTCAACCGCGACCTGTCGCTCCTGCAGTTTCACCGCAGGGTCTACGAACTGGCATCCGATCGCTCGCTGCCGCTTTTGGAGCGGCTCCGCTTTCTCTGTATCAGCTGCACCAATCTCGACGAATTTTTCGAGGTGCGGGTGGCGGCACTGAAACATCAGCTGACATTGGGTGTCAGTCGCTTGGGGGCCGACCAGATGCGTCCGGCCGAAGTGCTGCAGCAGGCGCGCCAGTAGGTGGGGGCACTGGTCGATGAGCAGTACGCCTATTTCAACGATGATCTGTTGCCGGAGCTGGAGGCGGAGGGGATCGTTTTCCTGCCGCGCCACACCTGGAGCGACGAGCAGGCGGCCTGGATCAAGGACTACTTCTACAACGAGCTGATGCCGCTGCTGACGCCGATCAGCCTCGATCCGGCCCATCCCTTCCCCAAAATCCTGAACAAGATTCTCACCTTCGTGGTGGCGCTGGAAGGCAAGGATGCCTTCGGCCGCGATCTCAATTACGGCATCGTACATGCGCCGCGCTCACTGCCGCGTGTCATTTGCCTGCCGGAGGCGTGTGCGCCGGCCGAGCACAGTTTTGTGTTCCTCTCCTCGATCATCCACGCCCATATTCATGAGCTTTTTCCCGGCATGCGGGTCACCGCCTGCCACCAGTTCCGCATCACCCGCAACAGCGAGCTCTACCTCGAAGAGGAGGAGGTCGAGGATCTGAAGCGGGCCGTGGCCGGCGAACTGCTGGAGCGGCGTTATGGCGAGACGGTGCGCCTGGAGGTCTCCACCAAGTGCCCGCCGGAGCTCTCCGATTTTCTGCTGCACCAGTTCGGCCTCTCCGAGCAGGATCTCTACCGGGTCGACGGGCCGGTCAACCTGCACCGGCTGGCTTCCGTCTGCGATGCGGTTGAACGGCCGGATCTGAAGTTCCCCGACTTCACGCCGGGGCTGCCGCGTGCCATGCGCGGCGAGGCGATCGACATTTTCGAGGTGCTGCGCCAGCAGGATGTGCTGCTTTACCACCCCTACCAGTCGTTTGCGCCGGTCGTCGAGCTTCTGCGCCGGGCGGCGGAGGACCCTTCCGTCATGGCCGTGAAGCAGACGCTCTACCGGGTGGTGCCCGGTTCGCCGATCGTCGATGCCCTGGTGCGTGCCGCCCGGGCCGGCAAGGAGGTGACGGCGGTGATCGAGCTGCGTGCCCGCTTCAACGAGGAGGACAATATCGGCCTTGCCGAGCGGCTGCAGGATGCCGGTGTGCAGGTGGTTTACGGTGTTGTCGGCTTCAAGACGCACGGCAAGATGCTGCTGGTGGTGCGCAAGGAGGGGAGTCGCCTGCGCCGTTACGTGCACCTGGGTACCGGTAACTACCATACCCTGACCACGCGTCTGTACACCGATTTCGGCCTGCTCAGTGCCGATCCGACGCTGGGCGAGGATGTACATCGCCTGTTCATGCAGCTGACCGGTATGGGCAAGGCATCGCGCATGCACAAGGTGTTGCAGTCGCCCTTCAGTCTGCATCGCGGCATGCTGGAGCGCATCGCCCTGGAGGCGGAGAATGCCCGCCAGGGCGGCAAGGGGCGGATTATCGCCAAGATGAACGGCCTGGAGGATCCGGAGATTATCCGGGCCCTGTACGAGGCATCGCAGGCGGGCGTGAAGATCGATCTGATGGTGCGCGGTATCTGCTGTCTGCGGCCCGGTATCCCCGGCGTGTCGGAGAACATCAAGGTGCGCTCGATTCTCGGTCGTTTTCTGGAGCACACCCGCATCTTCTACTTCTACAACGGCGGTGATGAGGAGCTCTTCTGCTCCAGTGCCGACTGGCTGATCCGCAATCTGCATCGCCGGGTCGAGACCTGTTTCCCGATCGAGGAGAAAAAGCTGATGCGGCAGGTGCTGCGCAAGGGGCTGCGTATTCCGCTGGCCGACAGTCGATTCGCCTGGAAGCTGCATCGCGACGGCAGCTACAAGCGGATTGCAGCGCGCGGCCGGCAGGAGCCGGTCAGCTCGCAGGATCGGCTGCTGGCGGAGTATGGTCGGGAGTGAACCATAACGGCTGAGGCATTAAAAAAGGGAGCGCAATGCGCTCCCTTTTTGATGGCGGGATTATCGGATCAGCCGAAGCGGCCGGTGATGTAATCCTCGGTCTGCTTGTGGCGCGGAGCCGTGAAGATCGTGTCGGTCTCGCTGAATTCGATCAGCTTGCCCATGTAGAAGAAGGCGGTGGAGTCCGAGACTCGGGCGGCCTGCTGCATGTTGTGGGTCACGATGACGATGGTGAACTCGCCCTTCAGCTCGTCGATCAGCTCTTCGATCTTGGTGGTGGAGATCGGATCGAGGGCCGAGCAGGGCTCATCCATCAGGATGACCTCCGGCTGAACGGCAATGGCGCGGGCAATGCAGAGGCGCTGCTGCTGGCCGCCGGAAAGGGCGGTACCGGGCTGGTGCAGCTTGTCCTTCACCTCTTCGAACAGTGCCGAAGCCTTGAGCGCCTCCTCGACGCGGCCTTCCAGTTCGCTCTTGCTCATGTTCTCGTGCAGGCGCAGGCCGTAGGCGATGTTTTCGAAAATGGTCATCGGGAACGGCGTCGGCTTCTGGAAGATCATTCCGATTTTGTGCCGCAGTTCGAGGGCCGGTACTTTCGGATCGAGCACATTAAGATCGTCGATCAGGATCTCACCTTCGGCCCGATGCCCCTTGTAGAGGTCGAACATGCGGTTGTAGGCACGGATATGGGTCGACTTGCCGCAGCCGGAGGGGCCGATAAAGGCAGTGACCTTTCCCTTGGCGATGTCGAGGTTGTTGTCGAACAGAACCTGACGGTCGCCGTAGTAGAAGTTGAGGTTGCGAACCGAAATCTTTGCAGAGTCGGATTCTTTCGTGTGGGTCACTTTTTACTCCTGTCTCGTAGAACCAGTCGGGTCAGAATGGTAACGACCAATACGGACGCAGTGATAAGGAATGCAGCGCCCCAGGCCATCGCCTGCCAGTCATCGTAGGGCGACATGGCGTAGTTGAACAGCGTGACGGTCAGATTCGACATCGGTTCATTCAGTGTATGGCTCCAGTAGGGGCTGTTCAGGGCGGTGAACAGCAGCGGTGCCGTCTCACCGGATACACGCGCTACAGAGAGCAGGATGCCGGTCATCATGCCTGCCATGGCGGCGCGGAAGATGACCCGCACCATGACATGCCAGTAGGGGACACCCAGGGCCAGGGCCGCCTCGCGCATCTCGATCGGGATCAGCTTCAGCATCTCCTCGGTGTTACGGGTCACCACCGGCAGCATGATGATGGCCAGCGAGGCCGCACCGGCGAAGCCAGAGAAGTTGCCCATCGGGCGTACCAGTACCAGGTAGACGAAGACACCGATAACGATCGAGGGGGCACTGACCAGGATATCGGACAAAAAGCGTACGCTGTTGCCGAGCCGGCTGTCGCGGCCGAATTCGGCCAGATAGGTGCCGGCTGCGACACCCACCGGGATGGCCATCAGTGCGGCCAGCAGGGTCATGATCAGGGTGCCGATAATGGCGCTGGAGAGGCCGCCGCCTTCCATGCCGGGCGGGGCCGGCAGCTCGGTAAAGAATTCCCAGTTGATCGAGCTGATGCCACGGATCGTTACATCACCGAGGATCCAGAGCAGCATCACCAGGCCGAGTGCGGCTGCGGAAGCCGAGAGCCCCATGATGGTGGCGTTGACCAGTTTGCGTCGTTGCATCAGCTGCATCAGCGGCCTCCGCTATTCGATGAACGGCGCAGCCACCACTGGGCCAGGCCGAGAACCGTAAAGGTGATCAGGAACAGCACCAGGGCCAGTTCGATCAGGGATGAGAGGTAGATATCGCTGTCGGCTTCGGTGAATTCGTTGGCCAGCGTCGAGGCGATGGTGTTGCCGGGAGCAAACAGCGACAGCGACAGGTTGTGCGCATTGCCGATCACGAAGGTGACGGCCATGGTCTCGCCCAGGGCGCGGCCGAGGCCGAGGAAGAGGGCGCCGACGATACCTTTCTTGCCATAGGGGATCATGATGTCGCGCACCACCTCCCAGGTGGTGCAACCCATACCGTAGGCCGCCTCTTTCAGCGTCTGCGGCACCATGCGGAAGACTTCGCGGGTCACCGAGGCGATGAAGGGGATCACCATCAGGGCCAGCACGATGCCGGCGGTCAGCATGCCGATGCCCATGGTTGGGCCGGAAAAGATGGGCATGAATCCGAGGATGCTCTTCAGCCACGGCTGGGCGTAGTCGCTCATCAGGGGGGCGAGGATAAACAGGCCCCACATGCCGTAGACAATGCTGGGAATGGCAGCCAGAAGTTCGATGGCGGTGGCCAGCGGCGTACGCAGGAAATTGGGGGCGATCTCGACCAGGAACAGGGCGATGCCGATACTCAGCGGAATGGCGATCAGCATGGCAACCACGGTGGAGAGCAGGGTACCGACCACGGTGGTCAGGGCGCCAAACTCTTCCGTGACCGGATTCCACTGGTCATTGATCAGGAATTCGAAACCAAAACGCTCGATCGAGGGCTGAGCCTGCATCCAGAGGACAACGAAGATCGAGACCAGCAACCCGAGGATGCTGAGTGCAAAGAACTGGGTAAGCCCCTTGAATGCACCGTCGAGCCAGGACGGCGATTTGGCTTTTTTTATGTCAGTCGGGGTATGAACGGCTCTCTCCTTCTGCGGTGGCGTTTCGTCGGCGCCAATATTGCCCGATACGAGCGCTGTCGCAAAGAGCGGTTTGCGATAAATGTCGGCTGACTGCTCATCCATAGAGGACATGGGAGGCTCCAAGACGGGAAAGTTATCCGTGAAATCAGCGGCCTTGTCGGATTGCAGCATGTTGCAGTGACGGGCCATCGCTTTTCTGGAGGGACGGAATTTCTACCGTATCACCAGAAAAACGGGGCCGGAAAACCGGCCCCGCCTACCACTGGAGTGGATTATTTCCAGATCTTGTGGCCGTTCTCGGAACGCAGCTCGTCGCTCCAGGTCTTCTCAACCATGTCGATCACGCTCTTCGGCATCGGAACATAGTCGAGGCCGATCGCATCCTTGGCACCGTTCTTGTAGGACCATGCCAGGAAGTTCAGCACCTCTTTGGCCTGGGCCGGCTTGGCCTGCATCTTGTACATCAGGATGAAGGAAGCACCGGTGATCGGCCAGGATTTGGCGCCCGGCTGGTTGGTCAGTACCATGTAGTAGCCCTTGGCGTGCGCCCAGTCGGCACCGGCTGCAGCAGCCTGGAAGTTCTCGGAGGTCGGAGCAACGAAGTTGCCGGCCTGGTTCTTCAGCAGTACAGCAGCCATGTGGTTCTGCAGGGCATAGGCGTACTCAACGTAGCCGATGGAGCCGTTGATCTTGTTGACGAATGCGGCAACACCCTGGTTGCCCTTGCCGCCCAGGCCGGCCGGCCAGGATACAGACTTGCTGTTACCAACCGAATCCTTCCAGGTGCTGCTGACCTTGGAGAGGTAGTTGGTGAAGATCCAGGTGGTACCGGAACCGTCAGCACGGTGGACAACGGAGATGTCGGTGGCCGGCAGCTTGGTGCCAGCGTTCAGGGCTGCGATGCGGGAGTCGTTCCACTTGGTGATCTTGCCCAGGTAGATGTCAGCCAGTACGTCGCCGGAGAGCTTCAGCTGGCCGTTGGCGATACCCTTCAGGTTCACAACCGGTACAACGCCGCCCATGATCATCGGGAACTGCATCAGGCCTGCTGCATCGAGGGCAGCCGGCTTCAGCGGTGCGTCGGAGGCACCGAAGTCAACGGTCTTGGCCTTGATCTGCTTGATGCCGCCACCGGAGCCAATGGCCTGGTAGTTCAGCTTCACGCCGGTAGCCTTGTTGTAGTTGTAGGCCCACTTGGAATAAACCGGGTACGGGAAGGTTGCGCCGGCGCCGGTGATCGTTACGTCTTTGGCCTGAGCGGAGGTGGCTGCGAATACGCAGGCAGCTGCGGCCAGGGTCAGAATCGTCCTTTTCATGAGTTCTCCTTTATTTATAACTGGTGATGAAAGCGGCTGTACCGAATGTTCGCGTGCAATGTAAAAATTCGATTGCCCGTCTTCGGTAATGGTCTGTCTGCACCTCAGGGCAATCCATTTGCCTTTGTTGTCTGCAGTACCAGTGGCCGGCTTCATTCCCCTTCATAGTGTTGGAGGAGGATGCTGGACGTTTTGTGTGACATCGTTGTGACATGCGGGAGGGCGGGGGAGAATTTCTCGTTGCCGCACCCTCCGCTGTCATGACAGGTCGATTATTCCGCTTTCGGTTTCAACAGCTTGGAGGCCGTTTTGTGATCGACATGGCGGATGTCATGTCCCTTGATGATGTAGATGACCATCTCGGCGATGTTGGTCGCGTGGTCGGCAATGCGCTCCAGATTCTTGGCAATGTTGGAGAGCACGATGGCCGAACTGATGGAGCGGGTATCCTCCAGCATGTAGGTGAGCGTCTCGCGGTAGATGGTCTTGTAGAGATCATCAACGCGTTTGTCCTTCTCGATCACCTTCAGGGCCAGCGTGATATCGCCGCGGGTCAGGGCGTCGAGTGCCCGGTTGACCTGCTGGGTCACCTTGTTGCTCATCGTATCCAGTGTGGAGAGGTGCTTGGGCGGGTTCTCCAGCGTATGCAGCATGCCGCTGGCGATGCCGGAGGCGAGATCGCCCATGCGCTCGAGGTCGGTCACCACCTTGGTCGAGGCGATCAGGAAACGCAGGTCGGTCGCGGCCGGCTGGCGGCGCACGATGATGTCGCGCGTCATCTCGTCACACTGCACTTCCAGGGCGTTGATCGCCTTGTCGCGGTCGATGGTGGCCACGGCCAGCTGTTCGTTCTGCGTCAGCAGGGCCTGCACGGCATCGTTGACGGCCTGCTCGACCAGGCCACCCATCGTCAGGATGCGCTCTTTCAGGTCGGAAAGCTCTTCGTCAAAACGTTTCATGGTATGCAGACTCATGATATCTCCTTGTCGGCATTCGTGATGCCGGAATGGTCCAGCCGCTTGGCCGTAACCTCGAATACTGCCATCTCGGCAATGTTGCGGGCGTGATTTCCGATACGTTCCAGACTCTTGGCTGTGTTGATATGGACAATGGCCGAAGAGAGGGTGCTCGCATCCTCCAGCATGTAGGTCATGATCTCGCGATGAATCGTTTTGTAAAGCTCGTCCACGCTGCGGTCTTTGTCGATCACTTCGCGGGCAAGGGCCTCATCGCTGCGCACAAAGGCGTCGATGGCCTGGTGCAGCTGTTTGTTCACGTAGCTGGCCATCGATTCGATGATGGCGATCGGTTCCAGGATCTTGCCCTGCATCGAGGTGACCGAGTTGGCAATGCTGGCGGCCAGGTCGCCCATGCGCTCCAGGTCCGTGACAATCTTGGAGACGCCGATCAAAAAGCGCAGGTCGTTGGCGGCCGGCTGGCGGCGCACGATGATGTCGCCGACCTGGTGATCGCAGGCAACTTCCTGTGAGTTGATCTCGATATCGCGTTCGGCCACCTGTTTGGCCAGGGCTTCGTCGTGGCTGAACAGGGCCTCGATGGCGTCGTCGATCGCCTGTTCGACGAAGCCGCTCATGGCAAGCAGCTGATCCTTCAGTTCAGCCAGCTCTTCATCGTAGCGCTTCATCGTATGTGGTGTGTTATCCATATGAACCTACCGAACCCGCCTGTGATCACTCTTCGGCCTGCTGGCGCTGCGGCGGGGTGACAGGGTCACCGTACTGCCGTATCGGGCCAGCGGGTCGAGACAGAAAAAAGCGGCGCATGCCGCCTGCTGCATCCTATGGATATTGGCGGCAATGGTGAACTGCGAGTTCTGTTTTTCGCGCGGCGCAGGGATGGTCGGGGCGATGGGGCGGGATTTTTTTGCCGATTCGGTTGTAAACATCGTGACCACCTTTCCTCGTGGCTTCAGGTCGGGCCGGGCATGGCGACGTCCGGCAGCGGCTGTGCGGCCGATAGGATCAGAATAGCATCCGGCGCTGGCCGGGCATAGGCGGGGAGGGCGTTTCCGGCCCCTGTGGCATGCAGATGATCGGTGATGGTTGACGGCGTGCTCCCTTATTCAATGCGGCGAGGACGATATGGCCTGTTTGTGACAGTCGTGTGACATGCAGGATGGGGGAGGGTATGACGACATGCTTGTCCGGACATAAAAAAAGGCCCGCCGAGGCGGGCCTTTTCGTTACAGGAGCGTTAGCTCCGACTTACCACTTGAACTGGGAGTAGATACCGATGACATCAACCTTGGTGTTGGTGTTGGTGTTGTTGGTACCGGTCCAGGCCAGAGAGTAGCTCATGCCGTGGGCAGCGAAGTACTCCGCACCGACAACATAACGCTTGTCGTTGTAGGTAGCAGCAGCGAACGGCTTAGCCTTGTTGTCGTCGTAGCGAGCAAAGCCACCGAACTTGTCTGCAAACTTGGCCCAGCCCCAGACGGACATGGTCTTGTCGTCGGAGGTGTTGATTGTGCCGGTCTTGCGGTTCATGTAGCCAGCGCCCAGACGCCACTGCTTGTTGCCGTAGGAGGCCATCAGCTCGATCAGCTTCTCCAGGTTGGCGGAAGCTGCCAGAGCGTTGGCACGGTAACCGGTGCGGTAGCCAACGGAGATGTCAGCGCCCTCAACCGGAGCAAGGCTCACGCGGCCAGCGTAGTCGAAGGTGTTGTTGGTGTTGGTCGGGTTGCCGTAGCCGCCGCCGTTGGAAGCGGTGACCCAGTAGTTAACCATGCCGTCAGCCAGCTTGCCCTTCAGGCCTACACCGTAGTCGGCGGAGTCGTCGAACTTGTAGTGGTCGGAAGCGACCTTGGCTACATAGCGGTGACCCCACAGGTGCTGCTCGTAGTCGATCCACGGCGTGTGAGAGAGGCCCAGACGCAGCTGCAGGGCGTCGCTGAACTTGCCCTCGATGTAAGCGTACTTCAGGAAGATGTTGGACTTGCGCTTCAGACCTGCAACGGGGGTCTCATTGTTAACGTCGGTCGTGAAACGGGCCATCCAGGTATCATCGATGTAGTACTTGGCTTCGATGTAGAAACGGTCGATGTTGAAGCTCTTGGCCGAGGTGTTCGGGGTGCCCGGAACCTTGGTCGTGGTGTTGGTGGCGCTGATGAAGGCCTTGCCGCCCAGCTTCAGCTTGCCTTTCTCAGTGTCGCTGACGGTGACACCGCCGGCAAACGCCGGAGTGGCGAAAGCGACAGCAACTGCCAGGCCGGCAGCCCGGATGCATTGCTTGTTAATCATAGGAATAACTCCTCCTGTATCGATTGGTGCGCCGAAATGTATGAACCATATGTGACAAGCATGTGACAACATTTTCGCATTCAGTGTTGTCATCAAGTTGTCACACTCCTTCTTAGGCTGCGGCAGGGTATATAAGGAGTTAGTATGAATAATCGAGAAAACATTCTGGTGGCGTTCGAGGCCACCACGGCGGCCAGTCCGCTTTTCGCCCGTTTTCGCAGTTTGCCTGTATGCCAGGAACTGGGCAGTCGTGAGAGCATGATGCTGTTCTCCTGCTTCGAGCAGCGTCAGATCGAGGCGGGTACGACCATCTATGAGTCGAACACCGCCTCCAACAACGAGATGTATCTGATCGTCGAGGGCGAGGTCTCCGTCTCTTCGCGTTCGCAGGATATCTACACGCGCCTGCGCGCCGGCGATGTCTTCGGCCTCTTCTCCTTCCTGGATGAGGATCGCCTGCACTCGGCCACGGTCAAGGCGACGACGGAGCTGACGGTGCTGACCATCAACCGCGAATATTTCGATATGATCACCCTGGAGGATCCGGCCCTGGGGCAGCAGGTACTGCGCTTCATGTTCCGCCTGCTGTCGCGCATGGCGCTGAAGATGGAGAGCGAGTATGCCGCCATGCACGAATTCGCCATGGCACGCCGGAGCTGACTTGTGTCGACCGTACAAATCACTCATGATCGAAGCGCCATGAGCAGTGAAGAGAAAAAAGCCGATATCCTGATCGTCGAGGATGACGATTCGATCGCCCGTCTGATCGAGTTGCACCTGAAGGCGGCCGGACTTTCCACCAGCCGTTGCGCCGATGGCAACACGGCCATGGAGTATCTGCAGGAGGGGCAGTGGCGTCTTGTGGTGCTTGATCGCATGCTCCCCGGTACCGGCGGCATGCAGATTCTGCGCTGGCTCAATCGCGGCAGCGTGGCCCAAAAGATTCCGGTGCTGATGGTCACCGCGCTCGGCATTGCCTCCGAAAGGGTGCAGGGGCTGAACGAAGGGGCCGACGATTACCTGGCCAAGCCCTTCGAGCCGGATGAACTGGTCGCCCGTGTGAAGGCGCTGCTGCGCCGGGCCGCCAACACGGCCGCGGCCGAGGCGGGTGCTACGGGCACCGATATCGAGCTGGATCCGGATGCGTTGCTGGTGAAGCTTGGTACCCGCAAGGTGGAGCTGCGGCCGATGGAGTATCGCCTGCTCGCCGCCCTGATGGAGAAGCCGGGCAAGACCCGCAGCCGCGAATACCTGCTCGACCATGTCTGGGGGCACGATGTCTATGTCGAGCCGCGTACCGTTGATGTAACCATCAAACGTCTGCGCAAGGCGATGCAGACGCTGGGTCGCGAAGAGAGCATCCAGACCGTGCGCGGTATGGGGTACAGGTTCCAGATATCGGCATGAGCTGGTTTGACTGGTCATTGCTGGTAACACTGCTGGTTCTGTTTGTATGGAACCGGCGCATGCGCCTGCAACTGATCGAGTGCTCGGCCCAGCGCCGCCGCCTGGAGCAGCAACAGAGCAGCCTCGAAAGCCGCATGGTCCGTCGCGGCGAACGCCTTGATGCCCTTTTTTCAGCCGTCAGCGAAGTGGTGATGCGCGTCGACAGGGCCGGGCGCGTGGTGGCAATCAATGCCCGTACACGCGAGCTTTTTGCCTTGCGCCAGGAGCTCGACTTTCCCATCTCGATGCTTTCCTTCTATCGCACCCCCGGCTGGAACCGCGCCTTTGGCGAAGCGCTGAAGCGGTTGCCCGAATCCTCGAAGCTGCCGGAGATGTTCGTCGATGAGCATGTACTGGCCCCGCGCCTGGCCCCGCTCGGCGGCGATCAGGCCCTGCTGCTGTGCATGGATGTCACCGAGCAGTATCGCCTGCAGCAGCAGCGCAAACGTTTCCTCGCCAACCTGATGCACGATCTGAAAACGCCGCTCACCTCGATGCTCGGCTATGCGCGCAGCATCGAGGCCTTCGACCACGATGCCGACCTGCGCAAGGAGGCGGCGCGTGTCATTGCCGACGAGGCCCAGCATGTGAACAGGCTGTTGGATGCCCTTCTGACCCTGGACCAGATCGAATTCGATCAGCACCAGAACCGCAGCTGCGATGTGGTGGTCGCATGCCATCGCGTGCTCGATACCGTGGCACCGCTGGCGGAGGAGAAAGGCGTGGAGATCGAGGTCGCCCTGCCCGATTCGGCCATGGTGGGGCTGGAAGAGTCCGACTGCTACCGCATTGTGCGCAACGTGGTCGAAAACGGGCTGCTCCATTCACCGGCCAAGCGTTCGATGTCGATACGCTGGCTGAATGAGGATGAAGGCAACAGCCTGGTGATCGAGGATCAGGGGCCGGGCATCCCCGAGGCGCATCTGCCACATGTCAGCGAGCGCTTTTACCGCATCGATGCATCGCGCCAGCGCGGCGGTTCCGCCCCCGGCGGCCATGGCCTCGGCCTGGCCATCGTGCGCGAAACGCTGGAACGCGATGGCGGCGAGCTGCGCCTGGAAAACCGCGAAGAGGGCGGCCTGCGCGTCTCAATGCTGATGCCCGCCGCTCAGGCCTAGTTCTTATCCTTTAGCCACGGTCTGCTTCCGGCGGTGATCTCAACCGGTCGATGCAACACTTTATCTAGAATGATCAGATGGAG
>CAZCZU010000023.1:0-42543 GCA_964503475.1 uncultured Zetaproteobacteria bacterium
CTGGCACATTGCGATGCCGTCAAAGGTGCGGGGCGGACCATCCCATTAGTTTACTGAATACACTTTTTGCTACTGTCTTTTGATCGAAGCCCTCTGCATTTGCAGGGGGCTTTTTGTTTGGGGCTGCTGCAAGCAGGCGTGGTGGGGCCGGTGATTCGACATCGCGGGGCAGAGCACCTATACAGTTCTGGATGGGTACGGATGTAATGTCGGATGCGAAACCAGACCCTGACGCTGCGCCTGCAGCGCCATACCGGGAATGCCCGAAGTGAACGCCTGCCGCTGGCACGCCTGCGCCGATAGCGAGCCCCTCTACCGATCCGCTACGGATTTGATCCTTGCCGCTGCTGCACAGTCCATAAACGTGCACGGCAGCTTCCATCTGGTGCTGGCCGGCGGCAATACGCCGCGCGAGCTCTATCAACGGCTGGCCATGGCTCACGCCGACTGGCATGCCTGGCATCTCTATTTCAGCGACGAACGCTGCCTGCCGCCCGATGATCCCGGGCGCAATTCGAATATGGCTCGTGATGCCTGGCTGGCGCACGTGCCGATCCCCCCACAACACATCCATGCCATCCCGGCGGAGCTTGGGGCATCAACGGCTGCAGAACGCTATACCGCAACGCTTAGTGATGTCGGCACCTTTGATCTGGTGCTGCTGGGGCTGGGCGAGGATGGGCATACGGCCAGTCTGTTTCCCGGCCACGTGTGGGGTATCGAACCTGATTCTGAGGCCACGCTGGCCGTCTTCGATGCGCCCAAGCCGCCTGCGGAGCGGGTATCAATGAGTGCGGCGCGTCTGAGTCGGGCGCGGCAGGTGCTGTTTCTGGTCAGTGGCAAAGCCAAACGGCAGGCCGTGGCGGCATGGCGGGCGGGGGAGGATATTCCGGCCCGCGCAATCCGGCCGGCAGGCGGGGTCGATGTGCTTATCGAGGCGACGTTGTTCCAACCGGAAGAACGATGAAAGGAGGCGTGTGATGCAACTGGGTATGATCGGAGCAGGGCGCATGGGGGCGGGGCTTGTCCGCCGCCTGGTGCGAGATGGGCACAGCTGTGTCGTTTACGATGTGAATCCCGCTGCTGTTGCGGCATTGAGCGGTGAGCGTGTCGAGGGGGCGGGCTCGATTGGCGAGCTGGTGGCAAAACTATCCAGACCAGCTGCGGTCTGGATCATGCTGCCGGCCGGGCGGGTGCAGGCGACGGTCGAGGAGCTGATCGGCTGCATGCAGGCGGGCGATATCATCATCGATGGCGGCAACAGCTACTACCGCGACGATGTGGCCAGAGCCGAGCAACTGAAGCCGCAGGGTATCCACTATGTCGATTGCGGCACCAGCGGCGGTGTCTATGGCCTGGAGCGCGGCTTCTGCCTGATGATCGGCGGCGAGAATACGGTGGTCGCGCATCTGGAGCCGATCTTCAGGAGCATCGCGCCGGGGGTGGAGGCGGCAAGCCGCACGCCGGGGCGAGAGGGGGAGCCTACCGCGGCCGAGCAGGGCTACCTGCATTGCGGGCCGGTCGGGGCCGGTCACTTCGTGAAGATGGTACATAACGGCATCGAGTACGGCCTGATGGCGGCCTATGCCGAGGGGATGAATATCCTGCGCCATGCCGATATCGGCAGCCATGCGCATGAGAGCGATGCCGAGACGGCACCGTTGCGTAACCCTGCGGATTACCATTATGAACTGAACCTGCCCGAGATCGCCGAGGTGTGGCGGCGGGGCAGCGTGATCGCCTCCTGGCTGCTCGATCTGACGGCGGCAGCCCTTACCGAGGATCATGAGCTGGCCGGCTTCTCCGGCCGCGTATCGGATTCGGGCGAGGGGCGCTGGACGGCGCTGGCCGCCGTTGAAGAGGGGGTGCCGGCCCCGGTGATCACGGCGGCCCTGTTCGGCCGCTTCGCATCACGTGGTGAGGCCGATTATGCCGATAAATTACTCTCGGCGATGCGCAAGCAGTTCGGTGGCCACGACGAGAAAGCGGGGCAGTGAGATGAGCGCGCATCGCAAGCCCAGAACGCCCTCCGATGCCCTGGTTGTTTTCGGGGCGACCGGGGACCTGGCCCATAAGATGATCTTCCCGGCCCTCTACGCGATGGCCAGACACGGCCAGCTCGATGTGCCGGTTGTCGGTATCGCTTCCTCAGCGTGGAGCCTGGAGCAGTTAAAGGCACATGTGGCGGACAGCATCCGCAGGCATGGGGGGGGCGACGATGGGCAGGCGCTTGAGAAGCTGCTGTCGCTGTTGCGCTATGTGAGCGGTGACTACAACGAGCCGGCCACCTTCGCGGCCCTGAAAAAGACGCTGGGCGAGGCCCAGCGACCGGCCCATTACCTGGCCATTCCGCCGGCCCTGTTTATCACCGTGATCAAGGGGCTGGCGGCGGCGGGGCTCTCGGAGCAGGGGCGCGTGATTGTCGAGAAGCCGTTCGGCCGCGACCTGGCCTCGGTCCGGGCCCTGAACCGCGTGGCCCGCGCAGCCTTTGCCGAGGAGTCGATTTTCCGCATCGACCATTACCTCGGCAAGGATGCGATCATGAACATCCTCTATTTCCGTTTCGCCAACTCCTTCCTTGAGCCGATCTGGAATCGCAACTGCGTGGCCAGCGTGCAGATCACCATGGCGGAGGCGTTCGGTGTGAAGGATCGGGGCGGTTTCTACGAAACGGCTGGCTGCCTGCGCGACGTGATCCAGAATCACCTGTTCCAGATCGTGGCCCTGCTGGCCATGGAGCCGCCCGCCTATCAGGGCTATGGCGCCGTGCATGCCGAGAAGGCCAAGGTGTTCGAGGTGATGCGGCCTTTGATGCCGGAGGATGTGGTGCGCGGCCAGTATGAAGGCTACCGGCAGGCACAGGGCGTGGCGCCGGATTCGGATGTCGAGACCTTCTGCGCCCTGCGCCTGTTCATCGATTCGTGGCGCTGGGAGGGGGTGCCGTGGTACCTGCGTTCCGGCAAATGCATGGCCTCGACGGTGGCCGAGGTGCTGGTCGAGCTGAAGCCGCCGCCGCAACGGCTGTTCGATGATTCGCAGCCGGTGCAGGGGCGAGCCAACTACCTGCGCTTTCGCCTGTCGCCCAATGCCGCGGTGGCGCTGGCGGCGCGCGTCAAACGGGCGGGCAAGGAGTTCATCGGCGAGCAGCGCGAACTGTTCCTGCTCGACGAGTATCCGGCGACGGAATCGCCCTACGAGCGGCTGCTCGGCAGTGCCATGGCCGGCGACGGGGCGCTTTTCACCCGCGAGGATGCGGTCGAGGCGGCCTGGGCGGTTGTCGACCCGATTCTTGAAACGCATGACCGGGTACACCCCTACAGCCCCGGCGGCTGGGGGCCGGAAGCGGCCGATGCACTGATCAATGCGCATGGCGGATGGCACAACCCGATGCCCGGCAACGAGTCGGGTTGAAGGCGTGGGTTAGAGTAAGCAAGTGATTGAAAGATAAGGATATATGGTCTAAATAGATTGATGCGAGTGCTTTGAGGCTCCATGTTGGGTGGAAATGGAGCATTGAGGAGGGGAGAGGATGCCCGGATGGAATCATCACTATATTCCCGGCCATGCGAATGCAAAGCAGATATACGTATGAGCCGGGCAAGCGCACTTGATTCAAATCGATGCGGATGATCTGTCCGAAATGTGGGTACGAGCAGCCCGATAACGCAACGGCTTGCGAGCAGTGCGGGATTTTCTTCGCCAGCAATGAACGCCAACAGAGTCGGCAGGCGCTTCTGGCTTTGCCCATTCCCGAGCCGACCAATCGCCTCTATCACTATGCGCGTTTCGGCGTGCTCCTGCTGCTTGCCCTGTTCGCCTGGAAGCTGATTCCTTCATCGCCCTCCTCCAACCTGGCGGGGGAGAGTGTGCTGCATCAGGTCAATTTGCCGTTCCACGAGGTCGGACATCTCCTTTTTCGCCCATTCGGTCAGTTCATGGCGGTGCTGGGCGGAAGCCTGGGGCAGCTGCTGATGCCGCTGGTATGTCTGCTTGTCCTGGCCTTCAAATACCGCGATGCCTTCGGCGCCTCGGTTGCCCTCTGGTGGCTCGGTGAAAGCCTGCTCGATATTGCGCCCTATATCGCCGATGCCCGCAGCCAGGCATTACCGTTGCTGGGAGGCAGTGCCAGCATCCATGACTGGTCCTATTTATTCGATGGGACCGGTTTGCTTGATCTCGATCATGCCATCGCCATGACAGTCCATGTCGCGAGCAGCCTTTTGATGCTTGCAGCCTTGGCATCATGTATCTACTGGCTCTGGCTGCAGCACCGGCTTCTGGATCGGAGCTGAAACTCTTCCTCTTCCCTTGAATTTGCCCATGCATGAAACGGTTTGCAGTCGGTCTCAATGTTGTATCACTGAAAGCTGCAGGGAGCCCGATGGTTTCAGGCCCGGGAAGGGCAGCACTCGGCTAGAATGGATGCATGAGCAACGGAACCGATGCGCTGACCTATGCCGTGCGCCCGAGCGTGCTGGGCAAGTTTCTTGGTCAGCTGGGAGTGATGATGGCACTGCTGACGCTGGTGCCGTTCTGTGCCTCCATCGTGTTCGGCGAGTATATCTTTACCGAGCGCTACCTGATCGTCATCGCGGTGCTGCTGATTGTGGCTGTGCCGCTTTCAGGGCTTCCCACACCTGAGCGGGTGCAGGCCAACGAGGCGCTGGTGATTGTGGCGCTGGCATTCCTGCTGGCACCGTTTGCCATTATATACCCGATGACGGCAGCGGGTCTGGCCCCGATCGATGCCTGGTTCGAGGCGGTATCGGCCGTGACCACCACCGGCCTCTCCACCCTGGCCGGTGTGGCGGATCGGCCGCACACCTTTCTTTTCGCCCGCGCCTGGGTGCAGTGGTACGGCGGCCTGGGCATCGTTGTGCTCTCGGTGGCCCTGTTGATGGGGCATCATATTGCCGCGCGCCAGCTCTCCGAGAGCATGGGCAGCGACAACCTGGCCACGACGGCCCGAGCCCATGCCAGGCGTATGCTGACAGTCTACCTGGCTGTCACCGTGGCAGGCATCGCCATTCTCTGGCCGTTGCTCGGCGATGGCGAGCGAGCGCTCGAGTTCGTGCTCTCGGCTATCTCCACCGGTGGCTTTGCTCCGTCGAACGACAGTCTGGCCGGCTTCGGCGATTCGGCGGCACTGGCGACGGTGTTGCTCTTCTCGTTTGCCGGGGCGGTACCTCTGGTGCTCTATTACCGTAGCTGGCGGGGCGACTGGCGCGGTGTGGTGACCGATGTGGAGCTGCAGGCGCTGGTGGCGGTCTGCCTGCTGGTGTCGCTGCTGCTGACCCTGCTCTTTCACCTGCAGGCGGGGCTGATGTGGGGCGAGGCGATCCGGCAGGGGCTGGTGCTGGGGATCTCGGCCCAGACCACCACCGGCTTTTCGGATATGCCGATCCGGTCCATGGATAGCCTGACCCAGGCGGTGGTGATCTTTTCGATGGCCATCGGCGGTGGCATCGGCTCCACGGCCGGCGGCTTCAAACTGTTGCGCCTGTTGATCCTCCTGCGCCTGCTGCAGCTGATCCTGCGCCGTTCCGCCATGCCGAGCCATGCCGTGGTACAGACCCGCCTGGGCGGAAGCACCCTTGATCAGGATGATCTGGTACAGGCGCTGTTCCTGATGCTGCTTTTCGGGGTGGTGGTGTTCGTCTCGTGGCTCGTGTTTCTCTATTTCGGCTATGCTCCCATGCAGGCCCTGTTCGAAGTGGTCTCGGCCACCGGCACGGTGGGGCTCTCGGCCGGGATAACGGGTCCGGAGCTGCCCGATGCCCTGAAACTGGTGCTTGGGATCGACATGCTGCTGGGCCGAATCGAGATCGTGGCGCTGCTGGTGGTGCTCTATCCGCCCACCTGGTTCGGACGCCGCGCGGAGGTGTGAATGCGGGCAGTCTTTATTGGCGCGACCTCGCTTGCCGTGATTACGGCTAAACTGCTGCTCAAGCGGCAGCATGAGGTGGTGATTATCGAACAGGACAAGGCGCGCATCGATGCGCTCAGCGAGGAGATGGATTGCGGTTTCCTGCAGGGAGACGGCAGCAAGCCGGCCATCCTGCACGAGGCGGACCCGGCCGAGACGGATGTGCTCTTCTGCCTGACGGGCAACGATCAGGCCAACATCATTGCCAGCCTGATCGGGCGTTCGCTGGGGTTTGAACGGGTGGTGGCCAAGATCGAGGACCCGGAGTTCGAGCATATCTGTCTGGAGCTGGGCCTGGACGGGACCATCATCCCGGGACGCACCATCGGCCGCTATCTGGCCGATATGCTCGAGGGGCAGGACCCGCTGGAGCTTTCGACCATGATCCGCGAGGAGGCGCGTATCTTTTCGCTGGTGGCGCGCGACGAGGATGCCGGTCCCCTGGCCGAACTGCCGTTGCCGGAACCGACGCGGGTGGCCTGTCTCTACCGCAAGGGCAAGCTGATCATTCCGGACAACGACACCGGGGTGGAGAAGGATGACGAGGTGGTGGTGATCACTCAGCGCAAGAATCTCGGCGAACTGCAGGAGCGCTGGGGGATGCCCGGGGCCAACAACGGTTGAGCTTTTTTGCCGGCAATGAGCCATGCCTTTTACAAGGCTGACCCTCCGTCCCGCGGAACAGCCGCGCAGGAGTGAATCAGGATGGCCTGCATTGGCCACAGAAGCTTTTGTCTCAACGCTTTGCATTGACTATGCTTTTGGCAGGCGTGAACGCCCATGAAGGGGATCATATGGCATTACAGGGGCTAATTAAGAAGGCCCAATTTTGAAGCGTTTGCGCTAGGTTGCCGGAATGACGAAACACTCTGCCCGCACAAGCAATCAGCCGCAGCGCATCGGTCGCTATATATGGCTGCTGATGCTGGGATGGTCGGTAGCCGTGGGAGCTTCGCTCGCCCTCAGCTTTTACCACCATCGCGAGGCATTCCAGGCCGAGATCTATTCCCGGGCCAAGGGCATCCATACCATGGATATGGAGTTCCGTAACTGGATTATCGGCCATGGCGGCGTCTATGTACCGGTGGATATCAATACGCCACCCAGCCCGTATCTCAAGGATATCCCGGAGCGCGATGTCACCACGCCTTCCGGCCGCACGCTGACCCTGCTCAACTCCTCCTATGCCATGCGCCAGGTGCACGAGATGATGGATCGGCACGGGGCCGTGGTACTGGGGCACATCACCAGTCTGAATCCGATCAACCCGAACAATCGGGCCGATGCCTGGGAAGCAAAGGCGCTGAAGGCCTTCGGGAAAGGCAGGAAAGAGGTCTCCGGAATCGTGGAGATGGCGGACGGGAAGCGCTATTTCCGCTTCATGAAGCCGATGCTTACCGAAAAGAGCTGCCTGAAATGCCATGCCCAGCAGGGCTACAAGGTGGGGGATATTCGCGGCGGCATCAGTGTCTCGATTCCGGTCGATGTGCCGCTAAGTGTCGAGAACAGGGAGTCGCGGGCGCTGCTGGCGGGCCATGGCGCGATCTGGCTGCTGGGGCTGGCCGGACTGTTCTTCGGCGGCAGACGGCAGCGGCAGGCACTGCTGTCGGTCGAGAAGAGCGGGGCGGAACTGCGCCTGATGACCAACTCCATCGCCCATGCCATCTACGGTCAGGATTTGGAGGGTCGCTGTACCTTCGCCAATGCCGCCTGCGTAAGGATGCTCGGTTATGATGACGAATCCGAGTTGCTGGGCAGGGATATGCATGCCCTGATGCATCATACGCGCCCGGATGGAAGCCACTATCCGGTGGAGGAGTGTCCGACTCACCACTCGATTGAACAGAGCGCCCGTACGCATGTGGACGAGGAGCTATTCTGGCGCAAGGACGGCAGCAGCTTCCCGGCCGAGTACTGGGCCTATCCGATCGAGGAGGAGGGGCACAGGCACGGTGTCGTGGTCACCTTTATGGACCTGACCGAAAAGAGGCGCATGCGCGATGAGTTGAAGGAGTCCCAGAAGCTGCTCGATTCGGTGATCGAGCATGTGCCGACCATGGTATTTCTCAAGTCGGCCGACGAGTTGCGTTTCGAGCTCTTCAACCGTGCCGGAGAGCAGATGCTGGGCTATAAACGCAAGGCTCTGCTGGGCAAGAACGATTTCGACCTTTTCCCCAAAGAGCAGGCTGAATTCTTTACGGCCAAGGATCGCGCCGTACTGGATAGTCGCGAGGTGCTGGAAATTCCCGAGGAGCCGATCAAGACGGCAGAGGGCGAGGAGAAGTGGCTGCGTACCTACAAGGTGGGTCTTTATGATGACAGAGGAGCTCCCTCTCATCTTCTGGGCATCTCGATGGATATCACCGGGCGTGTGCGGGCCGAGGCCGATCTGCGCGATAGCAAGGAGCAATACGACGATCTGGTGCGTCGTGTTCCGGTCGGTATCTACACCTACCGCTTTCACCCGGATGGCAATGGCAGCTTCGAGTATGTCAGTCCGCGCTTCTGCCAGATTCTGGGAGTTGACGGCGAAGAAGTGCTGCATGACGCCATGGTGGCCTTTGCTGCGGCCTGTCCGGATGAGCAGCAGAGCCTGATCGAAGCCAACCGGCGCGCTTTCGAGAGTCAGGAGCCCTTCCGTTGGGAGGGACGTTTTGTGGTCAATGACGTGGCCCGCTGGATCAAGATCGAATCCGATCCGGTGTTGATGCCCAATGGTGACAGTGTCTGGAACGGTGTGGTCAGCGATATCACCGAACGCAAGCTGGCAGAGCTGGAGCTGCTTAAGAGCCAGCATGCCCTGGCCGAGGCCCAGAAGGTGGCCCAGCTCGGCAACTGGGAGCTGGATCTGCAGAACAATCATCTCGAATGGTCCGATGAGATTTATGAGATCTTCGAGATCGACAAGTCGCGCTTCGCTGCCTCCTATGAGGCCTTTCTGGAGGTGATTCATCCCGAAGACCGCCTGATGGTCAACGAGGCTTACACACGTTCGCTGGAGCAGCACAGCTATTACGAGATCAGCCACCGCCTGTTGATGCCGGACGGGCGCATCAAGTATGTGCAGGAGCGTGGCCAGAGCTACTATGGCCCGGATGGCAAGCCGCTGCGCTCGGTCGGTACCGTGCAGGATATCACCCGCATGCATGAGGTGGAGGAGCAGCTCCGGCAGGCTCAGAAGATGGAGGCGGTCGGCACACTGGTCGGCGGCATCGCGCACGATTTCAACAACAAGCTTGCCGCCATCACCGGCAACCTCTATCTCGCCCAGCGTACCATCGAGGGGAACGACGAAGCCCTTGAGCGGTTGAAGGCGGTGGAGCAGCTGAGCTTCGAAGCCGCCAGCATGGTGCAGCAGCTGCTGACCTTCGCACGCAAGGGCAAGGTGGAGCAAGCGCCATTGACGCTGGTCACCTTCATCAAGGAGGCGGCCAAGCTTTACCGGGTCGCCGTGCCGGAGAGCATCCATTTCACCGTTGATTACGGTAAGGACCCGCTGCCGGTGATGGGCGACATCACCCAGCTGCAGCAGGTGTTCCTCAACCTGCTGACCAATGCCCGCGATGCCCTGGAAGGGGTGCCGGAGGCATCCATCGACGTGGCGCTGCTGCATTACGATCCCGATGCCGCGTTTCGGGCGGAGCATCCGGAGTCCGAGGGCGTGGGCGCCTATGCCTGCCTGCGGGTGGCCGACAACGGCTGTGGTATTGCGCCCGAGCATCTGGAGCATATTTTCGATCCCTTCTTCACCACCAAGGAGCAGGGCAAGGGCACCGGCCTGGGGCTGGCGATGCTCTACGGGGTGGTACAGGCCCACCAGGGTGTCGTCGAGGTGGAGAGCCGCAAGGGGATGGGCACGACCTTTTCCATCTATCTGCCGCTGCATCCGGAGGCGTTGGAAGTGCAGGCGGGAGATGAGGTGCAGGAGATACCGCATGGTCACGGTGAACTGATCCTTGTCGCCAATGACGATGTGCATGTGATGGCGGTGTTCCGGGAGGTGCTGGAGTCGTTCGACTACAAGGTGATGGTTGCCCATGACGGCAAGGAGGCGGTTGAACTCTATCGTCAGCATGCCGACGAGATCGCGCTGGTGGTGCTCGATATCGTCATGCCGCATATGAAGGGGCCGGATGCGGCCAGGCAGATTCACGCGATTCGCTCCGATGCGAAAATTATCTATGCCACCGGCTACGACAGCCAGGGCAATCTCAAGGGCACGGCCCGCGATGCCCCGGTGCTGGAGAAACCCTACCGCATGCACGAGGTGGGGCGTCTGATTCATGAGGTACTTGAGGGCAAGTGACATCGTTATGAGCGGGGAGGGGTGATGAAACGCGTCTACGAGGCGGAGAACGGCGTGGAAGCGCACATGCTCAAGGATATGCTTGAAAGCGAGGGGATTCGGGTACGTGTCGACGGCGAGTACCTGCAGGGGGCGGCCGGCGGCCTGCCGCCGACGGGGCTAGTCGGGCTCAGCGTCGAGGAGGAGGCATTTGATCGGGCGAAAGGACTCCTTGCTGCCTGGGAGCAGGCACAGCCCCGTGATGAGCCGCAGGCGAAGGTAGAGCGGCAACGGCCTCGGATCATGCTGACGCTGTCGACCTTTCTGGCCGGCATGGCCGTCGGCATCGGCGGGGCGGTCTGGGCCTACAACACGCCGGAAAATATCAGGCAGGCGGATTTCAATAACGATGGCCACGTCGATGAGCGCTATATCTACCGCGATGACCGGCTTGTCTGCTTCGAGATGGATGCCAACTCGGACGGGAAGCTCGATTATGTGCTCGATTATGACCGTTACGGCATGATGGCTTCAGCGCGTGGCGATTTCGATTTCAACGGCAGCTTCGAAAGCACGCTCGACTATCTCCACAACAACGCCCTGTTCGAAAAGGCCGATACCAACGGCGACGGCAAGGTCGATATCGTTTCGCGATATATCAACGGTGTCCTGTTTTCATCCCGACTGATCTCGCCCGAAACCGGGCTGACGAAAAGACGCAACTACTACCGGCTCGGCAAGCTGGTGCGTTCGGAGTTCGATGCCAACGATGACGGCCGCTTCGATCAGGTGATCGACTACGACTTTTACGAGTTGCCGTTGTCGGCGAAATCGGCAATGGCATCCAGAAACGCCGCGCCGTAACGCTCCATCTTCGCCTCGCCGATGCCGGAGATGTCGAGCATCCGGCCGCGGCTTGCGGGCCTGGCGACGGCCATCTCGGTCAGGGTACGGTCCGGGAAGATGACGTAGGGCGGCACCTCCTGCTCCCTGGCCAGCTGCGTGCGCAGGGCGCGCAGCGCCTCGAACAGGGCCTCATCCTCTGCCGACAATTGTGAGGCGACGACTGCCTTGCTGCGCTTTTTCGCTGCAGGCTTGCGCAGGGCGCGCAGCATCACCTGCTCCGTGCAGCCGCGCCTGAGCAGCGGGGCGGCCTTCTGCGTCAGCTTCAGTACGCCATACCCCTCCGTGTCGGTGGCGAGATATCCCTGGGCGATGAGCTGGCGGAAGATGCCGCGCCATTCGGCCGCACTGTGCTCGCCGCCGATATCGAAGGTGGAGATCTGATCGTGGCCGTTGCGCCGGATGCGATCATCGGCCTTGCCGGTCAGTACGGCGATCACGTACTGCGCGCCGAAACGGCCGCCGGTGCGGTAGACGCAGGAGAGCGCCTTCTGGGTGCTGACCGTGGCATCCCAGGTTTCGGGCGGGTTGAGGCAGTTGTCGCAATTGCCGCACGGCTCGTTCTGCTCTTCGCCGAAGTAGGCCAGAAGCGCCTGGCGGCGGCAGCCGGTCAGCTCGCACAGCCCCAGCATGGCGTCGGTCTTCTGATGCATGATGCGCTTGAACTGCTCCGCCGCCTCGCTGTTTTCGGTGAACAGGCGCAGGCCCACGACATCCTTCAGACCGTAGGTCATCCAGGCGTTGGCAGGCCCGCCGTCGCGGCCGGCACGCCCCGTCTCCTGGTAATAGGCCTCGATGTTTTTCGGCAGGTTCATGTGGGCCACGAAACGCACATCCGGCTTGTCGATGCCCATGCCGAAGGCGATGGTGGCCACGACGATCAGGCCATCCTCGCGCAGGAAGCGCTGCTGGTGCATCTGGCGCATGCCCGGGTCGAGACCGGCGTGGTAGGGCAGGGCTGTGCGCCCCTTGCTGTTCAGCCACTCGGCCACCGATTCCACCCCCTTGCGGGTCTGGCAGTAGACGATGCCGGCATCGTGCGGGTGGTTCTCGTTGATGAAGCGCCACAGCGCTTCGCGCGGGCTGGCCGCTTCGGTGATGGTGTAGTGGATGTTGGGGCGATCGAAGCTGTTGATGAAGCGCCGGGCTGAGCCCAGGGCCAGCTGGGCAGTGATCTCGTCGCGGGTGCGCGCATCGGCTGTGGCCGTCAGGGCGATACGCGGCACTGTCGGAAAGCGCTCCGGCAGTACGGCCAGTTGCTGGTACTCGGGGCGGAAGTCGTGCCCCCATTGCGAGACGCAGTGCGCTTCATCGATGGCGAACAGGGCGATGCGGCTCTGCTCCAGCAGGGTAAGCGTGGCGGGGGCGAGCATGCGTTCCGGGGCAAGATAGAGCAGGTCGAGGTTGCCGGATTGCAACGCATCCTCGACTTCACGCTGTTCGTCACGTCGTTGCGAGGAGTTGAGGAAGGCGGCACGTACGCCGAGCTGGGTGAGGGCATCGACCTGATCCTGCATCAACGCGATCAGCGGTGAGATGACGATACCGGTGCCGGGCCGGACGAGGGCCGGAATCTGGTAGCAGAGTGATTTGCCGCCACCGGTCGGCATCAGGGTCAGGACATCCTGCCCCTCGATCAGTGCGGCAATGATCTCCTGCTGATGATTGCGGAAGCTGTCGTAGCCGAAAACCGATTTGAGAATCTTCTGCGCCTGCTGCATCGGGCCAGTATCCACATTCGGGCCCGGAAAAGAAATGTATGCCGTGATCCGTTGTGTAACCGTAGTCACGGTATGGCGTCGAGGGGCGTGCTATCGATTGCAGCGTCCGGTGAAGCCTCGGATGGCACCGGGTGTGGGAGGCAGGCGATGGAGTGCACGGGCTTCAAGGTGGTTTTTGAAGGCGAGATCAGGAGTGGCGAGGATATCAGCCAGGTGAAACAAAGACTGGCAGCCATGTTCAAGGTGGATCGGGGCAGGATCGAGCGGCTGTTCAGCGGCAAACCTGTCGTGATCAAAACGGTTGAGGAGCTGGGGCAGGGGATGAAATATGTCGCAGCACTTCGTAAGGTCGGGGTGATCTCACGCATCGAACGCGCCTGAATATTCGGGTTGATACACCGAATGTAAGTGGAAAAGTAAGCACCGCAGGCCTGGTGGTTGTGCTATGATCGGCTCCGTGTCCGAAACACCATTCACAACCTGGCATACGCTGAGCGACGAGGAGCTGCAGACACATCTGCAGACCGGTATCCATGGTCTCAGTCCCGAAGAGGCACGACAGCGTCTCGAACGATTCGGGCCCAATCAGTTGCCGCAGCCGGCCCGTCCGGGCGCATGGCATCGCTTCCTTCTCCAGTTCCATAATGTGCTGATCTATGTGCTGATCGCTGCCGCAGCGATGGCCATGTTCCTGGAAGACTGGGTCGACTTTGCCGTGATTGTCGGCGTGGTGGTGATCAACGCCCTGATCGGCTTCATCCAGGAGGGGAAGGCGGAGAAGGCCCTGGAGGCCGTGCGCCATATGCTCTCTCCCGAGGCGGTCGTCTTTCGGGGCGGCGAAAAACGCACGCTTGCCGCCGCTGGCCTGGTTCCGGGTGATATGGTCTTTCTGCAGTCCGGCGACCGGGTGCCGGCCGATCTGCGCCTTCTGCATGCGCACAGGCTGCATATCGACGAAGCGATGCTGACCGACGAATCGCTGCCGGTGGAGAAGCATCCCGGTGAGTTGCCGGTCGAGACCGTACTGGGTGACCGGACCTGCATGGCCTACTCGGGCACCTTTGTCACCTATGGACAGGGGACCGGTATCGTCGTCGGAACCGGGGCCGACACCGAGATCGGCCGCATCAGCAGCATGCTCTCGGAGGTGACCGGTCTCGATACGCCGCTGACCCGGCAGATGACGGTATTTGCCCGCTGGCTGACGGGGGCCATTCTGCTGGTGGCGGCAGCCACCGCGCTGTTCGGAGTCGTGTTGCAGGGCTATGCCCCGGTGGAGATGTACATGGCTGCGGTCGGCCTGGCCGTGGCGGCGATACCGGAGGGGCTGCCGGCGATTATCACCATCACCATGGCCATCGGCGTGCAGCGCATGGCCGGCCGTCAGGCCATTATCCGCCGGTTGCCGGCGGTCGAGACGCTGGGCTCCGTGACCACCATCTGCACCGACAAGACCGGTACCCTGACCTGCAACGAGATGACGGTGAAGTCGGTGGCACTGGCCGACGGCATGTATACGGTCGAAGGCAGCGGTTATCAGCCGCACGGCGCCATCCTGAAAGGGGATGAGCCTGTCGATGCAGCCTCGCACGAGGGTTTCGCCCTGCTTTGTCGGGTCGCCACGCTCTGCAACGATGCTGGCTTGATGGTGGAGGAGGAGCGCTGGCGGGTCTCGGGCGATCCGACCGAAGGCGCATTGCTGGCTCTGGCCATGAAAGCGGGCTTTGATCCGGCCGATTTTCGTCGCAGTTATGTCCGGGACGACACCCTTCCCTTTGAGTCGCAACACCGCTTCATGGCGACATTGCATCAGGACCCCGAGCAGGACAGGAAGCCGTTGCTGTTGCTCAAAGGCGCACCCGAGGTGGTGTTGCCGCGCTGCGATCGCGAGAGGGGCGCGGAAGGTGCGCAACCGGTCGATTCCGCCTACTGGCATGGACAGCTTGAGATGATGGCCGGCAAAGGCCAGCGCATGCTGGCCCTGGCCATGCGTCGAATGGATACGGAGCGGGCCACGCTGCATGGCGACGATGTGCAGCAGGAGATGATCCTGATCGGTATGGTCGGCATCGTCGATCCGCCGCGTGAAGAGGCGGTGGAATCGGTCAGGCGCTGCCGTGAGGCGGGGATCGGAGTCAAAATGATCACCGGCGACCATGCGACCACGGCCCGGGTGATTGCCGCCGAGATCGGTATCGGTGACGGGGTATCGGTGTTGACCGGGCAGGAGCTGGAACAGCTCAGCGACGAGGCATTGCAGGCGCGTGTGAACGAGGTGGATGTTTTCGCCCGTACCAGTCCCGAGGATAAGCTGCGCCTGGTGACGGCGCTGCAGGCGCGGGGCGATGTTGTCGCGATGACCGGCGATGGGGTGAACGATGCCCCGGCCCTGAAGCGGGCCGATGTCGGTGTGGCCATGGGCATCAAGGGGACCGAGGTCTCCAAGGAGGCGGCCGAGATGGTGCTGGCCGACGACGACTTCAGTTCCATCACCCGGGCGGTCGAGGAGGGGCGCACCGTCTACGACAATATTCGCAAGTCGATTCTCTTCATTCTTCCGACCAACGGGGGTGAGGCCCTGACCATCATTGCCGCCATCGTGGCCGGAGTCATGCTGCCGGTGACCGCAGCCCAGATTCTGTGGATCAACATGATTACGGCGGTGACCCTGGGGCTGGCCATCGCTTTCGAGCCGGCCGAAAAGGATGTGATGCGGCGTGCGCCGCGCATGGCCCGGGAGCCGCTGCTCTCGCGCTTCATGGTCGGGCGGGTTCTCTTTGTCTCGCTGCTGATGGTGGTGGCGGCGTTCGGCCTCTTCTACTGGGAGCAGGAGCAGGATATGGGAGTCGAATACTCGCGTACCGTGGCGGTGAACATGCTGGTCTTTGCCGAGACGGCCTACCTGTTCAATGCCCGCTTCCTGCTCGCTTCCGCGCTGCGTCGCGAGGCGTGGCGGGGGACGCGTGCGCTCTACATTGCCGTGGCGGTCGTGACGCTGTTCCAGCTGCTCTACACCTATCAGCCCGGCTTCCAGTTCGTCTTCAAGTCGGAGGCGATCAGTGCCGGTTCGTGGTTGCGTATCCTGATTGCGGCAGTCCTGATCTTCCTGCTGGTCGAGGCGGAGAAGGGCGTGTTGCGCCTGCTGGCACGCCGGCAACCGGACAAAAACCGCACAATAAAGTAAGCTTGCTTATAATAAGCCGGCCCATAAAATGCCGGCATGCCGAACGATCCCTATGAGCGCCATTTCGGTTTTCTGCTGCACGATATCGCCCGCCTTCTGCGCCGCCATTTCGACCTGCGTGCCCAGTCGCTCGGCCTGACCCGGGCCCAATGGTCGGTGCTGTTCCACCTGCACCGCAACGAAGGCATTACCCAGGCCGCCCTGGCCCAGCTGATGGAGCTGCAGCCGATTACGCTGGCCCGCCTGCTCGACAGGCTGGAGGCCGACGGCTGGGCCGAACGGCGTGCCCATGCCAGCGACCGGCGGGCCAAATGCCTCTATCTGAAACCGTGCGCCCTGCCGGTGCTGGAGGAGATGCAGGCCATCTCGCGTGAAGTACGCAGCGAGGCGATTGCCGGCCTTTCCCCGCAACAGTTCGAGGCGCTGCTCGATGCCCTGGTGCATATCAAGGGCAACCTGCTGTCGCTGGAGCGATCCCCCAAGGAGTTGTCATGACCGATGCCGTCGACCCGGAGAAACAGACGCAGACGAATCGACTGCGGCGCCTGCTGCTGGTTGTGGTACCGGTCGTGGCGGTCGCGGTGGGGGGCTGGTTCTATTGGCAGGCCAGCCGTTATGTCAGTACCGACGATGCCTATGTGAAGGCCGACAAGCTCTATGTCGCAGCCGAGGTGAGCGGCCGTATCCGCGAACTGCATGTGCACGAGCACCAGCATGTCAAAGCGGGGGAGTTGCTCTTTACCCTGGATGCGCGCCCCTACCGGTTGGCCGAGACGGCCGCCGAGGCGACGCTGGCCCAGGTGGCCAATGACATCGAGGCCCTGCAGGCCAGCTACCGGCAGAAGCAGGCCGAGCTGGAACAGGCGCAGGCCGATGTCGACTATTTCCGGCGCAGCTATGAGCGGGCCCGCAAACTGGCCCACTCCGGTTTCTCATCCGATTCGAATCTCGATGAAGCCCGTCATCGGCTGGAGAGCGCCCGCCTGCATCAGCAGGTGGTGCAACGCGATATCGACCGTCTGCTGGTTCAGCTCGGCAGTCCGGATCGCCCGGTCGAGGATTTCTCCGCCTATCACAAGGCCAGGGCAGCGCTGGATCGGGCCCGGCTCGATCTTGAGCATACCCGGGTCGTCGCCGGCATGGACGGGGTGATCGGTCCGCTCGATATCGAGAGCGGCGATTATGTGTTGCCGGGCAAGGCCCTGTTTGCCGTGGTCTCCGATCAGCACTATATCGAGGCGAACCTGAAGGAGACGGCCCTGACCGATGTGCGTCCGGGCCAGAGGGCCGAGATTCGCATCGATGCCTATCCCGGCCGCAGCTTTCCGGCCCGGGTGACCAGTATCAGCCCGGCCACCGGCTCCGAGTTTTCACTGCTGCCGGCCGAGAATGCCTCCGGCAACTGGGTGAAGGTGGTGCAGCGTGTCAGTGTACGCCTGGCTCTCGATGCCGGGGAGGCGATACCGCGCCTGCGCAGCGGTCTGAGCGTCGATGCACGCATCTATACCGATGGGGAGAGGGGCCTGGTTCCGGATGCCGCGGCAGCTGCCAGGTAGCTGCTGAGCTCTTCCCATGTCCGAACGCGCGACTGACGGCCCGGTCCTGCATCCCGGCCTGATCACCTTTTCGGTGATGCTGGCGACGGTGATGCAGGTGCTCGACACCACCATTGTCAACGTAGCACTCCCCTATATGCAGGGGGGGCTGAGTGCGACCCAGGATCAGATCGCCTGGGTGCTCACCTCCTATATCGTGGCCACCGCCGTGGCCACGCCGCTGACCGGCTGGGTCAGTGCCCGGGTTGGCCGCAAGCGGGTGTTCATGTGGTCGGTGGCGGTATTCACCGTCACCTCGCTGCTGTGCGGCATCGCCCAGTCGCTGACCGAGATGGTGCTGTTCCGGGTGCTGCAGGGGATGGCAGGGGCGGCACTGGTACCCTTGTCGCAGGCGATCCTGCTCGATGCTTACCCGCGCGAGAAACACGGCAGCGCCATGGCCATGTGGGGCGTCGGTATCATGGTCGGTCCGATCCTGGGCCCGACACTGGGCGGCTACCTGACCGAGTACGCCGACTGGCGCTGGGTCTTCCTGATTAATCTGCCGGTCGGCCTGCTGGCCTGGATGATGATCGGTGCCTTTGTGCCGGAGACGGAACGCAAGCGCGATATCCCGTTCGATTTTACCGGCTTCGCCTTCTTGAGTCTCGGTATCAGTTGCCTGCAGCTGATGCTCGACCGCGGCCAGCGGCTCGACTGGTTCGGCTCCGGCGAGATCATGCTCGAGGCGGCCCTGGCCCTGCTGGGTTTCTATGTCTTCGTCGTCCATGCGGCCACCACACGCCATCCCTTCCTGAACCTGCGTCTGCTGGCCGATCGCAACTATGCCACTTCGCTGCTGCTGATCTTCGTGGTCGGCATCATCCTGTTCGCCACGCTGGCCCTGTTGCCGCCCTTCATGGAGGAGCTGCTGGCCTATCCAGTGCTCGATACCGGCCTCTTGCTGGCGCCGCGCGGGGTCGGCACCATGATCGGCATGATGATGGTCGGAAGGCTGATGCCCCGCATCGATCCGCGCTGGCTGATGCTGACCGGCTTTCTGCTGACGGCCCAGTCGCTGTGGGAGATGAGCGGCTTCAACCTCAATGTCGGCGACTGGGATCTGGTGCGTACCGGAGTTGTGCAGGGGCTGGGGCTTGGCCTGATCTTCGTGCCGCTCAGTGCCATTGCCTATGCCACGCTGGCACCGGAACACCGTAACGAGGCGGCGGCGGTGTTCAGTCTGGTGCGTAATCTGGGCAGCAGTATCGGTATCTCGATTCTGGTCTCGCAGCTGTCGCGCAGCATGCAGCAGAACCATACCACCATTGGCGGGCACATTACCGCGTTCAACCCCTGGTTCTGGCAGCAGGGAATTGCCCCGGCCATGGATCCTTCCACCCCGTCGGGCCTGGCCATGCTTAATGCCGAGGTCTCCCGGCAGGCCAGCCTGATCGCCTATACCAACGATTTTGTTGTGATGATGATTCTGGCGCTGGTGTTGATGCCCATGCTGTTCCTGATCCGGGTGGCACCGAAACCGGCACAGGGCTGACCTCTACTCTTTCGACTTGGTGTGGTTGCCGTTGAAGGCACCGCTGATCGAGCCGTTGACCTTGCGCATCTGCCGGCGCAGCCGGGCCAGCCAGCGTTTGGCCCAGTAGAATTCGAGGCTGAGGATACCAAGGCCCACGGCAATGGTCGGGGTGCCCGGGCCTGGGGTCACCAGCATGATCGCGCCGGCCATGATTACGGTGCCGCCAATGACGGCGACAACAATGCGTCGGGCGGCCTTGTAGTCCATCGGGTTGAGGCTCATGCCGTCATTGTAGACCTGTCGCATGAAGATGGGCTGAAGCGTCGGGCTACTCCGCCTTTTGCAGCAGCTGCTGAATGGCAAAGCCGGCCAGCATGAAGCCGAACAGATTGGGCATGTAGGAGATGGTGCCGTTGACCGCACGCGGCCGGGCATCGGGATGGCCGTCGATCGGCTGGTGCGGCTGGGCATTGATGGCCGGCTCGCTTGAGAAGACCACCGGGTAATCCATTGAGGCGCCCAGGCTGCGCAGGCGATGGCGCAGGGCACGGGCCAGACCGCAGGTGTGGGTCTTCTTCAGCGTCGTGATCTCCGCCTTGCTGACATCGAGGCGGCCGCCGGCGCCGAGGCTGGAGGCGATGGGGATGCCGCGCTCCTGGCAGGCGGCAACCAGCGAGCCCTTGCAGGTGACCGAATCGATGCAGTCGAGCACGTAGTCGGGACGCACATTATCCAGCAGGGCACCGGCATTCTCCGGGTGCAGGAAGTGCGCTTCCAGGTTCAACCGGATCTCCGGGTTGATTTCGCGCAGGCGTGCCGCGGCTGCTTCGGCCTTCTTGATGCCGATATTGGTGTGGGTGGTGATCAGCTGGCGGTTGAGGTTGGAGGCGCCGACATCATCGTGGTCCACCAGCGTCAGGGTGCCGATATGGGCCCGGGCCAGCGCCTCGATGACAGCGCCGCCGACACCGCCAAGCCCGGCCACCAGCACATGGCGGCTGTTCAGGTAATCAAGGCCGTCCTGGCCGACAAGGATGCGGGTACGTTCCTGGGTATCGATCATAGGGAGAAGAGCTCGCTTGCATTGGTATTGCACTGCTGCGCCAGGCTTTCCGGCGAGGTGCCGCGGCATGCTGCCACAAAAGTGGCCAGTTCGGGGAGATAGGCGGGCTCATTGCGGCTGCCGGCATGCGCAGTCCCCGGCTGATCCGGGGCATCGCTCTCCAGCAGGATGCGTTCGGCCGGCAGTGCTCTGAGCAGGGCCTCGGTTTTGGCGCGGGAGCGGCGATCGATAAACGAGCCGATACCGATATGCATGCCGGTTGCAATCAGTCTTTCGGCTTGCTGCAGGCTACCGGAGAAGCCATGCACGACACCGCGCAGGCCGGGGAAGGCCTGCAGCTCCTTGTGAACGATATCCTCGGCTTTCACGGCGTGGATGATGACCGGTTTATGGTGCCCGGCAGCCAGTCGCAGCTGATGGCAAAACCACTGCAGTTGCAGCTCGGCATCCGGCCGTCCCGGCATGAAATCGAGGCCGCATTCGCCGACGGCGACGGAGTCCTCCAGCAGCTGTTCCAGCTGTTGCCGGTCGTCATCGGCGTGATCGGCGCAGAACCATGGGTGGATTCCATAGGCGGGAGAGATGTCCGCTTCGCTTTTTGCCAGTTGTTGCAGGCGGGGCCATTCGGAACGGCAGGTGCCGGCCACGATGAAGGTGGTAACGCCGGCTGCCCTGGCGCGGGCCAGCATCTCCGGCCGGTCGGCATCGAAACGGGTGTCGTCGAGGTGGCAGTGGCTGTCGATCAGTCGCATGGCACCAGCATGCATCATGCCGGGGCAGGGCGGCAATGTTCAGCTTCGCTTCATATCCATATGTAGAGTGTGCTCATCTTTCCCCCGAGAGGTGTCATGATGGAAGAGAAAAAGATCAAGGTGTGGGATATCGCCGTACGCCTGTTTCACTGGTCGCTGGTGGCGGCATTCGTCATCGCTTATCTCAGCGGCGACGAACTTGAAAACCTGCACGAAATTGCCGGCTACGTGGTGCTGGGGCTGGTCGCCTTCCGCATCGTCTGGGGCCTGATCGGGCCGAAATATGCCCGTTTCAGCAACTTTGTGTATGGCCCCGGCAAGGTGGTCGAATACCTGAAGGGCATGCTGGCCGGCAGGCCGGAGCACTATGTCGGCCACAACCCGGCCGGCGGTTACATGATTATCATGCTGCTGGTCGGACTGCTGCTGACCAGCTGGAGCGGCATCGAGGCGCAGGAACCGGCTGCCAATGGCGTGGCTTCCGCGTCCGTCATCACCATGGCCTATGCCGACGGCTGGGAGGGGGATGAGCACGAGCACGATGGGCATGGCGAGGGCGACGAGTTCTGGGAGGAGATCCACGAATTCTTCGCCAACTTCATGCTGCTGCTGATCGCCGTGCACCTGGGCGGTGTCCTGGTCGGCAGCCTGATGCACCGCGAGAACCTGGTGCGTGCCATGGTGACCGGCTACAAAGAGAAGTCATAAGCTTTGGGCAAGGCCGGGAAATGTGCAGGGATGCACTTTCCCGGCTTATCCCTACAATGCCGGGCTTATGCAGTTCCGAATCGCAGGTGATTTCAAACCGATGGGCGACCAGCCGCAGGCCATTGCCGAGCTGGTCGAGGGGATCCGGCAGGGTGACAAACATCAGACATTGCTGGGGGTTACCGGCTCCGGCAAGACCTATACCACCGCCTGCGTGATCCAGGAGGTGCAGAAGCCGACACTGATCATGGCGCCGAACAAGACGCTGGCTGCCCAGCTCTACGGCGAGTTCAAGCAGTTCTTCCCCGACAATGCCGTCGAGTACTTCGTCTCCTACTACGACTACTACCAGCCGGAGGCGTATGTCCCCTCCAGCGACACCTACATCGAGAAGGACTCATCCATTAATGAGCACATCGACCGCATGCGCCACTCGGCCACGCGTGCGCTGCTGGAGCGCGAGGATGTGATCATCGTCGCCTCGGTCTCCTGCATCTACGGCCTGGGCTCGCCCGAGGCCTACTCCAATATGCTGCAGTATTTCGAGGTCGGAAGGGAGCAGGACCAGCGCGCCGCGGTGAACAAGCTGGTGGAGCTGCAGTACGAGCGCAACGACATGGATTTCCATCGCGGCACTTTCCGGGTGCGCGGCGATGTGCTCGAGGTGTTCCCGGCCCATGCCGAGGATTTCGGCGTGCGCGTCGAGTTTTTCGGCGACGAGGTCGATGCCATCACCCGTTTCGATCCGCTGACCGGCAAGCGGCTGGAGTCGTTGCACAAGTACACCTTCTTTCCCAAGAGTCACTTTGTGACGCCGCGCGAACAGCTGCTGCGCGCCATGGAGGCGATCAAGACGGAGCTGGCCGAGCGGCTGGCCGAACTGCACGACAACAACAAGCTGGTCGAGGCCCAGAGGCTGGAGCAGCGCACCATGTTCGACCTGGAGATGATCCAGGAGGTGGGCTACTGCAACGGCATCGAGAACTACTCCCGCCATCTCACCGGCAGGGCACCGGGCGAGGCGCCGCCGACCCTGCTCGATTACCTGCCCAACAATGCGCTGGTGGTCCTCGACGAGTCGCATGTTACCGTGCCGCAGATCGGCGGCATGTTCAAGGGCGACCGGGCCCGTAAAACGACGCTGGTCGACTTCGGTTTCCGGTTGCCCAGCGCGCTGGATAACCGGCCGCTGCAGTTTCATGAGTTCGAGGCGGTGGTGCCGCAGGCGATCTATGTTTCGGCCACACCGGGGCCGTACGAGATGAAGCAGACCGGCGGTCTCTTCGTCGAGCAGGTGATTCGCCCGACGGGGCTTGTCGATCCCGAGGTGGAGATACGCCCGGCCACCACGCAGGTGGATGATTTTGTCAGTGCCGCCGCACCGGTGATCGAGCGCGGCAACCGCGTGCTGGCCACCTGCCTGACCAAGCGCATGGCCGAGGATCTGACCAATTACCTGACCGACCTCGGCATGCGGGTGCGTTATCTGCATTCCGATATCGATACCGTCGAGCGCATGGAGATCCTGCGCGACCTCAGGCTCGGCACCTTCGATATCCTGGTCGGCATCAACCTGCTGCGCGAGGGGCTCGACCTGCCCGAAGTGGAGCTGGTGACCATCTTCGATGCCGACAAGGAGGGCTTCCTGCGTTCGGTGCGCTCGCTGATCCAGACCATCGGCCGCGCGGCCCGTAATGCCGAGGGGCATGTGATCCTCTATGCCGACAAGATCACCGATTCGATGCGCCAGGCAATGGACGAGACCGAGCGCCGCCGGGCCAAACAGCTCGCCTACAACGAGGAGCACGGCATCACACCGGCGACGGTGAAGAAGGAGATCAAGGATATCCTGGGCTCGGTCTACGACATGGACTACGGCCATATCCCGGAGGTGGCCGAGCCTGAGCCGCTGACGCCGGATGAGAAACAGCAGCGTATCCGCGAACTGGAGCGGTTGATGACCGAGGCTGCTGCCGATCTGCGTTTCGAGGACGCCGCCAAATACCGCGACGAACTGCACGAGCTGGGGGCGCAGGCAACCTGATCTCCTCCACAGCACCTGTGGATAACTTTGTGGATAAGGCTGTGAATTTTGGCCGTTGTTACCTTCAAGCATGACAAATGCCGCCATGCCTAAAATATCAGCACATTAATTTAATCATTAAAAACAAGTAATTGAGTCGTTTTGTTAATGTTCTTTATTTCCATCCGTTCTCTAAGCCCCCGCAGCACTGTTTTGTGGAAAACACGACAAATCGGCTAACCCCTTTGTTTACAATACCTTCTTCACCCATCTCCGATATGGCCTTGAAAACGATGCCCTGGAGATCTATATGAAATCGGGACAGGCATCGCATGGATGCCTGAGTCAGTCAGCAAACTGGAGGTGATGATCATGGCACTGATTCGATGGACTCCGTGGCAGGAGCTGGAAAGCATGCAGCGTTCGCTGAGCCGCCTGCTGGATGATCCCGGCCAGACATCGGCCGAGGGCGGCAACTGGCTGCCGGCTGTCGATATCAAGGAGACCGACGATGCACTGCTGGTGCATGCCGAGCTCCCCGGCATCCGCAAGGAGGATGTCAGCATCGATGTGCATGATGGTGTGCTCTGTATCAGCGGCGAGCGCAAATACGAGAAGGATGTGAAGGAGGAGAATGTCCATCGCATCGAGCGCGCCTACGGCCGCTTCTCGCGCAGCTTCAGTCTGCCGAACAGCGTCGATGGCGCCCAGGCGGAGGCGACCATGCAGGATGGCGTGCTGGAGGTGCGCCTGCCCAAGAAGGAGACTTCAAAACCGACCTCGATCCGGATCAAGTGATGTGAGGTTCACGCAAACGGACAGAGGGGCTGCCATGGCGGCCCCTCTGTTTTGCGGGAGCAGGGATTCCGGTTTCATTCATTGCAGGCTGGAAAGGCGGCCGGCCATGCTGCACACTCCGCGCATGCTTGAAGTGCGTGAGCTGTCGCTGACTGTTCCGATCCGCCACCAGCCCGTGGCGGCGGTGACCCATGTCTCGCTGCAACTCAAGCCCGGCAAGGTGCTGGGGCTGGTGGGTGAGTCGGGCTGTGGCAAGAGCATCACCGCCCAGGCGATGCTCCGCCTTGGCGAGCATCAGGGCGTGCTGAAGAGCGGCGGCGATATCCTGCTCGATAACGATTCCATCTTCGCCATGAACGAGGCGCGTCTGCGCACGGTGCGCGGCGGCCGCATCGCCATGGTCTTCCAGGAGCCGATGACGGCCCTGAATCCTGTTTTTTCGATCGGCTACCAGATTATCGAGGTCATCCGCCTGCATCTGCTGCTGGACCGGACGCGTGCCCGGGCTCGCGCCGTGCAGCTCTTGCACGATGTCGGCCTGCAGGATGCCGAACAGATTCTCGATCAGTATCCCGATGCGCTCTCCGGCGGCATGCGCCAGCGGGTGCTGATCGCCATGGCCATGGCCGCCGATCCCGACTACATCATTGCCGATGAGCCGACCACGGCCCTCGATGTCTCGGTTCAGAAGCGCATCATCGCCATGCTGCGCGTGCTGCAGCAGCAGCGGAATCTCGGCATGCTGCTGGTGACCCACGATTTCGGGCTTGTGGCCGAGATGTGCGACGAGGTGGCGGTGATGTATGCCGGCGAGATTGTCGAGCAGGGCGAGGTGCGCCAGATCTTCGATCGTCCGGCCCACCCCTATACCCGTTCGTTGATGGGCTGTCGCCCCGAGATGGGTAATCCCGGCGATCCGCTGGCCGTGATTCCCGGCCAGGTGCCGCCGCCGGATCGCTGGCCCACGGGCTGCCGTTTTGCGCCGCGTTGTCAGTTTGCCGATCAGGCCTGTGAAGCCCATCCCGGGCTCGATGCATGGCATGAGCCGGCCCATCAGGCCCGCTGCGTGCATGCGGAGCGCGCCATGACTGCAGAGATCGCGGCAGGGGAGACGGCATGACGCTGGAGGTCAGGGGTCTTTGCAAACAGTTCCGGCGCGGCGGCATGCTTGGCGGTGGCGACGGGGTGCACAAGGCGGTCGATGAGGTCGCCTTCCATCTGGCGGCAGGGGAGACGCTGGCACTGGTTGGCGAGTCCGGCAGTGGCAAGTCGACCACGGCCCGTCTGGCCATGCGCCTGATCGAGCCCGATGCCGGCGAAATCTTCTGGGATGGCGAGCCGGTGACCGGTTTGAAAGGCAGCGCTTTGCGCCGCCGCCGCCACCATGTGCAGATGGTGTTCCAGGATGCCTTTGCCTCGCTGAATCCGCGCATGAAGATCTGGCAGACGGTGGCCGAAGGGCTGCGCGTGCATCAGCCGGGAATGCACAAAAATCAGCAGCGGGACAGGGTCGCGGCGGTGCTCGACCAGTGCGGCATCGACGCCTCGGCCATGGATCGCTACCCGCACCAGTTCTCCGGCGGCCAGCGCCAGCGTATCGGTGTGGCCCGTGCCCTGATTGTCGAGCCGGCCGCTATCGTGCTCGATGAGCCGGTCAGTGCGCTCGATGTCTCGGTGCAGGCCCAGATTCTCAACCTGCTCAAATCGATCCAGCAGCAGCACGGCCTCTCCTATCTCTTCATTTCGCACGACCTGTCGGTGGTGCGCCACATTGCCGACCGGGTGGCGGTGATGTTTGCCGGCCGCATTGTCGAGCAGGGGAGCATGGCCGATATCTTCGAACACCCGGCTCACCCCTATACGGCGGCCCTGCTGGCGGCCCAGCCGGTGGCGCATCCCGACGAGCGCGGGGCGGCGGTGCCGCTGCCGGCTGCGGATGGTGAGGATGTGGCCATGAGCGGTTGCGCCTACCGCCTGCGCTGCCCGCATGCCCGGCAGGATTGCCAGGCATTCGATGGCGCACTCACGGAACGTGAGCACGGCTACGCCTGTCTGCACCCGCTGACGCGCGCCTAGTTTTCCCATGAGCGACCTGCTGACGCGCGTTGAGCGCGACTTCACCCCCGAATCGCGCCTGCGCGAGCATTTTCCCAACTATGTTTATCGCCAGGGGCAGGCCGAACTGGCCGGCGAGATCGCCACCGCCTTCGACCAGGGTACCATCCTGCTGGCCGAGGCCGAGACCGGTACCGGCAAGACCATGGCCTATCTGGTGCCGGCCCTGCACCTGAACGACAAGGTACTGATCTCCACCCATACCCGGGCCCTGCAGGATCAGCTGGTGCATCGCGATATTCCGGCCGTGCAGAAGGCGCTGAACCTCAAGCGCAACGTGGCGCTGCTCAAGGGGCGGGCCAACTACCTCTGCCCGCATCGCATGGAGAAGTTCCTCTCCAGCGGCCAGCTGGAGATGTGGGCCCAGCGCTCGCTGCTCAAGGTGCGCGAGTGGGCCGAAACGACGCGCGACGGCGATCTGGCCAGTCTTTCGTTCGATCCCTTCGAGAAGGGGATCGGGCCGATGATCACGGCCACGGCCGAGCAGTGCACCGGCGTCAAATGCCCGGAGTACAATGCCTGCCCGCTGATGAAGGCGCGCAAGGCCGCGCAGGAGGCCGATATCGTGGTGACCAACCACAGCCTGCTGCTGGCTGATGCGGCCCTGAAATCGGGCGACTTCGGCGAGGTGTTGCCGTCTTTCGATGCCTATGTGCTCGATGAGGCGCATTCGTTGCCGGATCTGGCCAGCCAGCACTTCGGCGTGCAGCTCACCCGCCTGCGCCTGATCCAGTGGCTCAACGACATGCAGGCCACTCTCGATTCGCTGGCCGATGAACCGATCTTCAAGGCGGAGATACTGGAGCAGGGGCGGGTGGTGCTCGATGCCTGGCTGAAACCGGGGATGGAGGCACTGCAGGATGCCTGGCAGCAGATCGTGGAGCGGGCCCACAGCCGCGCCGACCGCAGCGAGGAGCTGGCCAAGCTGGCCGAGCGCGCCGACCAGATCCTGGCCGATATCGGTACCGTCATGCAGCCGGAGGAGGGCTTTGTCGGCTGGAGCGAGGGGGAGGGTGAGTTCCTGCGCCACCTGGTCGCGCCGGTCGATACCGGTCCCGTGCTGCGTACCCATGTCTGGGAGAAGCCGGCCAGCTTCGTGCTGCTCTCGGCCACGCTGCGAGTCTCCGGCAACTTTGATTACGCCCGCGGGCGGCTGGGGCTGGCCGATGCCACCGAGGCCTTCCACCCCTCGCCGTTCGATTACCATCAGCAGGCCCTGATCTACCTGCCGCGTATGCTGCCCGATCCCAGGAGCGAGCAGGGGATGGCGGCGATGGCGGCCGAGATGGAGACGCTGCTGCGCGCCTCGCGCGGCCGCGCCTTTGCGCTGTTCACCTCCTACCAGGCCCTGAACCGGGTCGGGCCGATGCTGGCCGAGCGGCTGCCGTGGACGGTGCTGATCCAGGGGCAGAGCGGCAGCCGCGATGCGATTCTCGAGCAGTTCCGCCACGATACCCACTCCGTGCTCTGCGGTACGCGCAGCTTCTGGGAGGGGGTGGATGTGCCGGGCGAGACGCTGTCGCTGGTGATTATCGACAAAATCCCCTTTGCACCGCCCAACGATCCGCTGCTGCAGGCGCGGATTCGGCATTGTGAAACACAGGGCGGCAACGGTTTCCGCGATATCCAGCTGGCCGAGGCGATCGCCATCCTGCGCCAGGGTGTGGGCCGGCTGATCCGTTCGGTCGACGATCGCGGGGTGATGGCCATCCTCGATTCCCGGCTTTATACGAAAGGCTACGGGCGCGACATCGTCCACAACCTGCCGCCGGCCCGTATCGTCGATGATCTCTCCGAGGTGCGCTGGTTCTTCGAGGACGAAGTGTAGGCAACTTCCGGCATGCGTTTTGTCATTGCCCCCGATGCCTTCAAAGGCTCGCTGACTGCATTCGAGGCAGCAGATGCGATGGCGGCCGGTGTTCGCGATGCCTTCCCCGATAGCAATATCGTAACCTTGCCGCTCGCCGATGGCGGCGAAGGTACGCTGGCCGTGCTGCAGCACTACGGTGGCGGCGAACGCATGCACGACAGCCTCGATACGCCACACGGCTGCCATGCAGCAGCCTGCCTGCGCCAGGAGGGCAGGGCCGTGATCGAATCGGCGCAGCTTATCGGGCTGACGTTGCCTTCCATGCAGTCGACCCCCGTCATGCAGCGCAGCAGCCGGGCCCTGGGGGCATTGATCCGGCAGTTGATGGACGAGGGGGTGCGCGACTTCGTCATCGGCCTCGGCGGCTCGGCCACCAACGATGGCGGGCTCGGCATGCTGATGGCGCTGGGGCTGCAGGCACACGATGCGGCCGGCAAGGCCGTCACGCCGGATGCGAACGGCCTGCTGCAGCTCGCCTCGATCGATGCCGGGCCGCTGGCCGACATTCGCCGTGAATGCCATTTCACCATCCTCTCCGATGTCACCTCGCCGCTGTGCGGTAAAACGGGTGCTACGGCCGTTTACGGGCCGCAGAAGGGGCTTGCCGGGGCGGATGTCATGCCGCTCGACGCTGCCATGCATCGCTATGCCGGATGGTGCCGGGCCGATCTGATGGATGCCCCCGGAGCGGGTGCGGCCGGAGGGCTTGGTTTTGCGCTGCTACTGCTGGGCGGGACGATGCACTCGGGGGCGGACTACGTCATCGCCGCCTCGGGACTGGAGACGGAGCTGGCAGGAGCCGACTGGCTGCTCACCGGCGAGGGGCGGAGCGATAGCCAGACGCTGCACGGCAAGCTGCCACTCCGGGCAGCCGATCTTGCCCGCCACCTCCGGGTAAACACGGCCCTGGTTGCAGGGGACATCGATGCATCGTCGGCAGCGCTGCTGGCCGATCATTTCGACGCCGTGGTGTCGGCAAGGCCTGCGGGCATGGCTGTTCAGACGGCAATCGCACAGGCGGAGCCGCTGTTGCGGGCGGTTACAGCCGCATGGGTGAACGGGCTGCGGGAGTAGTCATCCCTTCAGGGTGGGGAACCGTTCAGTTGTCGCACCCCCATCCTGACCTTCCCCCTGGGAGGGGGAAGGGAGTTGGCGGGAGGCCATCTTATTTAATCGAAATCGTTCTCCAGCACGATGCGGTAGCGCGCCTTGCCCGCCTCCAGATGGGCCAGCGCATCGTTGACGCTGCTCATCGGGAAGGATTCCACCTGCGGGGCGATAGCGTGGCGGGCGGCGAAATCGAGCATGGCGGCCAGCGTGGTCGGCGAGCCGGTGGGGGAGCCGGAGATGCTGCGCTGGGCCCCGATCAGATCGAAAGCGGCCACCGGGATCGGCTCCAGCACCGCCCCGACCACATGCATGCGTCCCTTCGGGGCCACTGTGCCGATCAGGGCCGACCAGTCGAGCGGCACATTGACGGTGCTCAGCAGCAGGTCGAGCGAGCCGGCGATCTTCTGCATCGCTTCGCTGTCGCGGCTGGAGACGACGTGGTGGGCGCCGAATGCCTTTGCCTCCTCCGCCTTGTCCGGATGGGAGGTGAAGGCGGTGACCTCGCAGCCCCAGGCTGCGGCGAATTTCAGCGCCATATGGCCCAGCCCTCCGATGCCGACCACGCCGACACGGTCGGTGGGGCGGATGCCGAAGTTGTAGAGAGGAGAAAAGACGGTGACACCGCCGCAGAGCAGCGGGCCGGCCGAGGCGGGATCAACCCCTTCCGGCAGTGGCAACGCCCAGGCCCAGTGGGCTCGCATGCGGTCGGCAAAGCCGCCGTTGTGGCCGACGATGGTGGCCACCGATTCGCGGCACAGGTGCTGCTCGCCGCTCAGGCACGGCTGGCAGTGCATGCAGCTCTCGGCCGTCCAGCCGATGCCGACCCGCTGGCCGACTTCCAGGCCGCGGGCGTTTGCACCCAGCGCCACGATTTTGCCGATCGCCTCATGGCCGGGGATGAACGGGTACTGGGCCACACCCCACTCGTTGTTGATCATCGAAAGGTCGGAGTGGCAGATGCCGCAGTACTCCACCGCGATCTCCACCTCGTCCGCCTTCAGTGGCCCGGCTTCAAAAGACCAGGGTTGCAGCGCTTGGTTGGGGCCCATGGCTGCCCAGCCGTGGATTATGTTCATAAGGGACTCCTGTTGCAGGTGCTCCCTTCACAGATAGTCGAGTGGCTGGCTGGCGTCAAAGGGGTGGAAATTCACTCCGGGGCAGTTTTCACCCTGCGCATGAAGCAGATGTCGCCAAGCTCGGCCGTGAAGCCCCACTTGTCGTAGAAGGGCTCCATCTCCGGTTTGCAGTAGAGCTCGAAATGGCGTACCTCGGCCAGCCTCGGATCGTGCAGAACCCGCTCCATGATCATTTTACCCAGACCGCGATCGCGCCATGCCGGATCGACAATCACATCGAGGATCAGGGCCTTGTAAATACGGTCGCTGATCACGCGGGCAAAGCCGACCAGCTTATTGGTGGGCGAATCGATGGCGGCGAAGATGATGTTGTGCGGACTGGCGACTAGTGTGCGTACATCGGCAAGCTCGCGCCCGGCCGACCACCACTCATGCTGATAGAGCTGCCACAGCGCTTCGGTCTGCATCTCGTCGAGCTGTTCGGTAAAGCGGATATTCATGCCGCAAGCCTTTCACGTTGCACGATGTGATACCAGCGGTCGCGTGATATGCGCTAACGCATTTGCGCCATATCAGTCTTAAGAAAATTGTGGATGATGGGCTGCCGGAGGAGCTGTTGATGGATTGCCTTCCCGGCAAAAATCGCTGCTTCCGGACCAGGGAGGTCGTTATGGCAACAATTCGCGCATTTCCGCTTTTTCTCACCGTGGTGTTTCTCAACGCATTCACCGATCTGGGGCACAAGATCCTGATGCAGAACACGGTGTTCAAATGCTTCGACGGCTCCGAGCAGGTCATGCTGATCGCCATCGTCAACGCGCTGATTATCCTGCCCTTCATCTTCCTCTTTTCGCCGGCCGGCTTCGTCTCCGACAAGTTCCCCAAAAATGCCGTCATCCGCTACGGCTCACTGGCCGCCGTCGTCATCACCTCGCTGCTCGCCTTGGCCTATTTCCAGGGCTGGTTCTATACCGCCTTCGCCATGACCTTGCTGCTCAGTATCCAGAGTGCCATCTACTCGCCGGCCAAGTACGGCTATATCAAGGAGCTGGTCGGTAAGGAGGAGCTGAGCCGGGCCAATGGTATGGTGCAGGCGATCACCATCGTCGCGATCCTGGCCGGCATGCTGCTCTTCTCGATACTGTTCGAGGCCATGCTGGGCAGCGCTTTTGCCGGAGCCGGCCCGGAACAGAAGGGGGCGATGCTGGCCCGGGTGGCACCGTTGTCGCTGCTGCTGATCGCCGCCTCACTGGTCGAGTTCCTCTTTGCCCTGCGCCTGCCGAAGTTCAGCCAAACGACGCCGGATCGCTTCGATTTCAGGGCCTACGTGCGCCTGCAGACGTTGTCTGAAAACCTGCGTGCCATCGTTGCCAGCCGCTCGATTCTGCTCAGCATCATCGGCCTGACCATTTTCTGGGGCCTGTCGCAGGCGGTGGCGGCCGCTTTCCCTGCCTATGCCAAGGCGGCGGCCGGCATCGACAATGCCGCCACCATCAGCGCCATCCTGGCCGCTTCCGGTATCGGTGTGTTTATCGGCTCGATCATGGCCGGGCGCATCTCGCGCCACTATATCGAGACCGGCATCGTGCCGATCGGGGCCCTGGGCCTGGCGGTGACGGTTGCCCTGCTCGGGCAGGCCACCGATGTCGTCACACTGCTTCTTATATCGCTCGCCTTCGGTATCAGCGGCGGCCTGTTCATCGTGCCGCTCAATGCCCTGATCCAGTTCCACAGTGCCGATGACAAGCTGGGCACCATCCTGGCCGGCAACAACTGGATCCAGAGTCTCGGCATGCTCACCGCCCTGGTGATCACCACGCTGGCGGCCCTGATGCAGGTGAACGGGCAGGGGGTGATCCTGCTTTTCGCCGCCATCGCCCTGATCGGTGCCATCTACACCATCCGCGAGCTGCCGCAGTCGCTGGTGCGTTTTCTGCTCTCGCTGCTGGTGCAGCGGCGTTATCGCCTGCAGGTGCAGGGTCTGCGGCATCTGCCGGCCGAGGGCGGGGTACTGCTGCTCGGCAACCATGCCAGCTGGCTCGACTGGGCCGTGCTGCAGATGGCCAGCCCGCGTCGCATCCGTTTCGTCATGGAGCGCAGCATCTACGAGCAGTGGTACCTGAAATGGTTCCTCGACATCTTCGCCGTCATCCCGATCTCGGCCGGCTCCAGCAAGGAGGCGATCGCCAGCATCACCGAGGCGCTGAACAACGGCGACTGCGTGGCCCTGTTCCCGGAGGGGGCGATCACCCGCAACGGTCACCTGGGCGAGTTCAAGAAGGGTTTCGAGCGCTCACTGCTCGATGCGGATGATGCGGTGCAGGTGGTGCCGTTCTACCTGCGCGGCCTCTGGGGCACCGCCTTCTCGTGCGCCTCGGCCATGAACAAGCTGATCAACCGTCCGGCCAGGGACGTGACCGTCGCCTTCGGGCCGGCCATGGCCAAGGCGGAGGCCGATGCCGCAGCCGTGAAGCAGGCGGTGGCCGAGCTCTCCATCTCCGCCTGGCAGGCCTATGGCGAGATGCTGCCCAGCATCCCGGCCGCTGTGGTGCGTACCGCAAAGAGGGTCGGCAAGGGGCTGCTGGTGGCCGATTCCACCGGCACCGAGCTGAGCGGCCACCGTTTCCTGGCCGGCGCCGCGGTGTTCCGGCGCCTGCTGTCGAATCGCCTTGCCGGGCAGAATATCGGCCTGCTGGTGCCGGCCACCGGGGCGGGGGCACTGGCCAACATCGCCGTGCTGATGCAGGGCAAGTGCGTGGTCAATCTCAACTACACCGCCCCGATGGAGGCGCTGCGCGCCGGCATGCAGGCGGCCGAAATCCAAACCGTGCTCGCTTCGCGTACCTTCGTGGCCAGGCTGAAACGCAAGGGGATCGATGCCGAGGCGCTGCTCGACGGGGTTGAGGTGATTTATCTCGAGGAGCTCGGCAAGCAGGTCTCCACCGGCATGCGACTCGGATGTTACCTGATGGCCCGCATGCTGCCGGGCTGGTTGCTGCAGGCGTTGTGGGTGAAGCGCATCGATACCGATAGCACGGCCACGATTCTCTTTAGCAGCGGCAGCGAGGGCACCCCGAAGGGGGTGGAGCTCAGCCACAGGAATCTGGTCGGCAACATCAAGCAGATCTCCAATATCCTCGATCCGCAGGAGGGGGATGTCATGCTGGGTACGCTGCCGCTGTTCCACGCCTTCGGCATCACGGTCACCACCCTGCTGCCGCTGATCGAGGGGCTGCCGCTCGTCGCCCACCCGGACCCGACCGACGGGCGCGGCATCGGGGCCCTGGCGGCCAAGTATCGCGCCACCATTCTCTGCGGCACGGCCACTTTCCTGCGCCTCTACAGCAGCAACAAGCGCATCCATCCCTTGATGTTCGATTCGCTGCGCCTGGTGATCGCCGGGGCCGAGAAGCTGCCGGATGCGGTGCGCAAGGGCTTCAAGGAGCGTTTCGGCAAGGATGTGGTCGAGGGCTATGGCGCCACCGAGACCAGCCCGGTCGCCTCGGTGAACATCCCCGATCGCCTGATCCCAGAGAGCTGGCAGGTGCAGCAGGGGCAGAAGCCGGGCACGGTCGGCATGCCGCTGCCGGGCTCCGCCTTCCGCATCGTCGATCCCGGGACGCTGGAAATTCTGCCAAATGGTGAGGAGGGATTGATCCTGATCGGCGGCAACCAGCTGATGAAGGGCTATCTCAACGATCCGGAGCGCACCGAAGCGGCGATCGTCGAGCTGGATGGCATGCGCTGGTACAAGAGCGGCGACAAGGGGCGCCTGGATGCCGATGGTTTCCTGACCATCGTCGACCGCTACAGTCGCTTCGCCAAGGTGGGCGGTGAGATGGTGTCGCTGGGGGCGGTCGAGGAGGAGATTGGCCGCATTCTGGGCGATTCGGTCGAGTTCTCGGCCGTCAATGTCCCCGATGCCAAAAAGGGCGAAAAGATCGTGCTGCTGCTGGCCGGCGATCTGGATGCCTCGGAGGCGCAGGTGCGCCTCAGGGAGGAGATCAGCAACAACCTGCTGCTGCCGGCCCGTATTCAGTCGGTGGATGCCATCCCCAGGCTTGGGTCGGGCAAGAAGGATTTCACAACGGCGCGTAACCTTGTCCTGGAAGAGGAGGCCGTTTGACTCGGTGTATGATGACGTTATATGATGACGTTATGCGCACCATCGTCGATATCCCCGAGCAAAATATCCAGGCACTGGATGCCGTCTGCGAACGCGAGCATATCTCGCGTGCCGAGGCGGTACGTCGAGCCGTAGCGGCCTATCTGGCCCGGCATAAAGCGGGTGGCGACGAGGCGTTCGGCCTCTGGAAGGGGCGGGGAAGGGATGGTCTTGCATATCAGGACTCCCTGCGTGATGAGTGGGGCGAGGCAACGGTGCATGAGCCCCCGGCCCGATGAAGGCGCTGTTCGATACCAATATCCTGATCGACTACCTTAACGGTATCGAAGCGGCCCGCCTGGAACTGACGCATTACGATGAACGGTTGATCAGTTCGATTACCTGGATGGAGGTGATGGTTGGAGCAGCTTCCGACGAGGAGGAGATTCGGCTACGCGCCTTTCTTGGCCGATTCGAAACCGTGCCGGTTTCTGTTGAGGTGGCCGAACGAGCGGTGGAGCTTCGGCGCCGGCATCGTATGCGCCTGCCTGATGCGATTATCTGGGCAACGGCGCTTGAGGCTTCCTGCCTTCTGGTCAGTCGAAATACCCGTGATTTTCCGGAGACGCACCCCGGCGTGCGCGTTCCGTATCGGGTTTGATCCGATTCGTTGCGTCTGTTCGATTCCACGACCTGTCGTATCATGATCGAATTTCCAGATCCTGAGCTGGCCAACGAGGAGGGGTTGCTGGCCATGGGCGGCAACCTGGAGCCGGAGACGCTTCTGGCTGCATATGAGCGGGGTATCTTCCCGTGGTACAGCGAGGGGCAGCCGATCCTCTGGTGGTCGCCCGATCCGCGTATGGTGCTCTTTCCGGCCGAGTTCCACTGCTCGCGCAGGCTTGCAAGACGCCTGCGCCAGCCGCAGTACCGCTTCAGCCGCGATGCGGCCTTTTCCGCCGTGGTGGCCGAGTGCGCGGCACCCCGGGGGGAGGATGACGGCACCTGGATTCTGCCGGAGATGCGCGTGGCCTACGAACGACTGCATGCGCTCGGCCATGCCCGATCGGTTGAGGTGTGGGAGGGGGATGCGCTGATCGGCGGTCTCTACGGCGTGTTACATGGCGGCCTCTTCTTTGCCGAGTCGATGTTCAGCCGCAAGCGGGATGGCTCCAAGATGGCGCTGGCGAAGCTGGTGGAGCAGGCCGTGGCTGAGGGGTGGCGGCTGATCGATTGCCAGTTTCATACCGGGCATCTGCAGAGCCTCGGGGCGCGCGAGATTCCCCGCGCCGAGTTTCTGGAGTTGCTCTGAACGCTGCCCGCAGCTGTCATCGCACGGTCACAATGGGCTGCCAAGGTGAGCCTGTCGTTTTGCGCCTTATCGCACAGGCATGATTTCCTGCTACAGTGGTCGATGAAATGGCGGAAGGAAGGGAGTCGGATGCCGATCAATCGATGCGCATGAATGAACTGCACTACAAACCGGGCGACGGGATCAATGCCAAAGCCATAGCCGCGGTGCTCGCATCGCTGGGCGAGGTGGAGCTGCGCCATGACCCGAATGTCGAGCGTACGCTGCTCGACAGCTTCGACTGGCGCCTCTATCGCGCCGGGCTCTATCTGCAGGAGATCCAGGGCGATGAGCCGCTGAGCGAGTGCCGCAGCCTGCGGGATGAGCGGCGGGTGGCGGCCATGGCCGGGCCGGTGCCGCGCTTTGCCGAGCAACTGCCCTATGGCCCGTTGCGCGATGCCCTAGGGCCGCTGCTGAAGATGCGGGCCCTGCTGCCGGTTGTGCGCCTGAAGGGCGAGGTGAGCGAGATCTGCCTGCTCGACAAGCGCGAGAAGATTATCGTGCGCCTGCAGCTGCGCCGGGAACAGATCCTGAACACGCTGGCACCGAAAAGCCTGCCGCCACGCCTTCACCTGATCCCTTTGCGCGGCTTCGACAGGGAGGCCAGACAGGTACAGAAGCGGCTCGAAAAGGAGCTGAAACTCAAGCCGGCCAGGCGCCATCCGCTGGAGCAGGCACTTGCCGCCATTGGCCGTAGCCCGGTCGAGTACAGCTCCAAAGTGGCATTCGAGCTTAAGCCGGATATGCCGGCAGCGGCTGCCATGCACTGCATTCTGTCGCAGCTCTTCCATACCATGGAGCAGAACGAGCAGGGGATCATCGAGGATACCGATAGCGAGTTCCTGCACGATTTCAGGGTGGCCGTGCGCCGAAGCCGCACGGCCCTGACCCAGCTGAAGCGAGCGATCTCCAGTGCCGATCGCTGGCGCCTGCAGCCCGATTTCCAGTGGCTGGGCGATATCACCACGCCGCTGCGCGATCTCGATGTCTGGCTGCAGAAGTTCGACAGCTACCGGGCCGTACTGCCGGAGGCGATGCGGGATGATCTGCATCCGCTGCACGAGTTGATCCAGGCCGAGCGCAACCGTGCCCGGCGGCGGCTGGTGCGCCAGCTGCAGTCGCAGGATTATGGCCGCATCAAACGGCATGTCGGCCTGGCGCTGGAGCATCTGCGGGAGGATGAGAACGGAGGCGGGCCGACGGCGCGCCGGATGGCCGACCGGCGTATCGGAAAGGTGTACGCGCGTGTGCTGGCCGAAGGGGCTGCGATCGGTAAAAAGTCGCCGCCCGAGGCGTTGCACGAGTTGCGCAAGCGCTGCAAGAAGCTGCGCTACCTGCTGGAGTTTTTCCGTTCCCTCTATCCGGAGCAGCAGATCAAGAGCCAGATCAGGCAGCTCAAGCGGCTGCAGGACACGCTCGGGGCCATCCAGGATGCGCGTGTGCAGTTGCAGACGCTGCAGGGGTGGCGTGAGGAGTTGCATCGCAACGGAGCCGCTGCCGGGGCCCTTGCCGCCATCGACTGGCTGGCCGAGGATATCCGTCATATCAGCAAGGAGGCCCGCCAGGGTTTCGCCGAATCGTTCAGGCACTTTGCCGCCGACAAGCGGCAGAGGCAGATGCGGGAGATGCTCAAGGCATGAAGGTACTGGCCGTGTACAACCTGAAAGGCGGCGTCGGCAAGACGTCCACGGCGGTGCATCTGGCGCATGTGGCGGCGGCCAATGGCGCCCGTACGCTGATCTGGGATCTCGATCCGCAGGGGGCCGCCTCGTTCTGTTTCCGGGTCAAGGCGGCGGTGAAAGGGGGCAGTGAACGGCTGGTCGAGGCGAAGAAGGGGATCGATCCGCTGATCCGCGCCACCGATTACGAGGGCCTCGATATCCTGCCGGCCGATTTCTCCTACCGTCATTTCGATGTGATGCTCAGCGAGACGAAGAAGCCGCTGGCCCGCTTCGGCAAGGTGCTCAAGCCGTTGCGCCATGAGTACGACTACGTGATCCTCGACTGCCCGCCGGGGCTGACCCTCTCCTCGGAAGCGGTGTTCGCCGTCTCCGATGCGCTGGTCATTCCGACCATCCCGACCACGCTCTCCCTGCGCACACTGGAGCAGCTGATCCGCTTCAAGAAGAAGCACAAGCTCGATCACCTGCGCCTGCTCGCCTTCTTCTCGATGGTGGATAAGCGCAAGAAGCTGCACAACCAGATTCTGGCCGCCCAGCCGAAGATGCGCCCCTGGGTGATGGAGGCGCATATCCCCTATGCCAGTGCCATCGAGCAGATCAGCAGCCAGCGCCGGCCACTCACCGCCACCCATCCGCACAGCCCCGGCGCCGATCACTACCGTGCCCTGTGGCAGGAGCTGCAACTTGAGCTGAACAGGGAGCTGGCGGCAGCAAATCCGGCCACATAGCGCTTTTGAACGATTGCGCATGATATGAAAGTGCTCTTTTATCCAGTTCTCAGGTTGCCGAATGGCGCTGGAAGTGGTTCCGATAGAGAGATGTGGCAAGGATCGATGGATGGAATGGGTGATGGTGTTCTGCTGGCTGGTTAGCTATACCGCCATCTTCATGCTGCTTGCCGATATTTCCTGATTCGTGAGGGTCTGGTCGTCGATGCATAGATTCGTCTCGCGGCTGCAGAAGGCCGCATGGCTTTTGGCCGCACTCCTCATTATTACCCCCGCAGCTGTTGCAGCCGAAAGCGCTGTCCCGGCCCGCCCGGCCGCATGCGCGGCTCCGTTGCAGCTTGAAGGGGTGCCGAATCTGCATCGCATCGATGCCGGCCTCTATCGCAGTGCCCAGCCTTCCGAGGCGGGTTTTTCCGAACTGAAAAAGCTGGGCATCAAAACGGTGCTCAGCCTGCGCGCCTTCCACTCCGATGCCGACTACTGCCGCGAGAGCGGCATGGCGCACTGCTACCGTATTCCCATCCTGACCTGGGACCTGGAGCGGGCCGAGATCGTCCGTTTTCTCAAATACGCCACCGATCCAACATTGCGGCCGCTGCTGGTGCACTGCCAGCACGGGGCCGACCGCACCGGCACCATGAGTGCCGTCTATCGCATGGTGGTGCAGGGGTGGAGCAGGGAGGCGGCGATCCGCGAGATGGTCGAGGGTGGCTACGGCTATCATCCGATGTGGGAGGAGCTGCTCGATACCCTTCGCAAGCTGGATGTGGCGGCACTGCGCCGCGAGGCGGGGATCAAGGCACCCGCCACGGAGAAACAGTAGGCTTAAGCCCCCGAGGGCATGGTCAGGATTTCGGCACCCGTTTCGGTGATGGCGATAGTGTGCTCGAACTGGGCCGAGAGCGATTTGTCACGCGTGACCACCGTCCAGCCATCCCTGAGCACTTTCACGCCCGCCTTGCCGGCGTTCACCATCGGCTCGATGGTGAAGACCATGCCCGGCGTAAGCTTCAGGCCGGTGCCCGGCTCACCGTAGTGCAACACCTGCGGATCTTCATGAAAGGAGCGGCCGATGCCGTGGCCGCAATACTCGCGCACCACCGAACACTTCTCACCCTCGGCATAGGTCTGGATGGCATGGCCGATATCGCCGAGCGTGGCGCCCGGGCGGGCCGCCTCGATACCGATCTCCAGTGACCTGCGGGCTACCTCGACCACCTTGCGCGCCTTGATCTTCGGTTCGCCGACAAAGAAGGTCTTGCTGGTATCGCCGAACCAGCCGTCGATGATGCTGGTGACGTCGACATTGATGATGTCGCCATCTTTCAGCTTCTTGTCACCGGGGATACCGTGGCAGACCACGTGGTTCACCGAGGTGCAGACCGATTTGGGGAAACCGTGGTAGTTGAGCGGGGCAGGGGTGGCGTTGTGGCTGATGGTGTACTCGTGCACCAGCTCGTTGATCTCGTCGGTGGTGATGCCGGCGCGGATATGCTCCTCGATCATCACCAGCGTATCCGCCGCATGGCGGCAGGCCGGCCGCATCTGCTCGATCTCTTCCGCGCTCTTGATCACTACCTGACTCATTTCAGCTCCTGCTCCTTCAATCGCGGGCCATTCTGTCCTAATCTCCCTGACGGGTCACCATTGGCTCAGGGAGGGTAAAAGATGAAGGTCTATCTGGTTCAGCATGCCGTGGCAAAGGAGAAGTCGGAGGATGAATCGCGTCCGCTGTCCCATCAGGGGCACGAGGATGTGACACGCACGGCAGGTTTCCTGAGCCTGTTCACCAAGCCGCAGCCCGCCCTGATCGCCCACAGCGGCAAGCTCCGAGCCCGCCAGACGGCCGAGATGATCGCCGAGGCGTGGGGTGTGGAAAATGTAGAGGAGCAGCCCGATCTCGGCCCCAACGACGATCCGGTGCTATGGGGCGCACGCCTGGCCGAGATGAAGGAGGATGTGCTGCTGGTCGGCCATCTGCCGCATCTGCAGCGCCTGGCTGGCCTGCTGCTCACCGGCAATGCCGATGCCGAGCCCGTCCGCTTCCGCAATGCCGGCATCGTCTGCCTCGAAAAAACGCAGAAGGGCTGGCAACTGCTCTGGCACATCATCCCGACGCTCTATTACCCCGAGGAGTAGATCGTCCGAACGGCGGTTTTCGGCCAGAAGTGGACCGTCACATTTTAGGCTATAATGCTGTCATTTAGTGGGGGGGGGGCATGACTTACACTGACCCAAAGTGGCCATTTTTCAGCCTATAACCAACACATGAAATCGCATACGAAACTAGCGAGAGCGCTAAAAAAGCAACGTCGTGATATTGAGCGACTGAAAAAGTTGTCTCCTAGGGTATATGAAGGATTTGGTAAGAAAACGCTTCTGTCGTTTACCGTTGGTTTCTGCTCCCCAGACGGAGAAACAAATGCCTCGGAGAAGTTTCCAGATTATTACCAGACCATAGAAGATTTTGATGCAGAGAACACAGCAGATATTGAATATGAGCATTTGTATGCTGGCAGAAATATTTTGAAGTACAGAAACAGAACGAAAAGTAATCTGATTGATCTAGGCAGAAGTTGGCGAGATCGTGTTTCAGCGGAATATCCAGATTCCGATTTGACGATTGTGGTTCACCAAAACGACGGTGAGTGGATCCTCGATACATTTAATTACAAAATAGAGATTGATGGCGCGACTTACCTATAGGTTATCGAATGACCGACATTGGCCGCAATGCGACCGTCGTGGTTCGGCCAAAGACAGACATTAAATCAATCGTGCCTGCCCGCGTTGAATCTGTCTAAGGCTGTTCTAAATGATTTGATCACGTATATTCATTTTCTCTAGGAGAGGAAAATGGGAAGAAGGACATATTTGCTTGGGGCTGGCGCCTCAGCAGCAGCCACCGAAAACATATTTCCTGTTATGAGTAATTTTTTTAATCATGAGAAAATTACTACGCCTGAAAAAGGGTACAAAGAACTATACGATTTTTTGGCATCGTTTGTTGGGGCCGAAGAAGAGATAATTCGAGCAAATATGGAAGAGGTTATTACTCATCTTGAAACTTCTCTTAATGGATACGGGCGAGATTGGGGGGTGGCTACGCCGACTGAATTAGGAAGGCTTGAGACGGTTCGGAAGCAATTCTTTTCGTATCTTCACGAACGCCTGCAAACTCCAAAGCAATTGCAAGATGAAGGTCCGTACTTATATCAAAGACTATTGCAAGACTTCGACCAATCTTCCGACAGTATTTTGACGTTGAATTATGATCTCCTGATGGATGTGGCAATAACTCATATGTGCTTACATATGAGTCCCCAGAAAGAAACGATTGATGCAAGATCAAAACATATTCTTTCGAAAAGTGGACTGCAATTTGGTACGCAGATCGCGTACCCGGGCCGCTTTTCATCTGGGCTATATCTTAAGCTTCATGGTTCGTTGGATTGGTTAACATGTCCAAATGCCAAATGCGTTAGTCATACGGAAATTTCCCATTACGCAATTAATTCAAATTTCCCTCTTATTGGGGAGCCCTGTTATCGGTGTGGGCACGCTGTTATTCCTGTCATTGTACCTCCCACGATGCAGAAGAACTTAAGTATATTTCCAAAGCTTGGCTTAATTTGGAATTTAGCCATGCAAAAACTGAAGGCAGCTGATGAGATAGTCCTTGTGGGGATTTCGTTGCCAGAATCTGACTATTATTTGCGTTGGCTGTTAAGAGAAGCAACTAGAACCGGTAAAGGGAAAACGATTACGTTAGTAACCAAAGACCCCGAGGGGCAAGCTCGAAATAGAGCTAAGTCTATCTTTGGCAGGTCTGGTGGACGTAAACAACACAAGCTTTTGTTCTGCAACGAAGTTGAGGAGTTTCTTTCCGGAAGCCTAGAGCCGATCAAGTAACTAACAAATGATGTGGCCAATCTTCTGAATTACGGTGACGGTTTACTAAATGCACTTAATTCTAAATGTCCGAGTTTGGCCTTCATTTCAAACGGTCGCAATAATGGTTAGAACTGTATCAGCATCGGATCAGCCCGGAATAATCAGTCGCAAGAAAGA
>CAZCZU010000024.1:0-42281 GCA_964503475.1 uncultured Zetaproteobacteria bacterium
CTCCATCTGATCATTCTAGATAAAGTGTTGCATCGACCGGTTGAGATCACCGCCGTTCTAAGACCGTCAGCATAGTGCAACAGAGTGCTTTTGAATTGCATTCACCTGCTGGTTTCAATCGCAACCGGGCGCCGGTTCAGAATGCAATCTGCACCTGAACATCTGCTGCCGTAACAGATCCGGATGTTTTCTACTTCACTGTCCGTTGCCGGGCATGGGCATTGGCCTGCTGAACGATCTCCAGCAGATCTTCGTCGGTCGCATCGATCGGAGAATTGATCTGCTGCACGGCATGAATGACATCCTCCAGCCCGACCTGCAGCTCTCTGTTCGGCTGCACCCTGTGCTTCTGAATGTATGCCGGGTAGCGGCGCCAGCGGAACAGGTTGTTGAACACGAAGGCCATGCACAGGATGGTCAGGGCATTGATCATCACCGGCTCGATGATAAAGCGATAGCCGAGCGCATGGATGCTCGGGCCGCCGATGACGGCAATCAGGGCCGTGGCTCCCCCCGGAGGATGAATGCAGCGCGCGTAATGCATGGCCAGCACGGCCAGCGACACGGCTGCCGCTGCTGCAAGCTCCGGCACCGGAATCCACTGCGCGCAGGTGACGCCGACAGCGGCCGAGATCAGCTGGCCGCCGGCCGCAGGCCAGGGCTGGGAGAGCTGGCCATGCGGCACGGCGAACAGCAGCACCGCCGAGGCCCCCATGGAGCCCACCATCAGCCAGCTGTCGTTCGCCGAGAGGTAATGCCAGCTGATCCAGGCTGTCGCCAGGATGCCGAAAAAGGCGCCGATAGCTGCCACCCAGCGTTCGCTATGGCTTAAGGAATGGAGATCCAGCCCTATCCAGTGCACAAACGTGTCGAACTTCAAATCGCTTCTCCTGGCTCAAGCGTCGGGGGGGGTTGTTTCAGCCCTCTTTCAAACTGAGACCTTATCATCCCGGACAGCGTTTAAGAACCATTATAAATACATGTTTAAGTTCGGGGCCTGACTGCAGGTGACCGAAAGCGCATGAACGTCTTACTTCTCTAAATCCAAACGCTGGTGCCAGGCGGCAATCGATTCGTCGGGATATTGGTCGAACAGCCGGTCGTTTGGCCCCTGCTGCAGCTCCACCCAGCCGGCCTTCGAGCCCAGCATCAGGTGGGTGTGCTCCGGCGGCACCGGCAGCTCGGTGTCGATGGCCGAGGCGAAGGGGTGCACCAGCTCCGGCCAGCGCGGGTCCTGCACCCACAGGGCACTGCCGCAATGGCCGCAGAAGCGGCGCTCGCCGATGCTCTCTTTCACCTCGCCCGTTTTTTCATCACGCATACGGGCATGGTAGATACGGATATGCTCCTCGCCCGTTACCTTCAGTGTGGCGGCTTTACCGCCGAGGTTGATGGCGTAGCCGCCGCCCCCGGCCGTCTTGCGGCAGATCGAGCAGTAGCAGCGGTTGAAGGGATAAGGATGCGCCGATTCGAGCGCGAAGTGCACCCGGCCGCAGTGGCAGGAACCCTCAAGATGCATCATACCCCTCCCCGGCCCGCAGCAGGTGCAGCGAAAACCATTCTCGTTCATCCGTCCACAGCTCAACCGGGGCAAAGCCGGCCTTTTCGGCCAGGCCCCGGAACTCGGCCGGGGTGTACTTCCACGAATTCTCGCTGTGGATAGTCTCACTCGGCCTAAACTCGAACCGGCATCCGTTCACCCTGGCCTCTGTAGGCTGTCGGCACCGCAGGTGCATCTCCACCCGGCCCGCAGCCTCGTTGTAGAAGGCGTGATGGGCAAAGGCCTCCGGCTCGAAGCCGCAGTCGAAGCGGGCATTGAGATGGTGCAGGGCATTACGGTTGAAGGCAGCGGTCAGCCCCTCTGCATCGTTGTAGGCGGCATTAAGGATGGCCGCCTCCTTTTTCAGATCGACCCCGATCAGGGCATAGCCGCCGGCACCCACCATGGTGCGGAAGCGCTTCAACAGCGCCACCGCATCGAGTGGCTCGAAGTTGCCGATGGTGGAGCCGGGGAAGAAGAGCATGCGCCCCGCCTGCGGAATGGCGGCGGGCAGAGTCTCGCAACGGGTGAAATCGGTGCACACCGCATCGATCTGCAGCTGCGGATGGCGCTGTTGCAAGCCCTGGCAGGCATCGATCAAAAAGTCGGCCGAGATCTCGATCGGCACATAGTGATCGACATCCCCCTGCCGGAAAAAGCGCTCCGCCTTGCCGCAATTGCCACTGCCCGGCTCCAGCAGCAGCGCGCAGCGGCTCGCCTCCAGCATCTCCGGCAGATGGGCCTGGAAGATCATAGCCTCGGTGCGGGTGGGGTAATACTCCGATGTCATGGTGATGGCATCGAAAAGCTCGGAGCCGCGCCGGTCGTAGAAAAAGCGCGGCGATATCCAGGGCTGTGCCGCACTTAAGCCCCTGATCAGCTCGGCCAGGTCATCATGCTCGGCCACCGGCAGGTGATGGACCGTCAGTCCCTCCGAAGCCCGGATGCGGGCCGCGCTAGGCATCGTCGCCATCCAGTGCCAGGCGCACGCCGCTGAACTGCCAGCGCTCGTGCGGATAGAAAAAGTTGCGGTAGCTGGCCCGCACATGACCCGGCTGGGTGACACAGGAGCCGCCGCGCAACACCTGCTGATTGCACATGAACTTGCCATTGTACTCGCCGATCGCCCCTGCCGCCGGCCGGTATCCGGGATAGGCGATATAGGGCGAGGCGGTCCACTCCCAGACGCTGCCGTAGAGATCGAAGAGCCCCTCCTGCTCGAAGCCGCTGACCGGATGCATACGGCGATGGCAGCAGAACTGCCCCTCCGCCAGCCGACTTGAGGCGGCATGCTCCCACTCCTGCTCCCTCGGGAGCCGACAGCCGGCCCAGCGGGCATAGGCCTCGGCCTCGTAGAAGCTCAGGTGCACGGCCGGGCGCTCCTCATCCAGCGGCTGCAGGCCGTGCAGGGTGAACTCGAACCACTCCCCCTCCCGCTGGCGCCAGTAGAGCGGATGGCTCCACTGCCGGGCCTGCACCGTGGCCCAGCCATCCGAGAGCCAGAGCAGCGGATTGCTATAACCGCCATCCTCGATAAAGGTGAGGAACTCGCCGTTGGTGACCGTGCGGCTGGCCAGCCGGAATGGCGCAAGCCAATGGCGATGGCGCGGGGTTTCGTTATCGAAGAAGAAGGGCTCGCGCCCGGTGGCACCGATCTCGACCATGCCGCCCTCGAAGTCGACGAACTGCAGCGGCAGCGGCTCAAGCGGCTTCAGCTCCGCCTCGTCATAGGCAGGAAACAGCGGATTCAAGGCGAGGTTGTACTTCAGATCGGTGAGCATCAGCTCCTGGTGCTGCTGCTCGTGATGCAGGCCGAGTGTCGTCCGGCGCACGATTTCGTTCTCCGGCTCCGCCTTCTCCAGCAGCGCCTGCATCGCTGCATCGACATGACGGCGGTAGGCGTAGACCCGCTCCAGCGTCGGCCGGGATAACAGGTGGCGCTGCGGCCTGGGATAGGGATTGCCGATACCGTTGTAATAGGAGTTGAACAGCTCCTCGAAGGAGGCATCGAAGGGGGCGTAGTCATCGGCGAATTCTTTGAGGATAAAGGTATCGAAAAACCAGCTGACGTGTGCCAGGTGCCACTTCAGCGGACTGGTCTCGGGCACGGCCTGCAGGCCGAAATCGTCCGGCGGCAGGTGAGCGCAAAGCTGCTCCGACTGCGCCCGCACGGCGGCATAACGTGCACCGATATCCTGTGCTGCCTCCATCTCGCCTCCTTGGAAAAGGGTGATCGGGTACAGACACTGAAGTCGAAGCCTGCGTCCCGGTCAAGGCGAGGGATTTACCCCTGCAGCCGCTTTTGCACCAACTGGCTCAGCTGACTGATGGCGTAGGGCTTGGTAATCAGCATATCGGCCTCGACACCCTGCTCTCCATCCAGGGCATTGCCCATATCGTAACCGGTCGCGAACAGCACTTTCACCTGCGGATCGATGGCATGAATGGCCTTATACGCCTCCACACCGCCCATTTTCGGCATCACCACATCGAATAGCAGCAGATCGATCTCGGCCCGATGGCTGCGATACACCTCGACCGCCTCTTCGCCATTGGCTGCGATCAGCACCCGGTAGCCGAGCTGTTCGAGGATTTCACGCCCCATGGCCAGCAGATCGGCGTTGTCGTCGGCCAGCAGGATCGTTTCTCCCTGTCCATGTGCAATATTGCCATTCTGATCGCGTGCCTTGCGTACACCATCCCCATCGCGCTCGATATCGAGCCTCGGCAGATAGAGGGTGAAGATGGTACCGCCGCCCGGGGTGGAGGCCACCTCGATGGCACCGTCGTGGGTTTGCATCGCTCCATAGGCCATCGATAAGCCAAGCCCGGTTCCCTTGCCGGCCTGTTTGGTGGTATAGAAGGGTTCGAACAGATGCTCCATATGCTCGGGCTCGATCCCGTGTCCGTTATCGGCCACGGACAGGGTGACAAATTGGCGGGCTGTCACTTCCGGATGCCTTTTCTCAAATGCCTCATCGGCCACAAACGATGCCAGCCGTACATCGATCACCGGTTTCTCCACCCCTTCCAGGGCATCGCGGGCATTGTTGATCAGGTTCACCAATACCTGCTGCAGTACATTGGCATCGCCATTGATCTCCATCGGCTCCCGCTCATAGTCGAGCCGCAGCTCAATGCTCTCCGGCACTGACACCCGCTGCAGCTTCACCACCTCCTTGACGAAAGGATCAATGGACAGCGGCCGCATCTCGGCCTCGCCCTTGCGCGAAAAGGTCAGCAGTTGCCGGATCATGCCGGCCGCCCGGTCGGCCAGCATCTCGATGGCATCCAGGCGTTCGCTGGCGGCGCTTTCGCCATCCATATCGCGGCGGGCCAGGTAGGTATTGCCTGTGATCCCGGCCAGGGCATTGTTGAAGTCGTGGGCAATACCGCCAACCAGGGCTCCGACCGCCTCCATCTTCTGTGACTGCCTGAACTGCGCTTCAAGCTCCTCGTACGATTTCAAATCCTGCTGGATACCGACGTAGTGGCTGATCCTGCCGGCCGAGTCGACAATCGGAGAAATGGTGAGCAGGCATGGATAAAAGCCGCTGTCTTTACGCTTGTTGATGATGCGTCCACGCCAGCTTTCACCCGCCTCCAGTGCATCCCACATACGATCGAAAAAGCGTTCGTCCTGCACATCGCTGTTGAGGAGATTGGCATTGTGTCCCAAGGCCTCTTGCGCCGAAAAACCGGTGATCTCGACAAAAGCGTCGTTGACGTACTCGATCACACCCATCGGATCGGTAATCATCACCGCCTCGTCAATCTGGGTGATGGCGCTGGAGAGCATGCGAATACTTGCCTCGGCCTGCTTGCGCTCGGTGATATCCTGGATGGTCCCGATCATCACCATCGGTTCGCCCCGGGCATCGAGCTGCAGCTCACCACGCCCGTGCACCCAGCGCTCTTCACTGTCACTGGCTCGAATAATGCGGTATTCGCGATCGAATAGCTGCTTTTTCTCCAGCACCTCCTGGCGATAGTAGCGCAACATCTCGTCACGTTCGTCCGGATGCACCACCCGCAGCCAGCTCTCCAGCACCCGCTCTCCCTGCGGGTCGATGCCGAGGATCTCGTCCAGTACCGGCGTACTGCTCCATACACTGGTGGCAATATCGAGCCGATAACTGCCCAGCCTGGCAATGCGCTGCGACTCCCCAAGGGCCCGTTCGGACTGCCTGCGCTCGGTGATATCCTGGCTGATGGCCGACACACCACTGATTTTTCCTGCCTTGTCGCGGATCGGCGACAGCGTCACCGCCACCTCGATACGGGTGCCATCCTTGTGGATACGAACCGCCTCATGGCCACGCACGGTCTCGCCCGAGGCCACGCGCGCCATCAGGGCCATGAACGCATCGTGCAGCTCCGGCGGCACGACCCGCAGGATCGAGTGTCCAAGCATCTCCCGGGCCGAATAGCCGTAGATACGCTCCGCCCCCCGGTTCCAGCTTGTCACCGTGCCATCCGCCTGCTTGCCGATAATGCCGTCACCGGACGACTCAACTATGGCTGCCAGGTGCGCCTGCTGTGTCTCGGCCCGCTTGCGATCGCTGATATCGATGAAGTACCAGAGGCGTCCATAGTGATGGCCATCCCTGTCCACCACCGGTGCCGAGAAACGCTCGATTGTACGCCCATCCTTGAGCTGTAACTCTTGATGACAGCGTTCTTCGGGATGGTCGTACAGATACCGGATCCGGGCCAGGAATGCCTCCGGATCGAGCAGTTGTTCGGTGGCCCGCTCCAGGGGCTTCGCCTCGTCACCCGCCTCCATCACCGACTCGGACAGATGCCACATCTGCAGCAGGTTACGATTGTAGGAGATGATCTTGTTGTGCTCGTCGACGACCAGTATGGCGCCGGGCAGGGTCTCCTGCTGGGTGGTCAGCAACAGGTTATCAAAGGTCAGCGCATCCTGAGCCTTCTGCTGCTCGGTAACATCGCGGGCGATACCGAATGCCCCCTCGATTCGCCCGTCCGGTGTATGTAGCGGCTTGCTCTTAACGGCATAGCAGCGTCCATCGATCAGTTCGAATAGTGAATCGACGACTTCGCCCTGCAGCACACGTGCAAAATCGGCGCTGGCAGCATCGCGGTAACCCTCCCCGATGTAATCGATAAAGCGGCTCCCGACCAGATCAAAGGCCGGCTTGTCGGCCATACGCCCGGCCGCCGCATTGGCATACACGACCATCCCCTGCTCATCGATGATAAAAGCGATATCACGCAGGTTCTCGAAGAAATAGTCGAACAGACTGCCGCGCGTCTGCAGTTCATGGATAAGGTCGCGATACTTGATGATGCGTGGCCACTTCCCGAGTACCTTATCCACCACCTGCGGCAACATCATCAGGCTGGCTCTGTTCTCCACCACATAAAAAAGCGCCCCGAGCCGCAATGCACGGATCGCCTCGCTCTCGGCCTCCTCGCGGGCCAGCATGATGATCGGCAGATGGTGCTGATGATAGGCGCCCGGCAACAGCTCCTCGCCTTCACCGTCATCCAGATGCGTGGCCAGCAGCATCAAATCCGGTGGCGACTGCAGCGCGGCCCGGGCCTCCTGAAGACTGGACGCAATATGCCATTCGATCGACCGTTCCATGCGAGCAAATGCATCACGGATCGTCTTCACGCAATCGGGCTTGCTACTGACGAGTAGAATCCGGATTTCATTCTGGCCCTGCATACTGCTTTCCGTGGCCCGTCCTCTTCCATGACCGTAGAGAGATTATTCGCATCCTGCGAACAACAGAGACTATAGACGCAATACCGACACCCGGGTCAAATCACGCCCTGCCAGCCGAAAGCGAGCATCAGCGCCAGCATCGGGGCCCCCGAATTGATGCGCCCCTCACGCAGCCACTGCATGGCCGTGGCCCGCGGCAGCCAGTGCATGCGGATATCCTCATGCTCGTGCGCCACACCACCGCCGTCACCGGCCGGCCTGTGGCGATCGACGGTGCCGAAAAATAGATCGATGCGCTCCGACGTGCCGCCGGGTGAGACATAATACTGGCCGAGATGGGTCAGCGTTTGTGGTTCATAGCCGGCCTCCTCGACCGATTCGCGTCGTGCACACGCCTCGATGCTCTCCCCTTCATCGACCATGCCGGCCACGATCTCGATCATCCAGGCTGGGTCGCCGCGCACGGCCGGGCCGATGCGAAACTGCTCGATCAGCAGCACCTCGTCTGCAGCGGGATCATGGAGCAACACCGCCACGGCATCGCCGCGCTCGAACAGCTCGCGCTGCATCTGCATCTCGCCGCCGGCAAAGGTATCGTGGCGCAGCCGGTAGCGATCGAGGCGGAAAAAGCCCTTGTAGAGTGTCTCCCGATCCAGCAACGTGTAGTGCATGCTCATCCTCCTGCCGCCTACCAAGCGTAGACCGCTTCTTCACGAAGCCGCAACGATGATGCTACACTCGCCAACATGAAAATCCTTGTGGTAGAGGACGAACAACGCGTCGCCCAGTTCGTGCAGAAAGGACTGAAAGAGGAGGGACACGCCGTCGACGTCTCGTACGACGGCGAGGACGGCTCCTTCCTGGCCGAGGTCAACGATTACGACCTGATCATTCTCGATCTGATGTTGCCGAAGAAGAACGGCATCCAGGTCTGTCGCGAGCTGCGCGAACGCGGCGTGGCCACACCCGTGCTGATGCTGACGGCACGCGACAGTGTCGAGGATCGCGTACGCGGCCTCGATGCCGGTGCCGACGATTATCTGGCCAAGCCCTTCGCCTTCGAAGAGCTGCTGGCCCGTGTCCGCGCCCTGCTGCGCCGCCGTTCCGAATCGAAATCGCCGACCCTGAAAATCGCCGACCTGGAACTCGATCCGATGAGCCGCCAGGTTTATCGCGGCAGCAAACCGATCCGCCTGACCACCAAGGAGTATGCCCTGCTCGAATACCTGATGCGCAACCCGAAGAAGGTGCTCTCGCGCACCCTGATCGGCGAGCATGTCTGGGACATGAACTTCGACCCGGAAAGCAATGTGATCGACGTCTATGTCAGTCATCTGCGTGCCAAGGTGGACAAGGATTTCGACGTATCGCTGATCCATACCGTGCGCGGCCAGGGCTACATGCTCAGCGACGAGACCCCGCCGGCCTGACGGTCCGGCCCTGCCCCTCCCATGTTCCTAGCACGCCTGCGGCACAATATTTTCGATACTTTCCGCGGCCGCCTGGCCCTGCTCTACATCGCGGTCGAATTCTCGATCCTGATGTTCGCCGGCCTACTCACCTACCTGCTGCTTTCACGCCAGGTCTACAGCGAGGTGGATGATTCGCTCTACCGCCAGGCCCATGCGCTCGTCACTCAGCTCGAGCATGCCCGCTTCTATCACTGGTCGTTTCATCTCAACGAGTTCTCCGGGGAATTCCAGGGGACAGTGCAGCTGGTGGCCGCCAATGGCGTGGTGCAATACGCCTCCGACCGTTCCCTGATCGGGCGCGGCGGCAACGAGGTGAGCCGGGCCCTGGCCGAGGCGATGCGCAGCGACCTGCAGGCCGCCTACGTCTCGACCCAGTCACTGCTGCGCAAGGACAACATGCGTGTCATCGCCATGCCGGTGCACCGGGCCGGCCAGACCGTGGCCGTACTGCTGCTCGGCCGCAGCACCAGCGAATTGCAGGGCTTCTTCAAGCTGCTGTTCACGCTCGGCGCCAGCCTGGGTGCCATCTCGATGTTCCTCAGTGCCTGGGCCGGCTATGTGATGGCCCGGCGCGCCCTGAAACCGATCCAGGAGATCAACAGCGCCGCCCGCTCGGTGGCCGCCGGTGACCTCTCCCGCCGCCTGAAATCGCGCTCGCAGGAGAAGGAGATCAGTGACCTGGTCGGATCGCTCAACAAGATGTTCCAGGCGCTGGAGTCGAGCTTTCTGGCCCAGAAACGCTTCACGGCCGATGCCTCGCACGAGTTGCGTATCCCGCTCACCATCCTGAAAGGCGAGATCGAGGTCGCCCTGCGGCAGCCGCGTAGCGGCGAGGATTACCAGCAGATCCTCAATCAGCACCTGGACATTATCGAACGCATGCAGCGTATCGTTGACGACCTGCTCACTCTGGCGCGCGCCGATGCAGGCCTGCTCGAGCTGGCCCAGGATCCGGTTGATCTCTCCCTGCTGCTGCAGGAGGTGGGCCAGCATCACCTGATTCTCTATGCCGAGCGCAAGCTGCTGCTGGAGATGGATATCCAGGATGAGCTGGAGGTGATGGGCGACGAAGGTCAGCTGGAGCGGGTCATCTTCAATCTGCTCAACAACGCCTACAAGTATGCCCCCGAAAACTCGACCGTGCTCCTTGCCGCCCATGCCGAGGATGATCACGCCGTCATCCTGGTCCGTGACCATGGCCCCGGTATTCCGGAAGAGCATCAGCCAATGCTGTTCGACCGTTTCTATCGTGCCGACTCCGCCCGGGCGCGCGAGCACGGCGGTGCCGGGCTGGGGCTGGCAATCTGTAAGCGCATTATCGAGGCGCACGACGGCGATATCGAACTGCAAAGCCGGGCGGGTGAAGGGGCGACCTTCATCATCCGGCTGCCGCTCAGCTCGGAGAATCCCGAGCACTCGCGCCGCCTGAACTCGCTGCTTAAAACCAAATAACTTCCTGTTAGCGGAATGGAACATTGACACGGGCACACGCCTGCTTGTTAGTGTCGTGCGGCTGATCCCGGCTCCTCGCCTGTGCGTATGCCTTGCATGCATACAGACGAGGAGCCGCGATTGCCGATTTCCAACAGGAGGTTTATCCCCATGCAATCCCCGAAACCGAGCCATGGCCTGCATCGTCTTGTGCTGGCCATACTGCTCACGCTCCCCTTGATGACCTTGCCGCTGCCGGCGAACGCCCAGGGCAGCGATCTGACCCTGAACACTGCCCCCGCCCTGCACGGCGAAAGCAAACAGGCCACATCCCCGCAGCAGCTACACCTGGAGGCGCGCAATATCTCCATGCAGCTCGGCAAGATTCGCCGCCAGACCCTTTCCGAAAACGATGGCCTGCAGAAGCAGGCCGCCTCCTTTTCCAGCCGGATGACGAAGGAGATGCAGAAGAACGGCCACAAACCGATGCAGGATCGCAAGCAACTGATGGCCATCATCGAGAAGGTGCGCGGCGGCCAGGTGAAAAAGAGTGAGCGCGGTGCCCTGATGCAGCGTTTCGGCAAAATCCGCGGCGATCTGCAGAAGGCCCAGATGGAGGCACTGCAGAAGAACAAGTCCCTGCGTCAGGAGCAGAAAAAGCTCTCCGATGCTTTGCTCATCGCCATGAAGAAGCAGCATCCCGAGACGAACGGGCTTCTTGCCCGTCTGCAGCAGATTCAGCAGCAGTTTCAGGCGATGGCCCCCGTCTCCAGGAAACCATAAGTTTTCATGCAAACAAAAGGGCCCCTGCTTCGAGCAGGGGCCCTTTTCAATTCAGGCAGACGATCTTGCTGCCCTCTTCAGTTCGATGACGGCGCGGCCTTCTCCGCCACCCTGATGCGCCAGATATGGAATCCGCTAGCATTGCCACGAATCTCGCGGCGCTTCTTCATCCCGGCATCGACCTTGCGATCGGAGTGGAAATAGATGCTGCCATCCAGAGCCACCGACGGCGCGCCGTCACGACCTTCGTCGGCCGTCACGCGGGCCAGGTTGGCACCATGGCGATCGATCATCCAGATGTTCCACTGCGCTCGCGAACGGGAGTAGCCCTTCTTCTCCTTCACCTGCATAACGCGATCGGAGGCAAAGACGAGCTGCTTGCCGTTCGGCATCCAGGCCGGCTGCACATCGGTGGCACGCCCCTGGGTCAGCTCCGTCAGTTCACTACCGTCGATACGCATGACGCAGACGTGGAAGCTGCGCCCCACCGGCAGGGCAAAGGCAATCCACTGGCCATCCGGCGAGATGGCCGGATTCACGCCCTGGCTCAGGCGATGCTCGGCCCCGTCCGGATCGATGCGCACGATATACGGCTCATAGCCCGGAAACGCCCAGTTGACGAAATCGTCGTGACTGCGGCCCATACCGGCATTGCGCTGGCCATTCGGCAACAGGCGCACAGCGATCAGGCTGCCGTTCTTCAGCAGCCGCGTCTGGGTCAGATGGCCGGAGAGTTCACGCACCCGATGCAACAGGCCCTGGCCATCGGCCCTTTCCGCCCACATCCCCTCGCCACCGGCACGGTGCGACAGAAAGCTGATCTCATCGTTGTGCCAGGCCGCCGATGCGGCTGCTTCCGCGTCGTGGGACAGGGCATTGAGCGGGTCGCCATTGATGGCACGGCGGGAGAGCCAGACATCATGACTCTCCTGAGCCACGACCAGCAGATAGCGGTTATCCGGCGATACCTGCGGATACATCTCCGTCTGCTTCGACTCCAGCGTCATCATCTCGGCCGAATCGCTCGGCTTGGGCTTGCTCCCCTGCGACAGAAACGACAGATCGAAGGCCTGGGCCGACGTTGACGCCAGCAAGGCAACGGCAAGGATCAGACTACGCATCAGATGGCCCCCTTGATATCGACCTGCCACAGGTTCCAGTTGTCATCGCTCTCCGCCTGCGGCTTCTTCACATCACGGTTGGAATGGAAAATCAGCGTATGGGCATCCTTCCATACCGGGCCGCCATCGGTGGCATGCAGGCTGTTAGTGATGCGTACGATGCGACCCGTCGTCAGATCCATGACATAGATCGCGGTCTTTTCGATGTCGCCATCGCTGTCGCGGTTGGAGATGAAAGCGATCTTCTTGCCGTCCGGGCTGAAGGCCGGCTCGAAATCGCCATAGGGCGAGCGGGTCAGCTGAGTCAGGCCGGTACCGTCGATGTTCTGCATCCACAGATCGTAATTGCCGTCCACCTCGCGCACGAAGGCCAGCTTGCGGCCGTCCGGCGACATGGCGCCGTCGAAGGCGTTGTGGAACATCATCAACTGGCTGGTATCGCGATTGAAGACAAACAGCGCCGGCGGCTCGAAATCGTTCTTCGTGCCCGGTTTGGTGCCATGGTAGCCGACGCGATGCATCCAGGAATCGGAGTTGTACATGCGCCAGGACTGGCCGACCAGGTCGATCGACAGGTGGCCATCGTTGAAGTCGCCCAGCACACGCGAACGGCGCTCATTCTGCATGGTCGAATCAAAACACCAGGTACGACCATCGGTCGAGGCACGCAGATTCTCCGGCATCAGCGCACCATGCACTGTGCCCATGTTGGCGATGGCGATATGACCGTCACCTTCAGCCTGACGCATCCAGGCACCGAGCGGGCCCATGCGGTTGCTGACGTAGCCGATCGCACCATCCTTCACGGCCACGCCGAAACGGATCGCCTCGTGCAGCTGCTCGGGCTTGATGCGCTTGCCCTCCAGGTCGACCTGGTTCAGCGGCACACGCACCACGGAATATTCATTGTTCTTACGCTCGGTATAGACCAGATAGTTGCCGGCCACGGACGGATAGACCGTATGACGCGTCTTATCCTGCAGCAGCGGCGTGGTCGGATAGAGCGGCGCCGGCACCTCATTGGTACGGGCAAAGGCGAGCAGCGGCTCAGTCAATGCCGCCGCGGCTACAAGGCCGAGGGCAAGCAGGCGCAACTTGGAAATGTCGTTCATTCAATCCTCCTGAATGGTGTCCCGCAGGACAGGTGGCGCGCATCGTTCATGGCATGGCTGCCTTGCAATGTGCGCCATATCACGCATGAATCATCTTTCATTTCCCATTTACGAAAAAGCAAAAAAAAAGGAGCAACTCACACTTGCCGGCACATTATCGGCATATTCTGAATCGAATCTTAACGGGAAGTCGAACGGATAAGAGAAAGGACCGTTCCGGACGAATAGAGGAGGGATACCGGCAGGCGCCTTTGGCCTGCCGGTACCCATGCACTTATTTCAGATTGAACATCTGCTTGACCGAGTTGTGACCGACAAGCTGATGGACAATGCCCATGCCGACGTGACCGATCACATAAACCCACAGCAGCGGACCAAGCACCTCATGCACCTCTTTCATACTGTGCACGAAATCGCTCATCATGCCGGTGTGCTCATCCATGCCGTAGAACATCGCCGCACCGGTGGCGCCCATGGCCAGTGCCAGCAGCAGGCCCAGGCCATGCACCGTACCGGCCAGGTAATCGCCGCCCTCACCCGGCGCCGGGAACTTGCCCTTGAACCAGCCCGGCACCACCGTGGTCAGATCCGAGACCAGGCCCTTGCAGCCGCCCGCGGTCAGGTACGGGAACAGTTTACCCCAACTGGTCGAGGCATTGCCGGTCAGTCCCCAGAAGATACGCAGCACGATCAGTGTCAGAGCAATCATGCCGACAATCTCGTGCATCTCGAAAAAGAAGACCTGCATATCGTCACGAACACGGCCGATCTTCGGGCGTTTCATGAACTCCTCACTCAACAGCTGCAGCAGGATGGCCCACGAAAAGCCCCAGTGCAGAATTCGGCTGACACGATCGTATTGCATATTATTTCACTCCTTTCTTGACCGCCGCACCCATGCGCAGGCGCAGGGCGTTGAGGCGGATAAATCCTTCGGCATCCTTCTGATTGTAAGCGCCGGCATCATCCTCGAAGGTGCAGAGGCGCTCATCGAACAGCGACTGGTCGGACTTGCGTCCCACAACGATGACATTGCCCTTGTAAAGTTTCAGGCGCACGGTGCCGTTCACGGTGGCCTGCGAGGCATCGATCATCTGCTGCATCATCTCCCGCTCCGGCGCAAACCAGTAGCCGTTATAGACCATCTCGGCATAACGCGGCATCAGGCTGTCCTTCAGATGTGCCACCTCGCGGTCGATGGTGATCGACTCGATGGCACGATGCGCACGCAGCATGATGGTGCCGCCCGGCGTCTCGTAGCAGCCGCGCGACTTCATGCCGACATAGCGATTCTCGACGATATCGATCCGGCCAATGCCATGCTTGCCGCCAATGCGGTTGAGCTCGCGCAGGACGGCTGCCGGGCTCATCTGCTGGTCGTTGATGGCGACAATATCGCCGCCCTTGTAGGTCAGCTCGATGTACTCCGGCGTGTCCGGTGCCGCTTCCGGGGCAACACTCCAGCGCCACATCGGCTCCTCCGGCTCGTTCCACGGATCCTCCAGCAGACCGCCCTCATAGGAGATATGCAGCAGGTTGGCATCCATCGAGTAGGGCGACTTGGTGCCGCGCTTGCGCTCGATGGGGATATTGTGCTCATAGGCAAAGGCGAGCATCTGCTCGCGCGAGTTCAGATCCCATTCACGCCAAGGCGCGATCACCTTGATGTCCGGGTTCAGGCCGTAGAAACCCAGTTCGAAGCGCACTTGGTCGTTGCCCTTGCCGGTGGCACCGTGCGATACGGCATCGGCACCCTCTTTGGCGGCGATCTCGATCATGCGCTTGGAAATCAGCGGACGTGCGATCGAGGTGCCGAGCAGGTACTCGCCCTCGTAGATGGTGTTGGCGCGGAACATCGGAAAGACGTAATCGCGTACGAACTCCTCCGTCAGATCCTCGATGTAGATGGCGGAAGCACCGCAGGCCTCGGCCTTGGCCCGCGCCTCTTCAACCTCTTCACCCTGGCCGATATCGGCCGTGAAGGTGACCACCTCACAATCGTAGACGTCCTGCAGCCACTTCAGGATGATGGAAGTATCCAGACCACCCGAATAGGCCAGTACCACCTTGTTCACTTTCTGATCAGCCATTGCCTTCTCCTGAAAAACGGGCGCGCAGTGTAGGACGCTCCCGTGTCAATTCAATGTCACACACCGGTCAGACCGGTAAAGCCCATAAATTTGTGGCCCAGGGAAGGGCCACCAAAATCATGCACATTCGTGCTTATTTTGTGAGCCATCCCGAAATCGCATTTTGGGATGGCGTACTGATTTTTGATTCACGGCATCCTGCCGTTCACCTGATGGCGGTAAAGCCGTCTCATCCGGCTCTCCTGCCGGATGATGGCAGGAGGCCAATAAATCAGCTGTAATCAAGCATCCCGCAACAGAAACTCGAGCAGCGCCTTCTGGGCATGCAGCCGGTTCTCGGCCTCATCCCAGACCACCGACCACGGCCCGTCGATGACACCGGCACTCACCTCTTCGCCGCGATGGGCCGGCAGGCAGTGCATGAACAGTACATCCGGCGATGCCTCGGCCATCACCTGCTCATCCACCTGATAACCGGCAAAGGCCTTTTCGCGCTCGGCCTGCTCCTCCTCCTGGCCCATCGAGGCCCAGACATCGGTAGTGACCAGGTCGGCGCCGGCCGCCGCCGACATCGGCGATTCGCACTCAACGATCTCGGCCCCCTGCTCGCGTGCAGCTGCCAGCAGCTTCGCATCCGGACGGTACCCTTCCGGCGCCGCGATACGCAGGCGATAGCCGAAGGTCACGGCACCGTTGATCCACGAATGGGCCATATTGTTGCCATCGCCGATCCAGGCCACCGTCTTGCCACGGATATCGCCACGGTGTTCGATGTAGGTGAACACATCGGCCAGAATCTGGCAGGGATGAGTCAGATCGGTCAGGGCGTTGATCACCGGCACCTGCGAATACTCGGCGAAACGCTCAACCGTCTCGTGCGCGAAGGTGCGGATCATGACGCCATCGACCATGCGCGAGAGCACGCGCGCCGAATCCTCGATCGGCTCGCCGCGCCCCAGCTGCGTGGTACCGGAATGCAGAAAGAGGGCATGGCCGCCCAGCTGATACATGCCGACCTCGAAGGAGACGCGCGTACGCGTGCTCGCCTTGTCGAAAATCATGCCCAGCGTCTTGCCGGCCAGCACCGGATGCGGCTCGCCGTTTTTCTGCATCGCCTTCAGCTCGGCCGCACGCGTAAGCAAGGCACCGGCTTCGGCCGGCGTGACGTCGAGCAGGGTCAGGAAATGTCTCATGCACAAGCCTCCAGCGCCGTCGCCAGTATGGCCAGCGCTTCATCCACTTCGGCTGCCGTCACGTTCAGCGGCGGCAGGAAACGGAGCACTTTGGGCCCTGCCGAGAGAATGAGCAAGCCCTTCGCACGTGCCTCGCTGATCACCGGAGCCGCCTCGCCCGCCAGTTCGGCACCAATCAGCAGCCCCTGACCACGCACCTCGACGATCGCAGGGAAACGCTGCTGCAGATCGATGAGTCCCTGGCGCAGACGCGCGCCCTGCGCCTCGACATTGGCCAGCAGCGCCTCGTCAGCCATCACATCCAGCACGGTCAGTGCGGCCGTGCAGGAGAGCGGATTGCCGCCGAAGGTGGAGCCGTGCGAGCCGGGGCCGAATGCTTCGGCCACCTTCTCCGTCGCCAGCATGGCGCCGATCGGCACGCCGCCGCCCAGCCCCTTGGCCAGCGTCAACACATCGGGATGAATACCCGATTGCTGATAGGCGAACATGGTGCCGGTACGCCCGACACCGGTCTGGATTTCGTCGAGCATCATCAAAATGCCGTGCCGGTCGCACAGCTCGCGCACCGCACGCAGGTAATCGGCATCGGCAATATTCACGCCGCCCTCGCCCTGCAGCGGCTCCAGCAGAATGGCCGCCGTTGTCTCATCCACGGCCGCCTCAAGGGCTGCCATATCGTTCAACGGCACATGCCGGAATCCCAGCGGCAGCGGATCGAAGCCGATCTTCACCTTATCCTGACCGGTGGCGGTCAGCGTGGAGAGCAGGCGTCCGTGAAACGACTGCGTCGCCGTGATGATGGTCCGCCGGGATGAACCCTGATCGTGGAAATGCTTGCGGGCGATCTTGATCGCCGCCTCGTTGGCTTCCGCGCCCGAATTGCAGAAAAAGGTGCGTGCAAGCCCCGACAGCCCGCTCAAACGTTCCGCCAGCTGCTCCTGCTGCGGAATATGGAAAAGGTTCGAGCAGTGCAGCATCTCTTTCGCCTGCGCGGCAATGGCCTCAGCCAGGCGCGGATGGGCGTGGCCGAGGGTGTTCACAGCGATACCGGAGATAAAATCCAGGTAGGCATTGCCCTCATCATCCCACGCCCGGCAGCCCTGGCCTCTGGCCAGCCGCAGCGGAAAGCGGGCATAGGTATTCATCACATGCGGGTTATTCATCTGGCGCAGTTTATGGTGACGCCAAAAAAATGCATCTTTTCCGGCTGTTCCGCTCAGGCAGGCAGGGCATGATACCAGCCCCGGGTCTCGACCAGATGCACCGGAGTAGCGTACAACTCGCTCACCACCCCGGAGGTAAGCACCTTCCGTTTGGGGCCATCCGCCACCACGCGGCCTGCCTTGAGCAACACGACCCGCTCGATCTCGGGCATGATCTCCTGCAGATGGTGCGTCACCAGCAGCAGTGTCCGCCCCTGCTGCATCAGGGAACGCATGCGTTGCAGGTAGTCGAAGGTGGCGGCCAGGTCGAGTCCTGCGGTCGGCTCATCCAGAATCAGCAGCTCCGGATCATGGATCAGGGCGCGGGCCAGCAGGCAACGGCGTCGCTGGCCGGTGGACATGGTCATGTAGGACAAGCCTTCCAGCTCACCGATCTCCAGCGCCTGCAGCAAGGCCGTCGCCCGCTGCCGCGCCGCGGCATCGAAGTGCTGATGCGCAAAGGTGCCGATACTGCCGTAAAGGCCGGATAGCACGACCTCAAGGCCGGTGGCACCGGCCGCGTAATGCTCCTGCAGATCCTGGGAAACGAGGCCGAAATGCTGGCGCAGCTCGCTGACGACCCAGCGTTCGCTGCCCAGCAGGCGCATGCGGCTCGCCCCTCCCGGCAACGGACGCAGCTCGCTGGTCAACAGCTTGAGCAGGCTGCTTTTGCCGGCCCCGTTCGGCCCGAGGATGGCCGTATTCTGACCTCGGTAAAAGTGCAGGGTCAGGTCATCGAAAACGCGCCTGTTGCCGCGTTGAAGCGCAATATGCTCGAGTTCGGCCAGTGGTTGCATCCCGTTCATGGCCCGATGCTAATCCTCACGCCATGCGAATGCGAAGCAGGAACCAACCGCCCCGCATAACATGGCACACAAATCCGTGAGCCGCCGCACTGGCGCACAAGCCTCTGGATTTGTTAGCATTCTGACAATGAGCGAAATATTTACCCCGCGCGTCCGGGTCAAGGTGTGCGGCATCACCCGCCTGGAGGATGCGCTCGCCGCCTCCCGCTTCGGTGCCGATGCCGTCGGTTTTGTCTTTTACGACAAGTCCCCGCGCTACATCGAACCGGCGAAGGCGGCGGCCATCATCCGCCAGTTGCCCCCCTTCGTCTCCGCCGTGGGGCTGTTCGTCAATCCCGACCAGTCCGACATCGACGCGGTACTGCGCGATTGCCCGCTGGGCGTGGTGCAGCTGCATGGCGACGAATCGCCCGAATTCTGCGAGGCGCAGAACCGCCGCGTCATCAAGGCGATCCCGGTCAGTTCGGCGCGCGACCTGCAGCGGGCCGGAAAATACAACTGCAGCGTACTGCTCGATGCCAAGGCCCCCAAAGGCGTTTATGGCGGCACCGGCACCTCCTTCGACTGGAGCCTGCTCGACGGCTTTGAGCATCCGCATCTGCTGATTCTGGCCGGAGGGCTGGATACCACCAATGCCGCTCAGGCACTTTCCGTTCGCCAATGGTTTGCCCTGGATGTATCCTCGGGCGTTGAAACTGCGCCGGGCATCAAGGATGACGCGAAGATGCGCGACTTCATCGCGCGCGTGAACGCAGCCTGACAAGTCCCGGTATCCTGCAGGAGCTACTGTTGACCAGCGATTCCATGTACCACTTCGATATCACCCATGCACCGGATGCGCGCGGCCACTTCGGCCGTTTCGGCGGCCGTTTCGCGGCCGAAACCCTGATGGGCCCGCTAAAGGAGATCGAGGAGGCCTTTTTCGATGCCTGGGCCGATCCGGCCTTTCATGAAGAGCGCCTGCACCTGCTGCACAACTATGTCGGCCGGGCCACCCCGCTCTACCACGCCAAACACCTCTCGGCCGAGGTGGGCGGTGCCCAGATCTACCTGAAGCGGGAAGATCTGAACCACACCGGCGCCCACAAGATCAACAACACCATCGGCCAGGGCCTGCTGGCCCGGCGGATGGGCAAAAAGAAGGTGATCGCCGAGACGGGTGCCGGTCAGCACGGCGTGGCCACGGCCACGGTCGCCGCCATGTTCAAGATGCAGTGCGACATCTACATGGGCCGCGAGGATATCGCGCGCCAGGCCCCCAATGTCTTCCGCATGAAGCTGCTCGGTGCCAACGTGGTACCGGTCGATTCCGGTACCTCCACGCTGAAAGATGCCGTCAACGAGGCGCTGCGCGTCTGGGTCGCCACCTGCCAGGACACCTACTACATCTTCGGCACCGCAGCCGGCCCCCACCCCTTCCCGCTGATGGTGCGCCAGTTCCATACCGTCATCGGCCAGGAGGCACGTGCCCAGAGCCTGGAACAGATCGGGCGCCTGCCCGACGTGGCCGTGGCCTGTGTCGGCGGCGGCTCCAATGCCATAGGGCTGCTGCACCCTTTACGCGATGATGCTTCCATCCGCCTGGTCGCGGTCGAGGCCGGTGGCCACGGCCTGGCAAGCGGCGAACATGCCGCAGCCCTTGCAGCCGGCAGGCCGGGCATCCTGCACGGTGCCCTCAGCTATCTGATGGAAGATGACGAAGGGCAGGTGCTCGGTACCCACAGCATCTCGGCCGGGCTCGACTACCCCGGCGTCGGCCCGGAGCTGGCCGCCATGCACGAGGAGGGGCGCCTCGAACTCGACAGTGCCACCGACGAAGAGGCGCTGGCCGCCTTCCAGACCCTGACCCGCAACGAAGGCATTATCCCGGCACTCGAATCGAGCCATGCCATTGCCGCCGGCATGCGCATTGCTGCCGGGATGAACCCGGATCAGGTCGTGCTGATCAACCTCTCCGGCCGTGGCGACAAGGATATGGGTACCGTCATGCGCCTGCTGGGCGAAGGAGACGACGCATGAGCCGCCTCGATCAGGTTTTTGGCCGCTGCAAGGATGAGAACCGTGCCGCCCTGGTCGGTTATCTGACCGCCGGCGACCCCGACCTTGCCACCTCGGAACAGCTGCTGCTGGATCTTGCCGGCAAGGTCGATGTGCTGGAACTGGGCATGCCCTTCTCCGACCCGATGGCCGATGGCCCGGTGATCCAGGCCGCCAGCGAACGGGCCCTGAAGGCGGGCTGCCACATTACCGACGTGTTCGCCCTCTGCCGCAAGGTGCGTGATGCCCATCCGGAGATCGGCATCGTGCTGATGGGCTATGCCAATGTCCCCTATGCGATGGGCTTCGACACCTTTGCCGAGCGCGCCGCCACTGCCGGTGCCGATGGTGTTCTGATTGTCGACATCCCGCCGGAAGAGGACGATATCTGTGCCGAAGCACTGAAAAAGCACGCGCTGCACCGCATTGTCCTGCTCTCGCCCACCTCGTCGGAAGAGCGTATTTCGCTTGCATCCGCATGTGCCAGCGGCTTTATTTACTATGTGTCACTAACCGGAATCACAGGTGCAGAGATGGGCGCCGTCAACGATGTAAAGGCGCAGGTGGAAACGATTCGTCGTCACTCCGATCTGCCCGTCTGTGTCGGTTTTGGCGTCAAGACCCCGGCCCAGGCCGAACAGATTGCCGCCTTTGCCGAAGGAGTCGTTGTCGGCAGCCACTTTGTCGACCAGATCGCATCCCATCTCGATGATCCCCAGGCCATCGCCCGATCACTCGATGGCGCCGCCACCGCCATGCGCCAGGCGACCGAGAGGTAACGGGCGTGAAAATCAAGGTCCTCGGATGCTATGGCGGCCAGCTGCTCGGCTTTCATCTGACCTCGTTTCTGGTCAATGATTCGATCCTGCTCGATGCCGGCGCCCCGACCGAGGCCCTGACGCTGGAGGAGCAGCATCGCATCCGCCACATCCTGATCTCGCATACGCATCTGGATCACATCAAGGACATCGCGTTCATGGCCGACAACCGTTCACTGAAACGGCTGAGCGGCACCAATGAAAACCGCTCCATCGTGATTCACAGCCTGCCGGAAAACCTGACAACCCTGAAAGAGCACTTCCTCAACAACAAGATCTGGCCCGATTTCACCCGAATCCCGACGGCCGAGGATCCGATCCTGACCATGTCCGAATTGCAGCCGGAAGTGCCTGTCGAGTTTGAGAGCGTGCGCATTACGCCGATTCCGGTCAACCATCCGGTTCCCTGTACCGGTTTCCTGCTCGATGACGGCGAGAACCAGTTTATCTACTCGGCCGATACCGGCCGCACCGATCGTCTCTGGCAGATCGCCAATGCCCAGCCCAACCTGCGCGGTATCATCATCGACTGCTCGTTTCCCAACTCCTACCATAAGCTGGCCGATATCAGTGGTCACATGACCCCGAAGATTCTCGGCGAAGAGCTGCAGAAGCTCGACGGGCTCGGCACAATTCCCGTTTACCTCTACCACATGAAGCCGGAAATGCTTAACGTGCTGGCCGCGCAAATCGAAACCGAGAACATTCCGCACCTGCGTATGCTGACGCAGGTCGACGAACTGTTGCTGTAAGGATTGATTGAATGAACTGGATTACACGCCTGATCGAAAGCCCGAAGACGATTCTGTCGTCCGATAAGGACAGCGGCACGCCCGAAGGCATGTGGATCAAGTGCCCCGGCTGTGCGGAGACGCTCTACCACAAGGAACTGGATCGCGAGCAGATGGTCTGCCCGCGCTGCAGCCACCATATGCGTATCAACGCCGAGGATCGTGCCCGCTTCCTGTTTGATGAAGGCAGCTACCAGGAGCTCGATCACCAGCTACGCTCACAGGACCCGCTCGGTTTCCGTGACCAGAAACGTTATCGCGACCGGCTGAAAGATGCCGACAAGCGTGCCGGCGAAGGCGATGCCCTGCGCAACTATCTGGGTCAGGTGCACGGCGTGCAGCTTGCCGCCTCCATTTTCCAGTTCGGTTACATGGGCGGCAGCATGGGCTCGGTCGTCGGCGAAAAGATCGCCCGTGGCATGGAGTGCGCCCTTGAGCAGCACTGCCCCTACCTGCTGGTCACCGCATCCGGTGGTGCGCGTATGCAGGAGGGTATCCTGTCGCTGATGCAAATGGCCAAGACCTCGTCGGTCGCCAACCGCCTCAATGCGGCCAAGCTGCCGTTCATCTGCCTGCTGACCGACCCGACCATGGGCGGCGTCTCCGCCTCGGTCGCCTGGCTGGGCGATGTCATCATTGCCGAGCCGGGGGCCCTGATCGGCTTTGCCGGTCCGCGCGTCATTCAGGAGACCGTGGGCCAGAAACTGCCGGAGGGCTTCCAGCGTGCCGAGTTCCTGCTTGAGCATGGCCTGGTCGATGCGGTTGTCGATCGCCGTGAGCAGCGCGACTACTTGAAAACCCTGATCACCCACCTGACCCAGCGCCCCTACCGCCAGGGCAGCTAATACTCCCGTTGCGGTCCAAACCGCAATCGATCGACGCGTGGCTGGCCGCACTCGATGCGCCAACCGCCGACCGCGACTACAAACCGGGCCATGAACGGGTCGCGGCCCTATTGTCGCGGCTGCCGCTCAGGCGCCCGGCCCTGCGTATTCGCATCGCCGGCACCAACGGCAAGGGTTCGACCGCCCATATGCTGGCTGCCGCCCTCAAGGCCGCCGGCCTGAAAACGGGCCTATTCACCTCCCCGCACATCCACCACTTCAACGAACGTATCGCCATTGACGGTATGCCGGTTGACGATGCCACCCTGCTGGCTCTGCTTGAGCGGGTGGTACCGGCCGCACTTGAGATCGGGGCCTCCTACTTCGAAACCGCCACCGCACTCGCCCTGCTGCACTTCTCCGAGTCGGGTGTCGACGCCGAAGTGCTGGAGGCCGGTGTCGGCGCCCGGCTCGACGCCACCACCGCTATCGAAGCAGATATGGCCCTGATCACTCCTATCGGGCTCGATCACCTGGCATGGCTGGGTGATACGCTTGCATCCGTGACGCGTGAGAAGGCACATGTAGCTGATGGCTGCGCAACCGTCCTTTCAGCCGCGCAGGAAGATGAAGTCGCTGCTTTGCTTGAATGCCATGCTCCCGGCATCCGTTTTATCGCTCCCGATCGCTCTCTGAAACCGGTGATGGCGGGTGCACATCAGCAACAGAACGGTGCTCTGGCACTGGCTGCTATCGACACCCTCTGTGCGCAGGGGCGGCTTGCCATCGCAACGGATGCTGCACGTCTGGCAATTGAAAAGGCCGTGGCACCGGGCCGGCTGCAACACGTAAAATGGGGACACTGCGACATCTGGCTCGATGCGGCCCACAACCGCCATGCCATCGAGGCGCTGCTGCCGAGCCTGCCAGGCCTTGCCGACCCCTTCGATGCAATCTGTGTGTTTACGCGCGAGGATCGCAGCCTCGACGACTGCGTGGAACTGCTGCGTCCGCATACCCGCGCCATCGTCGGTGCCGCCCACGGTGTCGATCGCAGCTATGCAAACGCTGCCGAGGCTCTGGCGGCCGAGTCTACGCGCCATCCTCAGGCGAAGCTGCTGCTGCTTGGCTCCTTTACGACCGTCGATGCAGCCCTCTCCTGGCTTAAAGCAAACCCTGCCCCGTAAACGACAATGCCCGGGCACGAAGGCCCGGGCATCTCAGCAGCATTCAAACGAATGAATCAGTCGTCGGCGACGAAACCGCCTGCCCCGCGGCGCATGCCGACCGGACCGGTGCGCGTGATCTCGATGATGCCCATCGGCTCCAGCATGCGCACCAGCGCATCGAGTTTGTTCGCCTTACCGGTCATCTCCAGCGTGTAGCTCGAGTCGGAGACATCGACCACCTTGGCACGGAAGACGTCGGCCATGCGCAGCACCTCGGCACGGGTCGCATCGACAGCCCGCACCTTCACCAGCACCATCTCGCGCTCCATGTGGGCGGAGTGCGAAATATCCTCGGTCTTGATCACCGGAATCAGCTTGTTCAGCTGCTTCTTGATCTGCTCGATCACCTGATCGTCGCCACGGGTCACCAGCGTCATGCGGCTGACCGTATCGTCCAGGGTCGGAGCCACGTTGAGGCTCTCGATGTTGTAGCCTCGCGCCGAGAAGAGGCCGGCAATGCGGGTCAGCACGCCGAACTCGTTTTCAACCAGTACCGTAATCGTATGCTTCACCGGAACCCTCCGAAAAGCTGGATTTTTGCGGGAGTGCAAGGCGCGCCCGATTCGAGAAGCGGAGTGTATGTCGACGATACACGAGCATCGCAGAAGCGGGCGCAACGCCGCAATCGTGCAAAAAGACGATTTTCACTCATGACAACACCATCTCATGCAGTGCAGCTCCCGCCGGCACCATCGGATATACGTTCTCCTCTTTCGAAACCGCCACATCGATCACGACGAAGCGATCACGGATCGCCAGTGCCTCATCGAGCACGGAATCGAGCTCGTCCGGCTTGATGGCACGGAAGCCGACGCCGCCGTAGGCCTCGGCCAGACGGACGAAATCGGGCAGCGAATCGAAGTAGGAGTGCGAGTAGCGCGACTCGTAGAACATCTCCTGCCACTGACGCACCATGCCCATGTAGCCGTTGTTCAGGATCACCACCACAACCGGCAGGTTGTACTGCAGCGCCGTGGAGAGCTCCTGGGTACACATCTGGATCGAGGCATCGCCCGAAAAGAGCACCACCTGCTCCTCCGGCCGGGCCACCTGGGCGCCGACGGCTGCCGACAGGCCATAACCCATGGTGCCGAGCCCACCGGAGGTGAGCCAGCGATTCGGTTCCCTGAAGCCATAGTGCTGGGCAGCCCACATCTGATGCTGGCCGACATCGGTCGCCACGATGGCATTGCCGGCCGTCTTCTCATGCACCTTGCGGATCACCGTCTGCGGCTTGATCAGGCCTTCCGAGTCCTGCTCGAAGCCGAGGCTGTCCTTGGCCCGCCATTCATTGATCTGGTGCCACCACACCTTCAGAGCTGCCTCATCCGGATCGGCATCGCGTCGCGCCAGCTCCTCGAGCAGCTGCTGCAGCACTACAGCGACATCACCAACGATCGGCAAATGTGCCGGCACGTTCTTCGAGATCGACGATGGGTCGACATCGATATGGATGATGGTCGCATCGGGTGCAAAGGCCTCGATCTTGCCAGTCACACGATCGTCAAAGCGCGCGCCCACCGCCACCAGCAGGTCGCAGTGCGACACCGCCATATTGGCCTCGTAGGTGCCATGCATCCCGAGCATGCCGACGAAATGGTCATCATCGAACGGCACGCCGCCCAAACCCATCAGCGTATTGGTGACCGGTGCATGCATCGTCTGGGCAAGCTTCAGCAAATGCTCGGCCCCGCCCTTGGAGCTGATGACACCGCCACCGGAATAGATCACCGGCCGGCGCGCCTCAAGCATCGCCTTGGCCGCCTTGCGGATCTGGCCCGGGTGCCCCTGAGTCACCGGCTTGTAGGAGCGCATCTCCACCTTTTCCGGCCACTCGAATTCGCACAGCTCATTGGTGATATCCTTGGGAATATCGACCAGAACCGGGCCGGGACGGCCGGTGGTGGCGATATGGAAGGCCTCGCGAATCGTGCGCGCCAGATCCTTCACGTCCTTGACCAGGAAGTTGTGCTTGGTGACCGAACGGGTGATCCCGACGGTATCCGCCTCCTGGAAGGCGTCGTTACCGATCAGCGACGACATGACCTGCCCCGAGAAGCAGACGGTCGGGATCGAATCCATGTAGGAGTCGGCCAGGCCGGTGACGGCATTGGTGGCTCCGGGGCCGGAGGTCACCAGTGCCACGCCGCACTTGCCGGAGACACGTGCATAGCCATTGGCGGCATGCAGGGCTGCCTGCTCATGGCGCACCAGCACATGCTTGAAATGGCTCTGTTTGAAGATGGCATCGTAGATGGTCAGCACCGCGCCGCCGGGATACCCGAAGATGGTATCCACGCCTTCGCGTTTCAGACACTCCACAAATATTTCGGCGCCGGTCATTTTCATGGTGATTACCCTGTGATGTTACAATTTTATGCCCAATTGCGCGGGATCGCGCCTCTTGCAAAGAACCAGCGACCTTAGGTCCGGCGCCGAAAGGAGTCAACCACAACAAATTTGGGCCGGCTAGCGCGACCCCAGGCTCGCCAATTGACGGTCATGCACATGGGCGAGAAATATCTGGGCCGCGATCGCCCCGACCAGCGCCAGAAACATATCCCACTGCGTATCCCAGACATCGCCCTGGGTGGCCAGGAAGGCATCGGCAGCCGTGCCGGTGGCCAGTGCCACCCACCACTCGATGAATTCATACATGGCACTGATCGCCAGACAGATGCAGGTGACGATAAAGAATAGCCATTTGCCGCTTTCAAGCGGCGACAGACGGATCAGGATTTCGCGCGCTACGATGGCCGGAAAGAAGCCCTGGGCGACATGCCCTAGGCGGTCGTAGTAGTTGCGCGACAGTTCGAAGCTATCGCGCAACCAGTTGAACAGCGGCATCTCGGCATAGGTGTAGTGGCCGCCGACCATCAGAATCACGGCATGCAGCAGGATGCAGAGATAGGCGAGACCGGTGAGGCGGAATCGCCGGTAGGTGACCACGATGATCGTGATACCGACCAAGGCCGGGAACACTTCGAGAAACCAGATGAAGTAATCCAGCGGCCGAATCGCCGACCATACGAGCACCACGGCAAAGGCGGACAGCATCGCCTGATGCGCCGCCGGCAATCTCATCCCCGGCGCTCCAGAATGCGGAAACGGCAGGCTGCATGGTTCTTTTCGTCCGCCGCATGGTGTTCACTGAACGTCTCCCGCCATGCTTTGATATCGAAGACGGGGAACCAGGCATCACCCTCGAACACACCCTCCACCTCGGTGATATAGAGGCGATCGGCATACGGCAACGTGGCGGCGTACACTTCGGCCCCGCCCATCACCATCAACTCTTCGGCATCGCCTGCCGTCGCCAGCGCCTCATCGAGGCTGTGCACCACCGTACAACCATCGATCGCCAGGGGCTGTCGGGTCAGCACCAGATTGAGCCGCTTCGGCAAAGGCCTGCCGATCGACTCATGTGTCTTGCGTCCCATCAGGACCGGCTTGCCCGTGGTTTGCCGCCGGAACCAGGCCATGTCGGCCGGCAGTTGCCATGGCAGGCCGTTGTCACGGCCGATCAGGCGCTGCTCATCCATGGCCCAGATCAGGGAGATGCGTGGTCGATTCATGCCGGAAGCAGGCCATGCGGGCAGGCTGTCGTCAATAGCGTCATCCGCCACATACGACTAACCTTGCCGCTATGCATCGCCCTGTTTTCCGTCACCTATCCACCTGGATCATCGCGCTTGTTGCGCTCGCCACCCTGCTGATCGCAACCCTTCCCGAGCTGATGCGCTATGGCGCCCTTGCCCTGCTGGAGCAGCAGGGCAAGGCCCAGGTCTCGATCGATGATATCGATTTCAACCCCTTTACCGGCGAATTCGAGATCGAGCGCCTTAGCACAAGCTCCGGACTGCTGCTCAAACATGCCAAGGTACGCCTGGAGTGGTGGCCGCTCTGGCACCGCAAACTGGTCGTTCGCGAGCTGCGCGGCGACACCCTGAAGCTGACACTCGTCCGACATGCGGATGGCAGCCTGGTGATCGGCGGCATTGCCATCCCGGCAGGAAACGCGACCCCGAAAGCTGCGCAGAACCACGAGGCATCCACCCCGTGGCAGATCAACTTGCCCGGGGCCGATTTCACCCACCTCGACCTCACCGTCGAGCTGGATAGCGGCGCCAAACAGCCACCCCGTCACGCCCATCTCACCCTGAACGATCTCTACCTCTACCGCCTGGCCATCCACGGCCAGCAGATCCGGGTGGGTGAATTGCGCCTGGATGGCTTTGCCGCCGAGGACTCGGCGGGGCAACTGTCCGAATCGCTGCAGCGCCTGCAGCTCTATGGCCTGCAGCTCGATGCCACACCGCACCTGGCGCTGGATGAGGCCAATATCCTCAAGCTGGTGCTGGCCCCGCCGGCGCCGTTTGCCGGCGGCAGCTTCGGCCGGATCACCTTGCGGCAGCTACAGGCTGCACCGGCCGGGCCGTTCTCGCTTGCATCCCTGCACATCGATGACGCCATCCTACCCAGTCGCAAATCCACGCGGCTGGGCGGCTTCGCCTCGCTGCAGCTCGATGACCTGAAAGGGGTAATTCCGGAGCGGCTTAGCCTGGGAGAACTGAACATCGACGGCTTGCAACTCCCCGTCGACGATAGCGCCAGCCTTGGCCATATCGATCGCCTGGCAACGAAAAGGATGACCCTGCTGGCCGGAAAGGAGGCGCCCGCCCTTGCCGCAGATTCAATCCTCCTCGGCGGCATCACGCTCCCCTCCGACAAGCGCATGAAGATGGGAAGCATCGGCGCCCTGGAGATTACCGCACTCGATGCAGGCAAACAGCAGATCAGCATGGATTCACTGGCCATCCGCCAACTGCAGGCCGCGCTGCTGCGCGGCAAGCGTGGCAATGTCGATATTCCGCAGCCAGCGATCGAAGCGGACGCAACCGGCGAGAAGCCTAAGCCAGCCGACAATCCTGCTCCGTCAGAAAATGCGGCAGCGCCCATCCAGCTGCGTATCGGCGCCTTTTCGGTAGACCGAGGCAGCCGCGTGACGCTGCGTGATGAATCGGTGCAGCCGGTATTCAAGAGCGAAATGGCGATCCGCCGCTTCACCCTGGCACCGCTCACGATCGGCACGGCCGAGGCCGGAAAACTCGACCTGGATATCACCCTGGACCGGCAGAGCACACTACAAGCCAAAGGCTCGCTAACCCCTGATCCGGCCCATCTTGCCGCCGACCTTTCCGTAGCCCTGAAAGAGCTGAACCTGCCGGCGCTATCGCCCTACATCGAGCAGGCCATGCATTTCGCCATCAAGACCGGCCAGCTCGATATCGACAGCAAGGCGAAGCTCGCCAAAGGGCAGCTTGCTTCCGAAAACGGCATCCATATCCGTCGCCTGCAAATCGACAGTGGCAAGGATGCGCCCATGGTTGGCGGCATGACCATTAACACGGCCCTGGAGATGATCCGCGAGGATAATGGCGACATTAACCTCGACGTACCGCTGAACGGTCCGCTGGACAATATTCAGGCCGGTCTGGGTGATGTGATCAATAAGGCGCTGATGACCGCCATGCAGAAAGCGGCACTGGCCTATGCCAGCCAGTATCTCTATCCCTACGGCACCATCATCTCGGTCGCTTCCACGGTAGCCAAGGCCGCCATGGCCCCACCGCGCCTGAGCCCGATTGTCTTCCCGCCCCTGCAGGAGAAGCTGGATGAGAAGGGCCTCGACTATGCCGGCAAAATTACCGGCCTGCTCAAGGCCAAGACGAAGATTCGCCTGCAGGTCTGCGGCGTGGCCGCCCCGGCCGAAGCGAAGACAATCGATACGCAGCGACCGGTGCCGGATGATGAGCATCTCCTTGATCTGGCCAGGGCTCGCTCACGTCAGGTCGTGGAGACCATTGCAGGCCAGGGGATTGCCACCGACCGCCTCTTCGCCTGCAAACCGGAGATCGACCGGGGTGAAAAGGCCAAAGGACGGGTCGAGCTGCTGCTCGAGTAATCCCTACTCGGCAGTGATCTCCTTGATGATATAACCGCCCGACTTCTCGTCGAACTCAAGCTTCAGAAGGCCGCGCGCCTGCGCCTCTTCCAGTAGCAGGCCGAAGGTCTTGAAGCCGTGGTAGCCCTCGGAGAAGCCCGGCTTGCGCCGCTTCAGGGTCTGCTTGACCATCGAACCCCACAGCTTCTCCTCCTCGCCACGCTCCTTGAACAGATCCTCGACCGTGGCCACCACCAGCTCGATGCCCTCCTGCTGCAGCTCCTCCTCATTCGGCTTCTCCGCCTTGCCCTTGCTCTTGCTGCCGCCACGCCTGCGCTTCGCCTTGCCGGGCTTGTCGGCATCGCGCACCAGATCATCGTAGTAGATAAATTCGTCGCAGTTGGAGGTGAGCAGGTCGGAGGTGGAGTTCTTCACCCCCACCCCGATCACCAGCTTGTCGTTCTCCCTGAGCTTGGAGACCAGCGGCGAAAAATCGGAATCGCCCGAGATAATGACGAAGGTATCGACATGCGCCTTGGTGTAGCAGAGGTCGAGCGCATCGACGACCATACGGATATCGGCCGAATTTTTGCCACTCTGGCGCACATGCGGAATCTCGATCAGCTCGAACGACGCTTCGTGCATCGGCGCCTTGAACTCCTTGTAACGCTCCCAGTCGCAGTAGGCCTTCTTGACCACGATATTGCCCTTGAGCAGCAGACGCTCGAGCACCCGCTGGATATCGAAGGCGGCATAGTTGGCATCGCGTACCCCCAGCGCCACATTCTCGAAATCGCAAAACAACGCCATGCTGTGGCTTCCCGCCTTATTGGTCATGCTTACTCCCGCTCATTGTGTTGAAAATCATGTTTCCATTGTCCGACATCCTCGCACCGATAGCAAACGACATCGTGTTTGGCGGCCGCAGTCAATCCGGCCTATGCTAGGAATTACCCCTGCGGGAGATGCGTCCATCTGCTGAACCTTGGTGGGGATGCATTGCTTTCAAACCACGAATAGGGAGAACCAGTCATGACACAGAAACCGTTTTGGATTGCAGCCATGGTCGCCGCTATGGCCATGCTGGCGCCACAGATAGCCAGCGCTTCCGATAAATCGACAGCTGGCGGCAAGGTGGGTGTACTCACCTGCAAAACCGTCAAGGGCTCGGGCTTCAGCCTGCTGATTCACTCGACCCAGAACATCACCTGTGAACTGCGCTCCACCACCGGTGGTGCCGTGGAACACTACAAGGGTGAGACCGGCATCGGGCTTGGCATCGACATCAACATCAAGCGCAAGGAGACGCTGACCTACGGTGTCTTCGCCGCCGATTTCGTGCCCGGCACCTATCAGCTTGCCGGCAAATACGGCGGTGCCGGCGGTTCGGCCACAGTCGGTATCGGTGTCGGCGCCCAGGCCCTGATCGGCGGCAGCAATAAGAGCGTATCGCTTGAGCCGATGATCTCCGGCAGTACCGGTGCCGGCGTTTCAGGCGGCATCACCTACCTCTACCTCGAGCCGGACAAAGCACGCGATATGAAAATGAAGGGCAAGGACATGGACGACTAAGTGCCCCGCATTGTCACGACAAGGGCCGGCCAGATGCCGGCCCTTTTCTTATCTGCAAAGAGTGAATGACTTCCATGACATCTTTTTCCATTGCCATACAACCCTTGTGATTGACTTCACGGCCATCCATTGAAGATTGAATCGTATGCAGATCAGTAGCGATTCCCGACCCTATTACGAACGCATCGGCGGCGAGGATGGTGTGCGCCGGCTGGTGCGGCGCTTCTACGAGCTGATGGATACGCTGCCGGAAGCGGCAGGTATTCGCGCCATGCACGAGGATTTGCCGCGCGCCGAGGAGAAACTGTTCATGTTTCTCTCCGGCTGGATGGGCGGACCGCAGCTCTATAGCGAGAAGTACGGCCATCCGAGACTTCGTATGCGCCACATGCCATTTCCCATCGCCGAATCGGAACGCAACCAGTGGATGCTGTGCATGAACCAGGCCCTGGCCGACACCGTCGAGGAGAAGGCGCTGCGCGCCGAGATCTCCACCGCCCTCTACAAGGTGGCGGACTTCATGCGCAACAAGGAGTGAGCTGACTCTCCATGAGCAATAGCCCCCGCGCAGCACTCGCCCGAATTTTTATTCTGCTTCTTGTCTGCTGCATATCGGCCTTTGCGTGGGAGCAGCATACTGTCTCCGGTATGCAGCAAATCACCGGAACCGTGATCAGCGTGAAACCGGTGCTTGCCGGCAAGGGTGGCGATCATCGTGAATTCACTATCCGCTATCTCTGGCAGGGTAAGGCACATGTTCTGATCACCCGGCGCGGCATTATTGATGCATTGGGAACGCTGAAAAATTTAAGTGCAGGTGAACATGTTGCGTTGGCCATTCAGCCGGCATCGCCTGAGCGGGCCATGCTCGATACGATCAGCAACCGTTACCTGTTAACGCTCTGCTTTGCCATTCTCACTATAATTTTCGGCACAGTTGTTGCCATCATGGTCGTGAAAGGTCGTTTGCCGCCCTCCGATTAAACGGCAATCGGCGCCTTGATGCCCGGGTGGCACTGGTAATCGACCAGCTCGAAATCCTCGAATTTGAAATCGAAAATGTTCTTCACATCCGGATTGATCCGCATCGTCGGCAAGGGATAAGGCTCGCGCGCAAGCTGTGTATCCACCTGCTCAAAATGGTTCGAATAGATGTGGGCATCGCCGAAGGTGTGGATGAACTCGCCCGGTTTCAGTCCCATCACCTGCGCTATCATCATGGTGAGCAGGGCATAGGAGGCGATGTTGAACGGCACGCCGAGCAGGATATCGGCACTGCGCTGGTAGAGCTGGCAGGAGAGCTTGCCGTCGGCGACATAGAACTGGAAAAAGGCGTGGCAGGGGGCCAGCGCCATGCGCCCGGCCTCGGCATTGGCAACGGGGCTCACCGACTCATCCGGCAGATCGGCCACGTTCCAGGCCGAGACGATCAGGCGGCGGGAGTTGGGGCGGGTTTTGAGCTGCTCGACCAATTCGCTGATCTGATCGATATGGCGGCCATCCGGGGTGGGCCAGTTGCGCCACTGGTAGCCGTAGACCGGGCCGAGGTCGCCGTCTTCCGTGGCCCACTCGTTCCAGATCGAGACACCGTTCTCTTTCAGGTAGGCGATGTTGGTCTCGCCCTTCAGGAACCAGAGCAGTTCATGGATGATCGATTTCAGGTGCACCTTCTTGGTGGTGACCAGCGGGAAACCTTCGGCCAGGTCGAAACGCATCTGGTGACCGAACACGGAGAGCGTGCCGGTGCCGGTGCGATCGCCTTTCCGGGTGCCTTGCTCGCGCACATGGCGCATCAGATCGAGATATGCCTTCAATGTTCCCCTCGCAAGCCCGTTTGATCTCGGATATGCTGCCGTCACTCACAGACAGGTCAATGTCCAAACGACCTACGGGAGAAGATCATGCGAACCATCCTGCCAGCCATCTGCCTTACCCTGCTCTTCAGTATGCAGGCCCATGCCGATGACGTCACCGTCAATCCGCAGGTGACCGATGCCACGACCCATGAGCAGATGATGCCGGCCGATGAGCAGGCCACCGATACTCCGGAAAACAGAGGCCCGCTGACCGCCACCGACAAGATCGTCAACCGCTTCATGGAGCTGGATACCGATACCAGCGAGGGCGTCTCCTTCGAGGAGTACATGACCATGGTACAGCAGCGCGCCACCGATCGTTTCGCCTCGATGGATGCCAACGAGGATGGCGAGGTCACCGCCGAGGAGTACCGCGAATTCTGGAAGGCGCGCAAGGCGCAGTACTACCGCCCGAAACGTTAAGTCATCCGCCTTTCGTCTTCCCGCGCAGGCGGGAATCGAAAGTGGCTCTAACGAGCGGCTGAAACCACCCGCAGGCGGATCGCCAGACGCGTCGCCTGCCCGCCTGAACTGATACCCAACAGCGCCTGGCTGAACAGTTTCGACTCGCCCTGATTGGCGGCAATAGTCACGCTCTCGCCCAGCGACAGGGTCAACTCCGTCTCTGCGCCACGGATGGCGATCGGGGCATTGCGCGTGTTGGGCTGCTGCCGGCTCGTCGTCGTCACCCGCCCCTGGCCGAGATCGATGCGGGTACGGTTCTCGCCCGGTGCCGTCTGAGCCATGCGCCGCATCCACGGCTTCAGGTGCACACGCACCGCATCTCCGCCTGCCTTGCTCACTTCGATATCGAAACCGGAGGTTACCGGCACCAGCTCCACCTGATCGACCGGCACCACGCCGTAGCCGGCCAGCCACTGCCAGATGCGCTGGCGGTAGGGGCGCAACTCGCCCGCTTCGATATGGCCGGGCTGCGATGCCGTGACACGCAGCTGCATACGCCTGCGCTGCGAAAGCTGCATGAGCGAACGATCCAGGCGCAGTTCAATCCAGCCACCCGGCAACCGGGCCGACTGCACGGCGGCAGCTTGCTGCTGTGTATCACGTACCTCGACGATTTCCACCTGCACCCGGTACTGGGCCGGAACCGTATCCAGGCGCTTAAGCAGTGCTTTGGCCGCCGCGATATGGGCGGCATCGTCGGTGATGATCAGCATGCGGCGTGACGCCATGCTGCGCACCTGGCCATGGGAAGAGAGCTGGCTCTGCACGGCGGATGCCGCCTCGGAGAGCGGCAGGTGATAGACCTCGACCACCTCGGTCCCGGCCATGGCAAGGGCGGGAAACAGTAGCAGGCCGGCCATCAACAGCCGACGCAGCCGGGATAGCATGCTCAGCCCTTCTCCGGGTCGGCAAACTCCGGCACCGGCTCCAGCAGGCTGGCCGGATCCTGATGAATAATCACCTCGGCACCGGGGAACGCCTCCTCGATCAGGGCCTCGACCTCATCGGCAATGCGGTGCGCCTTCATCAGGGTCAGGTTGTCGTCCAGCTCCAGGTGCAACTGGATGAAGGCGGTGGTGCCGGACTGGCGGGTACGCAGATCGTGCATGCCGCGCGTCTCGGAGTGGCCATAGACGATCTCCTTGATGCGCTCGCGCTCCTCATGCGGCAGCTCGCGATCCATCAGGTGATCGAGTGCTTCGCGCACGATCTCCCAGGCGCTGTGCACGATGTAGAAGGCAATGGCGAGCGCAAATACGGCATCGAAGCCGGCCCAGCCGTAGGCGGCCAGCAGCAGAGCAGCAATGACGCTGGCATTGACCAGCAGGTCTGTCTTGTAGTGCAGGGCATCGGCCTTGATGGCGGTGGAGTTGGTTTTGCGAATCACATGCATCTGGAAGGTCATCAACAGGGCCGTGGCGGCAATCGAGAAAACCATCACCGCAATACCGCTGCCGATGGTGTCCAGCGGCTGCGGATGCACGAAACGGCCGATTGCCTCGATGATCAGGAACATGGCCGAACCGGCGATGAAGGTCGCCTGGCCCAGACCTGCCAGCGCCTCCGCCTTGCCGTGCCCGAAACGATGGTGCTTGTCGGCCGGTTGCAGCGCATGGCGTACGGCCAGCAGATTGATCATCGAAGCAAGCGCATCGAGGCAGGAGTCGATCAGCGTGGCCAGCAGACTGACCGAATCGGAGATCAGCCAGGCGGCGAACTTGGCGATAATCAGGATGACTGCGGTAGCGGTTGAGGCATAGGTGGCCAGGCGCATCAGGCGCCCCGTCTCTTCCGGGCTTATGGCGGACTCATTCATGGCGACCATGCTACCCTACTCCCCCAAAGGCCACCAACCCGAACCGGCCTGCAGCAGCTTCTCGATCTCGGGCAGTGCTTCGCGGGCGGCACGGTTGCCCGCCTCGATAGCGTCGGCAGCGCGGTAGAACTCGAACAGGCCGACATCGTGAATGGCCGGTGCGATATGCAGATCGGGCGGATTGATACGGCTGCGCAGCTGGACCAGCATATCCTCGCTGATCAGCTGGGCCCGATTGATCACCTTGCTTACCCCGATCTCTTTCAGAGCCGAACCGTTGCCGGGCGCCTCCTTGAAACCGGCCAGCCACTCGCGCACCGGCGGAAAGCGATCCAGCCAGCCGGAGTTGAGCATCTCATCCAGTCGCTCCTGCCACTCGCTGCCGCCGCCTTTGGCCAGCAGATCTCGCTCTTTAACCCTCGGATGGGTATAGACGGCCAGCACCGGACCGCCGAAATGGTCGCGCGCCACATCGAACGGCACCGGATTGACCAGGCCGCCATCGGCCAGCACACGATGACCGAAACGGCTCGGCGACAGCAGCCCCGGAAACGCGATGCTGGCACAGACGGCATCGAGCAGGCTGCCCTCGTTGAGCACCACCAGCTCTCCGGTCTCCAGGTCGGTGGTCACGGCGGCATAGCCGATATCAAGCTCTTCGATCTTCAATGCATCCAGGTAGGGCTCCAGAAAGCGACGAATGCCCTTGCCGGAGGAGATGCCCCCTTCGCCGAAATCGGGCGTAAAGAAGCGCATGGTCTGCAGCCAGTCGGTCTGCATGGCGATCTGGCGCATCTCGCCTACCGACACACCGGCCGCCAGAAATGCCCCCACCTCGGCCCCGATACTGGTCCCGGCCACGGCACGCACCGGAATCTGCGCCTCCTGCAACACCTCCAGTACTCCGATATGGGCCAGACCGCGGGCACCGCCACCGCCCAGCACCAGCACGATGCCTTCGCTCATACCTGCCTCCTGATATGCGGGATAAAGGCGCCGACTCGCCGGCGGTAACCGGCATAGGCCGGATGTGCTGCCAGCATGCGCGCCTCCTCCAGTCTGGAACCGATGATAAAGTAGAGCGTGATACAGGCAAAAAGATTGATGCTGTTGATGCCCTGCACCGGGCTCGCCCACAGGGCCAGCATGACTCCGGAATACATCGGATGGCGGATATAACGGTAAATCCCCTTCTCATGAAACGGGTCATCCCCTTGCGGCATCGCCGCCAACCCCAGGAACATGCGTGCATCGAAGGCCTTGAACGACCAGAGCGCAACGGCCAGACCTGTCAGCTGCAACCCTATGAGCAGCAGTATCGGCCAGCCGGAGACGCTATAGAGCTGCGTATCGGGCAAGGTACGCACAAACCCGAGCCACAGTGCGGTCAAGCCAACCGCAACGACGGTATAAAAAAGCCGGTAGCGGTGCGCTGACACCCCTTTACCATACAGCCACTGCTTGCAGCGCATCGATGCCATGCCGCTGTGGATCACGGCAAACAGCAGACTGGAAAGCCAGATCAGCAGCGGCGAGTTGAGACCGGACATATGAAGGACAGTAGGAACAAATGTCCACCCCCACAAGCTGCGGATGACACCTTGCCGCTTTGATAGCAGATTGATGCCATGCGCCGGATTCGATTTGCGCCATCGCCCCACTATAATGACCGACCCGACCCGGCCGGCATCGATATGATCGTGCTGCACGCCATCAGCCTGCCCCCCGGCCATTTCGAGCCGGAGACGATCGAGGCCTTTTTTCTCGGCCGGCTCGATACCGAATCGAAACCTTCGCTGGCCGAACTGAAAGGGGTGCGCGTCTCCGCCCACTTCGTCATCGACCGGGCAGGCCACATCACTCAGTTCGTGCCGGTGGAGAGCCGCGCCTGGCATGCCGGCGTTTCCAGCTGGCAGGGACGCGAGGGCTGCAACGACTACGCCATCGGCATCGAGATGATCGGCGATGAGCAGCACCCGTTCACCGATGCCCAGTACCGCGAGGCTGCCCGCCTCTGCCGCTGCCTGATGCAGGCCTATCCCGCCATCTCGACCCAACGCATCGTCGGCCACCAGGATGTGGCTCCGGGCCGCAAATGGGATCCCGGCCGTCAGTGGCACTGGCCCCGCTTTCATCGTTCCCTGGCTCGGATTCGCAGGTTCGATCTCGCCTTTCGCTGACATCACCCTGTCACGCGCGGATGGTCTATAATCCCAGGTGTTTAACATTCGGAGGTGATGAGATGAAAGCCAATGTCGGAACTATCGATAAAGTGATTCGTATTGTGGCGGGCCTTGCCCTGATCAGCATTGTGTTTGTCGGTCCGCAAACGCCCTGGGGCTGGATCGGCATCGTACCGCTGGCCACCGCCCTGCTGAGCTTCTGCCCGCTCTATGCCGTCATCGGCATGAACACCTGCCAAAGCAAAGAAGGGGCTTAAGTTTCACCCGGGCCTTTTCCCGCTTTGTGACGGGCCGGTCATTCGCCGGCCCGTTGTTTTTGCATGACTGAACACCCGGGCCAATCGCGCTAGGCTGCTGCCATGGAACCGGAAGCTATTCTCCGCCTCGGTATCTTTGCCGGTGTACTGGCCGCGATGGCCGCCTGGGAGCTGATGGCTCCCAAACGGCCGCTACGTGATCGCAAACTGCTGCGCTGGCGCTCCAACCTCGGCATCGTCCTGCTCGATTCGCTGCTGCTGCGCCTGCTGATTCCGCTCGGGGCCGTCGGTGTGGCGGCATGGGCCGATGAGAGCCGTTTCGGACTGCTGCACCTGCTGGCACTGCCGGAGTGGCTCGCCGTCATCGCCACGATCGTGCTGCTCGACCTCGCCATCTATACCCAGCATGTCATCTTCCATGCCGTGCCGCTGCTCTGGCGCATGCACATGGTGCACCATGCCGACCGCGACATCGATGTGACCACCGGCCTGCGTTTTCACCCGCTGGAGATCCTGCTCTCGATGGCGATCAAGATGGGGCTGGTTGCTTTGATCGGTGCGCCGGTCTGGGGCGTGATCCTGTTCGAAGTGATCCTGAACGGCATGGCGATGTTCAACCATGGCAATGTCCGCCTGCCTTACCGGGCGGACGCCCTGCTGCGCATGCTATTCGTCACCCCCGACATGCATCGTGTGCATCACTCCGTCATCCCGATCGAGACCAACAGCAACTACGGCTTCAATTTGTCGCTGTGGGACCGTCTCTTCGGCACCTATCGCGCTCAGCCACGGCGCGGCCATGCGGGCATGACCATCGGCCTCGAACAGTTCCAGCATATGCCGACCGCAAGACTGACCTGGATGCTGGGCTTGCCGTTCACCGGGCAAGTGGGCCAGTATCCGAAACTCGGGCGCCGCAGGAGTGGCGCTCCTGATTCGAGGGAGGACTGAATGAGCGACGAAAACGTCAACCGCTGCGATTGCATCAACATGACCTTTGCTCATCTCATGGAGAAATACGCAACGCTGGAGGCAGCCCAGGAGGCGACCGGCTGCGGCCTGGAGTGCGAGGGCTGCCTTCCCTACCTGAAACTGGCCTATGCCACCGGCCAGTACGAGATCAATATCGACGATCCCCGCGCGGACGACTACGCATAATATGAGTGCTGCCCGTAGTCAGACCATTCTGCTGACCGCGGCGGCGCTGGTCGTCATTCTGGCCGGCCTGAAGGCGGCCGCCTCACTGATCGTGCCGTTCCTGCTGGCCCTCTTCCTGGCCATCATCTGCCTGCCGGCCATGAACGCCCTGATTCGCCACAAGGTGCCCGAATCGCTGGCCGTCCTACTCATCACACTGAGCCTGCTGGCTATCGCAGGCCTGGTCACCGCCTTTGCCGGCGCCTCGGTGGCCGATTTCTCGCAAAACCTGCCCACCTACCAGAGCAAACTGAAAGGTGAGATGGGTGCATTTATCACCTGGCTCTCCGACCACGGTGTATCGGTCTCCTCGGCGGCCCTGCTGGATCAATTCGACCCTGCTGCCGCCATGGGCATGGCCGGAAAGCTGCTGGCCGGCCTCGGCAACGCCCTGGCCAATACCCTGCTGATCGTGTTGATGGTGATCTTCCTGCTCTTCGAGGCGATGGCCATCCCGCACAAGTGGGCCTTCCTCGGCAATCACGCCCCCTCATCCGATGGCATTCACCGCTTCATCGCCAGTGTGAACCGCTACCTGGTCATCAAAACCATCGTAAGTTTCGGTACCGGCGTTGCCGTGACCCTGCTGCTGTGGGCGATCGGCGTCGACTACCCGATCCTGTGGGGGCTGCTCGCCTTCCTGTTCAACTTCGTGCCCAACATCGGTTCGATTATCGCTGCCATCCCGCCACTGCTGCTGGCACTGGTGCAGCTGGGTGGCGAGAGTGCCATCTATGTCGGCATTGGCTATATCGCCATCAATATGGTGGTCGGCAATGTGATCGAGCCGCGCTTCATGGGTCGCGGTGTCGGGCTCTCGACACTCATCGTCTTTCTGTCCCTGGTCTTCTGGGGCTGGCTGCTGGGGCCGGTCGGCATGCTGCTCTCCGTGCCGCTGACCATGATCGTCAAGATCGCTCTGGAGACTCGCGAGGATACCCGCTGGATCGCCGTACTGCTTGGGCCGGATATGCCGGCACCCAAAGCGGAGCAAGAGAAACAGTCCGCTTAAATGCTCTTACCGATTAAAGGGTAGCGTTCCCTTTTTCGGGGTGGAGCGCAGCGGAACCCCGGTCGATTTTGAGCGCCATGTTAGGGCTTTTTTGACAATGCGTTTAAACATTTTTGCTGCCATGAACTAATGAACTCCTTGTACTCTTTAAGCCCCAACGGCTTTGTTGGCTTTCCCCATAACGTGTTTGACTTAATTCTAGCAAGACCAATTAACAGATTGTCTACTGCGATACGGGTTGTTTCTGGGGTTTTCTCTTTGACTGGATATGCAAAATATACAACCTTAGTTTTTTGATCATATTCAAATACTTCCGAACCGTTAATAGTGTGCGTGATGTGAAACTCCTTGATTGGTTCGAAATATTCCTTTGGCAGTATTTCTTTTAGCGATTCGACTTGCCCCCTTGATAGAGCATATTGATCATGGCTGTTATATACGATGATTTTCATGCTCTTGTAGCCCTAACGGCCTGCATAAGGGGCGCCGCGGTAGCGGCGTCCCAGCGAACGAGAGTGAGCGATCTTGATGCTGTTGTTAGGCATTACGATTTCTCATTTTGTGAACTTTCTTGACTTCACCTTTCCCGAGCCTTCATCTATGATGCAGTCAAAACATTGGAAGTTAAATGCATGTATTTCACCATTCTTTGATGAAATATGTGTATAGCAATCCGTGCGAGGGTCTCCACCCATTGATTCGATTACCCACAGGCGATTGCCATCTTTATCAAAGGCTTCCACGTTCCTAGCTGCTTTCCCCTTTGGATAATCCATCCAATTGAACAGCTTTAGAATAATATCTTTATGCTTTACAACAAGTGGAAACTCCATGAGTTCATTCCTTAATGCCTAACGTTTTTAATAAGCCGCGCCGTTTTTTGGCGTCGGCTTGATTTAATTGTTGGGGTTTATGTGTCTAAGGGAACTTTATCCCAGTCTTGCTCGACACCATAAACCCAGTCAATTGCCTTCCTTCTCTCAAGTATAATACTTTCACTTAAAGCACATTCCTTGCCTTCTAACCTGCAATTTCTAGTATACCAGTGCATACGATAGAGCAAATCTGATTGCTCTTGTATTTCTTCAATTGGACGAAGTTGAGCTGACTTTATGAATTCAGCAGGGTCATCCTTAAATGGTATTTTGGATGCCAAATCATCATCACAATGCTTGAAATGGTTAAGCTCAACGAGACCAATTGACCAAGCAAGTGCTTGTGCACTTTCACTTAACCACTCCATATTTGTTTTGTCTTGTTCAGATATATCGTCAGCTTCTAACAGTGACTTTTCATAGTTGCTAACATATTTCAAAAGGTTAAACTTTTTCAGGTAATCAATAAGCTCCGCTCTATTTGCACCAAAACCCATACCAATTACATACGCTATAGCACAAACACGGCTCGCAACATCATTAGCTGAACGAGGATGAACTTCACCGAGTTCTTCGATTATAGGTAGATTTGGATTTACTCCAATTCCTACTGAAGCCAAATATTTATTATTGCTTTCTTTTAATTCTTCGAGATTCATGTTTATGAACCCTAACGCCTTGCTAAGGGGCAACCGAAACGCAGTCTAGGTTGTTCCGCGGAGCCAGCTTTAGCTGGCGGAGTGAACTTGAGCAATTTGTTAAGTCTCATTGTATGTAGCAGTCGTAGCAAAGGTGAAAGGCTCATTTTTTGCGACTCCTTCATTCTCAAACTCAACAATTAATTCACCAGAAATGTGTAATTCATTGTTTTCACCGAGTGATATTAGGAGCTTATTTACTTGGCACCAGTTGTGAGCGCACCCCACGTACACCGACGCCTCTGACTCTGGATAGTTT
>CAZCZU010000025.1:0-41121 GCA_964503475.1 uncultured Zetaproteobacteria bacterium
AAATCCAAACCTGACGGAAAATGAATTTACAGCAGATCTGGGACTTGATCGAGCCGGGCGGCACTCTAATGCATGGAGGCTTGAATATGACACGAAACGTTCTGTGGCCTTTTTTATCCAGTTCATGGAAGGGAGAGATAAAAAAAAGGAGGGCCGAAGCCCTCCTTTTTGCCCGTGATGGCCGGCGGTTATGCGGCGAAGTTTTCGGCTACGAAGTCCCAGTTGACGAGCTTCCAGAATGCCTCGATATACTTGGGGCGGGCATTGCGGTAGTCGATGTAGTAGGCGTGTTCCCAGACGTCGCAGGTGAGCAGCGGTGTCAGGCCGGTGCTCATCGGATTGCCGGCATTGCCGGTGTTGACGACGTCCAGTTCGCCGTTCTGGCGTTTTACCAGCCAGGTCCAGCCCGAACCGAAGTTGGTGGCGGCCATGCTGGAGAATTTCTCCTGGAAAGCCTCGAACGAGCCGAAGGCATCGCTGATCGCCTCCAGCAGTGCTCCGCCCGGTGCACCGCCGCCTGTGGGGGAGAGGCCGTTCCAGTAGAAGGTGTGATTCCACACCTGGGCGGCATTGTTGATCAGTGCTCCCGGCGGCGGGTCGGCCCGGATGATCTCTTCCAGGCTGCGCCCTTCGAAGACGCTGTCGGGAATCAGGTCGTTGAGTTTGTCGACATAGGTCTTGTGGTGTTTGCCGTAGTGGTATTCGAGGGTCTCCTGCGAGATGTGCGGCTCCAGTTCGTTCATCCCGTAGGGCAGCGGCGGTAGTTCGAAAGCCATGATTGCACTCCTTTGTCCTTATAAATAAACCAAGGGCGTCATTTAGCGTAGTCGAGCAACCGGCCCCCCGCAAACGGGTCGAATGGACGTAGCCCCGATCCTTATGCGATGGAAATTATGCGCGTTCGGAATCCAGGGCGGCCTGGTAAGCGGCCAGGGTAATGGCATCGAAACAGGCGAAGATGATCTCGTGCATGTTGCGTGAGGCGGGATGATTGAGGATTTCGTAAACGGCAATGGCGGCCGCCTTCTCGAGCGGGTAGCCGTAGGCACCGGTGGAGATGGCGGGGAAGGCGATGCTGGTAATGCCGTGGCGGGCGGCAAGGTCCATGCTGTTGCGGTAGCAGGCGGCAAGCTTCCCGGCCTCATTGTGGTCGCCGCCCTGCCAGACCGGGCCGACGGTGTGGATGACCCATGCCGCCGGCAGGTTGTGGCCATGGGTCATGCGTGCCTCACCGATCGGGCAACCGCCAATGCTGCGGCACTCCTCCACCAGGCCGGGCCCGGCCGCCCGGTGAATGGCCCCGTCGACGCCGCCTCCGCCGAGCAGGCTTTCATTGGCGGCATTGACGATGGCTCCGACCCTCAGGGTGGTGATATCGCACTGTTGGGCTAAGACGGGAATGGCGACGTTTTTCATACGTTCACCATAGCGCATTTTGCACTTGCCCGCACAGGCGCGGCAGTTCATCGTTATCAAATCCTATGGAGGGTTTCATGAAACGACTTGCGATGCTCATGCTGCTGCTGATCGCCACGCCGGCCTGGGCTGATGGAATCAATGTGCCGCCGACGATTGCCGACCAGATTCGCGCCAATATCTCGGATCTGCCGATCGAGGCTATTCACAAATCTCCGATCGACGGGCTCTACGAACTGGTGGTGCAGGGGCAGATTTTCTACAGCGACCGGACCGGGCGCTTTCTGATTGCCAGCGGCCATATTTTCGATACAGGCAGCAAGCAGGATCTGACGGCCAGGCGGCTCGAGCAGATCAACCGGGTCGACTGGTCCGACCTGCCGCTGGACAAGGCGATCGTCTCCGGCGACCCGAATGGCAAGGCGCTGGCCATCTTTACCGACCCGGATTGCCCCTATTGTCGCCGGCTTGAGAATGAGCTGAAGGGGATGAAAGGGGTGAAAATCTATACCTTCCTCTATCCGCTGACCTCGTTGCATCCCGATTCCCGGCGCAAGGCCGAAGCGATCTGGTGTGCAAAGGACCGTCATGCTGCCCTGACGCAGGTCATGATCGAGAACAAGCCGATTGCAGGCGGTGGCTGCACCACGCCGATTGATGAAATTCATGCCATTGCCAAGCATATGGGCATCCACGGCACCCCGACGATGATTGCCGGCGACGGACGCAAGTTCTCCGGCCTGAAGTCGGCCGCGGAGCTGAAAAAGTGGCTGAACGCAGAGTAAAAGCGTCATTGCGATGTGTTAGGGTGGCGGGCCGGGTTTTCCGGCCCGTTGCTTTTTAAAACGGCCATTTATTCGAATGATCAGGAAGGAAGAGATATGCGAGAAGAGCGCAATCCCGATGAACTGCGCACGCTGAGCATCGATATCCGATTCAAGCGCTATGCCGAAGGTTCGGCCCGGCTTGAAGCGATCAGGGTATACGCATGAAGCTGGTGATCGCCAGCAACAACGCCAGGAAGCGGCACGAGATCGCCGCGATCCTCGACAGGCTCGGCATCGAGATCGTGCCGGCCGAGAGCACCCGTTTCGTCGAGGTGGTCGAGGATGGCGACAGCTTCGCTGCCAATGCGCGCAAGAAGGCGGAGGCATTTGCTGCCGCCAACGGGTGCGCTGCCCTGGCCGACGATTCGGGGCTGATGGTCGATGCGCTGGATGGCGCACCCGGCGTCTACTCCAGCCGCTATGCCGGTGAGGAGGCCGATGATGCCGCCAACAATGTCCGCTTGCTTGAGGAACTGGCCGGCAACAGCGAGCGTGATGCCCGCTTCGTCTGTGCCCTTCACCTGACCTTTGCCGATGGCCAATCGCCGTTGACCGCCGAGGGGCAAGTGGAAGGCTGTATCCTCGAAGCGGCCGCAGGGGAGGGGGGCTTCGGCTATGACCCGCTCTTCTTCTGCCCGGAGCTGGGCAAGGCCTTTGCCCTGGCGACACCTGAAGAGAAAGCCTCGGTGTCGCACCGGGGGCGGGCACTGCGTTTATTGGCCGAAAAGCTGGTATCCCGTGTCTGACTGTTTCGATATCGATTGCCGGCGCTGTCCGCGCCTGAGCGGCTTTCTCGACGAGGTGCGCGAAAAGCATCCCGACTACCATGCCCGGCCCGTCGATGCCTTCGGTGATACGGCGCCACACCTGCTGATTGTCGGTCTTGCCCCCGGCATGCACGGAGCCAATCGCACCGGCCGCCCCTTCACCGGCGACTATGCCGGGGTACTGCTCTATCAGTCACTGCATCAATTGGGGCTTTCGAATATCGCGGGAACCGATAATCCGAACGATGGCCTGGAGTTGCGAGGTGTGCGTATCACCAATGCGGTCAAATGCCTGCCGCCGCAGAACAAGCCGGAGACAGCCGAGATAAGGATGTGCAATCCGTTCCTGAAGGCGGAGATCGATGCCCTGCCGGATGGCTGCACGCTGCTGGCCCTGGGCAGCATTGCCCACCAGGCGATCCTGCGTGCATATGGCATGAAGCTATCCGCCCTGAAGTTTGCCCACGGGGCCGAGCATCAGCTGCCGGATGGTCGGCGCCTGGTCGATAGCTACCACTGCTCGCGTTACAACACCCAGACGAAGCGGCTGACCACCGAGATGTTCATGGCGGTGCTGCAACAGGCGGCTGGCGCCTAAACGCCTCGTTGCGGAGGGCTTAAAGTTTCGTGGTCTGGATATCCTGCAGGGTCGATTTGAAGCGTTTCATCTGTGAGAAGACCTTCTGCGGGTAACGGCGGCTGCCCAGCGAGCCGTTGTAGGCGGCCAGGGCCCGGTCGATTTTTTTGTAGCGGTCGAGGTAGTGGCGGATAATGGCGCAGCCGTAGCGGATATTGGTCTCGATCTCGAACAGGTTATCGCTCTTCGAGCCGAGCGTTTCCTTCCAGAACGGCATCACCTGCATCAGGCCGCGAGCGCCGACACTGCTGATGGCGAAGTGATCGAAACGCGACTCGACTGCGATCATGCCGAGGATCAGCTCCGGCGACAGGTCGAAACGCACACTGTAAAAGTAGACCCAGCGCGCGATCGATTCGGCCTCCTTCGAGTCGGGTACCCAGCGCTGGATGGTGTGGCTGATATCCTTCTCCCACACCACCTGCTCGAAGTTCGGGCTCGTCTGCTCCTTGTCCGGCTGCTTCAGCATCTGACGCAATTCGGCCTGCTCTTCCGGCTGGATGTCCAGCGTCTGCACATCCTGCTCCAGCACCTCCTTGGTCATGGTCATCTGCACCATCTGCTGCTGCTCTTCCGGTGTGCTCTGCAGCCAGAAGGGGATCGAGACGGCGAAACCGGCCATCATGACACCGGCAAGCAGCTCCTTGGCGGAGGCTGCCCGCACATAGGCGCCGGCCTTGCGAATCAGCCTTCTGCTCCTGTCAGCAGGCCCTGCACGGCGGCAAGCACCTGATCCGGGGCACAGTCGGCCTCGCGACCATCACGGGCACGCACCTCGACCACGCCATTTTCCAGCCCGCGGTCGCCGACGACGACACGCAGCGGAATGCCCATCAGCTCGGCATCCTTGAATTTCACACCGGGACGCTCCTTGCGTTCATCCCACAGCACGTCGAAGCCGGCTGCCTCGAGATCGGCATAGAGCTTTTCGGAGGCCTGCATGGCGGCTTCGCTCTGGCCCAGGGTGATGACGGCAATATGGAACGGTGCCAGATGTACCGGCCAGGCAATGCCGGCATCGTCGTGGCACTGCTCGACCACTGCGGCGACCAGGCGCGAGACGCCGATGCCGTAGCAGCCCATGGTGGCGGTGGTGCGCTTGCCCTCCTGGTTCTGGAACTCCACTCCCATCGGAGCCGTGTAGCGCTGGCCGAGGGCGAAAACATGCCCCACCTCGATGCCGCGCGAATGCTCGATTGCCGCACCACAGCGCGGGCAGGCATCGCCGGCACGTGCCTCACGCAGGTCGGTGACGATGGCATTCGGGCAATCGCGGGCCGGCTCAAGCCCCGTGACATGGAAGTCCGCCTTGTTGGCACCGGCCACCAGGCCGTTGCTGTTTTTCAGCGTATCGTCGATCAGCACCGGACAGGCCAGCCCCTGCGGGCCGACAAAACCGGTAATGCCGCCGATGGTGGCGATATCGGCTTCGGTGGCCATCTCGACCTCATCGGCGCCGATGGCCCGGGCCAGCTTGACGTCCTGCAGCGTATCGTCACCGCGTACGCAGGCAGCCACGATCTCGCCGTCTTTCTCGCCGCCAATGGCGCGGAAGACCAGCGTCTTGACCAGCAGGGCGACGTCGGTATTCAGGAATGCGGCCACATCCTCGGCTGAAGTGACGTTCGGCGTCTCGACCTCGGTAAGGTCGGCACTGCCACCGGCCGGGATGTCGCGCCCGGCCTCGGCCAGCTCGACATTGGCGGCGTAGTCGCAGGATGAGCAGTGGGCGATCAGGTCCTCGCCGGATTCGGCCAGCACATGGAACTCGTGGCTGGCCGAGCCGCCGATCGAGCCGGTATCGGCCTCGACCGCGCGGAACTTCAGCCCCAGGCGGGTGAGGATGCGCGTGTAGGTGGCGAACATATTGTCGTATTCGGCTTTCAGGCACGCCTCGTCGGCATGGAAGGAGTAGGCGTCCTTCATGACAAATTCGCGTCCGCGCATCAGGCCGAAGCGGGGGCGCACCTCGTCGCGGAACTTGGACTGGATCTGGTAGAGGTTCATCGGCAGCTGCTTGTAGGAGCGCAGCTCCTTGGCCAGCAGGTCGCAGATCACCTCTTCATGCGTCGGCCCCAGGCACGATTCATGATCGTGACGATCGACAAAGCGCAGCAGCTCGCGGCCGTACTTCTCCCAGCGCTCCGACTGCTGCCACAGCTCGGCCGGCTGCACCATCGGCATCATCAGCTCCTGGGCGCCGGCGCGGTCCATCTCCTCGCGCACCACCTGCTCAATGCGGCGCAACACCTTCAGACCCAGCGGCAGGAAATCGTAGACGCCGGTGGTGACACGGCGGATGTAGCCGGCCCTGAGCAGCAGTTTGTGGGAGACCACCTCAGCGTCCGACGGATCGTCACGCAGGGTGGGGGCAAAAAATCGTGAATAGCGCATAGGCTGGAATCATAACCTGAAGATGCTTTAAGATCACGGGGATAAGATGATCAGATCCAGGGTGCATCACATCCGGTGTTCTTCGAGGCGACGCTCCGGCAAGCCGTGCGAGAAAAGCCGTCAAAGATGCCTGTGGGAGTGGGCTTTCTGATCAGAAGGGAGAGGAAACGGATAGTGAACCGATGAAGGCGGTCTTGGTATGCCTCGGAGCAGCCTTATTGATGTCGTAAACGCCAAAGCTCAGGCTTACCGGCCAGGAAGCAATGGGTACGATGCCAACACCAGCGCTCATGGCACCGGCCGTGTAATCGGCAACCAGACTCAGCTGGGGGAGTGGATAGATGGCGATGGAGCCAAAACCGGATACTTTGGTGTTGCGTTTGCTGGTGTATACCGTGTCACGAACTGTCCGGAAGGCGTTGCTGCCGGCACCGCCATTCAGGATGATCAGGATGTTGTTGCTGGAGTAAATTTTAGTCACTGCAGCGTAGAAGGAGGGGTCATTACGCCCTGCTCCACCCTGCCAGAGGGTGAGGTTTTTGACACCGACAGCCATGCCGAGGCCATAGTTATCAAAGGTCTTACCAAAGGCCAGACCAAGGTCACCACGGTTAAGTGCACCACCATCAGTCGGATTAATGCTTCCCAGGTCAATGGTGGCGGCCATACCCAAACCAAGGGAGGGTATGCCTGTGCCCATGCCTATGCTCGCGGCACCATCCACGTTCTTCCTTCCGGGTGGATTGGTGATGCCGCCAATGCCAGCAAAAACTACATTTTTCGTCGGTGTCAGGCCGGAAGGGGCGCCCAGCGAGAAAGTCGGGAATGCTGCGAGTTTGCTGAAATCGCGTGTGAAAATGGCGTCATCATCCATGGTGGACATGGCAGCCGAACTTTGGGATGTCTGCTCAGCAAGGGCGGATGCAGGTATTAATATTGAAAAAACAACGGCAGCCAGCGTGTTTCTAAGCATGGATTTTGTTTCGCACATAGTGTCCCTTCCCCTTCAGATGCTTGACTGCGATTTTACTTCTTTAGCAGAGTGTAGTATTAAAGATAGTTATAGCTGCGCGTCAAGCAAGGACGTGAACAGGAGAGGGTGATGTCGAGATTATTCGGAGTAGTTGTTCTGTTGTTGCTTGTGGCGGCTGGTGGAAACCCGGTTTTTGCGGAGCCAGTTGGCCAGGCTATCGAGGTGAGCGGCGATGCTCTGGTGATCAGGGATAGTCGTCACATTACGCTGAATAAAAGGCTGATGCTGGATGAATCCGATATCGTGGTGACCCGCAAAGGTGCCAGTGCCAGATTGAAAATGAACGATGACAGCGAACTCTTTGTTGGTCCGCGCAGTAGCATCTCGTTGCAGAAGTATGCGGTCAAAGGGAAGACACGCATCTTTTCCAGGATCGTCCAGTTTTGGGGCAAGGTACGCTTTGCGGTCAGTAAGCTTGCTCAAAAGCGGGAGTCATTTGAGGTGCAGACCAAGACTGCGGTCATTGGCGTTCGGGGCACGGACTTTATGGTCACACTTGTTCCTGGTCCTGATTCCACGGTCAGCAGCTTGACGGGTTATAGCTCAAATCCTGCCAATACACCCCTGCCATTTTCCTCCGAGGGTACGGCCACAGTGACGTGTACATCGGGTAGCGTGGTCGTGACAAATTCGATTACTGGCCAGATCGTAACGCTGCAACCGGGTGAAACTGCCACGATCAACGCGGATGGCAGCATGTCGGTTGGTCAAAGCAGTGCTTCATCGGGTGAATCGAACAATGGTGAGAGTCAGGATAGCAGCGTAAGCAATATTGCGACCCAAGCAGCAAGCTCCGCCGCAACATCTTCGGCGGTGATTCAGGGATCAACCATTACCACGCCTTACCCTTACAAGTAGGGGATAGTGTCAGCATAATGGCCCTTCCTGCTTCGAGCAGGGAGGCTGTTTGCATCAAGGCCTCGTGTCGTTTTCCAGCAGGCTGTCCAGAAGCCTGTGATGAAGGCCATCGAAGCTGCCGTTGGAGAGAATCAGGATATGGTCGCCGGAGCGCACCTCGCCGCTGACATGGGCGATGATCGCCTCGACATCGGGCAGTACGGTGGCGTGCTCGCCGATGGCGCGACAGACCGCATCGACATCGAGCACCTCGTCCGGATCGAGGTTGCGCTGCGAGGGGGGGACGAAGATCACCAGATCGGCGTCACGAAGGCTGCCGGGCAGTACCTTCTGATGAATACGGCTGCGCATGGTGTTGGAGCGCGGCTCAACCACGACCCATAGGCGTTCATTATCCCCAATGCGAGCCTTCATGGCCGAGACCACGCCGCGAATCGCGGTGGGATGGTGGGCGAAATCGTCGTAGATGTGCACGCCGTTCGCCTCGCCGACATGGGTCATGCGCCGGCGAACACCCTTAAAGCTCTTCAGTGCTTCGGCCAGGGTCGCGACCGACAGTCCGAGTGCCGTAGCAGCCGCCATCACCGCACAGGCATTGCCCACGTTGTGGCGGCCGATGATCTCCCACTCGATTTCGCAGGCCGGCTCATCCTCGTGCCAGAGGCGGAAGTGGCTACCGGAGCGATCCAGCACCTCCCACTGCCATTCGGCCTCCTCGCCGCCCTTGCGGGCGAAGCGGATGAGCGGGGTCCAGCTCCCCTCATCGAGCACATCGGCGATGTTGCCGTCGTCGGCATTGACGATGATATGGCCGCCGCCGGGGACGGTGCGGATCAGGTGGTGGAACTGGGTCTTGATCGCCTCGAGATCGGGGAAGATGTCGGCATGGTCGTATTCGAGGTTGTTGAGGATCAGCGTGCGGCTGCGGTAGTGCAGGAACTTGGAGCGCTTGTCGAAGAAGGCGGTGTCGTATTCATCGCCCTCGAGCACGAAGTGGGGCCCTTTGCCAAGCCGGGCGCCGCCCTCGAAGTTTTCCGGAATGCCGCCGATCATGAAACCGGGGTGATGGCCGCCATGCTCCAGCACATGCGCCATCAGGCTGGCGGTGGTGGTTTTGCCATGCGTGCCGGCCACGACCACCGGATGACGCCCGGCCAGGATATATTTGCCGATGAATTCAGGGCCGGATAGGTACGGCAGCCCCTCGTTGAGGATCGTCTCCACCTCGATATTGCCCCGGCTCATGGCATTGCCGATCAGGCAGAGGTCCGGGGCGGGCTCGAGGTTGTCGCGGTCGAAGGGGTTCACATCGATCTTCAGAGCTGCCAGGTAGTCGGACATCGGCGGATAGATCCCGGCATCGGAACCGGTAACGCGCCAGCCCAGTTCGCGGGCCAGCGAGGCGATAGCGGCCATGGCGGTGCCGCAGATGCCGAGGATATGCAGATGCCGGTTCATCGCTCACTATTCCAGCACAATGCGGCCGGATTGCAATGCATCCGCAGTGTGCCATCTTGGCGGTAAGGAACAGATGCCGAGCGACGACAAGGGAGATAGCGATGCGTTCGATCCAGCTTCAGTTTACCAATGCCGACGGCGAGCAGCTTGCCGCCACGCTCGATATGCCGATCGACGGCAGGCCACGCGCCTATGCTCTGCTGGCGCACGGCTTTACGCTGACCCGTAAACTGAAGGCCAACGTGCATATCAACCGGGCCCTGACGACGAAGGGGATCGCCGTACTGCGTTTCGATTTCACCGGCCTGGCCGACAGCGGCGGCGATTTTGCCGATACCACCTTCAGCAGCAACGTTGATGACATTGTGGCTGCAGCCCGCTTCCTGGAGGAGCATTACCAGGCACCCTCGATTCTGATCGGCCACTCGCTGGGCGGAGCGGCGATGCTGGTCGCAGCCCGTCAAATCCCTTCGGCCGTGGCGGTGAGCACCATTGCCGCACCCTGCGATCCGGCCCATCTGCGCCATCTCTTTGCCGATCGCGAGGATGAGATCGTCGAGAAGGGGGAGACCGAGATTGTGCTTGGCGGGCGCCGTTTCACCATTACCCGCCGCTTCCTCGACGATATCAGCGATGCCGAGACCCGCAGTGCCACAGAGCAGCTCGGCAAGGCGCTGCTGATCTTCCACTCCCCGATGGATGAGGTGGTCGATATCGCCCATGCCGGGCGCATCTACCGGGCCGCCAAACACCCCAAGAGCTTCATCTCGCTCGACCGGGCCGATCACCTGCTCAGCGATGAGCGCGATGCCCGTTATGTCGGCAGTGTGATTGCCAGCTGGGCCGACAAATACCTGCCGCCGGAGACGGAGCGGCTGACCACCAACGGTTATCAGGTGGTGGTGCGCACCGGAGCCGAGGGCTACTTCACCGAGGTGCGGGCCGGGCGCCACGCCCTGACTAGTGATGAGCCGGTCTCGTCCGGCGGCACGGGGCTGGGGCCGGGACCCTATGCGCTGCTGCTCTCGGCCCTCGGCTCCTGCACCGGCATGACCCTGCGCATGTATGCCGATCGCAAGGGGTGGCCACTTGAGGAGGTCAACGTCTACCTCAGCCACGACAAGGTGCATGCCGAGGATTGCGCCGACTGTGACAACAAGCATGCCCGCATCGACCATATCGAGCGGATGATCGATGTGCGCGGTGCGCTCGATGAGGTACAGCGCCAGCGACTGCTGGAGATCGCCGAGCGTTGCCCGGTGCACCGTACCCTGCACGGCGGAGCGATCGATGTGCGGACATCCCTGAAGGCGGATGACGATGCGGCCGCGGCAGGGCATGCTTGAGCGATGAGCAACAGCTACCTTCCCACCCTTGAGATCGAAACAGCGGCCAATCCGACCGCTGCCGTGATCTGGATGCACGGCCTGGGGGCCGACGGCCACGACTTCGAGCCGATCGTGCCGGAGCTGGGGCTGCCGGAGGGCGCGGCGATCCGCTTCGTTTTCCCGCATGCGCCGGCCATGCCGGTGACCATCAACGGCGGCTACATCATGCCGGCCTGGTACGATATCTCCGAAGGCGATCTCGGCATCGAGCATGATGAGGCAGGCATCAAACAGTCAGCGCACAGCATCCGCATGCTGATCGAGCGCGAAACGATGCGCGGCATTAAGCCTGAAAAGATCGTGCTGGCCGGTTTTTCGCAGGGAGCGGCGATGGCCCTGCATGTCGGACTGCACTATGAGGAGCGGCTGGCCGGCATCATCGCTCTATCCGGCTATCTGTTGCTGCCGGAAAAGGTGCAGGAGATTGCCGCCGCCAATCGCACCACGCCGATCCTGATGGCGCATGGCGTGCATGATCCGGTGGTGCCTTTCGGCCTTGGCGAGGCGAGCTACCGCCGCCTGCAGCAGCTGGGAGCAGAGGTGGAGTGGCACAGTTATCCGATGGAGCACCATGTCTGCGCCGAGGAGGTGCAGCAGGTGGGGAAATGGCTGAGCGGGAGGCTTGTCTCCCCCGGCTGATTATTCCGGGGCGCAGACCTGCATGCCGGCCTTGACCGCCGGGCGTTGAAGGCAGCGCTGCACCCATGCGTTGACGTGTGGGAATTCCTTCAGGCCCAGTTGCTCCTCCGCTTCGTAGTAAGCACTCAGGCAGTTCACCCAGGGAAAGATGGCGATGTCGGCAATCGAGTAGTCGTCGCCCAGGATGTGTGCGTTGCCGGTGAGTCGGGCATCCAGGATGCCGAGCAGGCGGCGCGATTCATTGGTGTAGCGTTCGATCGGGTAGGGATCCCTGCAGGCATCGACAGCATATTTATAGAAGTGGCCGAACTGGCCGAACATCGGGCCAATATGGCCGACCTGGAAAAAGAGCCACTGCAGGCACTGGTTGCGGGCCATCGGCTCGGTCGGGATCAGCTTTCCGGCCTTGTCGGCCAGGTAGATCAGGATGGCACCCGACTCCATGATGGAGATCGCCTCGCCCCCCGGGCCGTTGGGGTCGATAATCACCGGGATCTTGCCGTTGGGGTTCAGGGCCAGGTACTCCTGACAGTGCTGGTCTCCATTGCGGATATCGATGGTGTGCGCTTCGTAGGGTAGCCCCAGCTCTTCCAGCGCGATCGAGGCCTTGACCCCGTTGGGCGTATTCATCGAGAAGAGCTGGATACGCTGCGGATGTTTGGCGGGCCAGCGGGTGAATACAGGCAGCATGATGAATCCTCCTTGATACGAACGGCTGTCCAGTGGCGAGGTCTAGGGCTTCAGCAGGGCAGCGATATCCGGGTCGGTAAAGATGGCCTGGATGGCATCGCCCACCGTCTCGCTGATCATCTCGCCATTGCGCTTCATCGACGGGGTGAACGCCACTTCGTAGCTGTTGTGGCTCTGCAGTTGCTTCAGCACTGTTTTGTCCCCTCGTTTTGCCTTCACGCCTATGGCGGCATCGATCGTTACATCGGAAGTGAACAGGTTCTTTTTGACACTATAGACCACCCGATTGATCTGCAGGATGAGCGTGCGCTGCGGCGCATCGGCCGCCGGGACGATGGTATAGCCCTGCTGCCTCAGGGCCCGGATGACGGCGGCGTTGACGGACTCAGCCAGGTTCCCCTGCAGCTGCAGCGGTTTTCCTTCAGTCGTGTTTCCCGGAATCGTGGAGCTTCGCCTGTCCTCGGTACGCACAAGAATGGCCGTGCCGTTGCCCTGCCAGTTGAGGCTGGCAGGTGCGGCAATATCGATTTTCGCCGCCTTGGCTTCATCGGCCAGGGCAGGTGTGGCGGCAGTCAGGGTCAGGAACAGGGTGGAGATCAGCAGCTTGCGCATAAAGGCTCCTTAGAAGATGGGTTGCGCCGAACCTAACAAGCCGCCATGTCATGGGAAGGGGGGCTTATGACGCGGCGACGGTAAGCACCCCGCGGTACATCCGCATCTGGCAGGTGAAGTCGAAGCGGCCGGGTTTGTCGGGCGTGATGGTGAACTCCACCGGTTCGTTCAGCGGCAGCTGCTGCTGGATACCGAACGCCTCGAAGAGCACATACTCGGCGCAGGGCGTGGCATCCTCGCGAATAAAACGCAGCCGCAGGGTCTGGCCGACCGTGGCGCTGATGAAGGCGGGATCGTAGGTGCCATTCTTGACCCGGATTTCGATGGTTCCCTCTGTTGTGGCTGCCGTGGAGGTGGCGGGGCGCCAGAGCCAGAACCACCAGATGATGAACCCGATCAGGGCCAGCCCGGCCAGATTGACGAGCCAGATCATGCGTCACCTCCCGGCCTGAACAGGCGGAGTCTGTTGGCATTGGTCACGACGGTGACCGAGGAGGCGGCCATGGCGGCACCGGCGATGATCGGGTTGAGCAAAAGCCCCATCAGCGGATAGAGGATGCCGGCGGCGACAGGTATCCCCAGGGTGTTGTAGACGAAGGCGCCGAACAGGTTCTGCTTGATGTTGCGCAAGGTGGCACGCGAGATACGGATGGCGGTGGAGATGCCGTCGAGGCTGGAACGCATCAGGGTGATATCGGCCGACTCGATGGCGACATCGGTGCCGGCCCCGATGGCGAAGCCGACATCGGCACGGGAGAGGGCCGGAGCATCGTTGATGCCGTCGCCGACCATGCCGACCGTCTCACCTGTAGCCTGCAGTTCGGCCACCTTGTTGTCCTTATCCTCCGGCCGCACCTCGGCATAGAAATCATCGACACCGACCATGCGGGCCACCGCCGCCGCTGTATGGCGATTGTCGCCGGTGATCATCACCACCTTCAGGCCCATGGCGTGCATGGCGGCGATGGCGGCTTTCGAATCCTCCTTCACCGGATCGGCCACGGCCAGGATGCCGATCAGGCGGCCACCGTGCGCCAGCAGCATCGGCGTTTTGGCATCTGCGGCCAGCTCATCCATCCGCACCGTTGTCTGCTCGTCCAGGGCAATGTCATTGGCCTGCATCAGTGCGGCATTGCCGAACAGCACCGCCTCCTCCTCGACCATCGCCCGTACCCCCTGGCCGGTGATCGCTTTGAAACCGGAGGCCTCCGGCCATGCAATGTCGTGTGCCTTCGCCGCCGCGAGCACGGCTGCGGCCAGCGGATGTTCGCTGCCGGCCTCGGCCGCAGCAGCCAGGCGCAGGGCAGTGGCTTCATCCTCCGCCACCACATCGGTGACGCTCGGTTTGCCTGCGGTGATGGTGCCGGTCTTGTCGAGCACCACGGTGGTCAGTTGCCCGGCGCGCTCCAGCGCCTCGCCGTTTCGGATCAGGATGCCGTACTCGGCCGCTTTGCCGACCCCGACAATGATCGAGATCGGCGTGGCCAGCCCCAGGGCACAGGGGCAGGCGATGATCAGCACCGTCATGGTCGTCACCAGGGCGAAGGAGAGCTGCGGGGCGGGGCCGAAGTTGACCCAGATCAGGGCGGTGCACACAGCGATGATCAGCACGGACGGCACAAAGATACCTGCCACCTTGTCGGCCAGCCTTCCGATCCGGGGTTTGGCCGCCTGGGCGCTGCGCACCATGTTGATGATCCGGGCCAGCACCGTGTCGGCTCCGATGCGGATGGCACGGTAGAGGAAGCTGCCGCTGCTGTTCATGGTACCGCCGACCACCTCGTCACCCTCGCCCTTCTTCACCGGCATCGGCTCGCCGGTGAGCATCGATTCATCGATATGGGAGTGACCCTCCAGCAGGATGCCGTCAACCGGAATCCGCTCGCCGGGGCGCACGCGGATGGTTTCGCCCAGTCCCACCTCTTCGATCGGGATATCCTGCTCCTCGCCATTGCGCACAACGCGTGCCGTCCTGGCCTGCAGGCCGATCAGGCGCCTGATCGCCTCGTTGGTGCGGCTGCGGGCCCGCATCTCCAGCGCCTGGCCGAGATTGATCAGGGCGATGATGATCAGGGCGGCATCGAAATAGGCGTGGCGACCCAGGGCCGGCACAATATCCGGCTTGATGGCGATCAGCATCGAGTAGATCCAGGCCGTGCCTGTACCGGTGGCGATCAGCGTGTCCATGCTGGCCTGATGATGCCTGAAGGCGTTCCAGGCCCCGACATAGAAGTGGCGGCCGGCGTAGAACATGGCCACCAGCGTGATCAGGCCAATGCCGACCCAGATGCCGCGTGCCGTCTCCAGCTTCGGCAGGTAGCCGAAAAAGAGATCGAGGAAGAGCGGCAGCCCCACGAGGGTGGCGATGACGAACTTCTTCATCAGCATGCGGTAGTGAGCCGCTTCCTGCCCCTGTTTGGCGGCCTCGTCTTCCATGCCTTTCATCACCGCCGCCTTGCGGCCGGTCGCCTCCACGGCCGCGATCAGGGCATCGGCATCGGCCGTGCCCTCGATCATGGCGCTGCGCTCGGCGAGATTCACGCTCGCTTTCTCCACGCCGGGCACACTGTTCAGCGCCTTCTCCACGCTGGAGACACAACCGGCGCAGTGCATGCCGTCAATCGAAAGTCGTATCGTCGCCATGGCAATCAACTCCTTTGATGATCATGGATCATTTTCTGTTTGATGACCACCGGCCGTGGCCAGGATGGCACCGGAAATATGGGTCGCTGCTATAGCGGCCTCTCTTACTGCCCCGTGCCCATCATCGATTGCTGTTCCAGCATCTGTTCCATCATCTGCTGCATCATGTCCATGCGCCGGTTCATCCGTTGCAGGCACTGGTCGCGGTTCGTCATGCCGGAGCGCTGGTCGCGCATGGCCTGGCTTCCGCCCATCATGCCGCCGCCGTTCATCATGCCACGGTTGCTGCTGTTCTGGCCCTGCATCATGCCCATTGTTTTGTGCATCTCGCGCATATGATCGCGCATGAGCTGCCGGCGCTGTTTGCCCGGTTTCATGTCGCGGGCCCGGTCCATCATGCCCTGCATTTTCTGCATCTGTTGCTGCATTTGATCCATGTCCATCATGGCCATGTTGCCGCACGGCATGGCGGCGCTGTCCTGTCGGTCTGCCGCATGGGCGGCCGGTGTCGCCAGCAGCAGGCTGGCCAGGAGCGGAGTGAGATAACCTGTTTTCATCGTTGGCCTCCTTTTCTTGTGGTGGTTCCGGTTGGGAGTACGGTCATTGTAGACCCTCATCCGCATGCGTGTGTCCGTGCAGGGCGTGTTCTCCCGCCTCGCTCACTTCCGCCATGCGATCCAGTTCGCGATACTCCTTTGCACTCATCGTCTGCAGTTTTTGCAGGAAAACGACCATGTCCCAGATCTTCTCGTCGCTGTGGGTGGTACCCCAGGCGGGCATGCCGGTCATCTTCACACCGTTTTTAATGATCCAGAACAGTTCGTTGGGCTGCCAGTTGCGGGCAGCCTCCTGCAGTTTCGGCGGCCTGGGAGTCAGCCCCTGCCGGATCTCCGACTCTTTCACGCCGGGTGCGAGGTGGCAGCCGACACACATCTCTCGATAGTGATCAAAGCCCTCCATCACCCGTTGCGGACTGTTCAGATCGGGTGTCTTGATGTCACTGGCGTGGAAAGCCACCGAGCGCTGCATGGCGGTGTGCAGCAACCACTGGGTCAGCGGATGGTGGGGGCTGGAGGCCCCGACATTGATGATGCCGGAATAGAGCAGGCCGCAGGCAATCGCCGCGCCGCTCAGTGTCAGGCCGGTCAGTATTTTGATGTGGCGCATCTTCCCTCTCCCTAGTGCTTCGCCGGATAGTAGGCGCCGCCGAAGTGTTTTTGGCCGTCAGCGGTCTTGAACAGCACCATGAGCTGGTACCGGCCCTGTTGCTTCAGGTCGTATCCGGCCATGAACCAGTCGCCCATCTGCATCATCATCTTCGAGACGGCTTTGCCGTTCGGGGCGATCACTTTCGAATTGACGGCGATGTCGGTCATGGTTGTGTTTCCCTGCTCCACCTTGACCATGAAGTTGTGGGCACCTCCATGTTGCATGCCCTCGGATGCCGGCATGACATGAAAACTGACCGTGTAGCCGTCGATCTCTTTTTTCTGCAGGAACATCTTCGGCGACATGCCGTCCATCGGCATCGATCTCTCCATGCCGGACATCGTGTGGCCGGACATTGTGCCTTGTATACCACCCTCGGCGGCGAATGCGGTGATCGGCAGCAGCAGTGCGGCTGCCATGGCGAGGTGTTGGATCTTCATTGAACTTCTCCTTTGGGTTTTTCCTGGAATTGCAGAATCAGGCCGTAGATCACCGGCAGCACGATCAGACAGAGCAGGGTGGTGGTGACCATGCCACCGATCATCGGGGCGGCGATGCGCCGCATGACATCACTGCCGGTGCCGGCACCCCACATAATCGGCAAGAGGCCGGCGATGATCGCTGTGGCGGTCATGGCGATCGGGCGAACGCGCTGTTCCACACCGCTGCGCACGGCGGACCAGAGTTGCTCTTTTGAGAGTGCCTCGCCCGATTCTGCACGTCGGGCGGTGACCGCCTGATCGATGAAGGTGAGTACCAGCACCCCGATCTCGGAGGCAACACCGGCCAGAGCGATGAAGCCGACGGCGACGGCCACCGAGAGGTTGTAGCCCAGCCACCAGACCAGCCAGAAGCCGCCGACCAGCGCGAACGGGATGGAAAGCATGACCAGCGTGGGCGCCGTGAGATTGCGGAAGTTGAACCAGAGAAGCAGGAAGATGATCAGCAGGGTCGCCGGAATCACCATCCGCAGCCGCTTGGCCGCGCGCTGCATATACTCGAACTGGCCGGACCAGCTTACGGTGTACCCGGCCGGAATCTTCACCTGTTCGGCTACCAGCCGCTTGGCTTGTTGTACGTAGCCACCGATATCCGAGCTGTTTAGGTCGACATAGACCCAGGCGTTGGGGCGGGCGTTCTCCGTCTTGATTGACGGCGGACCGCGCCGCAATTTCATGTCCGCCACCAGAGAGAGCGGAATCTGGGCTCCGGTCGGTGTCGGTACCAGCACCTGCTTCAGTGCCGGCAGGTTGTCGCGCAACTCGCGCGGGTAGCGCACGTTGACCGGGTAGCGCTCCAGCCCCTCGATGGTGGTGGTGACATTCATGCCGCCGATGGCGGACTGGATGACATCCTGCACATCGCCGACGGTCAGGCCGTAACGTGCCGCCTGTTGCCGCTTGATATCGAAATCGAGGTAGTAGCCGCCGGCCGCCTTGTCGGCGAAGGCCGACAGGGTCTCCGGCTGCTGTTTGAGTGCCTCGGCGATCCGGCCGGCCACGCGCTCCAGCGTGGCCAGATCCGGCCCCGATACCTTGATGCCGACCGGCGTTTTGATACCGGTGGAGAGCATGTCGATGCGGGTCTTGATCGGAAAGCTCCAGGAGTTGGATAGCCCCGGGAACCTGATTGCCGCATCCATCTCATCCATCAGTTCACGGGTCGTCTTCTCCGGGTCGGGCCACTGATCCTTCGGTTTCAGGCGGATCGTGGTCTCCAGCATGGAGAGCGGTGCCGGATCGGTGGCCGTGTCGGCACGCCCCGCCTTGCCGAAGACACTGGCGACCTCCGGGAATGTCTTGATGATGCGGTCCGTCTGCTGCAACAGCTCGCGCGCCTTGGTGATCGACAGCCCCGGATTGGTGGTCGGCATATAGAGGATATCGCCTTCGTCCAGAGGTGGCATGAACTCGCTGCCGGTATGCATCAGCGGCCAGGCCGTGGCGACGAGCAGGGCCGTGGCGAGCAGCAGGGTGCTCTTGCGCGCCCTGACGGCCAGATTGAGCAGTGGCGTATGCAGCCGCCGCAGACCGCGATTGATCGGGTTGCGGGACTCCGAAGGAATACGTCCGCGGATGAACAGCCCCATCAGCACCGGCACCAGCGTGACGGCCAGCAGGGCGGCGGCGGCCATGGCGTAGGTTTTGGTGAAGGCGAGCGGGGCGAACAGCCGTCCCTCCTGCGCCTGCAGCGTGAACACCGGCAGGAAGGAGACGGTGATGATCAGCAGGCTGAAGAAGAGGGCGGGACCCACCTCTTTCGCCGAGGTGAGTATGGCGTGCCAGTGTTCGTCAGTGCCGCGCTCCGCGCCCGCCCGTTCCAGATGCTTGTGGGCGTTCTCGATCATGACAATGGCGCCGTCGATCATGGCGCCGATGGCGATGGCGATGCCGCCCAGGCTCATGATGTTGGCTGAGAGCCCCTGCCACTGCATGATCAGAAAGGCGAGCAGCATGCCGACCGGCAGACTGACGATGGCGACCAGCGCACTGCGGGCATGCATCAGGAAGAGCAGGCAGATCAGCGCCACGACGATCGACTCCTCGATCAGTTTCTCTTTCAGGTTGTCGACGGCGCGCTCGATCAGGTGGCCGCGGTCGTAGACCGGCACGATCTCGACTCCGTCCGGCAGCCCCTGCTGCAGCTCGGCCAGTTTGGCGCGCACCCGCTCGATGGTCGCGTGCGCATTTTCGCCGTAGCGCATCACCACGACACCGCCGGCGGTATCGCCTTCGCCGTTCAGATCGGCGACACCACGCCGAAGTTCCGGACCGAGGTGAATGTCCGCCACCTGTTTCAACAGAATCGGCGTGCCGTGCGAATCCACGTCGAGCGGGATCGATTTCAGATCATCGATGGAGCGGATGTAGCCGCGTCCACGCACCATGTACTCGGTTTCGGCCATCTCGATCAGGCGGCCGCCGGCATCGCGGTTGCTGCGGGCGATGGCCTGCTTGACCTTCGACAGCGGGATGTCGAAGGCGGCCAGCGCATCCGGATCGACCTCGACCTGGTACTGCTTGACGAAACCGCCGATGCTGGCCACCTCGGCCACGCCGTCGACGGTCTGCAGCGGATAGCGCAGGTACCAGTCCTGCAGGCTTCTGAGTTCGGCCAGGTCGTGCCTGCCGGATGTGTCGACGAGGGCGTATTCGTAGACCCAGCCTACACCGGTGGCATCCGGCCCGAGCGTGGGGGTGACCTCGCGCGGCAGCCGGCTGCGGGCGTAGTTGAGATTCTCCAGTACCCGTGTGCGGGCCCAGTACATGTCGGTGCCGTCCTCGAAGATCACGTAGACCATCGAGAAGCCGAAGAAGGAGTAGCCGCGCACCACCTTGGTCTTGGGCACCGACAGCATGGCCGTGGTCAGCGGATAGGTGACCTGATCCTCGACCACCTGCGGTGCCTGGCCCGGATACTTGGTGAAGATGATCACCTGTACATCGGAGAGGTCCGGGATGGCATCCAGCGGCATGGCACGCATCGCCTGCCAGCCGGCCACGCAGATGACGGCGGTGGCGATCAGCACCAGGAAACGGTTGGTGACGGAGGCGTCGATCAGTCGCCTGATCATGATCGCCGTCCGTGGCGTGAGATGGCAGGTGTCAGGTGCAGGATGCGAGAAAGGGAGAGCCTAGTGTGCATGACCGCCTCCCTGCATGTCAGGCTTCACGCCTTTCCCCATGCCTGCATCGTCCATCGACATCCCCTGCATATCCATGCCGGCCGGGGCATCCATCTGCATGCCCTGCATATCCATGTCCGTAGCCGACGGTGCGGCTTCTTTCGGCTCCATCATCTTGGCTGTTGCTTCATTCAGCTTCGATTCGGAATCGATCAGGAACTGGGCGCTGGTCACCACCCGTTCGCCGGGCGCAAGCCCCGCAAGGATCTGCACCCTGCCATCCGAAGCGACGCCGAGACGGACCTGGCGCGGCTCGAACTTGCCGGGGGCCCGCTGCACGAACACCAGGTTGTGTTTGCCGCTGCGCACGATCGCCTCGGCCGGCACGATGACGGCGTTTCCACGGGCATCGGCCTTGATACGGACGTTGGCGTACATCTCCGGCTTGAGCAGGCGCTCCGAATTGGCAAATTCGATGCGCACCTTGTTGGTGCGGGTCTTGCCCTCCAGATAGGGGTAGATATAGCTGACCTTGCCGGTGAACACGCGGCCGGGTACGGCCGGCAGGCGCATTTCGGCCGTATCGCCTGCTTTCACCCAGGGCAGTTCGTTTTCGTAGACATCGACCAGTACCCAGACACGCGACAGGTCGGCGATCATGTAGATTTCGGTGGCGGACGTGATACGGCTGCCTTCGCGGGCGCCGATCTTCATCACCGTGCCGTCGAACGGGGAGTGGATGTGCAGCGCTTTCGGCACCCGTCCCTTCTCACGGATCTCACGTAGCTGGTGGTCCGGCACGTCGAGCAGCTTCAGCCGCTCCAGCGAGGTATCCAGCAGGCGTCGGGCCCCGTCGCGCACATCCGGAAACGGGCTCTTCTCCAGGCGGCGCCAGTTCTTGAGCGCCAGCAGATACTCTTCGGCGCTGCTGACCAGCTGCGGCGAGTAGAGGGCCAGTAACATGGTGTTCTTTTTCACCTCTTCACCGGTCTTGTCGACGAACAGCCTTTCGACCCACCCCTCGATCTTGGGGTGCAGGCGGGCCACGCGCTCTTCGTCGAAGGTGACCCGGCCGACGGTGCGGATGTCGCGGGCGATGCTTCCCTGTTCGGCCCTGGCGGTGCGCACGCCGATATCCTGCACCACGGTCGGATCGATCCGCACCGTGCCGGCCGCCTTGTCGCTGCCCTGATCCTCGGCGCAGATCGGCAGGTAATCCATGCCCATGCTGTCCTTGGTGAAGGTGGGGCTGGTAATCTTCGGGTTCATAGGGTTACGCCACATCAAGGGCTCGGCCCCGCCGGGGCAGGGGCCCTTGCCCCGGGGTTGCGGTGCCTTATCGCTCATGGCCTGCCCGGTTCCGTTCGATGACTGATCGGCGAGGTAGTAACCGCCGGCGGCGCCGATGGCCAGGGTTGCGAGGGAGAGTATCCAGGGGTTGTAGTTCATGGTCGGGGTTCCTCGTTCAGGGTTTCCAGGCCGGCAGCGGCAGCCAGGCGGGCCGCTGCCTGATGGGCGGAGGCGATCTGACGCCAGTACTGGATGTCGGTGTTGAATTCATTGAGGCGGGCACGCATCAGGTTGAGAAAGTCGACCCGGTCCACCTGATAGCCGGCCATCATCGAGGCGGTGGTCTGACGTGCCTGCGGCAGGATACCCTGCCGGAAGAGGGCGGCGCGCTGCCGGGCTGCATACAGGTCGGCGACGGCGGCCTCGATTTCGGCATCGACCCGGTCGGCGGCATCCTGCCAGTCAAACTCCGCCCCGGCCTCTTCGGCCCGGCGCTGGTCGAGCTGCCGCTCCTGTTTGTCGGCCGTGAAGATCGGCAGGTTAAGGCTGAGCTGCACGCTGGCCAGGTCCGGCCTGCGGCTGCCGTTGGCATTGAGGCCGTGCCGGTAGCCGTAGGCAGCGCCCAGTTTGAAATCGGGGTAGTAGTCGCGTTCGGCCAGCGCCACCCGGTCACCGGCGGCATCCGCCTTGCGCTGCAGGGCGAGCAGCATCGGCCGGCGCTGGCGGGCCTTGCGTTTCAGTTCGTCCGTATTCGGCAGCTCGCTACGCAGCCTGTCGTCGATGGCGGGCAGGGCGACAGGCGTCTGTGACGGGCGACCCAGCAGGGCATTGAAACGGGCAGCCTGGCGTTGGCGCGTGGCCTGCAGGTCGAGCTGGCGCTCCTGCATCTTGGATAACTCCAGCTGTGCCAGCAGCACATCCTGCTGCAGTCCCTGGCCGGTTTTGTAGCGGGCCTCGGCAATCCGCACCAGATCGCGCAGCAGGTCGACATTGTGGTCGATGATGGCCAGGGCCTTGTCCAGCCAGGCCAGGTTCCACCAGCCGATACGGACGTTGCGCAGCAGCATCAGTTGCGCCTCATCGCGGTTGTGACTGGCCGCTTCGGCCATCTTTTCGGCCGCGGACTGCCTCAGGCCCAGCTTGCCCGGGAAGGGGATGGCCTGCGAGATGCCCAGCTGCATCTGGGTCATCGCCTCCTGCCCGGTGGCGAAGCTGTCGGTCGGCAGGTTCAGGGCCGCCAGGCTCAGCTGCGGGTCGGGTAGGGCGCCGACCTGCGCTGGCACTGCTGCCAGCGCCTCGGCACGGGATCCGGCACCTGCCAGGGCAGGGTTGTGCTCCATTGCCATGGCCTCGGCACGTTTGAGTACCAGTGGTGCCTCGGCAGCCGCTGCCGGCAGGGCCGGCGGTGCCAGTGATAGCAACAGGAATAGGATCGTTCGGAAATGCATGCATGCCTCCTGCGAAATCGGGCGCACGGACAGGCGCCGGCCACGACCCGGGTAGGTCGCGGTGTTCAGCAGAAAGCGGGGATCAGATGCGGATGCGCTGGGTCGTCAGGTAAAGGGGGAGCGGGTCCGGTGGTGCCTGGGCATGCGTATCGATGTGTGCAGTCGAATCGGTCGCTGCGCTTGCGGCCTGAGGCAGTACAACGACGGCCAGAAGACCCATGGCCGGCATGGCCATGGGAGCCGGCATATCCGGTGTGCCGAGGTCCGGGGCATCGCAGTGGATGCAGGCATGCGGCGCCATATCCCTGTCGGAGGGCATGACCATGCTCTCCGATGTCATGCTATGACAGTGCGTGGTCGTCAACTCCGCCGCGTGGGCGGCAGGCATGCCGATGCACATGGCTGCGGCTGCGGTCTGTACCGCAAACAGCATGGCCAGCAGCATCAGCAGGGGGCGCTTATGCATCCGGAATCGTCGCATGGGAGCCAATGTAGGGAGAGGTTAATGAAAATGCAATGAAATGGCCTTGAAGCGGAGTGTGCTCTCCTTGACGCGTACGCGCCAGCCCTTACGATGCTGGCACCGTGAATGATTCTGTCACCAATCCGCTGAACCGGGCCATCGACCTCTGCGCTGCCGACATGGAGCGCGTCAACGCCTGCATCCATGAGAACTTGCAGTCGGACATCATGATGATCCCGGCCATCGGCCACTACATCGTCAACAGCGGCGGCAAGCGCATGCGGCCGCTGCTCTGTCTGCTGATCGCCCGCCTGTTCAATTATAGCGGCGATCGCCATATCCCGATGTCGGTGGTGATCGAGTTCATCCATACCGCTTCGCTGCTGCATGATGATGTGGTCGATTCGGCGAACCAGCGTAGAGGCGCGCCGTCAGCCAACGGTGTCTGGGGTAACCAGGTGAGTGTGCTGGTCGGTGATTATCTCTTTTCGCGCGCCTTTCAGATGATGGTCAAGGATGGCGACATGGCGATGCTGCGGCTGATGTCCGATGTCACCAATGCCCTGGCCGAGGGTGAAGTGCTGCAGCTGTCGCGCACCTTCCACCTGGAGATGACCGAGGCGCAGTGCCTGGAAGTGATCGAGCGCAAGACGGCCGTGCTTTTCGCAGCGGCTTCCGAGGTGGGGGCGCATATCAGCGAACAGCCGGAGCAGGTGGTGCGCGATATGGCCGATTACGGCATGTGCCTGGGCGTCGCCTTCCAGTTGATGGACGATGCGCTCGACTACATGGCCGAGGCCGAGGTGGCCGGCAAACCGGTCGGCCATGACCTGGAAGAGGGCAAGATTACCCTGCCGCTGATCCATGCCATGCAGGGAGATGCCGAGCTTGCGGCACGCGTACATGCCATTGCCGAACGCGATGGCTATGAAGCGGGCGATCGCGAATGGGTGCGCGAGCGTGTACAGGCCCAGGGCGGCCCGGAGCATGCCATGCAGCGGGCCCGCGATTATGCCGAACGTGCCAAGAGTCTGCTGCCGGCCGATGGCGATGGCGAGATTCTCGCCCTGCTGGCCGAACTGGCCGATTTCTCGGCTCGCCGCCCTTACTGATCGTTTCTCAAGGCCCGTGTCGGGGCCTTTCAGTCACTAGCGAAGATGTTGCTCAGGAGAAGATGGATTTGATGCGGTTGCCGAGGCTGCCGGCAAAGCCCATATCCTTCGGTGCGATTTCGTAGAGGGTGCTGACACCGATCCCCTTCAGGGTGATGTTGCGCGGCTTGCCGATCAGGATGTCATCCGAGTAATCGCGAATCTTGGTGTGGATCAGGCCGTAGACGATTTCGTCGATCAACACCTGGTTGACCCGGGCCGAGCCTTCAATGCGCGAACCCTTGTCCATGGCATGGCCGATGAAGTCCTGACGGTCGCCCGGAAGCTCCTTCACATATCCGCAGGTGATGCCGATGCGGAAATCGATGCCGCCGACAATCTTCTTCAGCTTTTTACGGCTGGTACCGATGGAGCGGCGGATCAGCATCGCGGCCAGCACGGCATCGATCGCCTGCTCGAAGACGGCCATGACACCGTCGCCAAGGCGTTTGACGATAGCGCCGTCGTAGCGGGTTACCGCCTCCTCGCAGATGTCGCAGAAGATACGGTTGCGCATGTAGCCCTTGGTGTGCCCCATCTCGCGCTTGTACTGGGTGGAGCCGACCAGGTCGGTGAACATGATGCACTTGTAGTGGTCCTGGGTGGTGGAGATGATGCGGGCAACATTCTCGACCAGGCTATCCATGTCGATCGGGGTAGTGTCGATGCGGCTGGCCGGCCGCGAGGCCGCCAGCTGGTGCAGCAGGTTGAGGTTGCCCTCCGAGATCAGCTGCACGGTTGAATCGTTATGAAGCAGGGCATCGGTGGCCTTGCCTTCGCCCAGAACCGGCTTCAGCTGCAGTGCTGTCTTCTCGTCGATCTTCTTCTGTTCATTCGCCGCCATGCTATCCCCTTGTGCGATCAGCAGGGTAGCAGACTCTTTCCGGAGCGACAAAGCTATGATCTGTATCACCCTGGCGGGTGGGGGAGGGCAGGTTCGCTCAAGTGGCTTGCAGAGAGGGGGGCGAACGCATATGATGCGCGTCCTCACAAATCGGGATGTGGCGCAGCCTGGTAGCGCGTACCGTTCGGGACGGTAAGGTCGGAGGTTCGAACCCTCTCATCCCGACCATATATAACCAAGGGGCCGCTTTTAAAGCGGCCCCTTTTTTATGGATTCAGTTCCCCTGGCGACCTGAGCCCATGGGCCGGCTCCGGCGATGAAACTGCATGAACTCACTGCGACTGATGTTACCGTCGCCGTTGGCATCCATCTCCTTGAATGACGGGGCATCGGCGGCGCGTTTGAGCCTGCGCCCCTCGTCGCTGCGCTGCTGCATGCGTTTGTCGTGAAAGGCTTCGAATTCGTCTGCATCGATCTTGCCGTTGCCATTGGCATCCATGTCGTCGAATCGCGGCCGTTGAGCCATCCCCTTGCGTGGACCCATGCCTTGGCCGGTGCGCATAGTGTTGCGCTGCTGCATGCGCTTCTCACGCTGGGCCTGCTGGCCTGCCCTTAACTCCTCGGGCGAAAGCTGGTCGTCGGCATTGGTATCGAAATCCTCGAAGGAGGGGGCGTTGCGCATTTGCCGCATCGGTGTGCCATTGGCCATGCGTGCATCCTGGCGCTGCTGCTGCACCTGGTTGAATTCGCCGGGGCTGATGGCGCCGTCGTGATTGAGGTCGTAACTGGCAAATGGAATCGGCCCACGGGCCGGCAGCTCCGCCGAATGTGCGGTCAGTGGGGCTGCCGAGATCAGCAGTGTTGCCGCGGCAAGCAGGGAAAACGAACAGGATTCATGCATGGGTCTATCTCCTTCCATGGCAGGGAATGGATCGAGTATAGACCTTCCGAATGTGGGGCGGGCAGAAGAGGGGCTGCCGATCAGGCGTCGAAATCGCCGCCCTGATGGTTTTCGAAGCGGGTGTACTCGTGCAGGAAGGTGAGGCGCACCGTGCCCGTCGGGCCGTTACGCTGTTTGGCGACGATGATTTCGGCGATGCCTTCGTTCTCCGGCTTCTTGTGATAGACCTCGTCACGGTAGATGAACATGATGATATCGGCGTCCTGCTCGATCGCACCGGACTCACGCAAATCGGACATCATCGGTCGCTTGTCGGCACGGGACTCCAGCGAGCGGTTGAGCTGGGAGAGCACGATGACCGGCACATCCAGCTCCTTGGCCAGGCCTTTCAGCGAGCGGGTGATCTCGGAGATCTCCTGCTCTCGGCGCTCGGCATCGGAGCGGCCACTCATCAGCTGCAGGTAGTCGATCAGGATCAGGTCGAGCCCCTTGGCCTCGCGTTTCAGGCGGCGACATTTGGAGCGTACCTCCATCACCGAGATGGAAGGTGTATCGTCGATGAATACCGAAGATTCGGCCAGTCGGCCGCTGGCGGAGGCCAGTTTGCGCCAGTCGTCGGAAGAGAAGCGGCCGGTGCGCAGATGTTTCATGTTCACGCGCGCTTCACAGGCCAGCATTCGCATGGCGATCTGTTGCGAGGACATCTCCAGTGAGAATACGGCAACGACCTGCGGCCCCTCGTCCTCGGCGCCGACGGCGGTGTTCTGGGCCAGGTTCATCGAGAAGGCGGTCTTACCCATACTGGGGCGGCCGGCAACGATGATCAGGTCGCCACGCTGCATGCCGGCGGTCATCTCGTCGAGATCGCGGAAGCCGGTCGCGACGCCGGTAATCGACTTCTGTTCGGCGTAGCGTGTTTCCAGTTCGCGATAGCTCTCCAGCATCAGGTCGCTGATGCGGCTGAACGAGGGGCGCGATTTGTTGAAGTTTTCGGCTACGGCCAGCATGCGTGATTCGGCCTTGTCGAGATGCTCGTTGACCAGGCGGCCGCTCTCGCCATAGACCTCCTGCGAGATTTTGCCGCAGACCGAGAGCAGATCACGCAGCACGGCGCGTTCGCGCACGATGTCGGCGTAATGCTTGATGTTGGCAGCGGTCGGCAGCGAGCTGACCAGGCGGCTTAAATAGGCCTCGCCGCCACAGGCATCGAGATCCTCGTTACGCTCCAGCTGATCCTTGACGGTCAGGGCATCGACAGGCTGATGGCGGGCAGACAGCTCAAGGATGGCCGCAAAGATGCGGCGGTTGGCCTCGACATAGAAGTGGTCGGGCAGCAGGGCACCCTCGAGGCGCTCCAGCGCCTCGGGATCAAGCATGATGCCCCCCAGGACCGCACACTCGGCATCATACGAATGGGGAGGAACCCGTTCGCGAAGCTCCGAGGTGTGCGGCAGGGGGGAAATCTGGCTCAAGCGTTTTCGGCTTCGACCTTGACCGTCAGGTCGGCAACAACATCCGGATGCAGACGTACGCGGAAGCCGTGCTCGCCAACCGTCTTGATCTGCTCATCCAGCAGGATGTTGCGACGCTCAACCGTGTTGCCACTCTCGGCCAGCAGCTCGGCCAGGTCGGTGGTGGAGACCGAACCGTAGAGGTGCTCGCCATCGGACGTGGCGCGGGTGATGGCGAGGCTCAGGCCGGAAAGCTTCTCGGCTTCGCCCTTGGCGGCGGCCAGAACTTCCATCTGCTGCGCCTCAAGCACCATGCGACGGCGCTCGAACAGCTTGCGGTTCGCCTCGTTGGCAGTAATGGCCTTGCCCTGCGGCAGCAGGAAGTTGCGGCCGTAGCCTGCGCGTACGTTTACTTCGTCGCCCACGTTGCCGAGGCCTTCAACTCGTTCCAACAGAATCAACTGCATTATTTTCCTCCAGTTGCCGGTTCCATGTTCCGGCGGTAATCAAACCAGATATCAAGCAGGCCCAAAATGATGAACGGTAGCATCATCATCGACCACATCAGCAATATCAGGTACATCATCACAATGACGACCTGCATGTTGCGCACCTTCAGCCAGGTGTGCGCAATGGCAACGCCCTGCACAGCCAGCATTCCGGCCAGTATGATCCCGGCCGTGATGCCCATGTACTGCAGCGATCCGCCGGCCAGGTTGCCGAAGATCATTGCCACGACAAAGGCGATGCCGGTAATCCGACCCATGCGAAGCTTCAGCCATGATGCTGTATCACCACGGTAGAAGCCGTGCAGTACAGCCACATGCCGGCCCAGCAGCAGGTTCAGCCACCAGGTCAGCCAGAGGCTGAAACCGAGTATGCCCGGCAGGGCCCAGCCCAGGAAGACGCGAATCTGGCGTTCCACCTCGGCCGGCATCTGTTGTCCATCCGGTGCTGTACCGGCCTGGGCAAAGAGCGGTGCGACCAGCTGGTCGACCAGGGCATGCAGCGGCACCCCCTTGCTGACTGCGCCGGCAACCAGTGTTGCCGCTACGGCCATGAAGATGGCAGTGCCGATCTGCCGTGCCGCATGGCTGACGCCCTCCTGCCGCTGCAATGCCCTGGCTGCCATGATCGGCAGCAAGGCATAGAGCACCAGAAACAGCACGCCGCCGCTGAAGTTGCCGCCGCCCAGGGCGATCACGGCAACGGTCGACAGCAAAGCCACCTGCAGGGCGTAGGCGAAGCCGCCACCCAGCAGGATCAGGGCAAACAGGGCCGGCACCATCAGGTGCACAGCCATGCCGGCAATGGTTGCCAGCGCCGCCAGCACGGGAGCACCGGCCAGAAGGCCGGGCAACCACATGATGGCGGAAAACATCACCAGGGCCAGGGCTGTACAGGGAATCCTCCGGGTCAGCACAAAGGCTGCGGCCGGTGGTAGTGAACGGGGCGTTCCTTCCATCTCAGTCCTGACCGTGCAGCTGCCCCTTAATCGTGGTGCAGCGGCGTAAAGGCGAGCAGAGCCAGAACACGGGCGCGCTTGATGGCGGCCGTCAGCTGGCGCTGATGTTTCGAACAGGTGCCGGTCACACGCGACGGCAGGATCTTGCAACGCTCGGTGATGAACTGGCCCAGCAGATCCGGGTTTTTGTGATCGATCTGCATGCTGGTGTCCGCACAGAACTTGCAGAACTTGCGGCGGCGCTGGAACTTGCCACGGCCGCCACCGCGACGGCGGTCACCACCGCGCTCGTTGCGGTCGCCACCACGGCGGTTGTTGCCTTCTGCACTGCGGCGAACCGGCTGTTCGGTATTGGTTTTTGTCTCTTCGCTCATCGTCATCTCTCCTGGTGAGATTCAGTTTGTTGCGGGTGGCATGCGTCCACCCATATTTCAACCTGCCCCCATCGTTGCTCTCCGTCGCGGCTGTAGTAGCGACGACGCAGGCTTCCTTCGATGGCGACCTGTCGCCCCTCGAGGCGGGCAAGTCGTTCGGCCATCGATCCTGTGGCTCGCAGGGGGATGGGCTGTTCGTCGACCAGCACCGCCCTGGCGGGCCCCAGATGAGGGCGATGGATGTGCAACGCGGCGATGACCGCCATGCTGCCATCCGGAGTCCAGCGCTGGCGGATTGCATCCAGTGTGCCAGTCAGCTGGACCCGATTCATAATCAGGCTTCGGCTTCTCCGGCGGCAGCCTTGGTCTTTTCGGCCGGCTTGGCTTCAGCTTCGGGCTTGGTCTCTTCGGCAGCCTTGGTCTCTTCGGCCGGCTTGGCCTTGCGACGCAGCAGCGGAGACGGCTCGTCGGAGAGCTCGCTCAGCTTGGTGGTCAGGAAACGCATCACGCGCTCGTCCAGGCGCAGGGCCTCTTCAAGTGTGGCAGCAGCCTGCGGCTCACCGTCGGTGATCAGCAGGGTGTAATGGCCACGTTTGCGTTTGTTGATGCTGTAGGCCAGCTGACGGGAACCCCAGTATTCGCGTTTGACGATACGGCCACCGGCCTTCTCGACACGCTCAACCACGTCGTTGGTCAGCTGTTCGGTGTTTTCCTGGGATACGTCAGGATTAACGATGAAAATGGTCTCGTAATACACTACGGCGCTCCTCTCGGTGTACCTTTCGTACGCCCCGGCTCTCATTAGCGCGGCCGGAGCAAGGTATGTTGTGCGGGCAACAGAGCCCGCAAAGAGCGCGGCAATATAGGTAAAGTCAACGGGGTTGGCAAGTGCCGTGTTGCGGATGGGCGTTCAGTGGAGGTTTTTGCTCATCCTTCCCATTCGCCATAGGTATCTTTGGCGTGGCGCATGCCGAGTGCGCGCAGGGCCTCGGCAAAGTTCTCCATTTCAAAGGCGACGTTGTTGATCTCCTCGATCGGGAAGGCGATGACGGCAAGATCCCTTGTCGCCTTGACGTCGGCAATCGGTGAGCTCAGGCCTGCGGTGGATATTTCGCCGGCTACGTCGCCCGGACCCAGGGTGGAGACGGAGTCGCCGCCGGCGATCACCTCCGCCTCGCCCTGCAGGATCAGGAAGAGATGGGGGTTGAACTCCCCCTCGGTGATCAGGTTCTCGCCGGCAGGGATTTTCATCTCCTCCGCCTTTTCGAGCAGTGCATCGAGCGTGGCTTCCGGCAGGCGGCCGAAGAGGGGGTGCGCAGTTGCAGCAGAACGGTTCGCGGGATCGATGGCCATGAATGAATACCTCCTCCACACAGGCGGGCCCGCAATGGCAGGGCCTGGCAGCTATTCTAGCCAATCTTCGCTCGCCCTGCTTGATGATCAAGCACCAAAGCCGGGCAGCTGCCCGGCCTCATGTGGATCGCGGCCGTTTAGGGCCTGTTAACACTCATTTCGGTGTTGCCGCTGTTGCCCCAAACCGGACCAATCAAGGCGCGAGGGATGAAATTTGGTGCCTCCAAATGAATCCTAAGTAACGCCGAGTGGCCCGGTTTGGGGCGCAGCCCTTCAGGGATAGACCATTTTTCCGTCCTGCCGCGTTATCGCTCGCTTGTGTGCAATGAGCACGCCACGCTCGCAATGCCTTGCAGGGCCGAAAAAATGGCCCTATCGGCGCCATCGAAATGAGTGTTAACAGGCCCTAGTACAGCCCCAGTTCGCGGCAGATGGCCAGTGTCGCTTCCGACTTGTTCAGGGTGTAGAAGTGCATCCCTTCCACGCCGGCATCGAGCAGTTCGCGGCACTGGGTTGCGGCCAGTTCGATGCCCAGTTTCTTGACGGCATCGAGATTCTCGGCGATCGGCTCCATCTTCTGGTGCAGCCAGTCGGGAACCTTCGCACCACACATGGCCGAGAAACGCACGATCTGGGTGTAGTTGGTCACCGGCATGATGCCGGGGATGATCGGCATGGTGATGCCCATGTCGCGGGCCTGCTCGACGAAGCGCAGGAAGGCCTCGTTGTCGAAGAAGTACTGGCTGATGGCGGCGGTGGCACCGTTATCCTGCTTCAGCTTCAGATACTTCAGGTCATCCGCCACACCATTCGGCGATTCGGGATGCCCCTCGGGATAGGTGGCGACGGCGACGGAGAAATCGCCGCGTCCGTGGATGAAGGCGGCCAGGTCGGATGCATAGGCGAAGCCGCCGGCCGTCGCCTCGAAACCGCTCATCCCCTCCGGCGGGTCACCGCGCAGGGCCAGGATATTCTCGATATCGGCCGCACGATACTGGTCGAGAAGTGCGCCCAGCTCTTCCCGGGTGGCACCGACACAGGTCAGGTGCGCCACCGGCTCCAGCTCGGTCTCGCGTTTGATGCGCTCGACAATGCGGCGGGTACGATCCTGGGTGGAGCCGCCGGCACCATAGGTGACCGACACATAGGCCGGCTTAAGCGGCCTCAGCTCCTGGATGCAGTTCCACAGGTTCTCCTCGCCCTTGTCGGTTCTGGGCGGGAAAAATTCGCACGATACGGCAGGTTGATGCTGCCGCAGAATCTCGTTCAGTTTCATGATTAAAGCCTCGGAACGGTGACGCCCGTCTGTCCCTGGTATTTGCCCTGCTTGTCTCTATAAGAGGTCTCGCACTGTTCGTCCGACTCGAAGAAGAGAAACTGTGCCACACCCTCACCGGCGTAGATCTTGGCCGGCAGCGGCGTGGTGTTGGAGAACTCCAGCGTCACATGTCCCTCCCACTCCGGCTCCAGCGGCGTGACGTTAACGATGATACCGCAGCGGGCATAGGTCGACTTGCCGAGGCAGACGGTCAGTACATTGCGCGGGATGCGCAGGTACTCGACCGTGCGGGCCAGGGCAAAGGAGTTGGGCGGGATGATGCAGACGTCGGATTTGACGTCGACAAAGCTGTTGGCATCGAAATCTTTCGGGTCGACTATGGCCGAATTGATGTTGGTGAAAATCTTGAACTCGTCGGCGCAACGCACATCGTAGCCGTAGGAGGAGAGGCCGTAGGAGACCATGCCTTCGCCCTTTTCAGAGGTTTTCACCTGGCCGTCGACGAACGGTTCGATCATGCCCTGCTCGTTGGCCATGCGGCGAATCCAGTGGTCCGATTTGATGCTCATGTTGCCTCCCGAATGCGCGGCACGCTGCGTGCCCAAGAGGGCGCGAGGATAGCGGCATCGGGCCTGATCGAAAACAAGCGCTTGCATCCGGACGCCGTTCGCACTAGAAATCGCGCCTCACAGACGACCTGTGACTGGCCAGGTAGCTCAGTCGGTAGAGCAGGGGACTGAAAATCCCCGTGTCGGCGGTTCGATTCCGTCCCTGGCCACCATCCTTTCAAAGAGCCCGCCTTAACCGGCGGGCTCTTTTCGTTTCCGGGTTTCTTCGGTACGGCTGCGAACCCCTCGCCTGCCTGGGCTTAAAGGCCCGCATCGTGCAGTTAGGCTGCGTCGCCATCTTAGGCGCGGAGACGGCCGTTGCGCCTGGCTCCGCAAGATGTGCAGGAGTTTATGATGAATCTACGAATGAAAAGCGTACTGCTTGCCGCCCTTGTCGCTGCAGCCAGCCCGGCCTGGGCGGTGGGCGATCACTATGTCGGTGCCGGCATGGGCGGCTTCAGTGTCGGCAACGGTATCCAGACGAAGACGGCTGCAGGCGGCTATCTGCAGTTGGGGCACAACTTCAGCGACTGGCTGGGTGCGGAGATACGTCTGGGTGCGACCGGCAGCGCCAATGTCGATCAGCCCCGGATCGCCCGGCAGCGTTTCGAGTATGTGGCCCACTTTCTCAAGCCCTATGTCAGGGTCAGTAGCGACCTGAATATCTACGGCCTGGTCGGTTTCGCGGTCAGCCATAGCAGCTATCAGCCCAGTGGCGGCGTGAAGGTGACGAAGAACCGCTTCAGCTACGCCTACGGTCTGGGTGCTGCCTACCGGCTGGGGTCCGACTATTCGGCCACCGTCGATCTCTGGCATATGAACGGCAAGCCGGGCAATACGCCGGCGACCATCGGCAGCGGCTTCAAGGGGCTGGAAGCCACGGCTGTGACGGCGGGCATTCGTTACAATTTCTGATCGCCGCCATCTATTGTTGCAGGAGCCCGCGCTAAGTCGCGGGCTCTTTTTGTTTGGTATCGGCAGGTGAGCACAGCTCCTGTACCTTGTCGTAGAGGCAGCCGCATTCGTCTTTTTTCCTTGTGGCAGGCAACTGCTTGAGTGCCGCGTCACACTGCCCCTGTTTGGCCAGCAGGTAGGCACGCAGGGTGGCCTGATGCTCGGCTTTGTATTCGGGTGAGATGGTTGCCAGCATGCCGGCGGCTACTTCGTAATGGCTATCATCGATCAGGTCCCTGACGGTATCCAGTCGTTCCCTGTCCTTGCGCCGCAGCAGGTAGGATTCGATCGAGGGCGCTTTGCGGTTCTCCACCAGCTCGTCTTCCATCAGCATCAGTCCATCGGCCAGCTTGAAGCTGTCGGTGTTGTAGTGTGCCGGCGATTCACTGAGATAGGCACCATCTTCGGAGAATGCCTGTACGGTCACGGTATATTCATACTCCTGGTCATCGGTCTTTTGCATGGTCGGCAGGGAGGCCAGCGGGAAGGGGGCGGCACTGTCGACCTGCCGGGTGACGACCGGTTGGTAGGTGGCACCATCGCCCCGGCGATTAATGCGGGTGAAAACCAGACGGTAATGGGCGGCCCCTGCCAGCGGCTGCCAGCGGACGCTGGCCTTATCGACAGCCACTGCGGCGTCAGTCACGGTGTGCGTGGGCCACTGCAGCTGGATTTTGGGGCGGATGGTGAAGGTGAAGGGCTCTCCATCCCGGCTGGCCTGTGTCTCGATGGCGATACCGTCGCCGAAATAGTCGAAGCGCTCCGACGCGTTCTCTTCGAGCCGTTTTTCATGCCCGTTGGTGACGGTGAGCGGCAGGTCGGGAGCATCATCCCAGCCGTCGATGGTGATTTTATTGAGGTGGACGGTGCCGGCCGGCAGGGGCAGATGGACCATGCCGTCGCGATCGCTGACCAGCCGCTTCGATTGATAGGTTTTGCTCAGTACTACTTTGAATTTTACCCCTGCGGCAGGCTTGCCATCATAGACAAAGCGCATGTTCAGGTAGTGATCACCAGCCGGTGGTGCCTTGCGATCGACGCCATCCCGGACCCCGCCGTAATTTTCCGAGAACCAGAAGTGGTGGCTGCGCAGGTGGGGCGTGTGATGCGATGAGGTGTGGTGCGTGACTCCCGCGGTTGCGTCGATATCGAAATTGAGCCACCAGACAATGGTCCCCGGCATCCAGACAAGGGTGAGCAGTGACAGTGCTGCGGCACCGAAGAGGGATGAAGCGGTCCACTGCAGCGGGAAGTGGTTTTCACCTTTAAAGGCATCCCAGCCCGTCACCAGCACGCTTAAGGCCCAGATGGCCGTCAGGCCGTAACCGAACAGCAGCATGCCTGACTTCACCTGTGAGGCATCCATGAGCGGGGTGCCGTGGCCGTAGCTCAGCTGCAGGAAGAGCAGCAGGGTCCAGACGGGAACCAGGCCGATGAACAGCAGGGCCCGGTCCCAGCGGCGGTTGACGAAGTGGCCGCCGATAAAGGTCATTGCCGATAATACAATTGCGATGATGCCGCGCGCCATGCTGCTCTCCCCTCTCTCCCGAAAAGAGCTCAGTATATCACAGGGGGCGATTCGATGTTAAAGGCGGCCTCAGCTCTTGTTTGAGTGCAGCATACCGATGGCGCCCATGCTGCGCAGTTCGCTGATGGTGGTGATGCCCTCTTCGGCTTTATCGAGGCCGTCATCGATCAGGAAGCGGTGCTCCCGGTCGGCCAGGTGGCGGTAGAGTGTACGGCGGTCCGCATCGTCGAGCAGCAGCTGATACGCCTCCGGGTCGATACGCCATACCTCGAAAATGCCCTCCTGCCCGTGGTAGCCGCTGCCGTGGCATAGCTGGCAGCCGTTGGCCTTCCACACTTCGTCCGGCACGTGGCGCCCCTGGCGCTGCAGCCATTCGCGATCGAGGGCATCCGGTGCGCCCCGTTTGCGGCATTGCTGGCAGAGGCGGCGTACCAGGCGCTGGGCGACGATCAGCATCAGGCCGGAGGAGAGGTCGAGGCCACTAAGGCCGTAATTGCGCAGTGTGTCGACCACGCCAACAGCATCGCGGCTGTGCAGGGTGCTCATCAGGGCATGGCCGCTGGCGGTGGCGGTGATGGCGGCATCGGCAGATGCGGCATCGCGGATTTCGCCCAGCATCAGGAAATCCGGATCCATGCGCAGCATCGCCTTCATTCCTTCGACAAAGCCAAGACCACGTTCATGGTCGATCTGGAGATGGTTGATACCCGGGACTTCGTATTCGACCGGATCCTCAATGGTGACGACATTATGATCCTGCAGCCCGAGGTGATGCAGCAGGGCATAAAGCGTGGTGGTCTTGCCACTGCCGGTGGGGCCGGCAACCAGCAGCATACCGCTGACGTTCTGCAGCCATTCCCGGATATCGGCGAGGCCCTTTTCGCGGAAGCCGAGTTGATCCAGTTGGCGCGGAACATGGCCGGGATTGAAGATGCGGATGCTGATCTTGTCGCCGCGCAGACAGGGGGCCAGGGATAGGCGAAGGTCGATGGATTCATCGTCGAGAGGGTAGGTGAAACGTCCCTGTTCAGGGGTGAAGTGGGCGATGGGGTCGATGTTGGCCATGGCCTTGAACTGGTTACCGAGCCGTTTGGCCTGATCCGGAGTCAGACGGATGCAGTCGAAGAGGCGTCCGTCGATGCGCATGCGGATCAGCATCGCCTCGCGTTGCATATCCAGGTGCAGGTCGGTGGCGCGGGCCGACTGGGCATCGCGGAGCAGGGCCTCGGCCTCAAGCGGTTGATCGTTACTCTCGTGATCCTCCTGCAGGGCCTGCTGCAGATGGTGGCACAGGCTATCGTGCATCGTACGTTCCGTGGCTGGAGCGCTCGCATCATGGGTCATGGTTGCCTCCTTTTGTCGCCGCACTTACGGGCAGGATACGGGTGTCGCTTCAGGAGTGTAGCAAAGCGGCGATGCAGGCCGTTTTTTCAGGCGCGTGGCTTGCGTGCCCGCAGCAGCTTGATGGCCAGCAGGGTGGCGGGCAGCAGATGCCAGAAGAGATCGAAAATATCGATCGGACGGGAGAGGGTGCCAGCCTGCAACATCTTCAGCTTCTGCCACAGGTGCGGCTCCGGCATGAAGGGAGCCAGCAGCATCAGGATGGCGAGCGCGGCCAGAATGCCGGTGGGAATCTCATCGAGCCATTTCATGGGCGTACTCCTTTGATCTGCTGAAAGGCGGCCAGGGCCTGGCGGCGACTGTCGGCAAGCTCGCAGATCGGATGCGGATAATCATCTCCCAGGTGTATGCCCGCTTCGGCAAGCACACCGGCCGGCGCCTGCCAGGGGCGATGGATCCAGCGGTCGGGCAGTCGGGCCAGCTCCGGCAGCCAGCGGCGTACATAGCTGCCATCGGTGTCGAAGCGTTCGCCCTGGGTGACGGGATTGAAGATGCGGAAATAGGGGGCGGCATCGGCACCGCAGCCGGCCACCCACTGCCAGCCCAGCGTGTTGTTGGCGGCATCGGCATCGATCAGCGTCTCCATGAACCAGGCCGCACCCGCCTGCCACGGCTGCAGCAGGTTTTTGCTCAGCATGGAGGCTGTGAGCATGCGCACCCGGTTGTGCATCCAGCCCGTCTGCCAGAGCTGGCGCATGCCGGCATCGACAATCGGGATGCCGGTCTCACCCCGTTGCCAGGCATGCAGCAGGTGATTGTCCGGCTGCCAGGGGAAATGGGTGAAGCGGGCATCGAGCGGCGAATCGAGGGTATGCGGGAAGGCGTGCAGCAGCTGATGGGCGAATTCGCGCCAGCCCAGCTGGCGCAGGAAGGGGGCGGCCGTGTCATTGTTATGATGTGCCCGTACGGCCGCGATGAGCTGCCGGATGCCGATCTCGCCCGTGTGCAGGGCGGCGGCGAGTTGTGAGGTGGCATCGATGCCGGGCAGGTCGCGCTCCTCTGCGTAACGGGGCAGGGCTTGGGCAATGAAGCTCTCCGCCCGCTGCCATGCCCCGGCCTCACCGCCCCGTTCGGGCCAGTGCCCGAGCATGTGCGCCTGCCACGGTTGCAGTGGCGGAGCTGTCTGCTGCCAGCGTTGCATCATTTCGTCGGGCCAGCTGGCCAGCTGTTGCAGCCGGGCTTCGGGATGCGCTTGCGGCCAGGGGCGCTGCAGGCAGGTGCGCCAGAAGGGGGTGAAGACCCGGTAGGGGGTGCCATCTGCCTTGGTGATCGCTCCGGGAGCAAAGAGCAGGTTGGCTTCGGCAAAGTGGAGGGAGATGCCGGCCCGGGCCAGTTCGGCGGCGAGGGCATCTTCGTACGCCCGTTGCCACGGCTCGGGATTACGGCTGGCATGGATGGCCGCAGCCCCGCTCGCTTTCGCGAGCCGGATCAGCGACTCGGCCGGCTCTGCCTGCAGGCAGAGCAGCGAGGCGTTATGGGTGGCGATGGCCTCGGCGAGCCGTGCGATGGCCTGCCGGCGCCAGGCGTGGGCGGCGGCTCCGGCCGGGTGCGGGCCATCCTCGGCTGCGAAACAGAGCGGTAGCACCCGTGCATGGCTTGCACAGGCGGCTGCGAGGGCCGGCTGATCATGCAGGCGCAGATCGCGCCGGAACCAGAAGAGGGCGGTGCCCATGCCGCCTAGTCCGGCCGTTTCAGATGGCTGATGTCATGCAGAAAGGCGTACTCGTTGGCGCCGAGGCGGGCCACCGGGTCGAGTTTCTGCGTATCCACCTTGATGCGTCCGTCGTCACGTGCTTCGAGGATGGCGTCGTCGATAAAGAGGCGCTGCACCTCGACAAAGAGCAGGCTCTGCGGGCCGGCCCCGATCTCCTGAATCTCGTGCAGGCGACAGCCGAAGGCAACGTGGGCATCGGCAAGCCTTGGCAGGCGAAAGCCATCGAATGTGCTCAGCGTCAGCCCCTGGTCTGTCACCTCCGATACGCCGTGCGCCAGCGTGGCGCTGCTCGCATTCATGGCGGCAAGCCCGTGGCGTGAGGGGATATGGATCACGCACTCACCCCTGGCCTCGAGGTTCAGTCGCGTATCCTTGAGGCTGCCGTCCGGCTTTTTGCCCACCGACAGCATCAGGATCGGCGGCTCGGAGCAGACGGCGGTGAAGAAGGAGAAGGGGGCGAGGTTGAAGTCGCCGCCTTCATTCTCGGTCAGCGCCCAGGCGATCGGTCGCGGGATCAGGGCCTGGATGGTGTGGAGGTAACGCTCCTTGGCGGAGAGTCGGGCGAAATCGAGGATCATCGAGGGCTCCTTTGCGACCGGGGAGAGGATGCGGATAAAGGTAACGAAGCTTCGGGGGCGGCAAAAGCCCCGGCCCGGATTGCAGACCGCTGCAGATGCCGACAGTCTGATAACCTAGTATAGTTATGCCATGGAATACGGTTTATGAACGCAATTGCCCGCCAGCTTGCCTCCTACGACCTGCTCCGCGATATCATCGAGGGGGTGCCCATCCGCATCTTCTGGAAGGATCGCGACGGGCGGTTTCTGGGGTGTAATTCACTGTTTGCCCGCGATGCCGGTTTTTCGGCACCGGAGGATCTGGTCGGTAAAACCGATTTCGATATGGGCTGGAAGGAGCAGGCGGAGCTCTACCGCAGCGATGATGCGCGGGTGATGGATGCGGGTGAGGCGATCCTCAATTACGAGGAGCCGCAGGACGGTCCGGACGGGGCCATGCGCTGGCTGCGCACCTCGAAGGTGCCGTTGCGCAATGATGCGGGGGACGTGATCGGTATCCTGGGTATCTACGAGGATATCACGGCCCAGAAACAGGTGGAGGATGAGCTGCGGCTGACCCGCTTTGTCAGCGACCATGCCCCGGAGGCGATCGCCTGGATCGATCGCGAGGCGCGCCTCTGTTATGTCAACGAGGCGCAGTGCCGCGAGCTGGGCTACAGCCGCGAGGAGCTGCTCGACATGGATGTGTCCGGCATCGATCCCGATTTTCCGCCCGGGGCGTGGCCGGCGCACTGGCAGGAGCTGCAGCAGCACGGAAGCCTTTCGATTGAGACCCGCCACCGGCGCAAGGATGGATCGGTCGTGCCGGTCGAGGTGGTGGCCAACTTCGTGCGCTACGGCGAGCATGAATACAATGTCGCCTTCGCCCGCTACATCGGTGAACGCAAGCAGGCCGAAAGGGCCCTGCAGGAGAGCGAGCAGCGCTTCCGCGACCTGTTCGAGCATTCGCCTGATCCCTGCTGGATCATCAACGAAGCGAACATGTTCACCCTCTGCAACCAGGCCGCCGCCGATATTCTCGGCTTCGATTCGGTCGAGGAGCTGCAGGCGACCCACCCTTCGAAACTGTCGCCGCCGACCCAGCCGGACGGGCGCGATTCATTCGAGAAGGCCAATGCCATGATGGCTATGGCCCATGAACGGGGTGTGCACCGCTTCGAGTGGGAACACCTGCATCATAATGGCGAGCCCTTTCCGGTCGAGGTGACGCTGGCCCGTATCGAGATTGCCGGCAAAAAGCAGCTCTACTGTATCTGGCGCGACATCAGCGAGCGCAAAAAGACCGAGGAGCATCTGCGCCAGGAGGCGGGCCTGCGCAGCCAGCTGCTCGAGCAGGCGGCCGAGGGCATTGCCCTCTGGCGCCCCAGCCACGATGCGCGCTTTGCCGAGTTCCTGGTCTGGAACGGACGCATGCGCGAGATCACCGGCTATAGCATGGGCGAGATCAATCGCATCGGCTGGCTGCAGGCGATCTATCCGGATGAGGCGATGCGCGAAAAGGCGCGCGAGCGCATGCAGGCGGTGCTGGATGGCGAGGTCAATCGCGGGTCCGTGTTCGAGGCGGCCACGAAGGAGGGGGAGCCGCGCGTGCTCAATATCTCCTCCGCCCCGGTGCAGGGTTTTGCCGATGAGACCTGCGTGCTGGCCGTGATCCAGGATATTACAGCCGAGCGGCATCAGCAGGAGAAGCTGGCCGCGAGCGAGAAGCGCTTTGCCACCCTGTTCGACTCCTCCAGCGACGGCATCTTCATTGTCGATATGCAGGGTAATTTCCTCGATATCAACCGCACGGCGCACGAGCGGCTCGGCTACGGCAAGGCGGAGATGATGCAGCTGGGTATCCGGGCCCTGGATACGCCCGAGTATGCGGTGCGGGTGCCGGAGAGGCTGGCCAAGGTGTTGGCCGAGGGCGGGGCGGTGTTCGAGACGGCCCATCGCCGCAAGGATGGCACGGTGATGCCGGTGGAGATCAATGCCCGCATCATCGAGCTGGAGGGGGAGCGGGTCGTCTTCAGCGTGGTGCGCGACATCAGCGAGCGCCGGCAGTTCGAGGAGCGGTTGCGCCATTCGCAGAAGATGGAGGCGATCGGCACCCTGGTCAGCGGTATCGCCCACGACTTCAA
>CAZCZU010000026.1:0-41055 GCA_964503475.1 uncultured Zetaproteobacteria bacterium
AATATCCCAAACACTTATCGATTCCTACAGCCAAAAAATGGGGAGAGTTCAGCTTCGAAAGCGCTGCGACCGCAGTCTTGCCAGTGCCGATTTTTGCCGTCACGCTAAAGCACGTCATATCGTTGATCCGGGAGTATTTATGACCTCAGACACCGACCGCAAGATCTATGTGCTCGACACCAATGTGATTATCCATGATCCGCAGGCGCTGAAGCAGTTTGGGGATAACGATCTGGTACTGCCCATCGCCGTGCTGGAGGAGATGGACAAGGTCAAACGCGGTTTCGACGAGCTGGCGCGCAATGTGCGCGAGGCATCACGTTTCCTCGATGAGCTGAGTGACCAGACCGAGAATCTCGAGGATGGTTGTATGCTGCCGGGAGGCGGGCGCCTCTATTTCGAATTGAATCACCAGTCGGTGGATGTGCTGCCGGAGACGATGAATCGGGGAAGTGGCGACAATCGTATTATTGCCGTCACCATGGCGCTGCAGCAGGAGAAGCCGGATCGCAAGGTGGTGCTGGTCTCCAAGGATATCAACCTGCGTATCAAGGCACGGGCCCTTGGCCTGACCTCCGAGGACTACCGCACGGATCGTGTGGTCGAGGATCTCGATGTACTTGCCAGCGGTCTGTTTCATCTCGATGAGGCGACCTGGTCGGCCATGGCCGAGGGTATGGAGGTCAGGGAGCTGGAGCATGGCAGCAGCTACAGCGTCAACTGGCCGGAGAGGATGACGCTTCCCTATATGAACAGCTTTGTGATGTTGCCGGGGGACAAGCAGCAGGCACTGCGCTGCGTGCATGTGGATGAGAATCGTCGGATAGAGCTGCACGATGTTTACTCCTACCGCAACGAGCGCCATGCCATCTGGGGGGTGCAGGCGCGAAACCTGGAACAGAATCTGGCCATCAACATGCTGATGGATCCGGAGCTCGATATCGTATCGCTGCTCGGCCTGGCCGGCTCCGGCAAGACCCTGCTGGCACTCGCCTGCGGTCTGCAGCAGACGCTCGATATGGGCATCTACGACCGTATTCTGGTGACGCGTGCGACGGTGCCGATGGGGCAGGATATCGGTTTTCTGCCGGGTACCGAAAAGGAGAAGCTGGAGCCGTGGATGGGGGCGGTGACCGATAACCTCTCCTATCTGCTGGGCGAAGGAGCACAGGATGTCTCGGCCGTGCTGGGGCAGCACAAGATCGAGATTGCGGCTCTCTCCTTTGCGCGTGGGCGCACCTTTACCCGGACCTGGCTGATTGTTGACGAGGCACAGAATCTCTCCCCCCACCAGATGAAGACACTGGTGACCCGCATGGGTGAGGGTTCGAAGATCATCGTGCTCGGCAACAACGCCCAGATCGACACGCCGTACCTCACGGCTCATACCAATGGCCTGTCGATGGTGGTCAAGCAGTTTGCCGGCTGGGAGCATTCCGGCCATATCGTGCTTCAGGCGAGCGAGCGCTCGCGTCTGGCGGCCTACGCGACCCAGGTGCTGTAAAGATCGACGGTCAGGCGTCCGGCTGTGGCGTTTTGTCCGGCCAGCGGCTGCTGTCGTCCAGGAAATGGATGTCATCCTCCTGTGGTTTTTCACAGGAGGCGAGCTGCTGTTCCAGTACGGCAAGATTGGCATCCGATACGTCGCGCCCAAGTTTTTCACGCGCGTTTACGCGTCTGCGCAATACATCTTCCGGTATATCGAGCCAGTAGAAGTGCAGCTCTGCCTGTCGCTGCCGGGCAAGCCTGCGCACATCTTCGCGCGAGCCGGGATGCAGGAAGGTGGCATCCAGAATGACCGACCAGCCGCCCTGCAGGGCAGTGTCGGCTGCTTCCAGCATGGCCTGGTAGGTGTGTCTGTGCATGGCGTCGCTGTAGAGCTCGTCCTGCTTCAGGCCGGCAGCGATGCGTTTGCGGGTGGCATCCGAGCGGATAATCACCGCGCGTTCATGCTGCAGTGCCTCCAGGGCCAGGTGGCTCTTGCCGCTGCCCGATAGCCCGCCGATGGCAAACAGCTGCGGATGGGCCGGCTGGGTATAGCGGGTGGCCAGCTCGAAATAGTGGCGTGCCTCACGCCACTGCTCCTCCGCCTCTGTGGCCGGCATCTCCTCGCCCAGCAGGCAGGCTACCTTGCCACGCACGCCGGCCCGGTAGCACAGGTAGAGGGGGAGAAGGGCAAGCCCTGCGTAGTCGCCGGTCTGTTCCAGGTAGCGTGAGAGAAAACGCAGGCCGAGTTCGGGATGCCCCCGGGCATCGCAATCCATGATCAGGAAAGCGGCATCGTTCATGGCATCGATCATGCGGTATTCGTCGTTGAATTCGATGCAGTCGAAAGCGACCGGGCGATCGTGCAGCAGGGTGATGTTGCGCAGATGCAGGTCGCCGTGGCAGCAGCGGATGTGTCCCTCGCTCTGACGCCGGCTCAGTGGTTCTTGCATGCTGGTCAGGCTTCGTTCGGCGTAGTCACGCAGAGCGGCGAGGCTGTTGCGTCCGATGGCTACATCGATGTGGCGTGCTCCGACTTCCAGGTTGGCCTCGATGTGGCGGCGCAGAATGAGAGGGTCGCCGAAGTCCGGGTTGGCGCCGCTGCTTTGCTCGCTGCTGTGCAGGGTTGCGATGTCGATGGCCAGCATATCCATCCACGCCGGATCGAAGCGGCCCGATTCGAGGCGTCGGTCGAGCAGGTCTGTTTGCGCGAACTGGCGCATCATGAGGGCGTACTCGCAGATATTGGTGTCGCCGAACATGAACGCATCCCCGTCGCTGCTGATGGGGAGGACCTCCAGATAAATCTCGGATGCGAGGCGCCGGTTCAGCAGGAGCTCCTGATCGCAGAAGTGGCGGCGCCTGGCGAGGCTTGTGAAGTCGAGGAAACCGAAATTGACCGGTTTCTTGATTTTGTAGGCGAAGTCGCCGGTCAGGATGACCCATGAGATATGGGTTTCAAGCAGGCGGATGTCGCGGGTGGCGTGGGGGTAGAATGCCGGGTTGCCCATGGCCCCGATCAGAGGCGGCAACCCGGCATCTGCGTTCATCAAGGCAGCGTTACAGCTCCTGATGGATATAGAGGCCGCGGGCGATGTCGCCGATGCTGACCATGCCGACAAGTTTGCCGCCATCGACGACCGGCATGCGGCGCAGGTTCTTCAGGCCCATGTACGAGGCCGCCTTCAGAGCCGGATCGTCGGCGGAGACGTGCATCGGATTGGCCGTCATCACCTCCTTGACCTTCATGGTCAGGACACGGCGGTAGTTCTGTTCCATCTCCTCGAAGTCGCGGGTGTGGACCGTATCGTGGACATATTCACCGAAGTTCGGATAGAGGGGCAGCATGGTGTCTCGTATGGTGACAATGCCAATCAGGGCATTGTTGCTGTCGATCACAGGCAGGGCGCCGCAACGGCGCATGACCATCTTTTCAACGACCGAACGCAAGGTGTCGCTCTCCTTGGCTGTCAGCGGGGTGGCGGTCATGACATCTGAGACTTTCATACTTTCCTCCTTGAAATGACGGGACACCCCTAACTTAGCACGCCGGCAGCTGTTTATGGAAGCTATTGGCTGCGTACGAACAAAAGACGCTTTTCCACCTTTTCCGGCAGTACCAGGGTCAGGTGCTGTCCATCTTCCGCCAGTTCGACGCGTACCGGTTTGGTCCAGCGGTCACCGATGCTGAAGCCGACACCATCCTTCATGTTCTCCAGCAGGGTCAGTACCCGGAAGGGCGGGTTCTCGTCCGGGCGGACAAACTTGATGGTCTCATCCTCGTAAAATTGCAGGGTTGCGGTGCCGTCGACCTGTTGCCACTTGCCGGTCAGGGTCTCAATGGTCTGCAGCGGCACCGGATCCGAGACCTGGGTGCAGGCGGCAAGCCAGAGGAGCAACATCAGGGTGGCCGGACGGCGGAGTCGATGGATATATGTCATGAACTATTTCCCTTGCTTGAATGTATGGCCGACGATGAACAGCTTCTCTTTGTCCAGGGGGCGCATGATGGTGACAGTCTCCTCGGCACGCCCCTTGGCAAAGTGCAAGCGGTAGCCGTAGATGTAGAAGTCACCGCTGTAACGCGGATCTTTCTGGCTGAATGACTTGTGAGCCTCCTGCAGGGGGCCCAGCTCCGCTTCCATTGCGGCGAGCTTTCTTTGCCATGCTTCACGCGGTGTGCGTTTAAAAAACTCCTCGCCATACAGCTTCATGGCGCCGTCCCAGTTCGGCTTCATCATCTCCTGATGCAACTCCTTGACCAGTTTGTCGGCCGATTCCTGCTTGTTTGCATCGTACAGGCAGGCTGTCAGCAGCAGGGCGCTCAGAAAAACGATTGCGATATTGCGCGCTTGCATGGGTATGGCCATTTCAAGCCTCCTTGGTTGGGCGTCGGCTGCATGCTATGAGTTTCCACGGGCAATGGCCATGCCGGCCTTTTTGCCCCTTGCATTGCGTCTGTGAGCCGGAATAATGCCGCAACATGACACAAAAGAAGCAGCCGTTTAAACCCGGCGAGAAAATCATGTTCATGGTGGCGGGTGGTTTTGTTGTCCTTGCCGTCATCGCTTTCATCATCATGCAGATCGTCATCGCGACATCCGACAAGCCGTTGTTTGAAAACAAGACGCATTTCAAACTCAGCCAGGAGGGTGATCACGGTTCCGAGCTGTTCCGCCTTAACGGGTGTACGACCTGCCATCGTGCGCTGCGCAACGGCACCAATATGGGCCAGACCGCAGATCTTGATGGTGTCGGTTCGCGTCGCACCTTCGAGTGGATATACGCCTTCCTGCAGCATCCGGAAAAGAATTACGGGGCGCGCACCATCGATCATGGACCTGAGCCCAAGCGGGCAGCCTATGTGGCCAAGATGCCTCAGAAGGATCTGCATGCGATTGCTGTCTTCCTCTCTGAGCTGAAGGCCGAGCAGGGATCGGCCGCTTCGCCTCTGCCGCCGGAAGGGCGTTCGGATTTTATCGATGACATGGTCAAGACCTGGGCTCCGAAAGAGTGGGAGCACAAGTACAAGGACGTGCGTCAAGTCGAGAAAGAGAAAGAAGAGAAAGCCAAAGAAGCCCGGGATGCAGAGCAGAAGTCCGGCCAGGCAGCAGAAGGAGTGGTTCAATGAGTCAGCCGTGGGAAGATCAGGAGTATGTGCGCTATACGCTGTGGTTTGTCTTTGCCTGTGTGGTCTACAGTATCATCGGTTTCTCCTGGGGCGCACTGATGGGCGGCATTGCCGAGTTTCGTCATTTCGTCGACCACCGCCTGCATGGTAACCTGATTGTTCGCGCTCATACCCACATCAACCTGCTGGGCTGGGTCGAGATGGCGATCTTTGCCGCTGTTTACTACATTATTCCGCGCCTGGTACAGCGTGGCATCTATAGCATGAAGCTGGTCAAGGTGCATTTCTGGACGCATAACCTCGGCCTGATCGGCATGGTCGTCTTCTTCACCACCGCCGGCATTGTCGGCGGCAATGCCAGTGTAACCATGACGCCGGCCGAGGTTGAGGTGCTGGTTAAGCCGTGGCTGGCCACGATGGGTATCTTCGGCACCCTGGTTCTGCTGGCCAACTGTATCTGGGCCTACAACATTTTCCGTACCTGCTGGGGGTGGGATAAATGAACCGTCTGTCGATTGCCCTGATGACACTGCTGGGTCTTGCGGCCTGTAATGTCGGGGGGAGCGGCAATTTCACCCAGGGTGAGGAGGTGCCGTCCGTACGTACCAAGACCCTGGCCGATGTGGGCGGCGACCTCTCCAAGCTGACCAGCTACCGCTATCCCGATCCGCGCATGTACAAAATGTCGTTCGACGAGGCGCTGAAGAAGGGTAAGCCGATCGTGCTTGAGTTTGCCACGCCGGGTCACTGCACGCAGTGCGACAAGCAGTTGCAGTTGCTGAAGGTGATGATGGACAAGTACGGGGACAACGTCATCTTCCTGCATATGGATCAGTATTATAATCCGGAGGCCTACGATGCCTTTCAGGTGCGCGGCGAGCCGTGGACCTTTGTGATCGGTCGCGATCGCAAGGTGCGTATGGTTTACCCCGGCCGTATCCTCTATCAGGAGATCGATCCTGTTCTGGCCGACCTGGCCGGTGAGGCGAAGGGGCAGGGATGAGTAAGCGCTGGGATGAGGTGCAGTGCCAGCTGCGCCCGGACACGAATGGTGTGATCTGGGATCTGGCGCTGTATGTGCCGACGGTCGGTTTTCTGATTCTCTGGGGATTGAAGCTCTGGTTCATCAACGACGAGGATCAGGTGATTTTCGCTTATGGCCTGCTGTTTCTCGGCTTCTTCTTTCTGATGGCGGGCGGCAACCGGATTGGTCGTCGTTTGCTGCTTCTGCCTTCGGCGCCGGTGGCGCTCGATGTAACCCGTGACAAGGTGCGACTGCAACTCAAGGGTGGCGAATCGGTCTCCCTGATTAAGGATGTACGTTTCTTCACCGATTATGCCGGCAAATCGTTCGGTCTGAGCGGCATGGATGCCCAGGGGGCAAGTCGCCAGTTTGTATTCCATCGCAAGCAGTTTGACGAAGCGATTTATGAGGGTGTCGTCAAGGCGCTCGAAAAATATCGATAAGCAGGGCGCGCCGGAGGCTCGGGTCAATAGCCCCGGCGACGTCTGACCACATCCCACACCATGTATCCCATTGCCAGTGCGCCGACGCATACGGCAGCCGCAATGGCGATGGTTTCCGTCTTTTCACTGACCAGTCCGCCGAGAAACATGTGGACAACATAACCAAGAATAAACAGCGACGAGATGCCGCTGATCGTGTAGATAATAATTTCCTTCATGCGGAAATAATGCATGCGCCCGGGTATGTCCGGCAAGTGTTACGAAAATGGTAGCCATGGCCTGCTTACGGGCTTGACAATATCTTGCGGTGGCATAGCGTGCTGTCCATTAAAAGGAATTCATGTTGGGTTCATTATCTTGGAAGAGGAGGGCTGAATGAAGAATTCAATCTGGCTGACGATGGTCGCAGGTTTTGTTACGGGCATGGGTAACGGCTCGGTATTTGCTTGCGCTTTCATGCTTGCGCTCGGTAGGGAGCCGTTCAGTGAGGCGGGTATCTGGGGCATGGATGCGTACTGGCCGCTGACGTATCAGGGTCTTGTTGACTTCATCATGATCGTATTCGGTATCGGATTCGTCATGATCCTGGGCTACGCGCTGAAGCAACACGCAATTATCGAAGGTCTTCAAAAGGAATAGAGGAGGAAGGGTAATGAGTACGATTGCATCGATTCTCGGCGTATTGTTGGCATTCTCCAGTATGTGGTTTGCGTGGTATCTGCTGATGCCTGGCCAGCACGACGAAGAGCACGAGATCTAAGTGTCGCATAAATCTATAGGGGGTCTGTAAAAAGATGCTGAAATATCTGTTTGCTAAAGAGGAAGAGATTCCGCAGGGAACTGCGGCCATTTTCTTTGGTGTCTCTTCCATTGCCTGGTTCATTATCGGAACCGGCATTGGCTCGTTCAACGCAGCCAAACTTGCTTTCCCGGACTGGTTCCATGGCCTTTACTGGCTGCAGTTCGGTCACATGCGTCAGGTGCACGTTCATGCCGTAATTTTCGGCTGGATTGCCATGGCGTTCGCTGCTTCCATGATGTACATCACCCCGACTCTGGGTAACACCAAGCTGTGGTCCGAGAAGCTGGGTGTCTGGAACGCCCTGCTGTACAACGTTGGTCTCTGTCTGGCCCTGGCTCTTCTCTGGTCCGGTGTTACTTCCGGCCGTGAGTACTCCGACCATATCTGGCCGATCGACCTGTACATCGCTCTGATCATGGTTCTGCCATGGTGCCTGAACGTCTGGATGACGATCATCAATCGCCGCACGCAGGGTATCTACACCACCAACTGGTTCTTCGCAGCATGTATGTTCATGACCGTGATTGTGTTCCTGGTCGGTAACCTGCCTGAGTTCTTCCATCTGACCGGTCTGAACGAGGCGTACATGACCTGGTGGTTCGCTCATAACATCCTGGGCCTTCTGATTACCCCGGTTGCTGCAGCAATTACCTACTACATCGTACCGAAGATCACCGGTAACCCGCTCTACTCGCATCGCGTGGGTCACCTGCACTTCTGGTCGATCGTGGTGTTCTACTCCACACCGGCTGCCCATCACCTGATGAGCTCGCCGCTTCCGGAATGGCTGAAGTCCTTCGCATCGGTTGAGGGCGTGCTGATTCTGGTTCCGGCTATTGCCTACGTTTGTAACATCCTGCTCACCATGCAGGGCAAGTGGCGCATGTTTGTCGAGAATATCGAGATCAAGTTCACCATTACCGGTGTACTGCTTGCTATTCCGCTGAACATGCAGGGTGGCTTCCAGCAGACCCGCGCCATCAACTGGTACATCCACGGTACCGGCTGGATCGTGGCTCACGCCCATCTGGCACTGCTGGGTTTCTCGACGTTTGCCGAGGCGGCTGCTGTTTACTACGGCATGCAGGTTCTGCTGCGTCGCAAGCTCTACTCCCTGAGTCTCGCAAACTTCCACTTCTGGATGCTGCTGATCGGCTTCTCCCTCTACTGGGTATCGATGACGATCGCCGGTCTGATCCAGGGTGCTGGTAAGATTTACGAGGTTCCGTATGTGGACGTTGTGATCGCTGAACATCCGTACATGATCGTACGCTGGCTCGGTGGCACGATGGTATTCCTGGGTAATATCGTATGGCTGTACAACATGTACATGACTGCCCGTGCTGGTACTGAGGTTCCGGCTGGTCGTCAGCCTGCTGAGATCGCCTACGAGCGTTAATAGGGATTGTGTGACGGGAGGGTCGTCAATTGAGGCCCTCCCGCACCACGAATACGATTAAGGGAGGAAAAATCCGTGGCTTTTAGAGAATATAAAATTGGATGCTGGATGTTTGGTATCGCGCTGAGCTTCTCGATGTTCGTTACCATCTTCCTGCCAAGTATTGACATTTCTTCAATGTCATCGACCGAAGTGGCTCTGGACAAGCAGCTGACTTACGGTAACGAGAGTGGCTTTGCTTATGAGGATCCGTTCCTTCAGGGTAAAGGCAAGCCGGTCAAGGTCGTTCTGACCAAGGATCCGGCAACCGGTGCGGCAATGGACGAGACGAATGCGTACGTCTTCACTGCCGGTACACCGTTTCCGAGTGGTCTGCGCCACACCAAGATTCTTGGCGAAGACGTCAAGAAGCTGAGTGAGGAGAAGGGCCGCATCGCACAGGCCAGTGTCGATACTGGCGCCGTGTTCCTGGTACGTGTTGACCAGCGTTCCGATGTTCCGTACATCGAGAACGCAACAGCAACCCGTGGCTGGAAGCCGGCACAGGTTCTGCAGGCTGCCGATCAGCAGATCGAAGCCGGTAAGGGCAAGACCCTGTTCGTGCGTGAAGGCTGCTGGTGGTGTCACACCCTGTTGCCGGAAGAGACCCAGGACTGGCAGTCGTTCGGTCGTCCGCCGGTTACCGGTGACTTCAACGGTGAGTCCCCGACCACGTTCGGTTCTGACCGTAAGGCACCTGACCTGCTCCACGTTGGCGCTCGCAACAGCTCCCGTGAGTGGATGACTCTGCACTTCTTTAACCCGCGTCTGGTACAGCCGCACTCCATCATGCCGCGCTACGATTACCTGTGGGGCAAGACGGATAAATCCGGCAAGCAGATCGACCTGAAGAAGTGGGATGAAGAGTTCTTTGCATACCAGAAGGGTGAGACCCCGTATCCGCCGAATGTGCCGGAACCTGCGGCTGACTCCGAAGCTCGTGCACTGATCGACTTCGTTCTGAATCTGAAATAAGGGAGGGAGTATAATGGCTTGGAGATTTGACCGTCCGCTGTTTACGCTGACGAGTGACGACCAAAACAAGGAAGCCCAGCACGTCTGGGAACATGAGAGCCTGGGTGGCATCGCGGAGAACAACAATCCGCTGCCGCGCCCGGTGATCGGTCTGCTGCTGCTGACCTACTTCACCGCCATGGCGATCACCTTCCCGCTGTACGGTCAGCGTCCGACTGCTGCAATTTATGCAGATTACGTGTCGCTGATGGACAGTGCCGAGGTTCAGAAGATTCTCGACGATAAGTCGATGTCGCATGAAACCCGTGATGAGAAGGCAATGGCTCTGATCGAGAACACGCTGAGAAAGTTCGATTCGCCGTACGCGTTCCAGCGTGCTCAGCATCCGATTACCATGAACCAGCTGCGTATGATTGCGCCGCAGGTGGTTGAGCTGCAGACCAAGGGTGTGAACCTGGCTGAGTACAGTGTCATCGGTGCTCATCTGTCGAAGGCCAACTACTATGGCAATCGCAAGCCCAATGGCGAGATCGAAGCCCTGCAGCCCTGGTGGGATAAGGGTTACCATATCGCCATCTGGTGGTTCATCGTCTTCTGTCTGTCTGTGATCATTGCTGTGAAGCGGCTGCCGCACTTCACCTGGCGTCCTGATCACACCATTGCCCACTAATAGGAGGAACGAATGCTTGATATTGATAATCCTCAGCTGGCAGCAGGCATTGTAATTGCAATTGCACTGATCATTCCATTGATCTACAGCCTGTTCGTCGACAACCACAAGAAAGGTTCGGAAGATCCCCGTACGGTGAAATTCTGATCCGATTGTGAATGCAAGGAAAAAGCGCCGCATCTGCGGCGCTTTTTTTTTGTCGGCAGGGTAGGTTTTCCTATGTATTTCCTGCCCCGATCCATTAAGATGCCAGACCAAACACCGACGGGAGCTGTCATGATGAACCGAATTGCGCTCACAATGCTGATGATGCTTGGCCTGATGCAGCAGGGTTATGCCCAGGAGCAGGCGGCCTTCGATCTCGGCATTGAAAGCATGCGCAGTCATAATTACAGCGTGGGTATCTTCGTTTTCATGATGATTGCTATTGGCGTGTTTGTCGGCATCATCGTTGGTTATATCAAGATGGGAAAGGTGTCCGAACTCAAGCGAGGCGAAAAGGTGCTTTTCGCCATGATTATCCTCGGTGTTATCGGTGCCTCCATCTTTGCAGCCGTGCAATTACTTGACGGCTTCCTGTTTTAGTTGAACCTTAGCGGTGGTGTTGTTTAGGAGGCATAATGTTCGAACTACAAGACGGTTGGACCATCTACATCTGGTTGATCAGCGGCGCGGCGATTCTGGTTGCTGTCGTTTTCGGTATCCGCTGGGCTGCTCGCAACGAGCAGTTTGACGAGGATATCAAGTACCTCGTCTTCGATGATCAGGATGAGGACAAGATGAGCCCGGAAGAGTTCGCCAAGTACAAAGAGGTCAATGCAGCCCAGGAGAAGCGCCGTAAAGAGGTGCTGGAGGCACAGGCCGAGGAAGAGGCCCGCAAGCGTCAGGCCAAAAGCTGATCGGGAATAGCATATGCGTAGTGGTGAGCGACTGATCGCTGGCGCCATCGGTATTGTTGTACTCGCAGCTGTAGGCAAGGCAATTTTTCTCGATAGCGATACGGTGACTAAAGACAAGGGGAGGGAAGAGATTCCCTTCTACAGCACGGCGGACGATGCAACGGCCAGGGCCGCCTCGGACCTGTACCGTGAACTGCAGTGCCGTAACTGCCATGCCATTTGGGCTGTGAAAAATATCATGGAATCGGTACCTGCCCCGAGCCTCGATGGCATCGGCTCCATTCGCAGCGAGGAGTGGTTGTACAACTATTTCTCGGCTGAGAACCCGCAGGCCATGCTTCCCTCAAGACTGAAAAAGAACTACCAGATGCCTTCGTATGCCCACCTGAAGGAGAGTGAGCGCCGATTGCTGGCGCGCTACTTTGCAAGCATGAAGGTCAAAGACTGGTATCTTGAGCAGACGCGCAAGGCGGAACACAAGAAACTTACAGGCAAGGACGACGGCTGATGACTGAGCAGAAGGCAACACCCTCCGCACCCAAGGTTTCCTGGGGGCCGAAATGGATGAGAGGATTTGCGGCCTTCGCATGCGGATTCCTGCTCATCGATTCCGGGCTGCAGCTGCTTGGGGTCCGCATCGAGTGGTACCAGGGACTGCAGGGCTTTGGCATTGCCTGGCTGACGGCAATGACCATTCTGCCGTTTGCATCGGGTATCGTCATCGGCATGATCTATGGTTTCGGCGGCAAGTATCTGGCGCATTTTCCTCCACTGGCTGTGCTGGTCATGGCCTATTACGAGAGTGTGTACCACCCCCTTCCCGAGGGTGTGAAGCTGCTTCCCTGGCCCCTATGGGGCTTCTTCGTCATCCTGATGATGGAGTTCTGCGCCTTTGGCGGCGTGATCGGAGAGCTGTTCATCCGGCGCAAAATGGGCTGGGACTCAAGCATTCAGTTCAAGGGTGATAGCGCCCCCCTCCCCGAGGACGATTCGGACAAAAACTGATTATGAAGCGCATTAAATTATCGGAACGAGAGAAGCAGCGTCGCAAACGTGTACTGATGGCAACACTGGTCACCTGTATTGCCGCGGCCATGATCGGTGGATCCCTGCACGTGATGGATCTTGGCACGCTGCGTCTGGACGAGATGCGGGCCAAGGCCGGGTATGATCCTGCGGATATGCATGAACACATTCGTGCAGCCGGAGAAGAGATTACCCGTCAGGAACAGCACGAAGAGCGCAAACACGAATATCCAACCTATACGGTGGCTGAAGCCAGAGCCCTGCTGCCGGAAGAGAAGTGGAAGCAGCTTGACGAAATGGTCACGATTCCGGCCGGCGTATTCCTGATGGGGACCGATGATCCGCGCTCCAATGCCGAGGATCATCCGCAGCACCGGGTGGAGCTTCCGGCTTACAAGATCGACAAATATCCGGTCACCCAGGCCCAGTATGCCCGTTTTGTGGCGGCAGAGCATTACCGTCCGCCACTGAACTGGGAGGAGGGCAAGATCCCGACCGGCATGAAGCTGAATCCGGTGACCCTGGTCTCCTGGTACAATGCCCGCGACTACTGCAAATGGGCCGGCAAACGACTGCCTACAGAGGCGGAGTGGGAGAAGGCCGCCCGCGGTACGGATGGACGTCGCTGGCCGTGGGGCAACAGCATGCACCCCGAGCGGCTGAATACCTACTACGCCGTCGGCCACACCTCGCAGGTGACGGCCTATCCGACCGGAGCCAGTCCGTTTGGCGTGATGGATATGGCCGGCAACGTTTCGGAATGGACCGCCGATATCTTTACACCTTATCCCGGCTCGACGGCGAAGAAGACCATCTTCAAACCGAAGCTCAACGACAAGACCTATGAAGAGGGATCCGAGGAGAAGGAGAAGCTGCTCTATCGCGTCCGGCGCGGTGGATCGTGGAAGAGCGATCCGTTCACAACCTCGACCTATCACCGCAACTACTCCCTGCCCAACTACGCTTCGGACTTTTTCGGCTTCCGATGCGCAGTCGAGGCGAAGGCATCCGGTTCCGGAGGAAAATAATGAAGTTAAGGCTAATCTGGCAGGTCATTGCGCTGCTGTTGACGATGGGCATGGCCGATACGGCATGGGCGGTGGACAGCTATCGCTACCTGCACGTTACGATCGAAACGCCATGGACCATTTTCGTGTTTCTCTTCTTCATGGTTTTCGCACCGATGATTCTTGCCGTGATCCTCTACTGGCGCCATGCACTGCGAAAGGATGAAGATCAGCCTGGTGAGGGTGAGAAGTGATGGCACGTCTGTTTCTTCTGTTGATGATGATGTGGCTGCCGCTGGCGGCACATGCCGCAGGCGAACCGGCTTCATCCTCGGCCGAGACGGTGATGCAGAATTTTGTCCAGCAACAGGACGATGGCGTCAGTGCGCAGAGAAAAATCAGCGACAAGCGCAAGCAGCAGATTCTGCTGCTGATGGGGGTTGGCCTGCTCATTGGCCTCTTTACGACCGGTGGCCTTGGTATTTCGATGGTGGTCTTTGAAAAGCAGGTCTATGTTGCCCATATGATCTCGGCCGGCCTGACGATTACGCTGGCCATCGCCCATGCCGTAACCTCGATCGTCTGGTTCTGGCCCTACTGACCGCCAATTTTTTGCCGGCATGACCCCTAACCAGAGCGGACGCATGCTGCTCCTGCTTTATGCGGCATCAGGCATCACGGCACTCGCCTACGAAGTGCTGTGGACACGCATGCTGTCGTTGATGTTCGGTATCAGCATTTTCGGTGTGGTGATCACTGTGGCCGCATTCATGCTGGGGCTGGGGATCGGCAGCTTTATCACCTCGCATTACCGACCTTCACCGGCCCGTGCCCTGCGACTGTTCGCACTCTGTGAGGGAGGGGTGGCCCTGTTTGCCCTGCTGTTGCCGCTGATTATGCAGGGGGTCGATCGTCTGCTGACCGGAATCGCTTCCGGCATGGCACTCTCTTCCTGGCAGGCAATGCAGGGAACGGCATCCCTGGCGGTGCTCCTGCTCCCGGCCCTGGCCATGGGGGCTGCTTTTCCATTGATTCTGCGTGCCGCGCATGCGGTGTCGCTTGCCAGCATGTATGGCGTCAATGCCGCCGGTGCTGCCGCCGGTGCCCTGCTGCCGCTGGCTCTGTTGCCGCTGGTCGGCTGGCAACATGCCACCTGGCTGGTGGCAGGGCTGGGTATCATGATTGCCTGGGTTGCGATGCTGCTCTCGTCGCGCATTGCTGCAGGCGAGGAGAGCCCCGAGGCAAGGGGGCATGCGAAGCTGCCGCCGCTGTCCGACCTGCTGGCCTATGCCGGCATTGGTGCCGCGGCACTAATACTCGAGATTGTCTGGACCCGTATGTACGGCATGGTACTGCTGCGTACCGAATATGTGCTGGCGGTATTGCTGGCGGTGTTCCTGATCGGTATCGGCAGCGGGAGCCTGCTGGCTCGCCGGCTGCATGGGCGCAACACGCTGACCCTTCTGCCCGTCATCGCCGGACTGACCGCCCTGGCAAGCCTCTATCTGTTGCCGTTTGTCAGTCGCTGGGCCAATGACGCATCCTTTGATTCCCTTGCCGTTGCCATGCTGACCGAGGCAGGGGTCATCGCCCTTTGCACGCTTCCGGCCACCATCGCCTTCGGTGCCTGGCTGCCGCTACTGGCGCATCGTTTTGACGACGACGGACTTGGCGGCGGCTGGTGGTATGGTGCCAACAGCATCGGTGCCGCCCTTGGAGCCCTGGCGGCCGGATTCGTGCTGATCCCCTGGCTTGGCAGCGGTGGCACGCTGGCGGTGGCGACGATACTGCTGCTGGTTTGCGGCCTGCGCTGGGCAAGGCCGATCGGATGGCTGGCCCTGCCCCTGTTGCTGGCATTGATCTGGCCGGTGCATCAGCTGCCCGAGGTGTCCCGCTTGCTGCCGGCTCTGGCGGACACACATGATCTCTATCGCCATGAAGATGCTGTTTCACTGACCCATGTCGTGGCACGTGAAAATGGGCAGCGACTGCTGCTCTCCGATCTGCAGCGCATGGATGCCTCCAGTGATCCCACAGCCGTGGCGGTGCAGAAGAATCAGGCGCGATTGCCGCTGCTGCTGCACCCGCATCCCCGCTCGATTCTTTTCCTGGGTCTGGGGACAGGGATCACGGCGGCAGGATCGCTGCCGCAGCCGCATCTGCAGCGTACGGCCGTGGAGCTTTCCGAAGGGGCGATCGAAGCGGCTTCGCACTGGTTTGCCAGGGTCAATGACGATGCACCGTCAGTCATTCATATCGTGCATGACGATGCCCGCCGTTTCCTGCGTCTCGACGCGCATCACTACGATGTCATTGTCGGCGACCTGTTTCACCCCGATATGGCCGGTCGGGCCAACCTGTTGTCGTTGCAGCAGTTTCATCGCGCCGATCAGCGTCTTAACGAGGGCGGTATCTTCGTGCAGTGGCTGGCACTGAACCAGTTCGATATCCGTTCGATGCAGGTGGTGATGCAGACTTTCCGGCAGGTGTTTCCCTCGGCCGTGGTGTTTGTCGATGGCTACCGCATGGCCCTTGTCGGGCGTAAGGGGGGGGCGATTCGGGCGACGGATATGCTGGCGCATGCCGCCCGCCTGACGCCGGCAGAGCTTGCAAGCCTCAGTGGCGGGGAAGGGGTGTGGACCTGGCTTGGCCGATACTGGGGCAGGATTCCCCCGATGCATGTGCCGCTGCAGGATGAGTGGGCGCCGGTCATCGAATTTGCCCTGCCGAAGGTACGATACGGTGACGGCGTACATCTGGATGGGCTGCTGCGCTGGCTGTTCAGCTGGCGTGTGCCTGAGGGAATGGCTCGACAGGAGTTGGCAGTGCCTGCAGAAGATGAAATGCAGTTCGGGCGTGCCTATGCCACGGTGGGGATGAATGCCCGCCTGTGGGTGGCCGAGCTGGCCGGACGCGCCGATCTTGCCGCGCGTATGGCACGCATGGCCTGGCAGGCGAATCCGAAAGATCGCTGGGCCGGTTTTGCCCTGGCCGACCGGATGTTCGCCTCCCTGGACGGACACCTGCCGCCGGGGCTCGATCGGGAGACGGCGCTGAAACGTATTCTGAGCATTCGCCCCGATCATGCCGATGCGGTGCGGGCCATGATGCGGCTGAAGCGTGAGCAGGGCGATCGTAAGGCTTCCGGCGAATGGCAGGCACGTTTACGGGCGATTAGTCCGCTGGCAACGGATGCGGGTCAGGAGTAAGATACGGTCATGCAGCAAGCCAATGAAGCCCTGAAAAAGATTTCCATTCAGGTTGAACAGGCGCCGGCAAGCAAGCATCTGCATCGATGGCGTCGACTCTCTCAGTATCTGACCCTGCTGGTCTTTATCCTGATCCCCGTATCGGGGCTGTTCCGCATCGATCCGGTTGCAGGTGCCTTCGTGCTGCTGGATCACCAGGTCTGGTTCTCCGACATCTTTATCGTCATGGGCTTCTGGATTTTCATCGCCAGCCTGCTGGTGATGATGTATTCGCTGGTCGGAGCAGTTTTTTGCGGTTGGATGTGTCCGCAGAACACCGTTTCGGAATGGGCCAATGAACTGACCCGTAAACTGCTCGGACGCCGTGCCAAGGTGATGGATATGAGCGGGGAGCGTATGCGGGTGGCCGAGCGCCGGCGCTCACTGCTGAATAAGGCGATTCTCGGCATGGCGCTATTGCTGGCGGCCATGTTCTATGCCCTGATTCCGCTGCTCTACTTCTACCCGCCGCAGGCGATCTGGTCCCTGATCACCTTCCAGGAAGATGCGCGGCTTGCCTCATCGCTGCACTGGATCTACTTCGTCTGTGTGGCCGTGATGCTGCTCGATATTGCCGTCATCCGGCATCTGATGTGCAAGTACATGTGCATCTACCGGGTATGGCAGCATTCGTTCAAGACCAGCGATACCCTGCGCATCCAGTACGATGCCAATCGTTCCGATGACTGTGCCAACTGCCACTTCTGTGTCGATTCCTGCTTCCTCGATCTTGATCCGCGCCAGAGCGATGTCTTCGACAGCTGCGTGAACTGTGGCGAGTGCATCACTGCCTGTGACCATCTGCACGAACGCAGTAAAAAGCTGCAGGGATCCGGATTGTTGCGCTTTGCCATTGGCGATCGCGAGGGCAAGCGCCAGCGCGGTGCGGTCGGCTCATTCTTTTCGCGGGCCAAGGCGGCCACAACCTTCACCGTGCTGGGCGGGATCCTGTTTGCGATTGGCGTGGTCAATTACCAGCCGGCCTGGTTTACCGTCGAGCAGTCCAAGGACGACCACGGCCGGGGCGGGCTGGAGTACCGCATCAATGTGGCACACAAGCTGTACGATCCGGCCGACATGCAGATTCGCATCAAGGGACTTGCGCCGAATGAGTACAGCCTGGAGCACGCCCGTATCCACTTCGACTCGGTGGGCCGCAAGGATGTGGGGCTGCGTCTGAGCAAGGACATGTCCAAGGGGCTGCATCGCTTCTATATCGAAATTAATTCGACACAGGGCTGGCACGAATCGTTCGAGGTGCGCCACTACGCTTCCGGAGGTGAACATGGCTGACGAGGAGAACAAGCAGGAGAACCCGAAGGCGGTCAAGACCGAATGGGGCAAGGAGCCCGAGGATCATTTCGGGTATGCCTCGGAGGAGGAGCGGCGCAACAAGCGCGGTCTGGAGGACTGGGAGCTGGTCGAAAAGATTCCCGAGTCCCAGAACCGGGTGCCGAAGTGGTTTATCGCCATTGTGGTGATGGTGCTTCTGGTTGCTTTTGGTCTGACCCTGCCGTTCTGGGGTGATCGTCCCGACCATCCGCGGCCATGGTTTACCTGGGGGCACCTGGCAGCCATTGTCTATTTCCTGATTGCTGCCACCTTTATCTATTTCATGGTCGGCCTGTACGGGTCCGATAAAGGCGGTCGCCTCGACAGCGACAAGGAAAACGACGATTACGATGATGTGGATATGCCCAAATGAAGCGAATGGTGACGTGGCTGGGGTTATTGCTGCTGGCGGCGTGCAGCAATGACGCGGCCACTGTCACCCAGGTTTATCCCGACAGCGATACGGCCGAATTCAAGGTGTTCTCGAAGCACTGCTCGCAATGTCACGCGCCGCCGCATCCGGATGCGCACCTCGCTGTCGAATGGCCGGCCGTGGTTTCCCGTATGCGCCAGCATATCGTGCAGCGCGGACTGCCGGTCGTAAGCGGAGCCGATCAGGAGCGCATCCTGCGGTACCTCGAATCCCATGCGAAGGTGGTCCAATGAAACGTCTGATCGTAACGCTGCTTCTGTTGCTGCTTTCCGCCTGTGGTAGTGAGGCCTGGGCGCCTGCGCCGCAGAGCTGGGAGGATATCACGGTCTCGATCGAGACCCGTCCGTCACCGGTGCGTAGCGGTATGAACGAATTTCTGGTCATTGCCAATCGCCAGCAGAAGGGCTTCATGTCCGACCTTCTGGTTCATATCCGAACGGATGGCTCCGGGTGGCGTCAGGCGATTCCCGACGGGGCGCTGGGCGTGTTTCGCCGGGCTCTGCCGGTCGATGACCCTGCCACCGATCATCTGCATGTGCGCCTGATGCGCAAGGGCAAGGAGACGGAGCTGCTCTTCAGTCTGGCTCCGGAAGCCAATGCGGCTCACTAGAGCCTTGCCGGCGGCCCTGTTGCTGCTAATACCCGTGCAACAGGCCATGGCCGGTGCAGCTGCCGTTGATCCGGCTCGAGGCAAGGTGATTGCCGAAGTGCGTTGTACGCCGTGCCACCACCTTGATCGCACCAGCAAGCGTATCGGTCCGGGGCTGAAAGGAATCTATGGGCGCAAGCCGACCATTACCGGCGTGCCGTTCAGCCACTGGGATGCGGCTGCACTCGATGCCTGGATCAGTAATCCGCGTGCCATCAAGCCGAATACCGAAATGGTGCGCTTGCCGATCAGTGCGCGCGACCGGGCCGATCTGATCGCCTGGTTCAAGGCCGATAAGGCCGAAAGCGAGTCGGCTGCGAAATAAGGGCGATGATCCGGCCCTTTCTCCTGCCGGAAATATCAACTGAAAGGTCAGAAAATCCCGGCGAGGGACCGACGAAGCATGCTTACGAGGATTGCCGGTTGCGTGCGGCGATACGTCGCTCGAGCTTGGCACTGTGTTCCCACTGGCGAAGCAGCATGACGCGCATGCCGCCGCGCTCTTCCTGGCAACGCGGGCAGGTCAGGTAGCTGAGGAACAGGCTCTTCGGCATGCGCGCCTCGTTGAGCAGTTCGCTCTGCATCTCGGCAATGGCTGTGCGTACGCCGCCGACATCGCCATGGTAGACGCGTACCCGCAGGTTGAACGGGCGCGGCAGGCGGATAATGCTGCGGGCCGGCGAATGCTCCTCGTCCAGCGGACAGAGAAGACGACCACGGAACATGCCCGTTTCGGTCAGGACAAAGCCGGGCCACTTCTCGTGCAGATCCAGGCGTTTGATGTCCTTGAACTGCATATCCAGCTTGGCTTCGAAGCCGATCGGCATGTGCATGAACATCGGCGCCTTCTGTTGGTGGGCCAGCACGCCTCCCAGGTCGACATCCTTGCCATCCCATTCCGGATACTCGGAAGGGCAGCCGCACTCCAGCCTCATGACGGTTTCTTGTAGATGTCCTTCAGGGTGAGCAGGACATTGGCGAGGTAGACCCAGAAGCCGACGGCCAGCACGGTGGCGGCAATTGAGATAACCGGGCCGTAGAAGCGGTGGATAGCCGGCACGGCAGCCGGATCGGAGAGCCACAGGTTGCCCTCGACGATGCCGAAGATCATCAGTGAGATATAGAAGGCGCTGACACCGATCGTGGTCCACCAGAAGGAGTGCTCGGCCATGCGCAGCGAGTGGATCGGCTTGCCGGTGATCTTGGGCAGCATGTAGTAGGTGACGGCCATGCCAAGCACGGTCACGCCGCCGACCAGATTGATATGCGCATGCGCCAGCGGGTCGATCATGTGCCCCGGGCCGCCGTAGGGGCTGCCGATGGAGTCGAGCCAGGCCCGGATGGACGGGATCACCTGCAGCAGGCCATGCACGGTGCCGACAAAGAAGGAGACCACCGACATGATCAGGAATTTGACGAGATAACGATGTTCGTTGGGGGCATACGTTTGTTCAGACATGCACGGGAGGATAGCGGGCGGGCGCGGGCGCGCAAGCAGATCTAATGCCCCCGAATCGGGCATGACTTCCCCGAATGGCGGGGGTAATATCCTGCGCATGCCGATGTCTGTCATACTCGTACTCGCAAGCTTTGCCGTGATGGCCCTGGGCTGGATGCTGCGCCATCGTCACATGTTGCATATTCCCTTGATGGCATCGGTCATGCTTTTTGACCTTGTCTTTCCCGTGTACCTCTACATGACCCACGACTGGATCGATCGCCTGATCGACAAGGGCGAGCTCTTCTCCTTTGCGATCTGGGCTCATCTGATTTTCGTGCTCGGCCTTTATACGCTGTATGTCATGCAGATTCAGGCCGGTAAACAGGTGCTTGCGGGCGGCGACGAAGCAAGGCACCATCACCACTTACAGGGCAGGGGTATATTTCTGATCAGGTTGTTTGTTTTCCTTTCCGGAGCGATGCTGATCGAATCAGAGGCTATGGCCCATACGATTTAATGCTTGCCTTTTGAAATTGCCTCTGCAGGATGCAGTGCTTAATTAAGGAATTTTAATTAGGGAGGTCAACGTGCTGGGACACTTTATCGAAGCTTCTGTCAACTTTCAGAATGACACTATCTGGCTGATGTACGGCATTATCGCCGCATGCGCATTCGGTATCGCAGCCTTGATGTTTATTACTGCCCAGAACAAGCAGAAAAAATAAGCAGTCTACGAATAACTTTTAGGATCACGGAGGGATGGATATGAAACACGTGCTGGGCGCGGCTTGCGCGCTTGCAATGGTTCTCGGTTTCGCGTCTCTGGCTTCGGCAGAAGGAGCCATGGGCGACGTGGATAATGGTCGTAATATCTTTTTGAATGGTAAGGGCGATGCCGTATCGGCTTGCCAGAGCTGCCACGGTGTGGATGGCCTGGGTAGCGATGACATGGGCACCCCGCGTCTTGCTTACCAGGTAGATACCTACGTTCTCAAGCAGCTGACAGATTTCGCTACCGACAAGCGTACGGACAACACCATGTTCGTCATGAATGACACTGCCAAGGGTCTGACCGAGCAGGAGCGTCGTGATGTAGCTGCCTATGTGCATACGCTGAAGACCCCGTTCATGGGTTCTGATCTGGATCAGCTCTCTGAGGCTGGCAACACCGTCGGTACCCCGTACAAGGGTCAGATTATCGTACAATACGGTCTGCCGGATCACGGTGTTCCGGCGTGCATGAGCTGCCACGACTTTAACGGTCGCAGTGCCGGTCGTCTTTACCCGGCGATTGGTGGTCAGCGTTTCGTATACCTGGTTAACCAGCTGAACGCGTTCCGCGACGGCTCCCGCACCAATGACTTCAAGGGTCAGATGGCTGCTGTTGCCAAGAATATGACGGACGAGGACATCGCTAACGCTGCCGCATTCCTGACGGGTGCCAAGCCGATGACTCCGGGTAACCCGCGCGCTCCGATTCGTCAGTAAGCGGATAACTGGATAAGCCAAAAGAGGCGGGGAGCGATCCCCGCCTTTTTTTATGCATATGCGCCGGATGCGAGTTATCATGTGCAGACCTGCAGCAGCAGGTTGTCAAAACAGTGAGGAGGATGGACCGTTGGTACAGACCTGGAAACGACAGATGAAATTCTACGGCGTGGCAGTGGTCGTCGGTTGCGTCCTGCTCGCCGTCACATTGCCGCAGATTATCGGTGGCAGCATGACTCCACTGTTGCTGGTGATGTCGGTTTTCGGAGGCTTCGGTGTGCTGGGTGGTCTCTTCGGTATAGCCGTAGCGCTCTTCTTTCATCTCTGGCACCACAAGGGCGACCACCACGGGGAGTAGGAATTGCGGCACCCGATGTAAAACGCGCCGGACGGCGCGTTTTTTTTGTCTGCTGCGGACAGGCGTCATGAAACATCTCCCGCATGGATTTGTGCTACAGTCAGATAATGCGGATGGAGGCATCGGGAAAACAGCTGATCGGGAGTGGCCACTTTATTGTCATTGCGCTTGTCATGGCGGGTGCGATCGGCGCGGTCGATTTCTGGATCGAGCTTGCAGTCGGACACCGGAAAGGGGATGGCTCCGAAGCTGTATACGTGCAATTTCCATGGCGCGACCTTTTGTTGCTTATGTTTCTTTTGATCTTCGGTCTCTACGCGCAGCGAATGCACAACAGGGTACGGCAGGTTAGTGAAGGCCTGACGATTATGGGACAGGCCCTGGAACAGGCCGGGGAAGCCGTCATTATCACCGATCACAGGGGAACCATCGAATACGTCAACCCGGCATTCACGCGCATCAGCGGCTATTCGTTCGACGAGGCGTGTGGACAAAACCCATCGATCCTGAAAAGCGAGGCTCAGGACAAGAGACTTTATGAGCAGTTATGGGCAACAATCCGTCAGGGCGACATATGGCATGGCGCGCTGATCGACCGACGCAAGGACGGAAGCTATTACCCGGTTCTCTCCACCATTGCCCCGATCCGGGGAGAGAGCGGAGTCATCACCCATTACGTCTCCATGCAGCAGGACATCAGTGAGCGCAAGCAGCTGGAAGAGGAGTTGAATCAGGCAAAGAAACTGGATGCCGTCGGTACGCTGGTCGGTGGCATTGCGCACGATTTTAATAACATCCTGGCCGGAATCCTGGGGAACTCCTTTCTGGCCAAGGAGGAGCTGGCGCACTCCCGGCGCGGACTGGAAAGCATTCACAATATTGAAATGCTGGGAATGCGTGCGGCCGAGACGATCAAGCAGTTGCTCATGTTTGCCCGCCGGGATGTGGTGGAGATGCGCGACGAAGCACTGCACGGGCTGGTTGCCGAGAGTATCAAGGCGCAGCAGGTCGATATGAAGAAAACGATTCACCTGCACCTGGAATGCAGGGATGAGGCGCTGGCCATTCACGGTGATCGCTCCCGGCTGCAGCTGGTACTGATCAGTATGCTCGGCAATGCCTGTGATGCGGTAAGGGATGTGGAGAGGGCGGAAATCATCTGCCGAATCGAACGCTTCCATACAGATGAAGCGTTTTGTGCCAGGCATCCTGATATCCGGCAGCAGGATCTCGCCCGAATCTCCATTTGCGACAATGGGGTTGGAATTGAAGCGGACAAGCTTGATAAGATCTTCGAGCCCTTTTTCACCACCAAGGGCATCGGCGCCGGAACCGGTCTGGGGCTGGCGATGTCCTATGGGGCGATCAAGCGGCATGGCGGTTGTATCGAGGTCGAGAGCACGCCCGGAGAAGGGAGCGCGTTTCACATCTATCTCCCTCTCTCTGCCGGCCGGGCAAACTCTGCAGATGTCGAGTTCAGGCATGAGTTGCTGCGTGGTGAAGGTGAAACCGTGCTGCTGGTCGATGATGAGAGCCATGTATGTGAAATTGGCCACCTGATTCTCAAACACCTGGGGTATCGTGTGCTGGTGGCCGAAAGTGGTGAGCAGGCGGTGGATTTGTACCGGTAGCATCAACGCGAGATCGGGCTGATTATTATGGATATCGTGATGCCCGGGCTGGGTGGTGTGGCGGCGATGGGGCGGATACGTAGCCTGGGAGGTGATACGCCGGTCATCTACGTCAGCGGATCGGATAACGAGAGTTTCAGCCGTGAATTCGGGCCGCTTTCCAGTGAGGAGCGCCTGATCAACAAACCGTTTACGATTGAGAAGTTCAGTCAGGCGATCCGGCAGGTGCTGGGCGAAGGCGGCTCTGGTGCACGGTGATCAGTTGGCGAGGGGGCCGGCTGATTGAAGAAGATGGTTTGCATGCATGGCGTGCACTTATAAGGTTGCCTTCCTGTCGCATCTGATTAAGGGAGGCTCGTATGCTTGATTCCGTCGTAACCGCTTTGCCGGTCACACTTCTGCCCCATGTAAGCACGATTCTGTTCGTTCTGATCGGTTTGCTGGTGCTCATGGCCGTCGTCTCCCTGATGCTGCTCAATCGCATCGTGATCGGCGTGATCTGCATTGCCCTGGCCACCGCAGTCTGGATTGTGACTCCGGAAATCAGTGACCGGGCCGAAATCAGGCATTTGCAACTGGAGGGGGAGCAGTCGGTTAAGCCACATGAGGGCAGCACCCCGGGCAAGGAGGCGGCGAAGCCGCTTGAGCAGCGTCTGAAGGTTACCTATTTTGCCAAGGGGTACATCAACATCGAGCTGGATGGGCAGGAGAAATCGCTGCTGCCGGGAGAGAGCTTCGAGGGTATCCGGCTGATCTCGGTCTCGGACAAGGCAGCGGTTCTGGAAATCGACGGTAAGCAGTTCACGAGGCTGAAGCCGAAACAGTAAGCGACCGTTGCCAGCTTAAGACGGGCCGGTCACTCACAGCGAGTGGCCGGCCCGTTTGCTTATGGGTGTATCGGCGCGGGATGCTGCTGGGCTTTCTTGTCGTGAATGCGCGCTTTGAGCACCACACCGCCCGGCAGAATGGCAATGGTCTGCAGGTAGTGGCTCAGCGAGGCGGCCTGCTGGGCAAGCTCCCGGTTCTGCGGCTGCTTCTGATCGAAGATCATGTGGGTGATGTTGCCAATGCGCTTGCGGAAAGCCATGGCATCGCCCTGTGCAGGGGGCAGGGGCAGTACATCACGACGGGTCGCCAGCAGGGTGCGGCCGGGCCACTGGCTGGCTGCCAGGAATGGCTGCTTGGTGTCCTCGGCTTCGTGGGCCAGGACGGCGATGACAGCATCGGAATCGGAGAGCAGCTGCTGGTTGCGAATCTGCTGGTATTTGCGGTCGGTGGTCATGGCGGTTGTGGCGATCACCATGAACAGGACAAGCACGATGCCGCGCTTGCCGATGATGCCGGCCCAGCCGAAGCGCTGGTTGAGCTGGATCAGCAACGGTACGCCGAGGTAGAGGGTGGTGGCGAATGCGACCATGGCCCAGGTCTCGTCGGCGTGCACCAGGCCGATCAGCGAGGCAGCGATGAGGATCAGGCTCAGTGTATCCTGGTTGCGCCGGTAGAGGTGGAAGGCGATGGCCAGCAGCAGTACGTCGGCAATGATCAGGCCGACGCCCCAGGTGCCCGGGCCATGGATCAGATCCGGGCCGAGCAGGGCATTGCCCAGCGTGTGCAGCATATTGGTATCGGTGGCGGCGAGGTCGGACCATCCCCAGCGCAGCAGCAGGATGACGACAGTAGAGATGCCCAGCATGATCAGCTGGTTGCGGCGCTTCTCCGGCGCCTGCTCCTTCTCCTGATACCACTGCCAGGCAAGTACCAGTGCGGCGGCGAAGCCGATCGGGTGAATGCTGATGGCGAAGGCGACCAGCAACCCCTGCAGGAAGAGGAAGCTGGGAACCGAGTGCTTCGATTTACGCGAGCTCTCATCCAGCCAGCGAATCACGGCAAAGGCGGCCAGCATGTAAATGCCACCACCGATGCTGTCGGATTGCATCAGGCTGATCGGGGCGACGAGAAGCAGGCCGGTGGCGATCATGGCGGCTTCCTGACCGTACTCTTTCTCGGCCCAGCGATAGAGCATCAGCGAGCCGGCAAACAGGATCAGCATGGTGAAGACCTTGGCGGCGAACAGGTCGCCGGCCCAGTGCAGGTCGAGCAGAATGAAAAGAATGGCACGCAGGTCGGGCGTGCCGAACAGGCCAACGGGACTGGCGATCTGATGGATGACCGACCAGTTGATCAGCAGGGCGCGCGCGGCTCCCTCCTCGATGCCGAAATTGTCCAGGCGAAACAGGTGAAAGAAGATGTAGGCCAGCCCGCACATGGCGAGTAGTCCGATATGACGGGCTTTGATCTGTTGGGTGAGGTTGGAGAGCATGTCGGTTCCTTGCATTGCCGGGTTTGTTTGAAGCCTCCGGAAGCCTTTGGGTTTGACAGCGCTCCGGAAACGATTTTTTATGGGTTGGAGATTGTAACGGCCGGTGCGTCCCCGACAAGCGCTGTCAAAGCATGTCGGCCAGGGTTTTCTGGTTCAGGACATCAAAGAAGCCGCGGCGTGCCTGAAAGAGAAGGTGCTTGAGCTTGCAGGCATTGATCAGCGGGCAGGTATTGGTCTCCTTGTCGAAGCACTCCAGCAGGTTGATGTGGGGTTCGGTCTGTTGGACTACTTCACCGACAATGATCTCTTCCGGGTCACGTGCCAGGCGCATGCCACCGGACTTGCCGCGAATGGTCTGGATCAGGCCGAGCTGCCCCAGGTTGTGGACCACCTTGACCATGTGATTGCGCGACACGTCGTAGGCTTCGGTAACCTCCGAAATGGTGACGAGTCTGTCGCGATGCATGGCCAGGTAAAGCAGCACACGTAGCGAATAGTCGGTGTAGAGCGTCAGTTGCATTCCAGAAAGATATATCTTGTTGACATGTTTTGTCCAGCGCTTTAACGTGCACCGCAGATGCATCTTTTAGGGGTAATGCCTGGGGTGCGAATCAGAGGAGGAACTTATGAGCTCATTGTTTGAACGTCTGGGTGGCGAAGGTGCCGTCAATGCTGCTGTCGATATTTTCTATCGTCGTGTGCTGGCTGATCCCTACATCAGTCGCTTTTTCGAAGGTGTGGATATGGAGACGCAGGCTGCCAAGCAGAAAGGTTTCCTGACTTTTGCTTTCGGTGGCCCGAACAACTACACCGGCAAGGATATGCGCGAAGGTCATAAGCACCTGGTCAAGCAGGGCCTGAATGATGCCCATTTCGATCATGTGCTGGCGCACATTCGTTCGACTCTGGCCGAGCTCGGCGTTGGTGACGACCTGATCCAGGAAGTGATTGCCGTAGCCGACAGCACCCGTAACGACGTGCTGGATCGCTAAGGGGGAGTCGCATGCATTTCGATGCTTTTATTATTCCCTTTATCATCTTTGTCATTTTCGGCCTCGGCATGCCGCTGCTGATTGCCGGCACGGCAGACAAATCCAGCCTGGCCGGAAAAAATGCGACGCTGCCCGAGGCTACGCTGTTCGATACGCTGGGCGGTGCAGCGGCGATCGATGCTGCAGTGGATGTCTTCTATCGCCGTGTGCTGGCCGATTCCTATGTGAAGCGCTTTTTCGAAGGTGTGGACATGGACAAGCAGGCAAGCAAGCAGAAGTCGTTCCTGACGCTGGCCTTTGGCGGACCGCATAATTACACCGGTAAGGATATGCGCGCCGGTCACAAGCACCTGGTAAAAATGGGGCTGAATGACTCGCATTTTGATCATATCCTGGTGCATCTGCGCTCGACGCTGGCCGAGCTCGGTGTGACCGATGAGGGGTTGATCGGTCAGGTGATTGCCATCGCCGAGAGCACCCGTAACGACGTACTCGACAAGTAAGCGGTCAACGACCAAGTGAAGTGCAAGGGAGTGCACCATGCCGACTATCACCTTTGAAGGAAAAACGTACGACTGTGCAGCGGATGAAACGCTGCTCGACAGTCTGACCCGGCATGGTGTGCTTCTCCCTTCCAGTTGCCGCAGCGGTGTCTGCCAGACCTGCATGCTGCGGGCGACAAAGGGCACACCTCCACCTGCCTCGCAGGAGGGGATCAAGGATACCCTGAAGGCCCAGAACTACTTTCTCGCCTGCGTCTGCAAACCGCAGGAGGATATGGAGGCGGGGCTGGCCTCGAAGGCGACAGAGGCGCTGCAGGCTACGGTGACTGAAAAAGAGTGGCTGAACGAGACGGTGATGCGTATTCGCATGCAGCGTCCGGACGGTTTTACCTATTATCCCGGTCAGTTTATCAATCTGGTGCGCGATGAAGGCAAGCTGGTGCGCAGCTATTCGCTGGCCAGTGTCGCCAGTGAGTCGTTCCTGGAGCTGCACATCAAGCGGGTGCCGGACGGCATCATGAGTAACTGGCTTTGCGATGAGCTGGCCTGTGGCGATACACTCGAGTTTTACGGTGCCGCCGGCGACTGCTTCTATCTGCCCGGCAAGCCGGAGCAGCCGTTGCTGCTTGCCGGCACCGGTACCGGCCTTGCCCCGCTTTACGGTATTGTCCGTGATGCACTGGCTGCCGGACACAGCGGTGAGATTCGTATTTTCCACGCTAGCCTGGCGACCGCCGGCCTCTACTACATGGATGAATTGCGCGCGCTTGCGGCTGCGCACGCCAACGTCAGTTATACGCCGTGCGTCCTGCATGGCGATGTGCCTGAAGGCGGCATGCAGGGTAAGATCGACGAGGTGCTGATTGAGGCTGTCGGGGATCTGAAAGGGTGGCGTATGTTCTTCTGCGGCGACCCGCCGATCGTCAATGCAATGCGCCATCGCTGCTTCATGGCCGGCGCCTCGATGAGTGAAATCCACGCCGATGCTTTCGTGTTTGCACCGCAGACCGGTTGACCATCGCGTTTTCGCTCTATAATGTTGCCTCCAATCGAGTTTCCGGGAGGTAGGAAATGCACTTCACAGCTTTTATTATTCCGTTCATGATTTTCGTGGTCATGGGTCTGATTCTGCCGGTTGCACTGTCTAGCCAGGCAATGGCCAACCGTATCGACAACCACTAATTTCATTAGTGCGTGGATTCGGGGCCCGGCAGCTTTGCTGTCCGGGCCTTTAATTTATCTGTGCGGCGCTTTCGGCCGGAAGGGCCGGCTTCGCATGCGACTGGAGTAGGCATGTCATTGCAGGAACACTTTTCGGGGCATCGCCCTGTATTGCTGATTGTAATGGATGGTTGGGGACTTGGCTCGGGTGGTCCGGAGGATGCGATTGCCCAGGCGGACACGCCGGTTTTCGATCGCCTGTGGCGTGATTACGCCCATACCCGTCTTCTGACCCATGGGCCTTATGTCGGTCTGCCCGCCGCCAAGGATCTGGGCGGTTCGGAGGTCGGGCACCTGACCATGGGGGCCGGCACTATCCTCGATCAGGGGCCGACCCGTATCCAGAATGCCATCGCCGATGGCTCCTTTTACCAGTCACCTGCCCTGAAGGCAGTGATCGATCCCTGCAGCAGTGGCGGCACCCTGCACCTGATCGGCCTGCTCTCCGACGGCAGTATCCATTCCCATATCGACCACTTCATTGCCCTGATCCGCTATGCGGACAGCAAGGGCGTGGCACGCCTGCGCGTGCATGCCCTGCTCGATGGTCGCGATGTCGGGGTACAGACCGCCGAGCAGTATGTGGCACAGCTGCAGACATTGTTCGACACGATTAACGCCGGAGAGGATCGCGATTACCGTTTTGCCTCCGGCGGCGGGCGCGAAACCATCACCATGGATCGCGACCACAACTGGAGCAAGGTGGAGGAGGGTTGGAATGCGCATGTGCATGGCCGGAACCCCAACCATTTTACCGATATGCAGCAGGCAATCGACCACTTCCGTCAGGCCGATCCGGGCATCGTCGATCAGGATTTGCCGGGTTTTGTGATTGTCGATGAGGCGGGCGACCCGGTGGGTCAAATGCAGGACGGTGATGCTGTGGTGATGGTCAATTTCCGTGGTGATCGTGCCATTGAGCTGACCGAGGCCTTCTGCCTGGATACGTTCGACGGCTTTGATCGTGGTCAGCGACCTGCGGTCACGTTTGCCGGCATGATGGTGTACGACGAGGATCGCAACCTGCCGGCACTGCAGTTGATGCAGCCGACCAAGGTGACGAATCCCTTCGGACGGCGCATTCTGGATCAGGGCATTCGCCAGTTCCGTCTGACCGAAACCCAGAAGTACCCGCATGTCACTTTCTTTTTCAATGGCGGCTACCGTGAACCGCTCGATCCGGCGATGGAGGATTACATCCTGATTCCGTCGGATAAAGGCATTACCTTTTCCGACAAGCCGCAGATGAAGGCACCGGAGATTGCCGCACGTGCCGTTGAGCTGATCGAATCGGGTGAGTACGGATTCGGCCTGATCAATTTCGCCAATGCCGATATGGTCGGCCATTGCGGTCGCACGGAGGCAGCGGTGATCGCCGTTGAGGCGGTCGATGCTGCGGTCGGCCGCATTATCGATGCCCTGCAGAAGTGTGGCGGATCGGCACTGATTACGGCCGATCATGGCAATGCCGATGAGATGCGCGTGGCCAAAGGCGATGCGGATGAAGCCTCGACCAAACACTCGATCAATCCGGTGCCCTGTATCCTTTTTGATGCGGCTTTCGATGGCTCCTATCAGTTGCGTCAGCCGGGTGAATCGAATGCGCCTGCCGACGTGCCGGGGCTGTCGCATCTGGCGGCCACCCTGTTTGAAATGCTGGGGCTTGAGGCCCCGAACGATCTGAACCCATCCCTGATTGAGGAGAAGTGAGGCAACAGGTATGCAGCAGAAGGCGATTGACCAGCGAGGATTGAAAACACTGGCATTGTGGACCATCTGGGCCGTGGCTTCGGTGTCGGTTTTTGCCATGCTCTACCAGAAGGCCGATGCCTGGAACTTTATCGTCCATGATGCCACGCATGTCACCTGGATCATTTTGGGCCTTTTTTCTATCGGGGTGATGGTCAGCTTTATCCATAGCGCGACGCTCACTGCCGAGTGGTTCCGCGCATACCGGATCGAGGCCACAATCCAGGCCAAGGGGCTCATGGGGCTGGCCGAACGGCGCAGCCGGCGGCTGGTGGACCGCTTCATCCAGTCGTTGCGTATTATCGTCGAGCAGAATGGCCGCCTCGACGTCGAGGGTCTGGTCGATGTCGAATTCGCAGCCCAGCATCGCACCAGCCAGTTTGTCAGCCTGATCGGCAACCTGCTGATCACCCTCGGCCTGATCGGCACCGTGCTTGGCATGACCCTGACCCTGACCGGCCTGAACGGGGCGCTGGATGCACTGGGCAAAAACGATGCCCTGCTTCTGGAGGGGCTGAAAAATGCCTTGTCCGGTATGGGCGTTGCTTTCTATACCACACTGCTCGGTTCGATTCTTGGCGGCGTTCTGTTGCGTGTTTTTGCCTGGATCACCGACTCCAGTGTCGATGGCCTGCAGGATATGATGCTGCGCGCCTGCCTGGTCTATGCCTCGGGCGACATGAAGCCATCCAGCGAGCGCGAAATGAAGCTGCTCGATGCGGAACTGACCCAGTTGCAGCAACGCATGGAACTGATCCGGCAGGGATTCAGTGCCAGCCGCAGCGAGATGAGAGAGTTCACCGACCAGGTGCGTTCGCTGCATGAGACACTGCAGACGCTCTCCAGGGAGGACCCGCTGTGGGAGATCGCCGCACAGCAGGCCCGCTATTCGAAGGTGGCCCACGAGAGCAAGGGCTTCTTTGCCCGCTGGTTCGGCACACGGTCGGAAAAGTAACCGATGCGGGTGCGTCGCAGACAGAGCGGGGAGAGCGTTTACGAGATTTTCTCGGATATGGCGCTGTTGATGCTTGCCGCCTTTATTTTCCTTTTTGCCCTGATCCTCATTACCTCCGAACTGCAGGGGCGCGGCAAGTCGAAAGAGACGGTCGATGAGATCGAGAACCTGAAACATCAGGTGACCGCGCTGCAGTCCCGCAACGAGGAATTGCAGAAGGAGATGAATCAGCTGGCCGGTGCCGACATCGGCAAGCAGATGGAGAAGGTATTGGCCAGTGCCGGCTGGGGCGACGGCCAGGGACGGCGCGATTTCGAGCTGTTTGTCGAAGGTTTGCGCAAGCTGCCGGGCCGCGATCTGCACCTGGTGGTCGATGCCACCGGATCGATGCATGGCGCCACCACCTTCCTGATTCCGGTGCTGCGCGTGATCGCCTTGCGCTCGGGCAAGCGCCTGTCGGCCGTAAGCTGGTATGGCGACAAGCATACCGGAACCTACACCGGCACCATGGGCGAGATGTTCGATAACCTGATGAAGGATGCCCCCTTCGTCGGTACCGACGAGACGGTTGGGCATGCATTTCGCGATATTGCCCGCAATGCACCGGTACCCGGAGCCTACCTGCTGATCGGTGATGAGCCGCCCTCCGACAAGGTCTACTACAGCCAGATTCCGGCACCGGTATTTACACTGCCGCTGGCCAGCAGTGACTCGAGTACCAAGGTGGCCTTCCAGCGCATCGCCGACAATACCGGCGGTCGTCTGCTCGAACTGAAGTTCCGTTAACCTGCTTCCGATATTCCATTGAAAAAGAAGGCCTTTTTCCGGAGGCTGTTCCGGCTGCCTTTGGTGGCATGACTCTTCCCGTTATGCGGCATGGAGGCCGCCCGGGAAACAAGGAAGTGCTCATGGAAGAGAAGAGCCGGGGAAACGGCAAGGTATTGATCGTGGATGACGATGAACTGCTGCGCGAGGCGGCGGTAGTCATGCTGGAGATGCTGGGGTATGACACCGTGGCTGCAGCGGATGGCCTTGAAGCCATCGCGCGTTACCGGGAGCATCGGGACAGTATTGTTCTGCTCGATGTCAGTATGTCCGGGATGGATGGTATTGCCTGTATGCAGGAACTGAAACGTATTGACCCTGAGGCACGGATCGTTCTCAGTTCGGGTTACATGGCCGAGGATGCAGCGATTGCGGATGCGAGGGAATGGGGGCAGGTGGGCTTTCTGCAGAAGCCGTACGGGCCTCAGGAACTCGATAGCGTACTGGGCAGTTTTTCGGCCAGCTAGCGATGATAAAAAAGGGGCCTGAGGACGCCAGTGCGCCCTCAGCCTCCTTTCGATTATGCCAGCAGTGCTTCGATCTCGTCGCGAGTGAAACGGCGGTCGAGGCGGGCGCCGAGCTGGCCTACGATGCGGGCGGCGGCATGGCTGCCGAGGTGACCGGCCTGCTGCCAGGAGAGGCCGTTGGTGATGCCATAGAGCACACCTGCGGCATACATGTCACCGGCACCGGTGGTATCGACGGCGTCGACCGTGACGCCTTCCACCGGCAAAGCCTTGCCTTCGTGCATCAGGATGGAGCCATCCTTGCCCAGCGTCAGCGCAACGTTCTCGGTATGTTGGTGGATGGCATGGGCACATGCGACAGGGTCCTGCTCACCGGTCAGCGCGCGCGCTTCATCCAGGTTGCAGAAGAGCAGGTCGACCGGGCCCTTGATCAGCTCCCAGAACTCGTCGCGGCAGATGTCGATCAGGAAAGGATCGGAGATGGTCAGTGCCACCTTCACACCCTGTGCCTTGGCCAGCTCGATCGCCTTCAGGGCTGCGGCCTTGGTATCCGGCCCTGCAAAGAGGTAGCCCTCGATATAGACGTATTTCGCTTTGGCAATCTCGTCCGCCCGGATGTCATCGGCAGCGAGGGTGCTGGAGACGCCGAGGTTGGTCAGCATGGTGCGCTGTGCATCGGGGGTGATCAGGACAACGCAGGTGCCGGTCACGCCGCCCGCCTGCCTGACCTCGATGGCGATGCCGAGCTTCTGCATCTCCTCGAGATAACGGTCGCCAAAGCCGTCGTCGCCGGTCTTGCAGGCATAGGCCGCCGTGCCGCCCAGATCGGCCACACCGACGATGGTGTTGGCTGCCGAGCCGCCGGAGCAGTGGTTGACCGGATGCTCGGCCAGTGCTTTCAAAATCTCCTGCTGCCGTGCTTCGTCGACCAGGGTCATGATCCCCTTGTCGATGCCGTTGGCTTCCAGAAATGCATCGTCGCAGCGTACCTGCAAATCCATGATGGCGTTGCCCACGCCGAAAACGTCATATCCCATATCTGCTCCCAATGGTGTTGGTTGAATGAATTCCTACTGCCCCGCGATGGTCATGCCGTCGATGGCGACCGTCGGCACGGCACTGGCGCCAAACCAGGTGAAATCGCTGCCCAGGTGCGAGATGCCGGCAAACATATCCTTCAGGTTGCCGGCGATGGTGATCTCCTGCACCGGGCGCGTGATCTCACCGTTCTCGATCAGAAAACCGGCTGCACCGCGCGAGTAGTCGCCGGTGACACCGTTGACGCCGAAGCCGATCAGTTCGGTGACCAGCAGACCATGGCCGATCTCACGCATGATCTCCGCAGGCGTCTGTGTGCCCGGATGCAGGATCAGGTTCGAGGTGCCGATGCCGGTATCGCCGGTCAGGCCGCGCCGGGCATGGCCGGTCGGGGCGATACCGAGCCGTTTGGCGGCATAACGATCGGCCAGAAAGCCGGTAAGGCGACCCTGATCGATAATGTTGCGCTTTTCACAGCGGGTACCCTCGCCGTCGAAGAGGCGGTTGCCCATGCCGGCCGGATGATCCGGATCGTCGGTGATGGTGATGAATTCCGGGAAAAGCTGTTCACCATCGCTATCGGCCAGGAAGGAGCGCTGCTGCAGGACGGCACGGCCATTGATGGCGCCGGTCAGATGGCCGAGCAGGGAGGCGGCGATACGCGGCTCGAAAATGATCGGCATGCGTCCGCTCTTCATGCTGGAGCCGTGCAGGCGTGCCACGGCGCGTCGGGCCGCTTCATGGCCCAGATCCTCGGGCGTGCGCAGCTGTTCGGCCAGGCGCATACGGTGCCAGGCGTAGTCGCGCTGCATGGCGTCGTTCTCACCGGCAATGACCGATACGCTGAGGCCAGCCGATGAACGCACATAATCGGCGGCAAAGCCGTCGGAGGCGGCGTAGGCCACATGGGTGGTGCCGAAGCCGGCCTCGGCCCCCTCGCTGTTGCTGATCTTGTCCGAATAGCCGCGCGCTGCCGCTTCGCAGTCGATAGCGGCATCGATCGCCTCCTGCAGCGTCCAGCCGCAGTCGGGGCAGTCGTTGTCTGCTTTCCACTGGCGCAGTTGATCAAGATCGGGGTGATCGGCTCCAACGGGCGGTACGGCATCGGGATCGGCGGCCGAGATGCGGGCCATGGTCACCACCTGCCCGGCCAGTCGTGTCAGCCCCTCATCCGAGACATCGGAGGTGGAGGCGGAGGCGAAGGCGGGGCCGTCGGCGGTATCGACAAAGGCGCGCAGGCCCACGCCGCGTGCATCCTCGCGCTCCACCGATTCAACCTTGCCACCCCTGACGGCCACGGCGTCGCCGGTATCGTTGACGGCCAGGGCATCGGCATGGGCGGCGCCGTTTTTGCCGGCCAGTTCGACCAGGCGTGCGGCCATATCGGTCAGGGTATTGCTCATGCCTCGGTACCTCCGACTGTCAGTTCATCGATCCGGAGGGTCGGCAGGCCAACACCGACCGGTACACTCTGACCATCCTTGCCGCAGGTGCCGACCCCGGCATCCAGCGCCAGATCGTTGCCGATCATCGATACACGGGTCAGCACATCCGGGCCGTTGCCGATCAGGGTTGCTCCCTTGACCGGCGCCTTGATCTTGCCGTTCTCGACCAGGTAGGCCTCGGAGGTGGTAAAGACGAATTTGCCGGAGGTGATGTCGACCTGGCCGCCGCCGAAATTGACGGCATAGATGCCGCGGTCGAGCGAGGCGACGATATCGTCCGGATTGTCGGAGCCTGCCAGCATGAAGGTGTTGGTCATGCGCGGCAGCACCGGGTGGGCATAGGATTCGCGCCGGCCGTTGCCGGTCGGTTGCATGCCCATCAGGCGGGCATTCTGGCGATCGAGCATGTAGCCGGTGAGGATGCCGTCCTCGATCAGCGTCGTACGGCTGCTCTCGGTTCCCTCATCGTCGATGTTCAGTGAGCCGCGACGATCACGAATGGTGCCGTCATCGACCACGGTCACCCCTTTGGAGGCCACCTGCTTGCCGATCATGCCGGCAAAGGCGGAGGTGCCCTTGCGATTGAAGTCGCCCTCCAGGCCGTGGCCGATCGCCTCGTGCAGCAGGATGCCGGGCCAGCCGGGGCCGAGTACGACCGGCATCGGGCCGGCCGGAGCCGCTTCGGCCTCGAGGTTCAGCAGCGCCATGCGCACCGCGTCGCGGGTCAGCCGTTCGGCCTCATCGCCCTCCAGCAGGCGGGCAAGATCGAAGCGGCCACCACCGCCGGCGCCCCCCGTTTCACGCTTTCCGTTCGCTTCGACGACAACGGAGATGTTCAGCCGCACCAGCGGCCGGGCATCGTGCAGGTGGGCACCGTCCATGCGGATGATATGAATGTCCGAGAAGGAGGCGTTTACACTGGCGAAGACCTGTTTGACGCGCGGGTCGATGCTGCGTGCCAGGGCATCGAGCCGCTCCAGCAGCGCCTTGCGCTCCGGCATGGCGATGGCCAGGGCCGGGTTTTCCGGCGTATAGAGACGGCCGGGAAGCGGGGTGTCATGCAGGGCGATCGGGCCCTTCTGCTGGCCGCCTTCGGCGATTGAGCGGGCCGCCTTGGCGCACTCCATCAGGGCCGCCGTCTCCAGGCGGTCGGTGTAGGCATGGCCCGAGACCTCGCCCTTGATGACGCGCGCACCGATGCCGTGGCTGGTGGAGGCGGAGACATGCTTGACCCGCCCCTCTTCGAGCGACAGCGATTCGCTCATCGAGTGCTCGAGATAAAGATCGGCATCGTCGGCATCGGCCGGCAGCATGTTGCCGAGCATGCGGGTCAGTGTTTCGGGGGCTACGGGTAGGGTCATGGCCGGCAATCGTTCATGCATGGGGGGTGGTGTCAAGCGTGGCATCGCTCTAGCTTGTCCGTATGCAGTTGCTGATGAAGTCCGTCGATCAGGTAAGCGTGCAGGTGCTCTCCGATGCGCTGGAGGCGGCCGGGATCGCTTTCCGGGTCGACAATGCCGGCATCAGCAGCCTGATGCCGCTGCCGGGGCTCTTCGAGGCACGGGTGATGGTCGAGGCGGATGATCTTGCCGCTGCAGAACGAATTCTTGCCGATCTGGGGATGGCCGATGATTGAAGGTGCACTGCTTCTGCTGGGAGGTGTGAAGAGGCTGCTGGGCGAGGCGCAGCTACGGGCTGTGCTATGGCGCATGCTGGGTTTGCTGCTGCTGTTGATGCTGTTGCTCACCGGCGGCGTCTTCTGGCTGGCCGACTACCTGGCTGCTCTCTGGCTGCCGCAGGGGGATGCCTGGTACTGGACCCTGCTCTCCTGGCTGGTCTGGTTGCTGGCCGCCTTGCTGGCGGCACTCACCGGTATCGTCTCCTTCACCGCCCTGGGTTCGGCGGCCGTGGCGCCATGGCTCGATCTGCTGGCGGTGCGTACCGAACGACTTGAGGGGCGTGAGGTGGCCGAAAGCAGTAAGGGGTGGGCGATTCTGGCCCTGGAGAGCCTGGGCAACAGTGTGCGGCCGTTGCTGGGGCTGCTCGGTTTCGGTCTCCTGGCCGTGGCCTGTTTCATGGTGCCGGTCGTCGGCCAGCTGGCCGCTACCCTTATCTGGGGCTATGCCGGCATCCGCTTCCTCAATTTCGAGCTGATGGATGTGCCTGCCTCAAGGCTTGACTGGGCGTTTGCAGAGCGTCGTCGGGCGATGCGGGAACGGCCGTTTTTCTACCTTGGCTTCGGTGGCATGGCCATGGCTATGATGCTGGTGCCGTTGCTGAATCTGCTGGTCATTCCGGCAGCGGTGGTTGCCCTGAGTCGGGGGGCACTTGCCACGCGGTAGATCATGATGTCTTGCTGAATACCTGCAGCGGAAGGGAGGAGACGCGATGGGTGTAGTGACAAACAATGCCGGGGTGGTCGATACCAGTCGGGCGATTCAGATTGCCGATCGGATATGGTGGGTGGGCCATTACCTGCCGGACGATGTGTTCCAGTGTCATGCCTACCTGATCGAGAACGGCGACCAGTCGGTGCTGATCGATCCCGGTTCCGAGCTCACCTTTCGCCATACGCTGCGCAAGATCAAGGAGGTCACCTCCTTCGATAATATCCGCTACTTCGTCTGCCATCATCAGGATCCGGATATCACCGCCGCCATGCGCGATATCGATACCATGGTCACGCGTGATGATGCGCTGCTGGTGACCCACTGGCGGGCAGCGGCTTTGTTGAAACACTACGGCCTGAAGATGCCGTTCTGGCAGGTGGAGGAGCATGAGTGGCGGCTCGAACTGTCGGATCGGACGCTGGAGTTCATCTTCACCCCCTACATGCACTTTCCCGGTGCCTTCTGCACCTTCGATCGTGCCAGCGGCATTCTCTTTTCCAGTGATATCTTCGGCGGCTTCACCGAAGAGTGGAGTCTTTTCGCCCGCGACGAGTCCTATTTCGAGAATATTCGCCCGTTCCATGAGCACTATATGCCGAGCCAGGAGATTCTGTTGCACGGCATGCTGACGCTGGAGCAATACCCGATCAAAGCGATCGCGCCGCAGCACGGCTCGATCATTGCCGGTGCGCTGGTGCCGTTTATGATCAACAAGCTGAAGACGCTGCAGTGCGGGCTTTATCTGATGACCCGGAGCGATTCCGATATCTCGCGCCTGATGCGTCTCAACCGCTTCGTGCGCGAGGCGACGGAGACGATGATCTCTTACCGGGAGTTCCGCCAGGTGGCCGAGCACTTTTATCTCGCTGCCCGCGATGTGTTGCCGGTCAGTTCGCTGGAGTTCTTCATTGTCGAGCCGGACGGTACGGTGCTTCATTTTACGCCACAGAACCGCTACCACGGTGAGGAAAGCGTTGTACCACGCTGCCTGCAGCCGATCATGAATCACGATGGCGATATGGGGGTGATTCGAAGCAACAGCCATTTCGACAAGGTTCTCTGCGACGAAGAGGGGAGTGTCGGCCTGGCCATCCCGCTGCCGGTGACCGAGGAGTCGGGTCTGCGTGCCGTGGCCATGTTCCGGCTGGAAGAGGATGTGCCGGTCAGCGATGAGATGAACGAGGTGCTGGGCCGGCTCAATGCCCCGCTGGCGGTGGCTGTGGAGCGCGAGGATATGTACCGCGGCCTGGAACGCGATCGCAACCGCATCTATGAGCGTTCGATTCGCGATCCGCTCACCGGGCTCTTCTCCCGCCACTACATGAACGACACGGTAGGACGCATGATCGGTGTGCACGAGCGCGATACCGAGCGCTGCCTGGCGCTGATCATGTTCGATATCGATCACTTCAAGCACATCAACGACACCTTTGGCCATCAGACGGGCGATGAGGTGTTGCGCCAGGTGGGCCATACCATCCTGCAGAATTCGCGCGATGTTGATGTGCCGGTCCGTTTCGGTGGCGAGGAGTTTTCCCTCTTCGTACTGGCCTCGAAGATCGAGGAGGCCATGGTCGTGGCCGAGCGCATTCGCGGCAAGATCGAGTCGATGCAGTTTTATGCCGGTGAGATGGAGTTCAACGCCACCATCAGTGCCGGTGTTGCCCTGCATGAGCAGGGCGAGAAGCTGGCCGAGATGATGAAGCGGGCCGATGCCGCCCTCTACGAGGCCAAGAACAGCGGGCGGAATCGTGTTTGCATCGCCCGAGAGGCGGAGGCCACCGAAGCGTAAACCGGATTATTGCGCTGGCGGTGTAGCCTGCTCCTTCTGCAGGGAGTGCAGCTCTTTCGGTAGCGGATAGTCAGGGTACTGCTCGATGAACTTCGCCAGCTCCGCGGTTGCTTCTGCTTTTTTGCCGGCTTCCAGCAGCGCCTGAATCTGTTTCAGCCACATCTCGGGTGCGGGGGGGAGTGCCGATTCCGAGATACTGTCGCTGGCGGCTTTGCGCTGGTTACCAAGCTCCCGCGATTCCATATCGAAAGCACGGGCCGGTTCGGCGGCTTTCAACTCCTTTTTCGGTTGGGCCTTGGATTGGGCTGGTGATGGCGCCGGGGCGGGCGCCTGACGATGCAGCATCGGCGCCGTAGCCTGTCCGGCAGTCGGGGCCGTCGTCGGAGCGGTGGGTGCCACCTTCCGTTTCTCCAGCACGGGGGCCTGTTTGTTGGCAAAGCCTTCCTGCAGCGCTTCGTTTTCCTGTGCGGCCGGCAGTTCCGACTGCACGGTCGGTGTCAACGCCTCCGGATGCTGCTGTTTCATCTGGATGACGACGGAGACGGTGAGCAGGGCGACGGCGGCTGTGGCCAGTGGCGCGATCCAGAAGCGGCGCAGCCAGGGCCACCCGCTCTTCTTCTCCGTTGCCCTGCGGGCGCGTTGAAGGATGGCGCTATCCAGCCCCATCGGTGGCTCCTCGATACGACTCTGGCGGTAGAGCCTGGAGAGCTGTTCGTCGTGGAGATCGTCCGGTTTGTGCGTATCGTTCATACCGTACCTCCCATGCACTGGCGCAGTTTGCGGATGGCGTAGCGCATACGGCTTTTCACCGCCTCCTTGTTGCTGCCGATGCTCTCGGCGATTGCCTCCAGGGCCAGGCCCGCCTCCTCCCTGAGCAGGAACACCTGCCGCTGCGGCGGTGGCAGCTGGGCCAGGCAATCGAGCAGCCGCTGCATCAGCCGGTTTAACTCGGTCCGGTTCTCCGGCTGTAGCCCGGCATCGCCCATCGCGCAGTCGATGGCCTCTGCATCATCCCCATCGGCTTCATGCGGCTTCCATTTGCCCTGGCGACGGTAGTGGTCGACCAGGCGGTTGTGGGCGATGCGGTAGAGCCAGGTGGTGAATTTGGCATGCGTTTCGTAGCGCTTGCGGGCATCGATGACCCGCATCCACACATCCTGAAACAGCTCCTCGGCCACTGCCTTCGACTCGCAGCCGCGCAGCATGAAACGGTAGAGGCCGCCCTTGTGGCGGGCATAGAGCTGCTCGAAGGCGGCGGCATCGCCGTCCCGGTATTGCAGCATCAGTGCCTCATCGCTCGTTTCGTGTGTCTGCCCGCCCATCGCTTCAATGTAACCTTGAGGGGCAAAGAGGAGAAGTGCCTCCGAGTAGCGGAGGC
>CAZCZU010000027.1:0-689 GCA_964503475.1 uncultured Zetaproteobacteria bacterium
AAGAACCTTGAGCGGAAACTGAAGCCGGTGCGCAAGATCGTTTATCGGGATGCCGAAACAGGCAAGGAGTTCACCTTTATCACCAACCACTTCCGCTGGTCGGCCAGCACCATTGCAGCAATCTATAAACAGCGCTGGCAGGTCGAGCTGTTCTTCAAGTGGATCAAACAGAACCTCAAAATCAGAAGCTTCATCGGCACCAGCATGAATGCGGTGATCACACAAATCATGGTGGCGTTATGTGTCTACCTCATCCTTGCATGGATGAAATTCACCTTCTCGATCGGGAAAAGCCTGATGCAGATCGCACGCCTTTTAAACATGAACCTCTTTGTCAGCCGGGATCTGATCGCGTTACTCAAACCGCTGAAACCAAAGGTCGAAAACAGCCCACAGTTGAGGCTGGCCTTATGAGCTCAAATAAGTGGGACAGCAGTGCATTTTTTAGGGCAATTTAATCGAAAGCTCAGCCATTAACCCACAGTATCAATGGCCTCTCTCTCTGCGGTCATCCTTCTTTTCATGGTCAGCGTGCCTGCCTCGCTGAAAATCACCGCCCATTTTCCCATGCTTCTCTTTCTTATGAGCCCCATGTCTTTCGGACTTAAGGTAATGCTCATCCTCAGGTTCAACCGTCACCTGCTGGGTGGCTGTGCCGGTGTTGCCGGCCGCATCCGTGGCAGACCAGG
>CAZCZU010000027.1:789-40835 GCA_964503475.1 uncultured Zetaproteobacteria bacterium
TCGTACCAACCGGGAATGCGGCCGGGGCGTCATTGCTCACCGCAACCGCACCATCCACCAGATCGGTGGCTGTGGCCGTACCCAGAGCAACCGATGTCGTCGGCCCTGTGGCCTCAACGGCAACATCAACCGGAGCCGTCACCACCGGAGCCGTCGTGTCGGTCACTGTCACCTGCTGGGTGGCTGTGCCGGTGTTGCCGGCCGCATCCGTGGCAGACCAGGTCACCACCGTCGTACCAACCGGGAATGCGGCCGGGGCGTCATTGCTCACCGCAACCGCACCATCGACATTGTCTGTTGCCGATGCCGCCCCCAGTGCCACGCTCATATTCGCCGAACCGATCGCTTCGACCGTGATATCGGCAGGAGCCGTCACTACCGGCGCAGCGTTATCAAGCCCCAGGAACATGGGATCGACAATCACACCATTGGCAATTCCATCCAGGTCGAGCGGACCACCATCAGTCAGGGTGATACTTAGCGAATTCGTACCGGCAACCTGCCAATCGACACCTGGAGTCATGAATACGTAGCTGCCATCCTGCCGGACCTTCAAAAGACTCAGCCCCGTCGACGGCAATGGAGTGGAGAACGACAACACCACTGTCACGCTACCACCTACTGGTGATGTCACGTTGAAGGAGATCTCATCGCTCCACGTCTGAATCCCGACCGGAGCAGGATTTGTAAGCGGATGAACCGACACGCTCGAAAGTGCACTGCCCACCGGAGCAGCAATCGAAGCACTGGTTCCCGGCGGATACGACATCGGCAGACCGCTGGCTGTTGATGCATTGAAAGCGCCGCCCGGCCCCTCAAGCACATCGGGGATACCGTCCCCATCCGAATCCAGCAGATTGAGTGCTGTCGTTAGATTCATGTTGAATGCCTGCAGCTTATGCAGGGGGTTATCGCCCGTCATATCCGTGCTCGACACCATGCCGAGACGGCCACCGTCGGCCGAGAGCACAACCGAAGGATCGGTCACGGAAGTCACCACGCGATGCAGACCACTGCCGTCGCTGTTTACAATATAGAGATCGTATCCATTGCGAACGGAATCCGTCACAGCAAATGCCACCCTGCTTCCATCTACAGATATCGAAGGAGCAACGATCTGCTTAGCCAGCCCTTCCGGCGACAGCTGCATCAATCCGGTTCCATCCGTATTGATCAGGAACAGGGCCGGAGCACCGTTCGGGTTTTGCCCTGCGACAAGATCGTCGCTGGATACAAACACCAGTTTTCCACCAACGGAAGACATGGCGATACTCCCCATATCATCATAAACGACAGTTGCCTGATTCGTGACCTGAGTGGTACTCCCGGACACCATATCCACGGCAAACAGCTCACGGCTACCATCGGCATTCATGCCCGCAGGATCAGACGTACCGACCCATGCAAGGGTCGAGCCATCGCCGGACATCACCATCTCATCGGTGCCATCCAGGCGGGTCAGGCCGGAAGCAGCACTCCATTGATAGGTATGGAACACATGACGATTCACAATCGAACCTGTAAAGGTGACATTGGAACGGAAGGCAACATGGCTTCCGTCGCTCGACAGGCTCAGGTCCGTGACCGACCAGTCAAACCAGCGCCATGGCCCGGGATTATTACTGTCGGTGAGCTGCCTGATGACGCCCGTGGCCACATCGATCATGAACACTTCCAGGCTTCCGTCGCTGTTATGCCCCGGCACCAGATCGAGATAAGAGACACATGCCACCTTGCTGCCGTCTGCCGAGATGGCGACGTTGGTGAAAGCACGTCCATAGACCGGGGACTCGCCCGTCGTCGAGGTCAACTGCGAAACCTGACCGAAAGCAGTATCTATAAGGAAAATCTCGCTTCCCAGGTCCGGGTTCTGGCCTGCAATGATATCGCCATCGGCAATGATGGCCGCTCGGCCACCTACGGCAGTCACATCGATGCCATAGACGGAACCCAATGAATAGTTGGTCAACTGCGTCAGCCCCGACCCATCGCCGTTGATCATGAATGCCTCGGCATTACCATCGGCATTGGTCGCCAGCGGATCACCGGTAGAGATGAATACGGCCCGACTGCCGTCGGAGGTGTAGCGCAACTTGTTTGTCGTCTCGATACCTGCCGGCGGCGTAAGCTGCGTCGCCAGCATCGTCTTCGTGGTAATCTGGGCGGCATGACTCTGGCCATTGGCCGTCAGCTGCAATGTCACGCTATCCGAATACGGCGGCAACGCAGAGGATACCGGAACTGACACATCCATCGTAAATGAGCTGCTTCCTCCGGCAGGAATCAGGCCAGTCGTCGCCGGTACGCTTACCGGCCAGCGATAACCATTGGCGGCGATAGCGAAATCGGCATCGGCACCCGTATGGTTGTAAACCGTCAGGGTATGGCTCACCACACTGCCCGGCTTACCGGTGCTGTTTCGATCTTTCACCACAACATAATTCCCCGTCTTCGGTGAAAACTGGATCGCCAGCCCTTTATGCAGGGCTGGGATACCATTTGCGTAGTTCAGGCCAATCGTATCCCCACCCTGAATGCCGACCGTCGCCCTGGCTCCGTAGCTGGCGTGTGAATGGTCAAAATCGCTGCTTCCGGGCTTACCATTTTCAACGTCATGGTACTGATAGAGAATCTCGTTGCTTCCCTCGAACAGGATCACTTCGAAATCGAAGGGATCGTTATTCAGTCCTTCGGCCGGCGGAAGCTTATACTGGACGATGAAGCGGCGATTCGGGGCTGTGCCACGTACCTCCCAGTACACCGCATTCGGAACCCAACTTTTTACCGGATTCAGATCACTAAACAGGGGAGCCAGGAACGGCGCCGTATTCCAACCCGCTGTCGTACCAGCCTGCGGAACCGGAAGGGCATCCGGATTGTTATTGCGGATGCTGGCGCCGAAGGCGAGGTAACCGTTGGAACCGATGGTTAGCTTCGAATAGTCCACACCGTAGAAATTGAAGGTAAAGCCCAACGGAACCACGGCATCATCGTTATCCTGCAGGCTGAGCAACGCACCTGTCGCCGAGATCGGCTCATAGTTGTACACCGGCCCGCCCGACGTATCGGAGTCGATCATGCTGTAACCGCCCCCATCCATAGGGTCAGGGCGCTGTTCGGGTGGCACGGCACCCATCTGGATCGGCGTCGGAACAATCGTCCCTGCATCACGGATAACCACCAGCTGTTCGGCGGTCGTACGATTTCCGGCCGAGTCCACCGCACTCCAGGTGACGATCGTTGTACCCAGCGGGAAACCTCCCGTCGGCGCATCATTGGTTGGCACCAGCGCCCCGTCGACATCATCCATGGCACTGGCCGTACCCAGCGATACGGTTGTCAGCGGACCGGTCGCATCCATAACGACATCTGCGGGAACCGTCAAAGTCGGCGGGAATCCATCGATCACGGTCACCGTCTGGGTAGCTGTCGCCACATTGCCAACCGAATCGGTGGCACTCCAGGTGATGATATGCGTGCCGACTGCAAAATAAGGTGATGGCGTGTCGTTGCTTACCGCCACCGGACCATCGATATTGTCCATGGCTGTCGCCTGGCCGAGATCGACCAGTGTCATGTACCAGTCGGATGTCACAACAACATCGGCCGGAAGTGTAATTACAGGCGCGGTCGCATCCTGGATCACGGTCACATTCTGTTGTGCCGTACCGGTATTGCCGGCCGAATCGGTCGCCGACCAGGTCACCACCGTGGTGCCGACCGGGAACTGGGCCGGGGCATCGCTGCTGACCGGCAGGGTTCCGTCGAGATTATCGGTCGCTGTCGCCGTGCCGGTCGCTACAGCGGCCTGGGTGCCGGCCGTGTAGGCCGTCACATCCGCCGGTGCAGTCACGACCGGCGGCACCGAATCGACGCCAATCCCGAACGGATCGACAATGAAGCCATTCGCCGTACCGTCGAGATCGAACGGACCACCATCAGTCAGGGTCAGTTCCAGCGTATTTGCACCTGTCTGCACCCAATTGCCGACCGGAATCGTCGAATAGTTGCCGTTGGCATCGACCTTGAACATCGCCATATTGGTCGGAATCGGAGCCGAGAAGGTGAAGCGGGTCGTCACGCTGCCCCCTACCGGCGCAGCCACACGATAGCTGATCGTACCGAACGGGAAGGCAATGCCGGCCGGCGGGTTCAGGGCCGAGGCTGTCGACACGCCGGACAACGCTTCACCATTTGTCATGGCAATATCGACCGTCGCCCCGCCCACCGACATCGGCAGGCCATTGACCCGGCTGGGGTCAAAGGCTGTCGCAGGTTCGGATGCATCCGGAATACCGTCGCCATCGCTGTCGAGCAGGGAAAGGCTACTGGTGTTCATGACATAGAGCTGAAACAGACCACCGGGATTTTTACCAACGAGATCGGACTCCGTCTCCATCAGCAAATGTATGCCATCGGCAGTAATGAATCCGTCCTGAGACCTTGTTCCGGCATCCGTTTCCAGCAGCTTCACCCCTGTGCCATCGACATTCAGCAGATAGAGCCCTCCTTTATACTTCTGGCCTGATATTTTAACCTCTCGATCCGAGTCGATGCTCATTTGTCCGTTTTTAAAATACCCCGAATATGCCGGTTCCACCCACTCCGGCGAGGATGCAACCTGCATCAGGCCCGTACCATCGACGTTGACGACATACAGGGCTACATCCTGATATGGGTTCTGCCCGGTGAGATTCGCATGGGAAACCATCGCGACCTGGCTGCCATTCGCACTGAACAACTTGGGGCGCACCCAGAAATTTGCAGGAAACCAGTTATTACTGACCTGGACATAGGTGCCGGTCGTCAGGTCGAAAGTAAACAGCTCAAGACTGCCATCCACATTGTTTCCGGTCGGATTGTCGCGAGAGATAAAAGCTATCTTGCTGGCATCTTGGGAAAGGGTTGAATACCCTCCTCGCAAATCGATTGTTGCGATCCGCTTCAAACCTGCAGCACCCCAGGTAAACAGACAATTTCCTTGCGATAAAACAGCCGCCGGATCAACATCCAGTTGCACCGGTGAAGAGAACACCACCTGATTCGATGCATCAAAACTAGCAACTGTGACCAGAGCTCCGCCAGATACATTATGCGTTGCCTGCGTCAATGCACCCGTTGTCAAATCAAGCACAAACACCTGATTCTCGAGTGTGGAGTTACTGCCCGGAATCAGATCCAGCGAACAACTGAAAGCGACTTTGCTACTGTCAAGAGAGGTAACTATATCGTAATAGTTGTTGGTTCCGGCAGCAGGAGAAGATACAGATGTCAGTTGGGTAATGGTGCCGGTTGCAATATCGAGAGCAAAAAGCTCATCGCCTCCATCCGCATTCTGCCCTGACACATGATCGGAACTGGAGACAAAAAGCAGCGTCGCGCCATTGGGGGTCAGTGCCAGTCTCGAATCCGTATCGTGAGCCTGTACGGAACGCAATACCGTACCATTGATATCACTGACCACGATCTCGGATGCCATCGTAGTGTAATCAATGTTAGAGCTCGCAATGACGCTGTGATCGGCAGACGTAACAAACCAATCCTCGGTCGGCTGCCCCTGGGCATTCACACCGGGAGATATCTGGGTGAACGGGCTCGACCTCGTTTCAAGATTGGCAAAGGTACTCTGCCCATTGCCCGAAATAGTCAGAGATGCCAAATCCGAAAATGGCGGCATATTTGCCAAGGCCGGTGCCTGCACATCGACATTGAAGGAAGCCGTTGCCCCGGCTGTGACCACACCGGTAGCAGCCGGTGCCGTCACCGGCCATTGACCGCCTGCATTGACCGAAACCGTGAACGTCGTATCGGCACCGGTCTGGTTGCTTACCTGTACCGTGTGGGTCGCGATCCCTCCTGCCGCTGCCGCTGCCGGCGTTGACGCTACGCCGATATAGGGTCCGGTGGGCGGACTGAAGCGAATCGCAAGACCATTGGAAAGAGAGGCCTCCCCGTTCGAATAATTATAACCAAGCGTGTCGCTGGCCTGAATGCCTACCGTGGCAGAATTGCCATAACTATTATATTGTTCAACCGTTCCAAGGGCAGGGTCGAGGACCACTTCAACATCCTTGTACTGATAGACAATCTGATTACTCCCCTCATACAAAATAGCTTCGAAATCGACATAGTCATAAGACCAGGACCAATAGGGTGCCACATGATACTGGACGATCAGGCGTCGATTGGGCGCCGTACCGCGCACTTCCCAGTAGATATCATCCGTTCCCGGCCAGGCATCGAGATCGGTAAACATTGGAGCCAAAAAGGGGCCCGCTGCAACCCAGTCGTACGCTGTAGGCGCCGGCTGAGGAATCGGTAGCACATTCCAGTTGGCAGACCATGCCGTAACAGGCGTAGTACTGGTCACACCGTCGAAAACCAGATAACCGTTATCGCCAACCGATACATAGTTGTAATCGGTGCCATAGAAATTGAAGGTAAACCCGATAGGGATCGCCACCCGCTCGCCATCCCAGAGGCCGGTCGGAGTGCCTGTTGCCGAGATATCCTCATAGGCATACGTCGGCCCTCCCGTCTCATTTGAATCGCTGTAGCTGTAGCCCTGCAAATCCGAAAGGCTGCGTTTCGCCTGTGCCGGCAAAGTACAAAGCAGCACTCCCAATAGCATAATCATTACGCGCATAACGATGTTGGACATCTTCCCCTCCCTGGTTTTCACGTTTCTCTTTTACCCTCTATCTTTTACCTGCCGCCTGGTCGCTGCGGGTATTGGCGATCACTTTGGCCATATCCTGTTCGGACAGGCCCTGGCTGATGCCCCGCCCCTGCAGCCGCTGTATCTCGTGCTCTCCTCTCCGGCCCGACCGGGCATGAACAGCCCTGCGTTCGAGCTTGCGCATCATCTGCTTGCGCCGCTGCTCCCTTCTGCCCGCATTGGAATAACGCGATGACACAACCGGGGTTACCGGCAAACTCGCCACTGAACTCTTTGCTTTAATAGTTTTGGAGACCGCCGGGTCGCCATTTGGCGAAGTCGGACCGGATGATGAGAGCATCACATCGTCTGCCTTCTCACCGGTCCGAAACAGCGAGATACTGGCTACCTGGCCGTGATCGCCTGCGACGATCGCAACATTGTATCCCCGCAACACACGCACAATTGCTTTCCGAACAGGCATGGAGTGAATATCGGCATTCAATTTCTCTTTTCTTATGAAAGCGGGGTAATGTGTTTCGACACTCAACTGCTCGTGCAAAGCATCCATAAACTCAGCCACTGTTGTGTCGACTGCCCGAATGGACAGCAACCTCCCCTGCTCATGCGGCTCGACAACCACTTCCGCCATAGCAGAAGCAACGAACGTGATGAGTGCCAACAGCATCGCCATCGGATAAAGCGCAACACACCCGTGCTTCCTGGCAATAGCCATACATTTATCGGTCAACAAATCCCCCCCCCTTCCGACTTTTGCGACTCACAACAAACGATGGTTACGGATAGATTAACCAGCTATTTTCATCATTCATCGTATGATCTATACGCAAAGTTCCCATACCGGACGGATATACCCTCTCCCCTGATATGTGATCCATATCACAAATCAAACGCTATCAACTCGCGGTCATTAAACCACCGGACAAATCTGACCTTTTTTCATCAAATGCGATGAAAACCAAGAAATTTCATTCCGAAGAAAAATAAATGAACGCACTACCTTTTATAAAAACAACAAAGATCGCCCACTTCGGAATGCTATATATAATAGGGAGTACTCCTCTGATCATTTTTGTTTTTCTCTCGAATAACGGTTGATATCCTCCTTTCAATTGATGTGGATACCTATACTGTTTAGGTTCAGCACACATTAATTCTTGGGAGGGGGCTGCCGCACAAGGCTGCGCAATCAATATGAGCATTCTCGAATCCACCGCCGGGCACGCCATCGGCTCAGGCACCGTTTCCGCTGAAGAGCAAAAGCTGCAGGTCCGCATCGAGCAGTTGAAGCTGCTCTACGGCAGCCTGCCAATTACCAGCATTGCCACACTGATCAATGCCCTGGTACTGACTGCTGTGCTCTGGCCGGTGGCCGCCCCCTCGCTGCTACTCTCCTGGTTCGTCTACATGACGTCCGTGCAAACCGGCCGCATCCTGCTCAGCAGGCGCTTTGCAGCTGCCAAAATGGATAGCCACGCAGCATGCGACACGTGGCGGCGACTCTTCGCTCTTGGCACCGTCGCTATTGCCAGCGGATGGGGCCTGGCATCGCTACTGCTTTTTCCGGTGGACTCCATGATGCACCAGGTCTTTCTGGCGTTTATCATCGGAGGCATGGCGGCCGGCTCCGTCACCGTCCTCTATCCGGCCCGTCCGGCCACCATGGCATTCATGGCCCTGACACTGCTGCCTTTGGCTCTGCGTTTTCAGATGCTCGATACGCCGATAAGCACGGCCATGGCGGTGATGCTCCTGCTCTTTCTCTTTATGCTGCTGGTCATTGCGGAGCGCTTGCGCACCAATATGCTGGACACGCTCGCCACCCGCTTCAAAAGCGAAGCCAGCGAACAACAACAGCGCCTTTTCGGGGCCCGCCTGCGCGACATCGTCCTCAGTTCATCAGACCTTTTCTGGGAAACCGACCTTGAAGGGCGCTACAGCTACTGCTCCAGCCGGGTGAAGGAGCTGTACGGCTTCCGGGTGGGCGAACTGATCGGCAAGACGATGTTTGAGCTGATGGACAACCACGAGGCGGCAAAGCTGAAGCAGATCTGGCAAGAGGCCATCGAACTGCGGCAACCGTTTCATGATGCCATCAGCATTCGCCGTCACCGAACCGGCCATCCCGTCGTTCTGCAGACCACGGCCATCCCCATTTTCGACGAACGCGAACAGTGCATCGGCTTTCGTGGTGTCGACAAGGATATTACCGAACAGCGCCAGGCCGAGGCACAGCTGCGCATTCTCTCCGAGGCCGTGGCCCAGGCCGGCGAAAGCATCGTCATCACCGATCGCAACGGTGTCATCGAATACGTCAACACCGCCTTCACCCGCATCACCGGCTATACACCCGCCGAGGTGATCGGCAAAACACCGGCCCTGCTGAAAAGCGGCGAGCAGCCCCAGCAGTTCTATCACGACATGTGGCAGACCATCAGCAGCGGCAAAGCCTGGGAAGGCAACATGATCGACCAGCGCAAGGATGGCTCGTACTACCCGGTCAACATGTCGATCGCCCCGATCCTGGAGCCGGAAGGTGAGGTGACCCATTACGTGGGCATCCAGCAGGACATGACTGAACAGCAAGAACTCGAAGAGCAGTTCCGTCAGGCCCAGAAGATGGAGGCGATGGGTACGCTCGTCGGCGGCATGGCGCATGACTTCAACAACATGCTGTTCGGCATCACCGGCAACCTTTTCCTGGCCGGCGAACTGGTCAAGGAGAACCGGGAGGCGGCCGAACTGATCGGGAACGCCGAAAAGCTGGGCTTCGATGCCGCCGAAATGATCCGGCAGCTGCTCACCTTCGCCCGCAAGGGCAACATCGACATTCACCCGTTCGGATTTACCTCCTTCATCAAGGAGATCTCCAAACTCAATGCCATCAGCATCCCTGAAAACATCCGCCTGAAGACGCGCATCAGCAAAAAAGAGTTGATCATCTGGGGCGATGCCACGCAGCTTCACCAGGTGATCCTCAACCTGCTCACCAATGCCCGCGATGCTCTGGAGCAGAGGCCGAACCCGGCAATTGAAATCCATCTCGAGGAATACGAGGCCGACGAGGAGTTTCGCAAGGCGCATCAGGATCACGGAGAAAGTCTTTATGCCCACCTGCAGATCCGCGACAACGGCTGCGGCATTGCGCCCGAAGCCATGGAGCGTGTGTTCGAGCCTTTCTACACCACCAAGGAGGCCGGGCGCGGCACGGGACTCGGCATGGCCATGGTCTTTGGCGCCGTCCAATCACACAAGGGCATCATCGACATCGACAGTACCCCCGGAAGCGGCACCACTGTCCATATCTACCTGCCCCTGCTGGCCGAGAGCGAGCTACCGGGCCATACCCGCGAACAGACATCGTTACTGCACGGCAACGGCGAAACCATTCTGATCTGCGACGACAATGCCGGTGTCCTGGAGGCCGGGGCCAACATCCTGCAAAGCCTCGGCTACCGGCCCGTCAAGGCACGCGACGGCCGGGAGGCGGTTGAGATTTTCCGCCAGCATCAGGGAGAGATCGATCTGGTACTGATCGATGTGGTCATGCCGCGCCTGGGCGGTGTGGAAGCTGTGGCAGAAATCCGGGCGCTGCAAGCCGACATCCCGGTTATCTTCGTGACCGGCTATGATCGCGACCGGTCGCTGACAGGCAGTGACGGTGGAGAGGCACCAACCGTACTGGACAAGCCCTTCTCGCCCGAAAAGCTGAGTCGCGAACTTCGCGCTCATCTGCAGCGATAAGCGCCTCCTGCAGCATGCGCCCATTTGGTCTAGTTTAACAGCATGCAGAACACCCCGAAGAGCGGCCGCACCACCGCCATCATGGCCCAACGCCTGGCCGGTGGCGAGGAACTCGACATTGATACGGCATTGCGGGATGACACGCCGGCCATCCTGCGCATCGCCCGGCCCGATGCGGCCATACTGGACCGCCTTCAACAACGCTTTCAGCTCGACGAACTGCATATCAAGGACCTGCTCAATCCGGAACATCCTCCTCTCTATGAGTACCGCACCACCGTCCACCACCTGATTCTGCGTTTCCCGGTCGAGGAGAAGGAAGAGCTGAGTATGGCCAGCATGTCGCTGCTGCTGGACGAAAAACTGCTGGTCCTGCTCTGGCCCGAGCAGCGATACATCATGTTTCGGGATGAGCAGTTGATCGCCGCCGATATTTTTACTGCCGCATCACGCGTCATTCATGCACTGGTCGACCGCCTCTACCACCGCAGCCTGCAGCTGGCCGAGGCGCTGGAAGAGAGCGAGGATGAGTGTCTGAGCGACCCGGAAAATGCCGATCTCGGCCAGATTCTGCGCCTGCGCCACGATCTGGCCCTGATCGCCCGCGTTGCCCGCGCCAACTGGAAGGCTCTGGACGACTTCAGCGCCCGCAACGGCGAACACGACAACCCGCACCTCTCCGATGCCCGCGAGCATATGCAGCGCACCTACAACCTGGCTGCCGGCAAGGCCGAGCATGCTCTCACGGTGATGCAGGCAGTGCAGTCACTGGTCGGCCAGCGCCTGAACGAAACCATGAAATTCCTGGCCGCCATCACGGTCATCCTGACCCCCATGGCCATCATCACCGGCATCTTCGGCATGAATTTCGCCCACATGCAGGTCCTGCAGTCGCCATGGGGTTTTTCACTTACGCTGTGGTCACTGCTGTTGATCGGCATCCTGCTCGGCGTCGTTTTCAGAAAAAAGAACTGGCTGTAAGCATAGCCGTAAAGGGACAGGCTGCTAGAATAGCCCACATATGGCCCAGGACAGACAATCGAAAAGCCCCCCTTCGTTCAACGCCTCGCTGATCGTTATCGCCGCCATCACCATGCTTCTGGTCCTTTCGGCGGATTGGCTGCGGCCTCAGGCACCCGGTCCGTCGGAAGAAGCGAACCATGGCCTGCCGGCGATGCCCGATTTCAGCAGCTTTGACACGACGGCCGCCAAGAAAAAGGCCTTTTTCCGTTGGCTGACTCCCTATATCGAGCAGGAAAATGCCCGCATCGAGGGCACGCGACAGCGAATCCTCACACTGCAACACGCAGGAACCCTGAGTGCGGCCGACCGGCAATGGCTGGACGATACCGCCGCCTACTACGACGTCGTCCCGGTGAAACCGGAATCGCCCGACTTCTGGGAGACCCTGCTGCGCCGGGTGGATGTGGTCCCCGTATCGCTGGCGCTGGCCCAGGCAGCCAACGAATCGGGCTGGGGGACCTCGCGCTTTGCCGTACTGGCCAACAACCTGTTCGGCGAATGGTGTTTCCGCAAAGGCTGCGGCATCGTCCCGGCCAACCGTCCGGCAGGACAATACCATGAAGTGCGCAGGTTTCCCGACATTGCCGACTCCGTGCGCAGCTACCTGCACAACCTGAATACGCACAACGCCTTTTCCGCTCTTCGCCACAAGCGGGAAAAGCTGCGCCAGGCAGGCCGCAAGCTGGCCGGCAGCCTTCTGGTCCAGGGTCTGCTGCGCTACTCCGCCCGCGGAGAGGATTACATCCACGAAATCCTTGTCATGATCCGTCACAACCGTCTGGAGCGTTTCGACAAGCCCAGCTATATGTAACTCCTCCGGACACATATCTATGCCATACTGCATACACATTCATATGAACGGCGTTTCGCCGTGCCGGCAGGAGGAAGCATGAACTGGCAGCAGTGGCCCGACACCGCCCTGATCACCGTTTCAGGGGTGACCATTACCCCTTATACGCTCGCCCTTGCCTCATTAAGCCTGCTGCTCGGCATCACGATCTCGCGCCGTTTACGCAACCTGATTCGCCACCATCTTGGCCCTCGCTTCCACATGAACCCCAGTACTGCCTTTGCCCTCAGCGTGGTCACCTTCTACATCGGTGTGGCCCTGTCGCTGGGGCTTGCCGTATCGCTGCTCGGCTTCGATCTCAGCAATATCGTCATTGTTGCCGGCGCCCTCTCGGTCGGCATCGGCCTTGGCCTGCAGGCCATCGCCAACAATTTCGTCTCCGGTCTGATCTTGCTTTTCGACCGTTCGATCAAGGTGGGCGATTATGTACAGCTTGCCTCCGGCCTGCGTGGCACCATCACCCAGATTCGGGTGCGCTCCACCATCATCATGAGCAACGACGGCCTCGAAGTGATTGTCCCCAACAGCCAGTTCATCTCCGACCAGGTGATCAACTGGACCCTGAGCGACAACTTTCATCGCCTGCATGTGCCGTTCGGGGTAGCTTACGGAAGCGATGTCGAACAGGTTGTGGACGTGGTGCTGGCAGCGGCCCGCGAACTGCCCTTTGTCGTACGTGAAGACCCGGATCACGCGCCGGATGTCTGGTTTACGGCCATGGGGAATTCGTCGCTCGATTTCGAACTGCTGGTGTGGATTTACGGTGCTGCCGTCATGAAACCGAGCGGCAGCCGCAGCAAGACCATGTTCGCCGTGCACAGGGCACTGGTCGAGGCCGGCATCCAGATTCCGTTCCCGCAACGGGATCTGCATCTGAAAACGGTATCGGAGAACATCCGGTTTGGGGAGAAGTGAAGGTATCATGAGCAAAAGAGACGATGCGGTATTGCTGGGCTGGCGCGAATGGCTCGGACTGCCGGGACTCGGCATCGACCATATCAAGGCCAAGATCGACACCGGCGCCCGCACCTCGGCGCTGCACGCCTTCTCGATCGAAAAATTCGATCGCAACGGCGCGACCTGGCTACGCTTCGGCCTGCACCCCTTGCAGGATCGTATCGATGTGGAACACTATTGCGAGGCGGAACTGGTTGATGAACGCATGGTCAGCGATTCCGGCGGCCATCGCGAACTGCGGCCGGTGATCCGAACGGAGATCGAGGCCGGTGGCCAATGCTGGCCGGCCGAGATTACGTTGACCTGTCGCGACAACATGCGTTTCCGCATGCTGCTGGGGCGCACAGCCATGCAGGGCAGAATCCATGTCGACCCGGATGGCTCCTACCTGCTGGGCCATCCCGAACATCACGAACAAGGAAGATCCTGATGAAAATCGCCATTCTTTCACGCAATCGCAACCTCTACTCCACCCGTCGCCTGGTCGAGGCCTGTCAGCAGCGCGAGCACGAGGTGCAGGTCATCGATCCGCTGCGCTGCTACATGAACATCACCTCGATGCGCCCCTCCATCCACTACAAGGGTGAGAAGCTGGAGGGTTTCGATGCTGTGATCCCGCGCATCGGTGCCTCGATCACCTTCTACGGTACGGCCGTACTGCGCCAGTTCGAGATGATGGGGGTCTATCCGCTCAACGAGTCGGTGGCCCTGAGCCGCTCACGCGACAAGCTGCGCTCGTTGCAGCTCTTCGCCCGCAAGGGCATCGGCCTGCCGGTCACCGGCTTCGCCCACTCTCCGGACGACATCGAGGATCTGATTCATCTGGTCGGTGGTGCCCCGCTGGTCATCAAGCTGCTGGAAGGCACCCAGGGGGTTGGCGTCGTGCTGGCCGAAACCCAGAAGGCGTCGGAGAGCGTGATCCAGGCCTTCATGGGGCTGAAGACCAACATCCTGGTGCAGGAGTACATCAAGGAGGCCGGCGGCATGGATATCCGCTGCCTCGTGGTCGGTGGCAAGGTGGTGGCGGCGATGAAGCGCCAGGCCAAGGAGGGCGAGTTCCGCTCCAACCTGCATCGCGGCGGCACCGCCTCGCTGGTACGCATCACGCCCGAGGAGCGCTCCACCGCCATCCGTGCCACCAAAATCATGGGCCTGAACGTGGCCGGTGTGGATATCCTGCGCTCCAACCACGGTCCGGTGGTGATGGAGGTCAACTCCTCGCCGGGGCTTGAAGGGATTGAGGCCGCCTCCGGCAAGGATATCGCCGGCAATATCATCGATTTCATCCAGAAGAACGGCAAACAGGGCAAGACGCGCACACGGGGCCAGGGCTAGACGATGAGACTGGTGATCGGCGGCGTGGATATCGCCAAGGGGACACAGACCACCATCGACCTGCCGCTGCCACAGCTTTATACCCATACCGATATGCTGATGCCGGTGCATGTCATCCGCGGCAGACGCGATGGGCCGACCCTGTTCGTCTGCGCCGCCCTGCATGGCGATGAGATCAATGGCGTGGAGATCATCCGGCGCCTGATTCATCGCCCGGCCCTGAAACGCCTGCGCGGCACCCTGATCGCCGTGCCGATCGTCAACACGCACGGCTTTATCAACCAGTCACGTTACCTGCCGGACCGGCGCGACCTGAATCGCGTTTTCCCTGGCTCCGAACGCGGCTCTCTGGCCGCCCGTGTCGCCTATCAGTTCATGCAGGAGATCGTCAGTAAATGCACGCACGGTATCGACCTGCACACCGCCGCCACCCATCGAGAAAACCTGCCACAGATCCGGGCCGACCTGAGCCGCCCCGGCAACGCCGCCATGGCCCACGCCTTCGGTGCCCCCGTCATCCTCGATGCAGCCCTGCGCGAAGGCTCGATCCGCGAGGCGGTACAGCAGCACGATATCGATATGATCGTTTATGAAGCCGGTGAAGCCCTGCGCTTCAATGAACTGGCCATCCGCGCCGGCCTTCGCGGTATACTGTCGGTGATGCATGAGATCGGCATGCTGGCCAGTAAACGTCGACACAAGATCGAACCCACAGTGGCCCGCTCCTACTCCTGGGTACGTGCCTCTCAAAGCGGCATCATGCGACTGCGGGTGCCCCTGGGAGCCCGCGTCAGCAAAAACCAGGTCATCGGTGCCATTGCCGACCCATTCGGCCACAACGAGGAGGAGATCATCGCCCATGCCACCGGCATCGTCATCGGACGCACCAACCTGCCACTGGTCAACGAAGGCGAAGCGATCGTGCACATCGCTCGTTTTGCCGATACCGATTCGGCTGAAGAGGCATGGGAAAATTTCCAGGCCGAAATGGATCCGGACGAACCTTCCCCGCCCCCTGAATCGGACTAGGACCTGTTAACACGAATTACGATGGCGCCGATACGGCCATTTTTTCGGCCCTGCAAGGCAGGGCGAGCGTGGCGTGCTCATTGCACACAAGCGAGCGATAACACGGCAGGACGGATTAATGGCCTATCCCTGAAAGGCTGCGCCCCAAAGCGGGCCAATCAAGGCGCGAGGGATGAAATTTGGTGCCTCCAAATGAATCCTGAGTAACGCCGAGTGGCCCGGTTTGGGGCAACAGCGGCAACACCGAAATGAGTGTTAACAGGCCCTGGTGCACGTCTTACATTGATTTAATGCTTCTTTAGCGGCTTCTGTAATTATTTAGTTGCATCTTACAACTGTTGCTTATAGCATTCGTGTCCATGTTCGATGATCCAAACAACAGCGAATCGTTTCTGCTCGAAGCCATGATGGGCTTCAACGTTAATCGCACGGCCCACCTCATGAGCGAGGCCATCGCCGAACGCTTTAAAACACGCGGCTTCACCCTTACCGCCCAGGATTTCGGCATCCTCTACCGCCTCTGGCGCCAGGACGGCCTCAAGCAGAAAGAGATCGCGGCCCTGATGGGTCGTGATAAAACCACCATCACCCGTCGGCTCGACGGACTGGTCAAAAAAAAGCTGCTCGAACGCCGAGCAGATTCAGCCGATCGTCGTATCTTTCGTATTCACCTGACCCATGAAGGAAAGATCGTTGTGCGTCATCTGATTGATGCCGTGCAGCGCTTCCATCGCGAATTAACCGGCGAAATTCCCGAGGAGGATTGGCAGACCACCCTCCGCACCCTCCAGGCCATCAGCCACAAAATCACACAAGGATAAACATCATGAAAAACACCACACCACACTGGGTAGCGATTGCCCTGCTACTCGCCATCATCGCCGGTATCGGCATCAAATTCATGGTGCTGGGTAGCACAGGGAAAGGTAAAGACGGCCGTACGGCCGTACTGCTGACCCAGACGGAACGCCAGCAGGTGCTGGCCGAAATGCGCATGCTGCTGGAAGCGAACCAGCAGATTGTCGAGGCACTGGCCAACGATGACCGCAAAGCGATCCAGTCCGCCACACAGCCGGTCGGCAGCTCCGCGGTTGCCACCATGGACGTACGCCTGAAAGCCAAATTGCCATTCGAGTTCAAGAAGCTCGGCTTTGCCACCCACGACGCCTTCGATGCCATGGGTAGCATGGCTGCCGAAGGGCGCCCGATGAAAGAGATCCAGATAAAACTGGCCACGACGATGAATAACTGCATCGCCTGTCATGCCGCTTATCAGCTTCCGGCAAGCGCTCCCGGTCAATAAACGCCCAATCCGCGTTGGAAGGCCCGGCGGTTCGCCGGGCCTTTGTCATTTCATCCCTCAAAGCGATTGACGCCCCTCCCCTTCCGTGCTTGCATCAGAAGTCATCAATTTTCGTTCAACTACCGGTGGAGAATTATCTCCGGTTTCGCTATATTGCGCCGCCCGCGTTGCAAGGCAGCGCGGCCAGTTCTATCCCGGGCAGAAGCGGCCTGTTGCCTCTCTGTACCGGCCAAGTAAGAGATTACTTAAAGTCACGAGGTAACAATATGAGCTATTCGTCATTGCCGCCAAAACAGGGTCTGTACGACCCCCGCCACGAGCACGATGCCTGTGGTGTCGGCTTTGTCGCTCATATCAAAAACCAGAAGAGCCACAAGATTGTTGAGCAAGGCTTGGAGATTCTTGAGCGCCTGACCCATCGCGGTGCGGCCGGTGCCGATCCGCGCGAGGGCGATGGTGCCGGTATCCTGCTGCAGATTCCGGACGAATTCTTCCGTGCCATCACCCCCGATCTCGGCATCGAGCTGCCGGAAGCCGGCAACTATGGCGTCGGCATGGTTTTCCTGCCTCAGAACGATGCCCACCGCGCCGCCTGCGAGGCAATCATCGCCGAAACGGTAACAGCCGAGGGGCAGAGCGTACTGGGCTGGCGCGATGTTCCGACCGACACCGTTCGCGCCGACCTGCCGGAGAGCGTCACCTCATGTGAGCCGCGTATCCGTCAGGTGTTCATCGGCATGGGCAGCAACTGTGCCGATCAGGATGCCTTCGAGCGCAAGCTGTTCATCATCCGCAAGGTGGCCGAGAACGGTGTCGCAGCCAAGGCCTTCGACGATCCGGCCAAGTTCTACTTTGCCTCTCTCTCCAGCCGTACACTGGTCTACAAGGGCATGTTCCTCTCCCACCAGGTGGGCGCCTACTATGAGGATCTGCGCGACGCGCGCCTCACCTCGGCCCTGGCCCTGGTGCACCAGCGTTTCTCGACCAACACCTTCCCGGCCTGGGAGCTGGCGCATCCGTTCCGCATGATCGCCCACAACGGCGAGATCAACACCGTGCGCGGCAACATCAACTGGATGAATGCCCGTCGTCACTCCATGAAATCCGAGCTGCTGGGCGATGATCTGGACAAGATCTGGCCACTGATCCCGGAAGGCCAGAGCGATACCGCCTGCTTCGACAACGCGCTCGAACTGCTGGTTGCCGGCGGCTACTCGCTGGCGCATGCCGCCATGATCCTGGTTCCGGAAGCATGGTCCGGTAACAGTCAGATGGATAAGGAGCGCAAGGCGTTCTACGAATACCATGCAGCCCTGATGGAGCCGTGGGACGGCCCGGCCGCTGTCGCCTTCACCGACGGTCGCCAGATCGGTGCCACCCTGGACCGCAACGGCCTGCGTCCGGCCCGCTACCTGATCACCGACGATGACCTGGTGGTCATGGGCTCGGAGATGGGCGTGCTGCCGATTCCGGAAGAGAAGATCGTCAAGAAGTGGCGCCTGCAGCCAGGCAAGATGTTCCTGATCGACCTCGAAGAGGGTCGCATCATCGATGGCAAGGAGATCAAGAACGAGCTCTCCCATGCCCGTCCGTACGAGAAGATTCTGGCTGAAACCCAGATCCAGCTCGAGTCACTGCCCGAGGAAGTGGCACCGATGGCTCCGGACCACAATACCCTGCTCGACCGTCAGCAGGCCTTCGGCTATTCGCAGGAGGACCTGAAGTTCCTGATGGCTCCGATGGCCCTGACCGGCCAGGAGGCGACCGGCTCGATGGGCAACGATTCCCCGCTGGCTGTGCTCTCCAACCGTGCCAAGCCGCTGTATAACTACTTCCGCCAGCTCTTCGCCCAGGTGACCAACCCGCCGATCGATCCGATCCGCGAGGAGATGGTCATGAGCCTGACCTCGATCATCGGTCCGCGCCCCAACCTGCTGGGCCTTGATGCGGCCGAACCGACCCTGCGTCTGGAGGCCCACCAGCCGATCCTGACCAACAGTGACCTGGAGAAGGTGCGTCACATCGATCAGTACACGAATGGCAAGTTCCGTACCATCTCCCTCTCGATGTGCTATTCCGCCGATCAGGGTGCCGCCGGCATGGAAGCAGCCCTTGAGAAGCTCTGCAAACAGGCCGAAGAGGCGGTGCGCGAGCACTACAACATCGTCATCCTCTCCGATCGCGACATGGATGCCGACCACATCGCCATCCCGGCCCTGCTGGCCACCAGTGCCGTGCACCAGCACCTGATCCGCGAGAGTCTGCGCACCGAGACGGGCCTGGTCATCGAGACCGGCAGCGCCCGCGAAGTGCAGCACTTCACCACCCTGGCCGGTTATGGTGCCGAGGCGGTGAACCCGTACCTGGCCTTCGAGACACTGTTCGACATGCAGCGCCAGGGCCATATCCCGACCGAGCTGTCGGCACATGAGATCGAGACCCGCTTCATCAAGGCGGTCGACAAGGGCATCATGAAGGTGATGTCCAAGATGGGCATCTCCACCTACCAGTCCTACTGCGGCGCCCAGATCTACGAGGCGATCGGCCTGGCCAGCAGCTTTGTTGAGAAGTACTTCACCGGTACCGCCACCCAGATCGAGGGTGTCGGCATTACCGAAGTCTCCGAAGAGGCCGTGCGCTGGCATCGTGATGCCTATGGCGATGCGGCCATCTACCGCAATGCCCTGGATGTCGGTGGCGAGTACGCTTGGCGCGTACGCGGCGAAGAGCATTCGCTGACCCCGGATATGATCGCCAAGCTGCAGCATGCCGTGCGTTCGAAGAACTACAGTCTCTACAAGGAGTTCGCCGACTACATCAACGACCAGAACGGTCGCCTGATGACGCTGCGCGGCCTGTTCAAATTCAAGGGCGGCAAGTCGATTCCGCTCGACAAGGTGGAGCCGGCCACGGCCATTGCCAAGCGCTTCGCCACCGGTGCCATGAGCTTCGGCTCCATCTCGCATGAGGCGCACTCCACGCTCGCCATTGCCATGAACCGGCTGGGCGGCAAGTCCAACACCGGTGAGGGCGGCGAGGAGCCGGAGCGCTTCAAGCCGCTGCCGAACGGCGACTCGATGCGCTCGGCCATCAAGCAGGTCGCATCCGGCCGCTTCGGTGTCACTGCCGAGTACCTGGCCAACTCCGACCAGATCCAGATCAAGGTCGCCCAGGGCGCCAAGCCGGGCGAAGGCGGCCAGCTGCCGGGCCACAAGGTGGACAAGCGCATCGGTCGCGTACGCCACTCCACGCCGGGTGTCGGCCTTATTTCGCCGCCGCCGCACCACGACATCTACTCGATCGAGGATCTGGCACAGCTGATCTTCGACCTGAAAAACGCCAATACCCGCGCCGATATCTCGGTGAAACTGGTCTCCGAGGTCGGTGTCGGCACCATCGCTGCCGGCGTGGTCAAGGCACATGCCGACCATGTGGTGATCGCCGGTCACGACGGCGGTACCGGTGCCTCCCCGCTCACCTCGATCAAGCATGCCGGCTGCCCGTGGGAGCTGGGCCTGGCCGAGACGCAGCAGACGCTGGTCCTCAACCGTCTGCGCGGCCGCACCCGCCTGCAGGCCGACGGCCAGATGCGCACCGGCCGCGACGTGGCCATCGCTGCCCTGCTCGGTGCGGACGAGGTCGCCTTCGGCACCATCGCCCTGATCGCCGAGGGCTGCATCATGATGCGCAAGTGTCACCTGAACACCTGCCCGGTCGGTGTCGCCACCCAGGATCCGGAACTGCGCAAGAAGTTCGTCGGCAAGCCTGAAGATGTGGTCAACTACTTCCTGTTCGTCGCCGAAGAGGTGCGCGAGATCATGGCCGAGCTCGGCTTCGCCACCTTCGACGAGATGGTCGGCCGTGTCGACATGCTCGACACCAACGACGCTGTCCGTCACTGGAAGTCCGAGGGGCTGGATTTGTCGCCGCTGCTTCATGCGGTCGACCCGAAGGGCTCGGCCACCCGCCACTGCGAGACCCAGGATCACGGCCTGGAGAAACTGATCGACAACAAGCTGATCGCACAGGCGAAAGATGCCCTGGAAGAGAAGAAGCCGGTGGTGATCGAAACCGACATCTGCAACGTGGACCGCAGCTTTGGCACCATGCTCTCCGGCGAGGTGGCCAAGCGCTACGGCCATGCGGGCCTGGCGGAAGACACCATCGTCATCAAGGCGAAGGGTACGGCAGGCCAGAGCCTTGGCGCCTGGCTGGCGCGCGGTGTCACCATCGATCTGGCCGGTGAAGGCAACGACTATGTCGGCAAGGGCCTCTCCGGCGGCCGCATCTGCATCTACCCGCCCAGGGAGACGCCGATCAAGGCGGAAGAGAACATCATCGTCGGTAACACGGTGCTGTTCGGTGCCATTGCCGGTGAGTGCTACTTCAATGGTATCGGCGGCGAGCGTTTTGCCGTGCGCAACTCCGGTGCCACGGCTGTTGTCGAGGGTGTAGGCGACCATGGTTGCGAATACATGACCGGCGGTACGGTCGTGGTACTCGGTGAGACCGGCCGCAACTTCGCTGCCGGCATGAGTGGCGGTATCGCCTACGTACTGGACGAAGGCGGCGATTTCGAGAGCCGCTGCAACATGGCCCAGGTGGCCCTTGAGCCGGTCACGGCCGAGGCCGAGGCCCTGGAAGAACTGGAGCATCAGGGTGCCGATCTTGAGACGCATGGCCGCGTCGACATCAAGCACTCGCTGAGCCAGAACGACGAGAAAATTCTGCGCATGCTGATCGAGCGTCACATGCACTACACTGACTCCGCCCGCGCACGCGCCATCCTTGAGAACTGGCAGGCCTATCTGCCGAAGTTCGTCAAGGTGATGCCGGTCGACTACCGTCGCGCACTGGCCGAAATGGAAGCCGAGCTGGCGGCAACGAGCAAGGAGCAGGCACATGGGTAAGCCAACAGGATTCAAGGAGTTTTCGCGCGAAGGCCTCCATTATGCTCCGGTGGCCGATCGCATCACCCATTATGGCGAGTTCGCCGAACTGCCGAAGGATATGGCCACCCAGGCCGCCCGCTGCATGGATTGCGGCATCCCCTTCTGTCACAACGGCTGTCCGGTCAACAACATCATCCCGGACTGGAACGATCTTGTGTACCGTGGCAACTGGAAAGAGGCGATCGACGTCCTGCACTCGACCAACAACTTCCCCGAGTTCACCGGCCGTATCTGCCCCGCCCCGTGCGAGGAGGCGTGCACGGTCAACCTGATTGGCGATGCCGTCTCGATCAAAAATATCGAGCTGGCCATTGTCGAAAAGGCGTGGGAAGAGGGCTGGATTCAGCCCGAGATCGCCGAACACAAAACCGGCAAGCGGGTCGCCATTGTCGGTTCCGGCCCGGCAGGTCTCGCCGCCGCCCAGCAACTGGCCCGTGCCGGCCATGATGTGGTCGTGTTTGAGAAAGAGGATCGTGCCGGTGGCCTGATGCGCTACGGCATCCCGAACTTCAAATTCGACAAGAAGGTGATCGATCGTCGCATCGCCCAGATGCAGGCCGAGGGCGTCGAGTTCCGCTGTGGCGTGCATATCGGCGTCGATACCGATGCCAAGGCGCTGATGAACGATTTCGATGCCGTGGTTCTGGCTGCCGGCTCCGAAAAGCCGCGTGACCTGCCGATCGAGGGACGTGAACTGAACGGCGTTCATTTCGCCATGGAGCTGCTTACCCAGCAGACCAAGCGCGTGCATGGTGCCGAGTTCCCGGCGGATGAGATCATCTCGGCCGAGGGCAAACATGTTGTCGTCATTGGCGGCGGCGATACCGGCTCCGACTGCATCGGTACCTCCAATCGCCATGGCGCCGAGAAGATCACCCAGATCGAGATTCTGCCACGTCCGCCGGAAAATCCGGCCAAGGTCGATGTCTGGCCCTACTGGCCGAACAAGTACCGCACCTCAAGCTCCCAGGAGGAGGGCTGCGAGCGCGACTTCGGCGTTTCGACCAAACGTTTCGTCGGCGATGCGAACGGCAACGTCACCGCCATTGAGTGTGTTCGCGTCGAATGGCCCCAGGAAGATGGCCAGTGGAAGATGAACGAGATCAAAGGCTCCGAGTTCACCCTCAAGGCCGACCTGGTGCTGCTGGCCATGGGCTTCGTGCATCCGGTGCATGAGGGCATGCTCGAGCAGCTGGGTGTCGAAAAGGACGGGCGCGGCAACGTCGCGGCCAACACCAGCGACTACAAGACCAGCCTCGACAAGGTGTTCGCCGCCGGCGACGCCCGTCGTGGCCAGTCACTGGTCGTCTGGGCCCTGCGTGAGGGTCGCCAGTGCGCCCGCGCGGTTGACGAGTACCTGATGGGCTCCACCACCCTGCCCCGCTAAACAGGCGACTGGGTGGCTTCAAACCGGCGGTAACCCCGCCGGTTTTTTTTATTCGGCCTGCAATGCCGGCTATAGGTGATGCCTGCAGCTCTTGTACCAAAACATGCCACTCGAGCTCGTGCTCACTGGAGGTAGGGAAAGAAATGGTGCAATGGAAATGGTTCGGTACAGGCACCCTGGCACTATTACCATGTCTGCTTCTCTTTTCAGGCCATGCTTTCGGAGAGATTTACAAATGGACCGATGCCCTGGGGAATGTTCATTTTTCGGACAAGAGGCCGAACAAGCAGCCGGTTAAGGCAGTTTCTTCGCCATCAAACTCGCTCTCCGTAGTCGGGCACGGTACCACCGGCGGGAGCAACAACATCGCCCAGCCTTCATACACAGCCAGGCAGCCAAAGGTTATTATCTATTCAACGGAGTGATGCAATTTCTGCAACAAGGCAAAAGCCTACTTTCGGGCGCACGGTATTTGCTACACCAATTATGACATCGAAAAAAGTCCCGCTGCGGCCGTACAATACAAGAAGCTGAATGGCCGTGGCGTTCCACTCATCTTTGTCGGAAAAACCCGCCTGAACGGTTTCAGTGCCCGCCATTTCGAGCAGCTCTACAGGGCACAATAACCACATCCAGTTTGTCACTTTCCAAAATTCCGCCTATTTTCGAAGAATGGAAGAAGATAGGGGGAGACATTATGTCGTTGAAAGTGTGTGCTGATGACGGCTGCGATAACGGATATGTTACCTGCAGCAACTGCAATGGAGAGGCTGCATCTGAATGCAAGAGCTGCGACGGAACAGGCTCAATGGGACTGGTCAGCTGCTGGGCCTGTAACGGCGATGGCTCGAGAAAATGTTCTGCATGCAGCGGTGAAGGCAAGGTCAGTTGCAGGACCTGTCACGGCACCGGCCAGGTATGGGGCCATTAACGCTTTGCAGCCAGACTGAAAGGTGAAGCCTCTTTCCGGCCCACCGCCTTCATCTTTACCGGGCCGCAATCAGCTCCGCTTTTTGAGCTCCGCTTCAGCGGCAGCTTCGGCACCGATCCATGTGTTCAGAAAATCGATCAGGCTCTCGTGGCCCCTGGCGATAGAACCGCAACAGACTTTGGGATGCTCGTCGTAGTAGCTGCCCCAGATATCGCGCTGCGCCTGCGGCAGCCGGGTGGGATCCGCCTCCAGTATCTCCATAGGCTCCATCCCGAGACGACGAAAGGCATTGAGCAATTGCGGCACGGCCGTAAAGACCACCCAACGGTAGCCCAGCTTATGCAGGTAACGGGTGGTGGCGATGATGCCCAGGCGCGCATCGCCCGGCTTCGATTCGGCCAGATTGCCGATCTCGACAATCTCACCACGGGCGACCGGTTCGCCGCTCACACGCGCAATGGCCTGTTCGATTGGCTCATCAAGATAGGTCTCGAGAAACAGTTTCTCTTCCTGCGCATCGCGCAGGCCGACGATCGCTCGGAATGCCCCTTCACGGCCGGACACCTTCAGCAGATAAGGCATGAACAGGTTCAGCCTGGCGCCGTAAGCCCGCCGATAGACCAGGGCGATCGTGGCGGTCGTGGATTCCCAGTCAGGGTGTTCCGAAGTGAGAATTTCGACTTTCACGCGCTGCCTCCACGGGGCATCTGCCCCGTGCAAGTGATGCTAAGTGCTGTGTGGCCAAAGATCGAGCCTCAAAGAGACCCGGGTCCGTTTCACCGCTAAAGGGGAAAGATCAGGCCGGCAGGCTGTGACGCAACAGCGTTGTCGAGGCTTGCTTGCGCTCTTCGGCAACCTGGGCGGCACCCAGCCATGCCCCTTCGAAATCGGTCAGGCTCTCGTAGCCCTTGGCAATATCGCCGAAACATACTTTCGGCCCCTCGTCGTAATAGCTGCCCCAGCGACGGCGATCCTCATCGGAAAGTCGCGACGGGTCGGCCTCGACCATCTCCACAGTCTCGATCCCAAGACGGCGGAAGGCATTGAGAAGCTGCGGCACGGCCGTGAAGACCACCCAGCGGTAGCCCAGCGAATGCAGGTAACGGGTGGTAGCGATGATGCCCAGGCGCGCATCTCCGGCCCGGGACTCGACCAGGTTACCGATTTCGATAATGCTGCCACGGGCAACCGGCTGGCCGGTATGACGGGCGATGGCCTGTTCGATCGGCTCATCAAGGTAGGTCTCCAGAAACAGCTGCTGCCCGGTAGCCTCGCGCATACCGACAATGGAGCGGAACTCACCCTGTCGGTCCGAAATCTTTAGCAATTCCGGCATAAACCTGTTCAGGCGCGCGCCATAGGCCTTGCGATATATCAAGGCGATCGTGGTCCTGGTTCTTTTCCAGTCCGGATGTTCGGGGGTCAGGATATCGACGTTCACATCTACTCCATGGCCAGTGGCCTTATGCCGAATATTATGGTTTCAGCATGGCGGTGGCGAGCCGAAATGCCCCCTGGCAATCGATGGGCAATGTCACGCAACTACCTGAAACTGTGGCATGAATTGTAGGCGGCCCGCCTTATCCGAAACTTAAAAAAACGCTCTGCATACCCCTTTGCCACCTACGGTTCCTCTCAGGAAACCCGTATCATTCTGCCATGATTTCACCGGCTACAGATCCATTTTCAGACTGTAAATAGCACATTGGTGGGATTGAATATGAAGCGAAACTCCTCCATCTTTTCCGTACTTTATATGGGAGAATGTCCGCAATCGCGGATGATTGGGGAGGGGAGAGAAGATGGCGGCAAATCCGAATGCGTGCAGGTATCATCCTGCCAACCCCGCACGTTGGCACTGCCCGGAATGCCATATCCACTTCTGCTCCCGCTGTGTGCAGGCCAACGACCGTGGCGAGGCCTTCTGCCCCGCCTGTGACCGTATGCTGGAGAAGCAGGATTTCTCAGCCGAGATTCCCCCCTTCTGGAAACGAATGCCGGCCGCTTTTCTCTATCCGCTCAAGCCCGCCTCACTGATTTTTCTCACTATCATGTCGCTGGCCAGTCTGCTGCAACTTGTTCCTCTCGGCGGCATTATTGCCGCCATCCTGCTTCCATTCATTCTGATGAAATACTCTTTTCAGGTGCTTCAATTCACTGCCGTCGGCCATATGAATCCTCCGGTCGGTTCCACCTCCATGGAGGCCCGCGACTTCGAGCTACCGATCAAATCGATCCTGCAACTGATTGTCATCGGCATCGTCATCGGCCTCTCCGCCATGCTGGGTATGCTCGGCATTGTCATTTCCCTGGTCGTCATGGCCCTGATTTTCCCGGCCATGATCATGGTTCTGGGTGTTACGCGCAGCTTTTTCAAGGCCATCAACCCCGTCGAGCTGGCCGATATGGTGCGCATGATCGGCCCCTCTTACCTCGGCCTGGTCGGGATGCTGTTCCTGCTCTACGGCTCCAGTGGAGCCCTGCTCGAATTCGTCGGCCCGGCCATCATTCCCCACAATATCCTGGCCATCCTGGCCATCGTCACTTTCATCAGTAGCTACTACACCATCGTCATGTTTCATATCATGGGTTACGTCATCTACCAGTTCCATGAGGAGCTGGGCGTACAGCCCGAAGTGGAGTACGAGCCGGCTGGCGTCGGCAAAAAGTCGGAGCCGACAGGACTGAGTGCTGTTGCCAAGGCACAGCTGCTGGTGCAGGAGGGGCATCCGGAGGTGGCCAAGCCGTTCATCGCCCAGCAGCTGAGCAGTGAGATGAGTGCCGAGCAGATCCAGCTGCACGAAATCTACATCAAACTGCTCAAACAGGATGAATCGACACATGATGAACTCAAGCGCATCGCCAAGGACTATATCCTCGGATTGATGGAGCATGGCCATGGCAAAAAAGCGCTTCAGATGTTCCATCTCTGCCACGAGGTCGATCCCAAATTCCGCCTCGATCATGCCGAGCATACCCATACCCTGATGCAGGCAGCCCAAAAGGCCTCGGATTTCGAACTGATGCTGGCACTGGCCAACAACTTCGCCAAACATCACCCGGACTACCCCAATCTGTTCGAGGTTTACCTGGCCGTGGCCCGGGTGCTCCACGAGCATTTCAAACGGGACAAACAGGCAGCCACGATCCTGAAGTCGCTGATCACCAAATTCCCCCAGCATGCCAGCATTCAGCAGGCCAAGATGGCCCTGGCGCGCATCGTGCGAGCCCAGCAGCCTGCCGAGGCAGGCAAGGCATGATGGGCAAGATGAAACGCCACAGGAGTCCGGCATGCTGATTGTACCTTTTGCCAAGGGTATGAACTGGAAACGACCACCGGTGATCACCATCGCCCTGGTCATTATCAATGTGCTGATCTTCAGCCTGTGGCAGATCGATGACGGCAAGAAATATGACCAGGCGATCCATCAGTACCTGCACTCATCCCTGCCCAAGGTCGAGTTTCCGCGCTACGAGGCATTCCTGCGCGATCATGACCGCATCGACGAGGCCGATGAAGTGGCCGATATGCGCCGGCATACCAATGCACGCCCCTACATCATTCTCGACATTCAGCGGGATCCCGCCTTTTTACAGGCACTGGAACAGGGTGAGATCGTCAAAAAGAATGAGGCGATTCATGCGCAATGGCAAAAGGATCGCCGCGCTTTCGAAGAGGTATTCGATAGCATTCTCGGAGAGGCCTACGTTTTCAAACCGGCCATGCCGGATATTACAGCGGCCTTTACCTACATGTTCCTGCATGCCGACATTATGCACCTGGTCGGAAACATGGTATTCCTGCTCATTGTCGGACTGGTTGTCGAACGGATGATCGGATCTCCGCTCTATCTGGTTGCCTACCTCAGCGGTGGCCTGATTGCCGCCGCCGCTTTCGCAGCAGGAAACAGCGATTCGAGTGGTGGCCTGCTTGGAGCCTCCGGTGCCATTTCAGCCATCATGGGCATGTATGCAGCACTGTTCGGCAACCGTAAAATACCTTTCTTCTATTCACTCGGCTTCTATTTCGATTATATCCGTGCCCCGGCCTGGATTCTTCTGATCGCCTGGATTGCCAAGGAGGGTTATTACCAGCTGAACGATCATGAATCCGGCATCGCTTACCTGGCCCACTTCGGTGGCCTGATCGGCGGCGGCATCATGGGTTATCTCGCCACCTATTTCCGAATCGTCGATCCCAAGGATTTGGAAATCGAAGAGGAGAACGAAGAGAAGACTCCGCCCTGGCAGGAGGAGTACAACCGTGCCATGGCCCTGCTGGGACGCATGGAGACCGCCAAGGCGGCCCAAGCCTTCGGACGGCTGCATCGGGAGTATCCGGATGCAGCCGATATCCTGATTCAGTACTACAAGAGCGCCAAATATGAACCGGCGACCGAGGCATACCACCAGAGTGCCCTGACCATGTTGAGCGAAAAAGGGCTCAGGCTGGTGCCCATGCCTCAGATCCGGAAGGTATTCGTCGAATACCTGAGCGAAGCCAAGCCCAAACCGCGCCTGAACCGGGAACTGCTGCACGAGTTAGGCGCCTATTTCCTCCGACTCGGCTGCCTCAATGAGGCCTGGCGTGTGGCGACCATCCTGATCCGCAATGACGGCGCTTCCGAACGAACGGCCGGGCTGGCTGTCGGCCTGGCACGGCAGCTGCGCCTAAAGAAGAAGCTCGATGAAGCAGGCAAACTATTGAAATGGGTACTGCATCAGCATGGCGACAGTGCCATGGGTACCCAGGCGCGTACGCTGCTGCAAGTACCGACGAAGGTGGAAAAAGAGTCCTAGCAACCGATTGCGCGTTTATGGGCACAACATCTATTCCGCTGCTTCTCTGTTCTCGTTTACCGGCCTGCTGCCGAAACGCGCCTGCCCCTGTCGCTGTTCGTAGAGGCGAAATGCCTCACAGATATTTTCGTGCAGCACCTCGGCGCTCCATGGCTTGGTCATGAACTTGTACACGGACCCTTCGTTGATCGCCTCGGTGACCACTTCGATATCGGTGTAGCCGGTGAGTACGATCCGGATCGAATCCGGATGCTGATGCTTGACCTTGCGCAGCAACTCGATGCCGCTCATCTCCGGCATCATCTGGTCACTGACAATGACAGCCACGTGATGGTCGGCGAGCAGGCGCAGGGCCTCGCTGGGGCGCAGGGCCGTCAATACGCGATGGCCATCCAGGCGCAGGATATCCGCCAGCACCTCAAGCGCCATCACATCATCATCGACCAGCAGCACTGCCGGAAACTCCTCGCCTGCGGGAGTCGTATCACCGCTGTTCCGGCGCTGTCTCTCGACAAAGGGGGCAATCTCTCCGGCCGGAAGTGGCCGGCTGATGTAGTGCCCCTGCACCTCATTGCAGTGGTGGGAGCGCAGGAACACAAGCTGCTCCTCATTCTCCACCCCTTCGGCCACAACATTCAGGCGCAGGTTATGGGCCATGGTGATAATGGTATGCACCAGCGTGGCATCGTCGGCATCGCTCATCACATCGCGCACGAACGAGCGGTCGATCTTCACCTTCTGAATCGGAAGGCGCTTCAGATAACTGAGCGAGGAGTAGCCGGTGCCGAAATCGTCCAGGGCAAGGCCGACACCAAGCCCGCCCAGCTCCCGCAACATACGCGCCATCGACTCCGGATCGTGCACCAGCTGGCTCTCAGTCAGTTCCAGTTCCAGCAGATGCGGTGGGAGATCCGTCTGCTCCAGGATATCGCGCACGCTGCCGATGAGATCACTACCGAGAAACTGCCGGGCCGAGAGGTTGACGGCCACGGTCAGCTCCATTCCCGCCTGCCGCCACCTGGTCGCCTGTGCACAGGCTTCATGCAGCACCCATTGCCCGAGGCGGATAATCAAATCCGTCTCCTCGGCGACCGGCACGAACTCATCCGGAGACATGAGCCCCCGCTCCGGGTGTTGCCAACGAATCAGCGCCTCAACCCCGGCAATCTCGCCATTGTGCAGGGTGACCTGCGGCTGGTAGTGCAGAACAAACTCGCCGCGGTCCAGGGCACGATGCAGGGCATGCCCCATGGCAAGCTGCCCGCGCTTGGCCTCCCCACGCTGAGGGGCATAAAAGCAGAAGGTGTTGCGCCCGTTCTCCTTGGCGCGATACATGGCCGTATCGGCGTGTTTGAGCAGGGTTTTCCCATCCAGGCCATCATCGGGATAACAGGCAATCCCGATGCTGGGCGAGGCAAGAAGCTCGTGCCCATCAACCTGCAGCGGCTGCTCCAGAAGGTGCAGCAGTTTGCCGGCGATGTCGCTCAAGGCGCTTCGATTATCCAGATCCGAGATCACCAGCACAAACTCATCGCCGCCGATGCGGGCGACGGTATCGGTCTCGCGCACCAGCTGCCTGAGCCGCTGACCGACCATCTGCAGCAAGCGATCACCGATATGGTGACCCAGATGATCGTTCACTACCTTGAAGCGATCGAGATCGACAAAAAGCACCCCCACCTGTGCATCCTTGCGATGGGCATAGGCAATGGCCTGGGTCATACGATCCTGCAACAGGTTGCGATTCGGGAGGCCGGTCAGGCTGTCGAGATTGACCAGCCGCTCCAGCTCCTCCTCGTAGTGCTTGTCGGCCGTCACATCGCGCAGAATTCCGACATAATGGGTTACCATGCCGTTGCTGTCGTGCAACGGTGAAATCTGCACATGATTCCAGAACATTTCGCCATTCTTGCGATAGTTGCGCAACAGGGCGCTGCCCTTGCGCTGTTCGCGCAATGCCTGGCGCAGGTGCTCCAGCTGGGGTTGCTCGCGATCGCTGCCGACCATAAAGCAGAGGTTGTGTCCCAACACCTCCTCGGCACGGTAACCGATATCGCCTTCGAAGGCAGGATTCACATGCACGATGGGAAGCTTTTTGTCACCGGCATCGGCAATCATGATCGGGCTGCTGCAGGCTTCGACGGCACGATGCCACAGCCTGGCGGACTCCACCGCCTCATCGACATTCCGGAAGCGCAGGAACAGTACCCGCCGTCCATCCACTCCTGCAGGAACCACGCGCATCGTCATGACGCATGGCCGACCCTCGCGGGTCAGCAGAGAGATACGGATCGCTTCGCCGGATTGTGGCCGGGCCAGGGCATGCCATAGCTTCTGCCGCTCTTCGTCCGGGCAAAGCATATCGCAGGAGAGCGCGAGAAGTTCCTCACGGCTGCGGCCGAGCAGGCACTGCATGGCCCGGTTGGCATCGAGCAAGGCCCCGCTTTCGGCATCGGCCAAGACGATGGCATCGGCGTCTTCGTCAAAAAGCGCACGATAGCTTTCACCCTGTTGCAACGGGTACCCCCTCCTTCCCCGGGCTGGGTGCCACGCACCCGGCTTTTCGCCCCGCCGGCAAAGGCATGCCGCAGGCGAAAAGCTGTTCCCAGCTTAGATAAGCCGGCATGCCACGTAAAGATGTATCCACCCGTGACAGGCGCCCATGTTTCGCTCTTTCTGTATCCCAAGCGTCTATGATGGTGAAACAGGCATGGAGGCGACATGAACACAAACATCAGCGCGCTCATCGAGCACATCCAGGAACTGGAGGAGGATCTGGAGCTTGAGCTGGCCAAGCGTCGCGAAGAGCTGCGCTTTGAAATCATCGGCCGCAAGGTGCGCTTCGAGCAGGAGGTCCTGGAACAGCACCGGGAGCTGAAAACGCGTCTCTCACGCTATATCGCCGAAGCCCGTCCCTCGGTCGTATTGACCGCTCCGCTCATCTACGCCCTGATTATTCCCTTCGCCCTTCTCGACCTGCTGGTGAGCCTCTATCAGGCCATATGCTTTCCCGTCTACGGCATCCCGAAAGTTGAACGTCGTGACCACATGCTCTTCGACCGCCATCGATTGGGATACCTGAATGCCATCGAGAAACTCAACTGCTGGTACTGCTCCTACGGCAACGGCCTTCTCTCCTATGTACGCGAAATCGCCGCCCGTACCGAACAATACTGGTGCCCGATCAAGCATGCCCGCCGTGTTTCCGGCCTGCATTCGCGCTACAGCACCTTCCTCGACTACGGCGATGCCGATGCCTACCATGACAAATTCGAGGAGGTGCGCTGCGCCTTCGCCAGGCGCCAGCCGAAAAATAAGGAAACCAGTTCATCCACGCATGAAACGGAGCGGCATGATTAAGCCGGGTCTGCCCGTCATCCGGTGAAGCGTGTAGCCTTGCCGTCATGACAAAGCAGCCAAACAGGGACACGATCTACAGCACCCCGCAGGAGCAGGTGGCCGGCTTCACCTTCGACAACAAGGTCGCCGCCGTCTTCGAGGATATGATCCGCCGCTCCGTCCCCGGCTACGGCCTTACCCTGTCGATGCTCGGCGTGCTGGCCGGCGAACATGCACAGGCGGGCAGCAACATCTTTGACCTGGGCTGTTCGCTCGGCGCCGGCATTGCCGCCATGCGCAGCCGCATCGATGCGAAGAGCTGCCGCATCATCGGCATCGACAACTCCAGGGCGATGCTTGAGCGCTGCCGGCAAAACCTGGCCGCCCAGGAATCCCCGGTAGCGGTGGAGCTGATCTGTGCCGATATCCGCGATATCGCCGTCGCCAACGCCTCGATGGCGGTGCTCAATTTTACGCTGCAGTTCGTGCCCGTGGCCGACCGCCTGGAACTGCTGGCCCGTATTCACGATGGCCTGCTGCCCGGCGGAGCACTGGTTCTCTCCGAAAAGATCGCCTTCGACAATGCCGATGAGCAGCAACTGCAGAGCGATATGCACCACGCCTTCAAGGCGGCCCAGGGCTATTCGGCCCTGGAGATCAGCCAAAAACGGAGTGCCATCGAAAACGTGCTGATCCCCGAAACGGTGGATGCACATATCGAACGGCTGCATGCGGCCGGGTTCACCCGTGTCTACGTCTGGTTCCGCTGCTTCAATTTCGCCTCGATCGTGGCACTGAAATGAGCCACTTCGACCACCACGCCGAAAGCAGCCGCTTCGGCACATGGCTGCGTAGCGACACCAGGCTTGCTCCCTTCGCAGCCCAGCTCTCGGCCGCCATGGAACATGGCTGGCAACGCATCGAGGCACATGGCGACTTTGCCCGCTGGCAAGCCGGGCTGGAGGCGCTGCCGGCCGAACTCCCCTCCTCCAGCGAGCTGAAGCAGGATACCGTTCGCATCGGCAACTTCGGTGATACACAAATGGGTTCGGCAGCCGTGCAGGATGCGCTGATGCAGCTGCACCCGTGGCGCAAAGGGCCGTTCGAACTGTTCGGGGTGCATATCGATACCGAATGGCGCTCGGACTGGAAATGGCGCCGGGTCGCCCCCCATATCGCCCCCCATATCGCCCCGCTTGGCGGCCGCACCGTACTCGATGTCGGCTGCGGCTCCGGCTATCACTGCTGGCGCATGCTGGGTGATGGTGCGAAAGCTGTGCTCGGTATCGATCCCACCCCGCTATTCGCCATGCAGTTCGCCTGCTGCAAACGCTACCTTCCGGAGGCGCTTGCCTTCTATCTCCCCGTGGGTATCGACGATATGCCTGAGCATATGGGCGCCTTCGACACCGTCTTCTCGATGGGCATCCTCTACCATCGTCGCTCGCCCATCGATCACCTGCTGCAGCTCAAATCACTGCTGCGTCCGGGTGGCGAACTGGTGCTGGAGACCCTGATTGTCGAGGGCGATGCCGAACGCTGCCTGCTGCCGGAGGGGCGCTATGCCAAGATGCGCAATGTCTGGTTCATTCCGTCGGTGGCAATGCTCAAGCTGTGGCTGGCGCGATCCGGATTCAAAAACATCCGCTGTGTCGATGTCACCCCGACCCGTACCGATGAGCAGCGCACGACCGACTGGATGCAGTTCGAATCACTGACTGACTTCCTTGATCCCGAGGATTCAGGCCGCACCATCGAGGGCTATCCGGCACCGGTGCGTGCCGTGCTGATCGCCGAGGCCTGATCTCCTCAGGCGTAAGCCACGGATGACCCGCCAAAATAAACCACCAAAGTTGTTCATTTTATAAGCCATTTCGAAAGCGCGTTTTGGAATGACGAAGCGTTTTTGGCAGGCCGCCTCGATCGAATCACCTCAACCGCACCCTGTCGGGCTGCACATGCCGCCGCCGCAGGGGGCGGAGCCGCACGGCGTCTCCGGTGTACCGCTGGTGATAGCCGCCGCCGTGATCAGCTTCTGAAGCTCTTCGCTGCCGCAGTTCGGGCAGGTCACTGTCTCATTGCTGCGCATCACCAGCGTCTCGAAACGCTGCTCGCATTGCTGGCACTGGTAAGCGTAAATCGGCATGGCCGCCTCCAAACAGGGATGATGGGCGCCATTTTATCACCCCTGCCCGATCCGCCAACTGCCGGAAAACAGGTCGTCTATACTCGATGAAGGAGTAAGTATGACCAGACTGGGCGATCCGCACTCCCGCAGCCATCAATGGGGCCTGCGCGTCGGCACCGAGATGGTGGCCTCCACCATGATCGGGCTGGGGGCAGGCTACCTGCTCGACAAATGGCTCGATACCCGCCCCGTCTTCCTGCTCATCTTCTTCGCCTTCGGCGTCGCGGCCGGCTTCATCAATCTCTACCACGTCATGGTGAAGCCTCCGGAGCACAAGCCATGATTCAGGCTTCGTTCGCCCCCGAAAACTGGCATCTGGAGCCGTTGCGCCACTTTCGCATCGAGGTGCATCTGCCGCTGCAGCTGGCCGGGGTCGATCTCTCCATCTCCAATGCCGTCGTCTGGATGTGGATTGGCAGTGCTGCGGTCTTCCTGCTGCTCTATATCGCCACGCGCCGCATGCAGCCTCATCCGGACAGGCTGCAACTGGTGGCCGAGATCGTTTACCGCTTCATCGATCGCATGGCCCAAAACAATATCGGTCGCGAGGCCTCCCGCTTCGTGCCAATGCTCTTCACCCTTTTCTGCTTCATTATCGGCTGCAACCTGATCGGCCTGATCCCCGGCGCCTTCACCCCCACCTCGCAAATCGTCGTCACCGGCACCCTGGCCGTCGGCATTTTCGCCTACACCGTCTGGCTGCGCATCGATCGTCACGGCTGGCGCTTTTTCCGTGCCTTCGCCCCGCCCGGCGTACCCGCCTTTTTGCTGCCGCTGATGATCCCCATCGAACTGCTCTCCTTTCTGGCGCGTCCGGTATCGCTGGCCGTGCGCCTGTTCGCCAACATGACCGCCGGCCACACGGTGCTGGGGGTGATCGCCTTCTTCGGCCTGCTGATGCCCTGGTTCGCCGCCTGGCTGCCGCTGGGGCTGTCGGTGATCCTGCTGGCCATCGAGATTTTCATCGCCGGCATCCAGGCCTATATCTTCACCATCCTCTCCTGCGTCTACATCGATGATGCCCTGCACGACGCGGAAGAGCCCATAGGAGCATGACATGGACGTATCCGCAGCAGCACTGATCGGCATGGGCCTGGCCGCGGCCGGCATGGCCGGTTCGGGTATCGGCATCGGCTACATCTTCGGCAAGATGATCGAGGCGGTGGCCCGCCAGCCGGAGGCCGAGCCGATCCTCTCCAAGTATGCCTGGATCGGCTTCGCCCTGGTCGAGGCCATCGCCCTCTACGCCCTGGTCATCGCCTTCATCATCATGGGTCAGCCATGATCATCGGCCAGGCGCTGGCGGCCGAGAGCGCCGGCATGCCCCAGTTCGAGGCCACCCACTATCCGGCCGAGATCTTCTGGAGCATCGTCTCGTTCATCATCCTGTTCATCCTGCTCAACCGCTATGTACTGCCCCGCATTCATCAGTCGCTCGACGAGCGCAAGGCGATGATCGAGCAGGAGATCGAGACAGCCCGCACGAAACATGTCGAGGCCGATGCCCTGCGCGCAGAGCTGCAACAGCAACTCGACGATATCGAGGATACGGCCCGCCGTCGCATGCAGCAGGCGGAAAATGAGGCACGCCGCTACCGACAACAGACCATCGAGGAGACGGAAACGATGCTGGCCCGCCGCCAGCGCCAGTATATGGAGGAGCTGGAAGAGGCCCGTCGCCACGCCGTGGAGGAGCTGCGCCACGACACGGCCGAGATGGCGGCATCCGCCACCGAGAAACTGCTCGGTCACCACCTCAGCTCCGACGATGGCCGTACACTCGTCGACGAGGCGCTGGAGGCATTGAAGGAGCAAAAGCTCGATCACCCCCCACGCAAGCAATAAAGCTTCGACATGATGACCTCAGCCACTTCATAAGCTGGAGATATCCGGCATCGAACTTCCAGCGTCCTCCAGCTTCTCTATAGTCAATGTAAGACAGGAGAGAGCCATGGAGATGACGCAGAACGACAACCTGTATCTGGATAAGGCATTCGACCCAAGCTTGTTTCCGAAGCAGGGCTGGATCGAGCAGGACACCGCCATCCTCGTTGCCCACGGCATCGGCCGACAGCGACCTCTGGAAACCATCGATATGTTCACCCGTCCGTTGTTACAGGCCCTATTCGAATACGGCGAACATGACGAAAAAGATTTCACCGTCACCCATCTACTCAAACGCAAGCCATCCGACAGTGGCGGTGTCTGGTTCGACAACATCATCCGCATCCGGAAAGCGGGCAGCGACCACCACCTCGACATCTACGAATACTACTGGGCCAATCAGGTTGGCGAGCGGGTCTCGTTCGACGATATCAAAAAGTGGGCACGCCGCACCGCCAGGGAAGCGGCCAAATTCTACGCGCAGCAGCGTGAATTCGGTGAAAAGTTCGGCGATTCCAGCCCCTTCTTCTCGAAAGGTAAATTCAACATGCAGGCCTATTACACCTTCCTGGTCGTTGCCGGTGTTCTGGTTCCCCGCATCGATGCCATTCTGGATACCCTCGGCCGCTGGTGCGGCAAAATCCCCTATGTCGGCAGCATCATCGAACGCGGCATTGGCGGCCTGCGCGATATGGTTCTGGGTGCTTTCGAGGACTATGTCGCCGATGTCGTGGCCTACAACACCGATGACCCGAACTCCAGGCACTACGTCATCCGCAGGAATATCCTCAACGGCGCCGTGCGGGCGATGCGCTACCTGATCGAGTTGCAGAATGAGAATGATTCACGTGCCTACGGCGGTATCCTGATCGCCGCCCACTCGCTCGGCACCGAGATCACTTTCGATGCGCTGAACCGCATCAACCACCTTGCCACCCAGGGCGAACTGCACGGTGTCGACACAAAGGGCAGGCTGACCCTGAAAGGCGATGCCAGAGGGGCCGCAATGGATAAGCTGCTGCTCGGCTTTGTCACCTTCGGCTGCCCGCTGGATAAGATTGCCTTCTTCTTCCGCGACCACAGCGGCGAGAATGCCTACCTGCGTGCCCAGATGCTGCGTCACTTTCACTCCTTCAAGCAGCGCGACTGGAAACCGGCCGATGAAAAGGATCGTGTCGAACTTCAAAGCGAGATTCCCCGCCTGTTCGACGATGTACCCTGGCGAAACTACTACGACCGGCACGACCCGGTCAGCGGCCGCCTCGACTACTACGCCACGCTCACCAATCTCGATTGCGATTTCATCAAGGGAGAATCCCCCACCGGCCACAACGCATGGAATGTTCTCGCCATGCTGCGCAACTTCACCCACAGCCGTTACTGGGATCATCTGCCGATGTACGGCGATTTCCTGTCGCAAATGGTGCTCAAGGACCCGGCTGCGAAAAAGGCAGCTCCGGCAAGAAAACCCGCCAGCAAAAAAGAGTAACGAGCTAGCGCGACCCGTGGATAGCGCTGTCGTCATGCACATCGTGTGCGTGCGTCTCCTGATCCACCAGATGACTCTCTTCGGGACGGGGTTCGTAGACCACGATCGGAAATGAACGGCCGCAGTTGGGGCAACGCACCTTCTTCCTGCCCATGGCCGCCATGTGCTTGTCGGTGGCCTTATAACGCTTCTGACAATGAATGCATTCGATGTATCGCACCTCGCCCCCTGTTCGACTTCGCTTGTTCAAGGATAGTACATTCAGGCTTGGTCGGAAATTTCCGCTATCGGATATGCAGCTCTTATTTCACCATGCTTGGCTGCAGGCATGAATCGCCTAGGCTTAAGCCCATGCGCCCCAAACCGCCACCCGACTACCTTGCCGGTTACCCCGTCGAACCAGGGCCTGTTAACACTAATTTCGATGGCGCCGATACGGCCATTTTTTCGGCCCTGCAAGGCATTGCGAGCGTGGCGTGCTCATTGCACACAAGCGAGCGATAACGCGGCAGGACGGAAAAATGGCCTATCCCTGAAGGGCTGCGCCCCAAACCGGGCCACTCGGCGTTACTCAGGATTCATTTGGAGGCACCAAATTTCATCCCTCGCGCCTTGATTGCCCCGGTTTGGGGCAACAGCGGCAACACCGAAATTAGTGTTAACAGGCCCTAAGAGAACAGATCCACCAGATGATCGAGCAGGATCAGCTGGACGGCATGCTGCTGAAGAAATATCCACACCGGCACGCGGTACGCACCGACAGGGCGCTTTATGCGTATGTCACGGAGCTCAAGGGCGCCTACCTGCGCAATGCCGGCCAGCTGAGAAAGGTGGCCTTCGACAGCCGGCTGCATATCACCCGCAATGCCCTGGGGATTCATACCAGCAAATCACGGGTCCAGGGAGCGAAGCTGAAGGCGGTGCGCGAAATTCATGTGGCGACCATGTTCAGGGACATGCCGCCCGAGTTCCTGCGCATGATCGTGGTGCACGAACTGGCCCACATGAAAGAGCCGAACCACGACAAGGCCTTCTACAAGCTCTGCTGCAATATGGAGCCGAACTACCACCAGCTGGAGTTCGATCTGCGGGCCTACCTCACCTACCTGGAGGCGACCGGCAAACCGCTCTGGACTCCCGGTTGAAGCGGCCAGCGCCCCCTTTTCGCCATTGATCCGATACCGTGTGGCAATATTTGACAGTTATTGCCATAGCACTCTACCATCGTTCAATCATGAACATTCAAGGAGGCTCGATATGGCCAGCAGCCTGAATATCTCGCTTACTGACGAGATGCGTAATTACGTCAACAGCCGCGCCAGCGACAACGACCTCTATGCCACCCCGAGCGAATACATCCGCGACCTGATCCGCCAGGATATGGAGCGGCGCGAAATTCTCGGCCATGTCATGCAGGGGCTGGGCGATATCGAATCGGGCAGGCTCTCCGGCCGCTCCATCCTTGAGATCGGCACCGACTAAGCCTCGTGCCGCCTGAGCAGCACTACACACTCACCGAAACAGCCGAAAACGATCTTCTGGCGGCCCGCAGGTGGTCCGAAGCACGCTGGGGCAGCGAACTGTCCCGGCAATATTTCCAGGAGCTGCACGAGGCAGCCAATTTCTGTGCCCTGAATCAATCAGCGATTGCGGAGAGAGATGACCTGACCGGCGGTTCCGGGCTGCTCGTCCATCCGGTTCGCGAACACTACCTGATCTTCCTGTCCGCAAGCTCCAGCTACATCATCATTGTCTCCGTGCTGCGTCAGGGCAGGGATATCCCGGAAATCCTCAGGCGCTCCTCATTCATGATTAAACGGGAAGTCGAGCGCATCAGGCATCTGATCGAGAGTGGAGAGATCACGATTCCCAACCGATCTTAAACACTCCATTTCCACCCGAAAATGGAGCCTCTAAGCTCTTATACCCACACTAGTCAGGCCATATATCCTTGTCTTTTAACCACTTAGCTTAGTCCGATCCGATTCCGGTCGAATGCCAAAAGCAGACAATCAGATGTGACTACAAAGCCAAGACAAATCCATAGGTATATCCATTTTCCCTGTTATATATACCTATACATAAAAGGGATGTTTCCATCACCATGAGAAAAAAGAACTATAATTTAAACAAATTACAAAATCTCATCTATAATA
>CAZCZU010000028.1:0-33666 GCA_964503475.1 uncultured Zetaproteobacteria bacterium
CTGGCACATTGCGATGCCGTTAGAGGTGCGGGGCGGACCATCCCATTAGTTTACTGAATACACTTAACTGCCCCTCCTGAAATTACCTTTCCCTGCAACCGTACCACCGCCTTTCGGCGATGAAACCGCACAAAAGCGCTATGCGAGTGCCTGGGTGAGCTCCAGCAGCAGGCGCACGACACCGGGGAGATTGAGATCACTTTTTCAGCGCATCCCACTCGACACTTACTTCGCGAATCTCCCTGTCGTTATAGGCGACAAGCCCGTAGTGGTGCATCGAATTCACCCCGCTGGATTCGACCACCACATAGTGATAACCATCGCCATACTGGCTCTGTGCCCTGGCAATGGCTTCCTGCCCGCCTTTGCCGTACTGCATCACTATAGCAACCGCGCCCCCGCCGACGGTCAGCATGCCCGCCAGAACAAAGGCGGAGAATCCCTGGCCACCTGCCAACCCCAAGCAATGGGGTCAGGTCTTGCAATCATACATTTCTCTATGCGTAGATTGTCGTATTGCAATACCTGACCCCGACATCCGCGATACCTGTACCTGCCTGCTTCATAGGCGCCGGAATCAGTTCTTACAATCATTGGGGCCTCGGGGGCAGGTCTTGAAGGTTGAGCTGCTTCAGTTTGGGCCACTTTTTCAACCACAACTCCTTCTCTTTCTCATAAATCGCCACCCACCGGGCGTCATCGAGTCTCCTTGCATCCGCAATAGCCCGATCCATCATCGATACGGCCCTCTCCCGATCGTGATCAAACAGATAGCAGATGCCCAACTGGAACCTGGACGAATATTGGTCCGGGCAGCGCTCCATCAGCTTCTCAAAATAGACGATGGCTGGCTTAATCTGGTACTGCACCTGATAAGCGGCGGCAACCTGACCCAGGGCAAAACAATTGCCCGGATCGGTCTTTAAAACCGCCAGATTCTCCTCCATGGAAACCTGCTGCCAATTCTCATCGGGCTTGCTGCTCTCTTCACAGCCGGCAAGGCATAATACAAAAACCAAAACAGCAACGAATTTAAAGAATGGAGTACCACCCGTTTCAAAAGCCATCGGGAACAGCAACTCCCTATGCTTATTTGTGGACATCTTTATAGGCGAGCATGGGCAAAAGCTGCTGCTCCTTCTCATCGTCGAAGCCGCAGTTGTGCCGCCACTCCTTCGGATTTTCGTAGGTGCCGAACAGCATGTCCCACCAGGTGATATCGCCGTAGTTGTTTTTGTGGCGGCCATACTGGTGATGGATGCGGTGCATCTCCGGGCGCTGGAAGAAGAAGCCAAGCCAGCGGGGTGTCCGGACATTGGTGTGGTAGACGAACTCGCCGATGGCGGTGCACATGGTGTAGATAACCCCGGCCTCGACCGACAGGCCAAGCAGGGTATAGACCAGCAGGCTGCCGATCAGCGAGTTGGCGATCATCTCGCCCGGATGCTTGTAGAAGGAGGTGATCACCTCCAGCCGCTGCGGGCTGTGGTGGATCTGGTGAAAGATGCGCCACAGAAAATCGTACTCGTGGCGCCAGCGATGCCACCAGTAGAAGACGAAGGTGGCGATCACGTAGGCGATAACACCGCCCGCGGCCGGCGGCACATGCTCAGAGAGATGAAACAGTGACCATGAGGAAAGCCAGCGCTCCCAGCTGACTCCGGCAAGGGTGACCACGCAGAGCTGGATGCCGTTCAGCGCCAGCACCCTGAGCGGCCAGGTCCGCACCTTGGGCAGCCGCCAGCCGGGGATAAGCCGCTCCAGCACAAAGCAGCCGGCGAAGACGATGAGGATGGTGCTAATCATTCAGGCTTTGCGGCCAAGGCTTACTTCGTGCTTATGCATCGAATATTTCATCCAATACCCCGAACACATATTCATGGGTAAACGAGTTGCCGCCACAATGCATTAAATCATCATCGCCTGTCAGAAAGGTCAGATATGGATTGACCTTAATGCCATCGAACTCGATCCCGGCCGTGTCATCAATGGTACAGGCAACGCTGAAAGCGATATCACCAGTAAGCTCTTTTAACCTGTCACCTTCCAGACCGGCCTCTATAAGGTGCCTCTTAATCTGCTCAATGATTTCACCGATAAATATCGTTTGATGCTGATCGAATTTATCCGAGTCCAGTTTTAGTTCCATTTGGTAATTGCCCACCTAGAAAACAGCGTTTCTCGCAACCGTACCACCGCCTTTCGGCGATGAAATCGCACGAATGTACTAAGCGAGGGCCTGGGTGAGCTCCAGCAGCAGGCGTACCACACCGGCGACGACGAGGGCGACGCCGACGGAGAGCAGCACCGAGAAGAGGGCATCGCGGCGACCGAGCAGCTTGAGCATCACGGCGAAGGTGGAGATGCAGGGCACGTAGAAGGTGAGGAAGATCAGGAAGGTGGTGATCTGCACCCAGTCGAGCACGCCCACGAGCTGCTCCGTACCGAGCGCCTGGAAGATCATCAGCAGCGACAACTCTTTACGGAGGACGCCGAACAGGATTGGGATGCCCAACACCACCGGCAGCCCCAGCCACCAGTAGGTGACCGGCGACAGAACGGTGTTGATTGCATCCGCAAAGCCGAAGAACTGCATCAGGGCCAGCACCACGGAGCCCGCCACCAGCAGTGGTGTGACGATGGTGACGATATCGCGGGTGCGCGCCCAGGTGCTATTAAGCAGCGGCATCATCTTTGGCACCGCATAGGCCGGGATCTCCTGCACCTGCCCCGGTGTGGCGGCCGGGAAGCGGCGGGTGAGCAGCTTGCCCATCACGGCGATGATGACGATGGTGAGCGCGAAGATGGCGAACACACCGAAACCGCCCAGATACTTGCCGGCCAGGGCCAGGATGATGGCCGAGCGGGCCGAGCAGGGTACGAAGGTAATCAGCAAGGATGCGATCAGGCGCTCGCGCCGGCTGCTGGTGGTGGCGGCGGCGGCCGAGATGGCCGGCACATTGCAGCCCAGCCCCAGCAGGAAGGGTACGGCTACGCCGCCGTGCAGGCCGATATGGTGGAAGCCGCGATCGACCACAAAGGCGATACGCTGCATCACCCCCACCTGCTCCAGCGCCACCAGCAGCACCACCAGCGGAATCATGTAGGGCACGACAATGCCGATCAGGCCGGTCATGGCATCGGCGATCGCCTTGCCGATCACGCCGCCCAGCCCTTGCGGCTGCCAGCCGGCCAGCATCTCGGTGAGGCGCGCAGCCGTCATCGAATCGAGCCAGGCGCTCACCTCGAAGACGACGAACAGCACCATGGCGAAGACGGTGAGGCTGCCGAGCAGGCCCCACTGCGGATGCAGCAGCAGCTCATCGAACCAGTAGGCCAGCCCCCTGCCCTCGTGCGGCGGGCCGATATGGCTTACCTGCTCGAATAGCATGGCGGCGCGATGATGGCGATCGGCGTGCAGCTCCTCTTCCAGCGGCCGGGGCAGCTTCGCCTCCGCCTTTGAGCGCAGCCGCTCGATCTCGCCCTTCAGCTCCAGAAAACGGGATTCGATCTCCTCCAGGAACCAGGGATCGCCGGTGGCCACCTGCATCAACAGGAAGGGGTGCGGCACATTCAGGCCCGTGTGCAGCCCGGCCTGCTGCAGCGCCTTGCTCAGGGGGCTTAAAGCCTTCTCGATATGGGGACTGGCCGGCAGCGGCAACGGGCAGCTCTTGCGGCGCATGGCATCGACGGCGGCCTGGAAGAGCTCGCTCAGGCCCTGCCCCATCAGGGCCACGGTGGGCACCACCGGCACGCCAAGCTTCTCACTGAGCTTGCGGGTGTTGATGTGCAGCCCCTTGGCCTGCGCCTCGTCCATGCGATTCAGGGCAATCACCATCGGCCGCCCCAGCGTCGCCAGCTCCAGACTCAGCTCCAGATGGCTCTCAAGGGCCGCCGCATCGATCACCTGGATCAGGAGATCGGGGGCCGGCAGTGGCGGCAACGGCTCGCCGTTCCCGGCCACCTCTTTGCGATCATCGCCCCAGATCAGGTATTGCAGTGCCACCTCATCGTCGCGTTTGAGATGATGCAGCGAGGAGAGGCTGGGCAGATCGATCAGGCTCGCCTCATCCAGCCCCACCTGCACGATGCACTCCTCGTAATGACGATCGGTGCCGGCCAGAAGGCGCTGCTCGGTCGAGGTGGCGGAGACCGCCTTGAACAGGGTCGACTTGCCGCTGTTCGGCTTGCCGACCAGGGCGATACGCAGGCGCGCCTGGCCACGAAACAGCTGTTTGTGGATCGGAACGGAGATTTCGACCGGCGCCCTGTTCATATCGCTCATGCCGCGACGATAAGCCGAATAGCGCCACAGACAAGCGACTTTTTCGCATTGCCTTCCCCCTGGCAGGGGGAAGGTTGGATGGGGGTGTGCGGTGGAGAGGCTGCCACCCCCACCCCGGCCCTCCCCCTGAGATGGGGAGGGAGAGGAAGGCGGCAGGGGTGCAGCTTCGTGGTAAATCGATATGATGCGCTGATGAGCAAAAACATCTTCGTCTGCCAGTCCTGCGGGGCCGAGCATCGCAAGTGGATGGGGCAGTGCCCCGACTGCGGCGAGTGGAACAGCATCAGCGAGCAGGTGATCCAGACCACGGCGCGCACGGCCGGCAAGGCGAAGCCGCTGCCGATCTCGGCCATCACCGAAGTAGCCAGCGAGCAGAACCCGCGCCAGAGCACCAGGATCGAGGAGCTGGACCGGGTGCTGGGCGGCGGCCTGGTGCCGGGCTCGGCCGTGCTGATCGGCGGCGATCCCGGCATCGGCAAATCGACGCTGCTGCTGCAGGCCGCCTGCCACCTGGCCGCCCGAGGCGACATGCTCTACATCACCGGTGAGGAGTCGGCCCGGCAGGTGAAGCTGCGCGGCGAGCGCATCGATGCCATGCATGAGAAGCTGCTGCTCTCCTCCGCTTCCGATCTCGAATCGATCCTGGCCACCATCGCGCATGAGAAACCGATTGCGGTGATCATCGACTCGATCCAGACCACCGCCACCTCCAAACTCACCTCCGCCCCTGGCACCGTCTCCCAGGTGCGCGACTGTGCCGCCGCCCTGATCCAGCAGGCCAAGCAGCTGGGCCATGCCCTGATCCTGGTCGGGCATGTCACCAAGGACGGCTCGCTGGCCGGGCCGCGCGTGCTGGAGCATATGGTCGATGCGGTGCTCTACTTCGAGGGGGATCGGGGCCATGCCCACCGCATCCTCAGGGCGGTGAAGAACCGTTTCGGCCCGGCCGGCGAGATCGGCGTCTTCGAGATGACCGACCGCGGCCTGCTCGGCATCCGCGATGCCTCCCGCCTCTTCCTGGCCGAGCGCGCCACCGATACGCCGGGCTCGGTGGTGCTCGCCTGCCTGGAAGGTACGCGCCCGCTCCTGGTGGAGGTGCAGGCGCTGGTCGCCCCCACCGTCTACGCCACCCCGAAACGCTCCTCGGTGGGACTGGACGTGAACCGCGTGGCCATGCTCACCGCCGTGCTGGAGCGGCGGGTCGGCATCCCGCTGGCCAGCCACGATGTCTATGTGAATGTCGCCGGCGGTGCCCGCATCACCGAGCCCGCCGCCGATCTGGCCGTACTGCTGGCCGTGCTCTCCGCCTATCAGGAGCGCGCCCTGCCGGCCAACATGGCCGTCTTCGGCGAGGTGGGGCTGACCGGCGAGGTACGCCCGGTCGGCAACCCGGAATCGCGGGCCCGCGAGGCAGCCAATCTCGGCTTCACCCAACTGCTGCTGCCGCACGAGAATCATGCCCGTGTACAGGAGGCCGACCTAGCTGCTAGCCTTCGCGCCGCAGAGCCGCTGCGTTGCCTTGCTGCCCGAGGTCTGGCGCAGGCGGCCCAGCTGGCCCTGAATTAATCCCATGACCCCACGAGGAATGGATTGAACTTTTTCGATTACATCCTGATTGCCCTTGTCGGCATGTCGATGGTGCTCTCCCTGTGGCGCGGCTTCGTACGCGAAATCATCTCCCTGATCGGGCTGGTGGCAGCCTTCCTGGTGGCCAGCCGCACCTCCGGCTCGGCCGGCGAGGCGCTTGGCGAATGGATCACCAACGATACCCTGGCCGATATCGCCGGTTTCGGCCTGATCTTTGTCGTTATCATGATCACGGTCGGCATTATCGGGGCGATTATCCGCAAGCTGGTCGACATGGCCGATCTCACCGCCACCGACCGCACGCTCGGCATGCTGTTCGGAATGGCACGCGGATTGCTTCTCATTGCCCTTTCATTTCTTATTTATACATCGTATGCCAAAATCGACCAGCCGTGGATGAAGGAGAGCATGCTCACCCCCCACGCCGTGCAGATGGGCGATTTGCTTGGCAAGGCGATTCCGGAAGGCTACCCCTTCTCCCGCCAGGGCGGTGCAGCCAAGAAGGCACCGAAGCTTGAAGATTTGAAAAAGGCGGCGAAAAAGGCGGCCGATGCGGCCAAGGACACCATTCCGGTGAGTGACAAAGAAGCGATGAAATCGATCATCGAACAGCAGATGAAGTGAGGCAGACAATGACCGACGACCACCATTTGGACGACCATTTCCACGACGAATGTGGCGTCTTCGGTGTATTCAATCATCCCGAGGCAGCAAACCTGACCTACCTCGGACTCTACTCGCTGCAGCATCGCGGCCAGGAGTCGGCCGGCATCGTCTCCACCGACGGCCACAGCTTCAATTCGCACCGCGGCATGGGCCTGGTCACCGATATTTTCCAGGCCTCCGACATCCAGCAGCTATCCGGCCAACACAGCATCGGCCATGTCCGCTACTCCACCTCCGGCGAGTCGGGCCTGCGCAACTGCCAGCCCTTCTCCTACGAATATGCCCACGGCGGCATCTCGATGTGCCACAACGGCAACATCGTCAACGCCCCGGAACTGCGTAAAGAGCTCGAAAAAGGCGGCTCGATCTTCCAGTCCACCTCCGATACCGAGGTGGTGATGCATCTGATCGCCCGCAGCGCGGCCCCTTCGATGAAGGAGCGCGTCGCCGATGCGGCCCGCCAGCTGGCCGGCGGTTTCTCGCTGCTGGTGCTGGTCGAGAAGCGTCTGGTCGGCCTGCGCGACCGCAACGGCATCCGTCCGCTGGTACTGGGCCAGCTCGACGGCTCCTGGGTGCTCGCCTCCGAGACCTGCGCCTTCGACCTGATCGGCGCCAAATATGTGCGCGATGTCGAGCCGGGCGAGATGGTGGTCATCGAGGGCGACCAGATCGAGAGCATCTACCCGTTCAAGGATCGCGAACCCAAGTTCTGCGTCTTCGAATATGTCTACTTCGCCCGCCCGGATTCGAATCTCGAGGGCGTCAACGTCTATCAGGCGCGCTACCAGATCGGTGTGGAGCTGGCCAAGGAAGCGCCGGCCACGGCCGACATCGTCGTGCCGGTTCCCGACTCCGGCGTGCCGCCCGCGATGGGCTATGCCGAGGCCTCGGGTATTCCGTTCCAGATGGGCCTGATTCGCAACCACTATGTCGGTCGCACCTTTATCGAACCGCAGCAGTCGATCCGCAACTTTGGTGTAAAACTGAAGCTGAACCCGAACCGCAGCATGATCGAGGGCAAACGCGTGGTACTGGTCGACGACTCGATCGTGCGTGGCACCACCAGCCGCAAGATTGTCGAGATGGTGCGCTCGGCCGGTGCGGCCGAGGTGCATATGCGCATCTCAAGCCCGCCGACCAAGCACTCCTGCTACTACGGTATCGATACGCCGAATGCCGATGAGCTGATGGCCAACCGCATGAGCATGGAGGAGATGTGCCGCGCCATCGGTGCCGATTCGCTGGCCTTCGTCAGCTTCGACGGCATGTACCGTGCGGTCGGCCAGCCGGCTGAAAAACACTGCGATGCCTGCTTCTCCGGCAACTATCCGGTGCCCATCGAAGGGCCGCGCTCACCGCAGTTGTCGCTACTCAGGTTCTTCAGCCGTAAATCATGATGAGAAGGAGAATATCGGCTTCCTGCCGATTTCTCTTGTCGCCAGCAAGGCCGATCCGCACGTGAGTGCCACCCCCACCATCGTGCTGATGCACGGCCTGTTCGGTTTCCGGCAGGCGATCCGCTGGCAATATTTCCGCGGTGTACGCCCCCTGCTCGAGGGGATGGGACTGCGGGTGCGGGTCCCGGTCACCCCCTCGGTGGCCTCGATCCGGCGCCAGTCCGACAGCCTTGCCCGGCAGCTGCACGACGAGCCGCACCCGGTGCATATCATCGCCCACTCGATGGGCGGCCTGGTCGCGCGTGACTACATCACCCGCCTTGGCGGCCATGCCCGGGTGCACTCGCTGACCATGCTGTCCACACCGCATGCCGGCTCATCGCTGGCGACCCATGTCAAAACACACTTCAATCCGCTCGGTCTCTTCCCGGCCGTCGCAGATCTGACACCGGAAGCGATGCTGCACTTCAACAACGCCACACCGGATCACCCCGATGTACGCTACTACAGCTACTCGGCTGCGCGCCGGGTCGATGATCAGCCGCTGATGCTGCGCGGCTATGGCCGCATTATCGAGCGTGAAGAGGGGCCCAACGACAACATGGTGTCGGCCCTTTCAGCCCACTGGGGCGAACATGTGCGCCGGCTTGAGGCCGACCACTACGAACTGATCGGCCTGAACCTCTGGCTCAACCCGATGCGTTCACGCCCCCCTTTCGATCACCTCGCCCTCTACCGCGAGATCGGCCGGCGGATTCTGGAGAGCCGGGGCTGATCCCCGTCTCGCCCTACAGCCCTGCCAGGCGCAGATCCAGCCTGCCCGAGCCGTTCATCGGCGGACACCAGAAATAGCTGCCCGTGAGCGGGCGGGTAAAGCTGAACAGGGCATCGACCACACCATCCTCGCCCCCGACCATACGGCGCAGCAGCGCTTCGTAAGCATCGAAGGAGCGGCCGAAAGCGACAAACATCAGTCCCGCCTGACCATCCTCAGACCACGGCTGCGAACGGCGTAGCACGAAGGCCTCCGGGGCGAACGACTCCTGGGCCGTGCGCTTTACATGGGCGGAGAGCGGCGCATCCTCAAGCTCCTCGTTGCTGTCGCGGTCGCGGCCGACACTGTGATCCTGCTGCTGGCGGGACATCGACTGAAAACGGGCCAGGTCATGCATCCACTGCTGCACGGCGACAAAACTGGAGCCGTCGATACCCGCCCCACGACCGGAGACGATGGCGGCTGCCACGGCCTCATCACCCTGTGGATTCTCGGTGCCATCCTCATAACCGGTCAGGTCGCGACCGACATCGTACTGAAACACCCCGACCGTACGCACACGTTGCAGGTCCGGCTCCACAGCCGCTGCAATCCGACGTGCCCGATGCACCAGCTCGCCGCGATCGCTACCACGCAGCCAGCACCAGAGGGCAAAGGGTGTCGAGGGCACCTCAAAGCCATTACCGGCAATGGCCGGAAACACACGCAGCTCGGCCAGGTCGTGGCCGGCAGCCAGCAGGAGCGACTGGCCGATCCCGACCACCGTCGTCGCGCCATCCACCACCTCCTGCAGCGCTTTCAGCGCCCGCAGCGGATCGCCACCCGCTGCCAGCGTGAAAAACATGTGGCTCCCCGCCTGCGGCAGCTCGGCCAGAATACCCTGTTGTGCATGATGCATGGTCACCTTCCTTCGGCAGCACCGCTGCCATACCACGCATGGATCGTAGGCCAGTCGTCTGAAATAACCAACTCCGCCATCTTTCGTTCAGCAACAATTCAGCCGGGCCATACAACATTGCGGCCATAGAGATTCACAGGTGTGTTATCCGATTCACGTTAACATGCTTGTTGCCCAAGGAGGCTGTCATGAAATATATCCTTATGCTGCTTGCAGTCCTGTCGCTTTCCGCCTGTGTGACCGAACGCCAGGAGCGCGCGGCCACGACCGGCGCCATTGTCGGTGCTGCCGGCGGCGCTGCCATCGGCTCCCAGAGCAACAACACGGCCGAAGGTGCAGTCATCGGTGGCGCCCTCGGTGCCGCAGCCGGTGCCCTGCTGACGCAACCCGAGCCGGTCACCGTCTATCAGCCGGCCCCGCGTGCCCGTCCGCATCGCGTCGAGCGCGAACGCGAGGTGCGCAGCGAGTCGAAGTACCGCTACAGGGAAGACCATCGCGAACGTCGCCGCTCCTACGAAGACTAGGATCGAACGCCGTCACGCCACCCTTCGCTCCTCCCAGAGCTGGCCGGACATCCGGTCGCCCCAAACACAGGCATCTTCGGGTGCCTGTGTTTTTTTATGCCGGCAGGGCTTCCCCCATACTTTCGGCAGGGTGACAAGCCCCGGGCATGGCGTTAGAACAGCTCTCCTTTAAGGAGGCCCTGCCATGTTTGTCACCATGAACCGCTTTACCATCGATCCTGCCCACTGGGATGACTTCGAGGCCCGCTTCGCAGGGCGTGCGGGGCTCGTCGACGGCGAGCCGGGCTTTATCCGCAATGCCGTACTGCGCCCGGCCGAAGGCACATGCGATCAGCACATTGTCATGACCCTGTGGGAAGACCGGGCCTCGTTCGAGGCGTGGACGAAGAGCGAGGCATTTCGAAAAGCGCACGAAAAGGCCGGCACCACCCCCAAGGAGTGGTTCATCGCCCCGACCAAGCTGGAGCTGTTCGAAGCGGCGACCGACACCGGCAGCTGATCTCACCCGTAAAGCTTCTCCCACGGCCCATGGATGGGCCGTCAAAATCGGCTGCGTCAGCGGCAGATTTTGGGAGCATTGCGAAAACCGTGCTTTTCGTCATGCGTCGGAGATCAAATGCAGGACGCATTTCGATCGATCCCCTCAAGCGGTGGAGTCGCAAAGCCTTTGCCGCTATGCTTCGCGCAGCTAAAGAAAGGCTGAAAATCAGCATCTCCCACAAAGCTTAGGGACGGATTACCATGGAAATTGATGTCAAAAAGGTCGCCAACCTTGCCCGCATCCGCCTGACGGATGCCGAGGCCGAAGCGCTTGGCCCCCAGCTCAACAATATTCTCGGCTATGTCGATTCACTGCAGCAGGTGAACACCGAAGGTGTGGAACCGACGGCGCATCCGCACGATGCCGCCATGCCGCTGCGTATCGACGTGGTGACCAACACCAACCGCCGCGAGGCGCTGCAGCGCCCGGCACCGAAGACCGAGGCCGGTCTCTACGTGGTTCCGAAGGTCATTGAATAGATGTTTCGCCCTTCTCTAATCGAAAACACTCGCATTTCAGGAGTTTCCTGTGCCGTTTAGTACCCTATCCGACCTGAAAGCCCGGCTCGATGCCGGCGAAACCACCGCCCGCGCCATCGCCGAGCAGTACCTGGCCCGCACCGAACAGTATAACGGCGAACTGAACGCCTTTGTCGACGTCGGTGCCGAGCACATCCTGGCCCAGGCCGATGCCTCGGATGCCTACCGCGCCAGGCATGAGCCGCGCCCGCTCGAAGGGCTGCCGATCGCGGTGAAGGATATCTTCTGCACCCAGGACGGGCCGACCCAGTGCTGCTCGAACATCCTGAAAGGCTACCACGCCCCGTATGACGCCCATGTCATCACGCTGCTGAAAGAGGCCGGTGCCGTGCTGTTCGGCAAGACCAACATGGATGAGTTCGCCATGGGCTCCTCCAACGAAACCTCCGCCTTCGGCCCGTGCAAAAATCCGTGGGATACCGATCGCATCCCGGGCGGCTCCTCGGGCGGCTCCGCCGCTGCCGTGGCCGCAGCCCTGGCGCCGGCGGCCCTCGGTACCGACACCGGCGGCTCGATCCGCCAGCCGGCCGCCCTTTGCGGCATCACCGGCCTGAAACCGACCTACGGCCGTGTCTCCCGCCGCGGCATCATCGCCTTCGCCTCATCGCTCGATCAGGCAGGCTCGATGACCCGCAGCGTGCGCGACACCGCCATGCTGACCGGTGCCATCACCGGCCACGATCCGGCCGACGCCACTTCGGTCAACGATGCCCCGGCCATCGACTGGCTCGGCGCCTGCGAAGCGCGCGACATGAAGGGCCTGAAGATCGGCAAGCCGCGCGAATATTTCATCGACGGCATGGACCCGGAAGTACGTGCCGCCGTCGATGCAGCCCTGGCCAGGTGTGAAGAGCTGGGGGCTGAGATCGTCGACATCTCGCTGCCCAACACCGACCACGCCGTGGCCGCCTACTACGTGATCGCCCCATCCGAGGCCTCGGCCAATCTCGCCCGCTACGACGGTGTCCGCTTCGGCCACCGCTGCGACAATCCGAGTGACCTGAACGACATGTACACCCGCAGCCGCGATGAGGGCTTCGGCGCCGAGGTGAAGCGCCGCATCCTGACCGGCACCTTCGCCCTCTCCTCGGGCTACTACGACGCCTACTACCTGAAGGCGCAGCAGGTGCGCACCCTGATCCGCCAGGACTTCATCGACGCTTTCAAGCAGGTCGACGTGATTGCCACCCCGACCAGCCCGGTCACCGCCTTCAAGGTGGGTGAGAAGAGCGATGATCCGCTGACCATGTATCTGGCCGACATCTTCACCATCGCCGTCAACATGGCCGGCCTGCCGGGCCTGTCGCAGCCGTGCGGCATGGCAAACGGCCTGCCGGTCGGCCTGCAGTGGATTGCCCCCGCCTGGCGCGAGGATCTTATCCTCTCGGCCGCCAGCGCCTATGAAGCCGCCACCGAGTGGCACACACAGCAGCCGCAGGCGTTCGGAGGTGCAGCATGAGCTGGGAGATCGTGATCGGCCTGGAGGTTCACTGCCAGGTCAACAGCAAAACCAAGGCCTTCTGTGGCTGCTCCACCGAGTTCGGCGCCGAGCCCAACACCCAGACCTGCCCGGTCTGCCTCGGCATGCCGGGCCAGCTGCCGGTACTGAACATGGAGGCGGTCGAGAAGAGTGTGCTGACGGGTCTCGCCATCAACGGCACCATCAATCTGGAATCAAAGTTCGACCGCAAGAACTACTTCTATCCGGATCTGCCCAAGGGCTACCAGATCAGCCAGTTCGCCGTACCGATCGTCGAGAAGGGCTTCCTCGATATTCCCACGCCTGATGGCGAGAAGCGTATCGGCATTACCCGTATCCACATGGAAGAGGATGCCGGCAAATCGATGCATGAGGGGCTGGAGGCCGTATCGCACATCGACCTTAACCGCTCCGGTGTACCGCTGATGGAGATCGTCTCCGAGCCGGACATGCGTAGCGCCGACGAGGCCGTGGCCTATCTGAAGCAGTTGCACCAGCTGGTCCGCTTCCTCGATGTCTCCAATGCCGACATGGAGAAGGGCCAGTTCCGTTGCGATGCCAACGTCTCGGTCCGCCGTCCGGGCGAGGAGTTCGGTACCCGTGCCGAGCTGAAGAACCTCAACTCCTTCCGCTTCATCAAGCAGGCCATCGAGTACGAAGCCAACCGCCAGATCGAGCTGATCGAGGATGGCGGCACAGTGGTTCAGGAGACCCGCCTGTGGGACTCCAACAAGGGCGAGTCGCGCTCCATGCGCGGCAAGGAAGAGGCGCACGACTACCGCTACTTCCCGGAACCGGACCTGCCGACCCTCTGCCTGAACAAGGCGGACGTGGACGCCATCAAGGCCGGTATGCCGGAGCTGCCGGGCCAGATGCGCGAGCGCTTCGAGAAGGAGTACGGCCTCTCCGCTTATGATGCCGACGTACTCTCGCAGAGCCGCGAGCTGGCCGGCTACTATGAGGAGCTGGTGGCGGCCCATCCGGCCGATGCCAAGCGCTGTGCCAACTGGATGGCCAACGAACTGCTCGGTCGCCTGAAAGAGGGCGGACACGAGATCACCGATTCGCCGGTCTCGGCCACGGCCCTGGCCAAACTGCTCGACCGCATCGGTGACAACACCATCTCCGGCAAGATCGGCAAGGATGTGCTCGATGCCATGCTGGAGTCCGGCAAGGACGCCGATGCCATCATCGAGGAGAAGGGGCTGAAGCAGGTCACCGATACCGGTGCCATCGACGCCATCATCCAGGAAGTGATGGATGCCAATCCGGAGCAGGTGGAGCAGTTCCGCGCCGGCCGCGACAAGCTGATGGGCTTCTTCGTCGGTCAGGTGATGAAGGCCTCCAGGGGCAAGGCCAACCCGGGGCTGGTCAACCAGCGCCTGGCCGCTCTGCTGAAGGGTTAACATACGCATGGGCACAGGACTGCGCCGGGCAGGCATCGCCTGCGCGGTCCTGCTCGCCCTCGCGGCAGCGTTTCTCTTCTCGCGCCTGGACAGCGATGCGCTGCTGGCCGAACTGATGAGCCAGGCCGGCAAGGCGGGCATGAGCCTGAGTGTCGGCAAGGTTTCGTTCAGCCCCATGAACGGCCTGTCGCTGCGTCTGGATGACCTGGATGTAAAGGGGCATGGCCTGCGGCTGCATGCCCGGACCGCATTCATCAGCAGCAGCTGGCGCGCCCTTGTTTCGGGCGGCTTCACCCCCGACACCCTGTTCCTGAATACCGCCGACATCACGCTTGACCGGCTCCAGGAACCCTCGGCCATGTTGCCGCACCTCCCCCCCCTTTCCCGCCTGAACATCAGCAAATCCACCCTCACCCTGCAGGAGAGCGGCCTGAAACTGGACGACCTGCAGCTCGATGTGCGCGATGTCGCGCCCGATCGCGACATGCGCTGGGAACTTCTGGCCCGGGCCGGCAATGAGCCGATCACCTCGCACGGCCAGGCTCACCTGAACGGCAACAGCTTCGAGACCGCCTTCGCCAAGCTGAAAATGGAGCATGTGCCGCTCGCCGCCCTGCCGGTAGCGGATGCCCTTGCCAAACTGCCCTATCACTATGCCAGCAGCGCTGTCACCATCGACCTGGCAGCCAACGGGGAGTGGCACGCCTTTGGCGAACTGCGCCTGATGACCACGCCCGCCGACGAATCGCCCCTGATTGTGCGCAGCAAACTGCAGGGAGGGGATAAGCAGTGGCTGGCCTGGCATGACAGCTATATCCATTTCGGCGGCCAGAATGTGGTCGACTCCGAAGGAAGCTGCAGGACCGGCAACGACTGCACAGGCCGATTCTCGGGCACGCGCATTGCCGTGCAGTCGCTGAATCGCCTGCTGGGCTCACAGGCCCTGCATGGCAGCAGCGGCAACCTTGACCTCAAGGGCCAGCTTAACTGGAAAGACGAGACCCTGGTCGGAAGCATCGCCGGCACCTGGCACAATCTGCATTTCGGCAAAAGCAGCATCGCCCTGCTGGATGCCAAATGGCAGCTTCCCCTGCTCAGCTATCGACCCGGTGAGGCACTGCAGCTTGCGCAGCTGGGCATCACGCCACTGCGCGGCGGTGGTGAGGCCGAACTCTCCCGTTTCGTACGCGACAGCCAGGGCACCCGCTACACCCTGAAGCTGCTCGATAACAGCGTGTTGTGGCAGCCACTGGCCAATATTGCCCTCGCCTATGAGGGGCTCCCCACGCAGCTTGCGGGCAGTGGTGAGGTCAACGGCATCATCCGCGGCAACCATACCCCGAAGCGTGCACAGCTGCGCTTCGAGCTCGATGCTTCACGGGCCGCCGTCAGCTATGGCGATCATTTCAGCAAGCCGGCGCGTGTGAGCATGATCCTGCACGGCGATTGGCAATATCTGCACGCCGGGGCGCGCAACCGCCTGGCTTTGCAGGAGAGCGATATCGGCGGCTCCCGCTTTGCCGCCATGCATTGGCAGCACGATAAGCAGGGGGATCGCATCGCACTGGAAAAGGCCGCCATCGATTTCACGGCCCTGAACAGCACCGGCATCCGCCTGCCTGCAGCGATCCCGGCCCTCGGCGGCAGCATCCATGGCGACCTGTCCGGACACTGGCAGCGCAAGGAGGGCACGGAAGCCGCCATCTGGCACTCCCTGCAAGGCAAATTGCAGCTGCGCGCCTTCACCTGGCAACAGAACCGTGTGGATGGCGATCTCGACATCCGCGACGGCGTGGCCGCTAGCGACAAGCTTGCCTGGAGCCATGGCAGCAACAGCGCCACCATGCACGGGCGTATCGACCTGGCCACGCGCACGGGCGAACTGGACCTGGACCAGGCCATACTCGACAGCGATATCCTGACCCGGGTGACCACACTGCCATTCACGCTCAAGGGCTCGCTGCGCAAGCTGCACTACCATATGGCCGACCAGACGGCCATTACCGCAATTCATGGCCGCTATACGCGAACGCCGGAGGCCCTCACCCTGCTGGGAGCCGAAGGAGAACTGGCCGGCGGCACGGTGACTGCCGATGAACTCAGCCTGCGTCCGGGCCAAAGCGATCCGCGTCTCTCGGCACGCCTGCGTATCGGCCGGGTGCAGCTGTCACGCATCACGCAGTGGCCAGCCTGGCTGCAGGCACGCCCCTTTGGCCGCTGTTTCGGCAACATGCAGATCGAGGGGCCACTCTCATCCAAACGCTGGCCGGAGTGGCGCGGCAATGGTGACATCGCCATCTTCAGTGGCGGCTGGATTCCGCTGGTCCAGCAGGGGCAGCAGGGGGAAATCACGGCCCAGCCGGGCGAACCCAAGCGCTTCCGACGCGCCGAACTGCGTTTCAGGCTGCAACAAAACGGCATGCAGCTGCCTCACCTGCGCATCGAACGCGATGGCCAGATACTGCAGGGAGATGGGCGTATGGACTACCAGGGCCACATCGCCCTGACACTGGGCCGGGGAAAAGAGCGTCAGAAGATCGACGGCGAATGGCCCAATATCGACCTGCCGATGGAGCCCGCCGCCGCAACACCCTGAGCGGACCGGTAAACAAAAAAAGGCCCCGGCATAGTGCCAGGGCCTTTTTCAATACATGGCGGAAAGATCAGTCGGTCAGGGTTTTGAGGAACTCGATGATATCACGCCGGTTCTGCGGATCCTGCGTCACCGGCAGGGTCGGCATGGTCAGACCGACGGAATTGCCGTTGACCAGCTTCTGGGCAGCCTTGTCGCCACTCTTATAGAGGGCTTCGGGATCATGAATCCATTTATCGATCCACTCGGCACTATGGCGCTTGAGCACGCCTCGCAGACCCGGTGCACCGACGGCACTGGTCTCATGGGTCATGTTATGGCACTGGGAGCAGATGGTCGTGAAGATCTCACGCCCATGATCGGCATTGCCGGACGGCGACTCTGCAGCCGCCGCATCAGCGGCCGCCTCTTCCGCAGCATAGACAGGTACTGCCATCCCGGCCATTACAGCCAACGCCATCACGGTCTGAATTCGCAGAATATTCATATTCAGCAATACCTCCCTCTCACACACTAGGAACGACTTCGACCCCGGCAAGCGCATCGTCCGCGCCGCCAACGGCAAAATCTCCTCCGCACCACATAGTTACCAGTCAGGTTTTGGAAATCAAGCCAAAGCTGTGTACATTTCGCGCCTTCCCTGAGTGCTGCGCCGCTTTTTCGAAGCAAGCCCGCTTCGCCAGACTGCAGGGGGAAACGTTTCACGCTACCATCGGAGTTACGCATGCAGGTATCAACCCTTTCCGCTCTGTCGCCTTTGGACGGTCGCTACGCCGGCAAAGTCGCTTCACTGCGCCCCATCTTCAGCGAGTACGGTCTGATCCGTGCACGTGTAACCGTCGAGGTACGCTGGCTGCAGATGCTGGCCGACCACGCCCGGATCGGCGAGGTCCCCGCCTTCTCGGCCGATGCCAATGCGCTGCTTGATGCCATTGTCAGCGACTTCTCCGAAGACGATGCCGCGCGCGTCAAGGAGATCGAGCGCACCACCAACCATGATGTAAAAGCGGTCGAGTACTTCCTCAAGGAGAAAGTCGCCGGCCATGCCGAACTGGCCCGATACGCCGAGTTCTTCCACTTCGCCTGTACCAGCGAGGACATCAACAACCTCTCCTATGCCCTGATGCTCAACGAGGCGCGCACGGATGTGCTGCTGCCGATGCTGGATCGCATCATCGGCGATATGAGCGACGGCGCCCATGCCATGGCTGCCCAGCCGCTGCTCTCACGCACCCATGGCCAGCCTGCCAGCCCGTCGACGATGGGTAAGGAGTGGGCCAACGTCGCCTACCGCATGCAGCGCCAGCGCGACCAGATCGCGGCCGTGCAGATGCTGGGCAAGATCAACGGTGCCGTGGGCAACTACAACGCCCATCTGGCCGCCTATCCCGAGATCGACTGGCCGGCAACCGCCAAAGGCTTTGTCGAATCGCTGGGGCTCACCTGGAACCCCTACACCATCCAGATCGAGCCGCACGACTACATCGCCGAACTCAACGATGCCGTGGCCCGCTTCAACACCATCCTGATCGACTTCTGCCGCGACATCTGGGGCTACATCTCGCTGGGCTACTTCAAACAGCGGGTGGTGGCCGGCGAGGTCGGCTCCTCGACCATGCCGCACAAGGTGAACCCGATCGACTTCGAAAATGCCGAGGGCAACCTGGGCCTGGCCAACGCCGTACTGCGCCACCTGGCCGAGAAGCTGCCGATCTCGCGCTGGCAGCGTGACCTGACCGACTCCACCGTGCTGCGCAACCTCGGTGTCGGCTTCGGCTACTCGCTGCTCGCCTTCGAATCGGCCCTGAAGGGTATGGGCAAGCTGGAACTGAACCCGGCCCGTCTCGATGCCGATCTGGATGCCACCTGGGAGGTACTGGGTGAGGCGGTACAGACGGTGATGCGCCGCTACGGCCTGCCAAACCCCTACGAGCAGATGAAGGAGCTCACCCGCGGCAAGGGGATCACCCCCGAGGCGCTGCGCGAGTTCGTCAACGGCCTCGACATCCCGGATGAAGCGAAGCAGACGCTGCTCGATATGACCCCGGGCAGCTACATCGGCAACGCCGAACAGCAGGCCAGGGATATCTGATCAGTATCAGCAGGGAGCGCCAACGGCGCTCCCTTCTTTTTGCATCCCCTTCACTTAATCTGGATAAAACCGACACCCACCTTTCCCGTCCCTGCGGACTCCTTCATGCTTGTTGGGCAACAAGGGAGAGGGTGGAAATGATGCATCGTCATATCGTCTGGAAACTCGGGCTTTTCACGGCCACGATTCTTGCCACGGGACTGTCCGTAACAGCGGATGCCCTGGCCTCGGATGCAATCTGGCAACCCGTTTATCAGGATCGTTACGATTACTCGAAGCAGTCGCCGCAAGGCGTCACGTTCAACACCTGGTTCTGGCGCGAAGACTCTGCCGCAACCCACCAGTTCGAGGTCACCTCGGTACCGGGCTGCAGCGAGAAACAGCCATGCGTACGCCTCACCGCTCAGGCCTACCCGGCCAATCCCGATTACACCAACGCGGAGATGTACAACAACTCCTGCATTCAGGATGCGAAAACGGGCACTGCATCCCAGCAGCTGGCGAACCTGAAAGAGAGCCGCTGGGGCACCCCTCTGTTCAACCGGATCACAAGCATCTGCAACATCCCCTATCCCTACCAGAACAGCGGCAGCTATCTGACGCCCTACGACCAGAATAGTTCCTGGACCGGAACGAAGCCAGCTCACCTGGATGCCAATCCGCTCGCCTTCACCGCCGGCGATGTCGAGGCGCCGTGGAAAGCCATTCGCGACATCACCTTCAACAACCCCTATCACGCCGATTCCACGCATGTGCTGCGCCTGAAAACCAAAATCAAGGCCGAGGCCCCCGACCAGGGAGGCAGCCGTGGCTGGGGTTTCTGGAACACCTCGATGGATCCGGGATACCTGCAGTTGGCCTGGTTCATGGAGTACAGCGTACCTGAGGCCTATCTATCCTCGGTAAAAAGCGACAAGCCAAACCGCCAGGTCGTCATGCAGACCATCGGACGTGCCAATGACGGCAAGACGCTCAGAATCTGTTCGACAGTATTGCCCGCCAAGTCATACAGCATCTACACGTGGCGGCATTACAGCATCGAATGGCGCCCGGATGCCGTGCGCTATTTCGTCGACGGCCATCTTGTGGCAGATCATCGCAACATCAAGCTCGACAGACACATGGCCTTCCACAACTGGGTCGACAACCGCAACTACACGACTCCGGAAGCCAGGGTTGCCAACTTCCCGCTCACGCAGGATAAGACGAACCTGATCCGCAGCTTCCTGGTCGAAAAAGCTCCGCTCTCCGCACTGCCATCTCTGACCGGGAAAGGTAACGGTAATTGCCAGACACTGAGCGATAAAAACCTGCTACGTGATATTTTGAAGATGCTGGCAAAGGATTACCTGTAAACGGAACAACGGAGGCACACCCTCAAGTGCACATTCCATTGATTGGTTCAGGGCGTGGTGAGACCGGCAGCATGGAGCCACGTTTCCATGCCAGAAGGCTGTATGCCGCCCCCTGAATGGCTGCAATCCTTCCAAGAGCAAGGTTTTGCCACCCGCCCCCATGGACTTGAGCCGCAGCTTTTGGCCCTGGTCCGCGCCCGGCTCGACCGGGTCATGACGCGGGAGCGTGAACAGCCCCAACCCTCGCCCGGGGTTGCCCGTGAAGAACAGGGTGGCCAGCGGTGGATTACCGGGATTTCACGGATTTACGATCACCTTGGCCCTCTCGCGCTTCGACTCCTCGGCCATCCGCTGGTGGTCGAAACCGCCCAGGCAATTTGCGGAAGCGATGCCATCCCCACCCACGACTAGATGGTGATCAAAAACCGGGGCAACGGGCAGAGGGTTCACTGGCATCAGGATTTCGTCCACGAGTCCCCTTACCCCGCCATCAACATCGGCATTCACTTCGACACCGCAGGGGAGGATGCCGTCCGCTTTCTTCCCCGTGCCCGCGGCGGTCGCCAGCCGGTCGAACGCTTTGCCGACTTGCCCTGCGACCACCCGACGACTATCCCCGCCTGCGTTCCGGCCGGAGGCATCACAATCCACGATGTCACCCTGGTGCACGGCTCCCCTGAGCTAACCACTCAATCCCGACGTGCCACCCTCTATTTCGAATTCCGGCATCCCGAGATGCTGCGCGATCACCCCGGCATCCCCCGGTCCTACATCGAACTGCGCCGTCGCCTGTTCGAAGCGGCCCGGAATAGTTCCGCCTGGGAAGCCAAAGGGGATTTCGACGACGAGGAACGCGCCATCCTGGCGGCGCTGAACAACACCCACTCCGGCATCGAGGCGGCAAACTATGGCGCCGCCTGACTGCAACGGAACCAAACGGAGACTAGCCGTTATGCCTGCCTTTGGATTTTGATCTTCCGAATACGATTTCACCGCCCCGACTGTCGATATATTTGAACGCCAGGGGAAGCAGAACGAATCCGCCCCCGATCAGCAACAGGATCATCGACTCGCTCCAAAGCTCGGCGAAGCCCTCGATGGTCCCCGTTCGGGGATAATCGGGCACGGTCGGATCGATCAACACGTTTACCTTGTCGCCCACGGCATGAGAGGAGGTGCTCATGCCGGAGGTGGAATAGAGCGTACGCTCCTGCCCGTGATGATCGATATAGCGCACCACGGGAAAGTCCACCGACGAACCGATACGATCAATGAAAGCGATAATGGTTCCATCCACGCGCTCCGCCCTGGCCACGAACTTCCCCGTGTTATACCAATCCTTCAGCCCCAGCCCGGTCAGAACCAGCCCGACAGCCAGAAACACATTCACCATCATGCGCACCGGATCGCTGCCCGCCTGGCCGGGTGCATTCTCATCCCGGCTCATCAAGAAGCCCATCCCGACCGTAATCAGCACAAAAAAAGCGCCGAAACCGACCATGAAGCCGGGGCCGGACCAGAGATCGAAGACGCTGTCGATCATGGCATGATCGGCGAAATCGGGATCATTCGGATCGATCAGCACCCGCACCTTCTCGCCGACAAAGTGACGCGGCGGATTACTGTCTGTCTTCGATTCCAGCTCATGCTCATGCCCATCCATATCCCTGTATCGAACAACCGGATATCGGGCCATCGAATCGGAGAAATCCGCCAGCGCCACAACCGTACCTTCCACTGCCACCGAACGTGTTATCTGCTTCCAGACATCCAGACCGAAGTAGATGCCTGCCGAAATCCAGACCAGGCCGAAGAGGATCATGAAGCGATGGGCCCACTTCACGACACGTGCTTCGCGGGCGCTCTTGTCCTTGCTTGTCACCAGAAGGTTCCATCCCTGTGCGTGAACTGCCACTGGCCATCGATCAGCTCCGCCTGCAGATCGTCATCCGGATAGCTCACCTCATCGCCCGGCGTGCGGTCGCCCACCTCCAGGTAGAGCACATCGGCACTCGTCTCGTTGATCAGTTGATGGCCATCGCCGCTGCCGGCCGGAAAGCCGGCGCACATGCCGGGGGCAAGCACTGTTTTCCCCGCATCCGTCACCAGTGTGGGATGCCCCTCCAGCACATAGATGAACTCATCCTGCCGGCTGTGGGCATGGCGCAGGGCCGAGATGGCACCGGGGGCAAGACGGGTGTGGTTCACCCCGAAATTGGTGAGACCGAAGAGATCACCCAGCGGCCGCTTCTCGCGCCCGGCCATGCGGCTGGCGAAGGGTTCGGGATAGATGGAGGGCCTGAGCCGCAAGGGTGCCTCGATGGCTGCAAGGGCAACGGGATGTTTCTTATCGCTCATGGTAGCTCCCGGAACATGAATGAAGGCGAGCCTGCCCTGCCTGAAACGGGAAGAAAAGCGGCTAGCCGGCAGCCGCCTCGCAGAGATAGGTCGCCACCTGAACAGGAAATTCGCGCGTATCGATCGGCTTGGGAATGTAGCCGCTGAAGCCAAGCTCCAGCATCTTCTCCTTATCCCCGCTCATGGCATGCGCCGTCAGGGCGATCACCGGCAGTCGTGCCCGCCCCTCATCCGCCCGCAACCGCTCCAGCACCTGGTAGCCATCCATCTCCGGCATCTGGATATCGAGAAGAATGAGTTCCGGCGCAAGCTCGCCCAGGCGGGCAAAGAGCTCATGACCACCCGCCACCGTCGCAACATCGGCACCATGCACTTCCAGCAGGGCCGAGAAGAGCATCAGGTTACTCTCGGTATCGTCGACAATGGTGATGCGGCGACCGGCCAGGCTCATTTGATCATCACCTCGCCATTCTGCCGATAACCCAGCCGGTTGCTCCCCTCAGTCTTGGTGGTCCGGATCAGCTCATGGCAGTGGCTCATCAGCTCCTCGGCCGTAGCGCCGTGATCCGGGAATGCGGCGACCGCTACGCAGGCGGTCAGGCTCTCGCCCTCCAGCTTCTCCTCTCCCGGGAAGGGGTAGGATTCAATCATCCCCTTAATACGATGGGCCACCAGCAGGGCCGCCTCCAGCTCCGTTTCGGTGAGAATCATGGCGAACTCGTCAATGCGGTGACGGGTGGCGATATCGGAGGCCCGCAGGTTGCCGATCAGGATATCGCCCACCTTGCGCAGGGCGGCATGCACATAGGCCTCGCCGACCAGCTCGCTGTATTTGCCAAAGCCGTCGAGATCGAAGATCACACAGGCCAGGCTCTTGTCGTTTCGCTGCGAACGGGCGATCTCCTGGGTCAGGCGAATCTGGAAATAGCGATGGTTGAGCAGGCCGGAGACCGAATCGTGCAGGCCGGCCTGCTGAGGATAAAGCACCTCGAACTGGCGGATTTCACCCAGCAACTGTTCACGGGTAAAGCTCGCCTTGCTGACGCACTTCTCGATATGCCCCACCAGGCGCATACGATCGCCCATGGTCAGCTCCTTGGCACTGACAACAATGATCGGAATCTCCCGGGTGCGCGGCTGTTGCTTCAGCTTTTCCGCCGTCTCGAAGCCGTCCATGCCGGGCATCATCAGATCGAGCAGGATCATGTCCGGCTCCAGTTCAGCGGCCATGCGCAGGCCATCCGGCCCATTGGCGGCCGTATGCACCCTGTAGCCCTGTGCCCCGAGCGTGGCGGCATAGAGCTCACGAACCTGCTCGTCATCGTCGATGGCCAGCACATGCGTGGTGCGATGCTGCTGCCTTCGACCCTGAAACAGGGTTCCCAGCCTTGAGACCAGTTGCCTGCGGTCGATCGGCTTGGTCAGGTAATCGGTAGCTCCCAGGGCAACACCCAGCTCCTCGTTTTCGGAGACCGTGCACATGATGACCGGAATATCGGCTGTATCGGCATCCAGTTTCAGCTCCTGCAGTACCTCCCAGCCATCCTTGCCCGGCATCATGACATCGAGAAGGATCAGGAACGGTCGCTTTTTGCGGGCCACATCGAGCGCCGCATCGCCATTGCGGGCATGACAGACGCGGTAGCCCGCCTCGGAGAGATAGAGCGTGCTGATCTCCAGCGAAGCCGCATCGTCATCGACGACCAGGATCAGCGGCGCATCGGCCACCTGCGGCAAGGGCTTGTCGCAAGACAGCAGCTCAGCCGCTGCCTCCACAGGAACATTGCCTTCACGCGTCTCCGCAGCTACCTGTTCCGTCTCCACCGGAACCACAAAGGAGAAACAGCTCCCCTCCCCGACAGCGCTCTCCAGCTCGATCCTGCCGCCGTGCATCTCGACCAGACGTTTGGTCAGCGTAAGCCCCAGCCCCGTACCCTCGAAATGACGGGTATGCGAGCCATCCGCCTGCTCGAAGGGGTTGAAGATCGTCGCCTGGTCCTCCGGCGAGATGCCGATGCCCTGATCGCGCACGGCCACCGACAGGGTGGCATATTGCTCTTCCCGACCACTGATAAACGAAGCCTTGTCGTAGGCAACCGTGACCGTGACCTCGCCACCTTCGGGACTGAACTTGATAGCATTGGAGCAGAGGTTGTAGAGAATCTGCTTGAACTTGGTGCGGTCGAGCAGCAAATCGGGAATCTCGTCCGCGCACTGCAGCTTCAGGCGCACCATGGCCTTGTTGGCATAGCCCTCCAGCACCAGCATCACCTCGTCCAGCAGCCTGCCGACATCGACCAGCTCCGGTTTAAGGCTGCTCTTGCCCGCCTCGATCTTGGAGAGATCGAGTATGCCGTTGATCAGCTCAAGCAGGTGTTTGCCGGAGACATTGATGTTGGTCAGGTACCTGCTCTGCGCCTCATTGAGCGGCCCGACATAACCATCGAGCAGAAACTCGGAAAAGCCGTTGATCGAGGTGAGTGGCGTACGCAATTCGTGCGACATGTTGCTCAGAAACTGTGACTTCGCCTGGCTGGCCCGCACCAGCTCCTCATTGGCCCGGGTCAGCTCGCGGGTCCGGTCCATGACGCGCGCCTCAAGATGCTCGTTCAGCGACTTCAGCTCCGCCTTCTCCCGCCGAATGGTATTGAACAGCCGGGCTTTCTGAATGGCATGGGCCGCCTGGTTGGCCAGCAGATCGAGGATACAGACCTGATCCTCATCGTATTCACGCGCCCGGAAATCGTTGACGTAGAGAATACCGACATTCTCATGCCCCAGCGCCAGCGGCACCGCCACCAGCGCCTCGACCCCCTCATCGGCAAGCAGGCTGTTGAGAGTGAATTGATCCGAATCGGTGACCCTTGGCACCACAAACGGTTGGCGCTCCGAGAGAATGCGCTCGGTCAGCCCGCCCTCCCGGATAATCCAGGGCTCCTGCTTTTCGAAACCGGTCGAAAACCCGCGCGCGGAGTAGAGTGACAGGGCCCGGGTCGCTTTGTCATAGAGTGAAATGGTACCGGCCGGCGAACCGGTGACCTGCATCGCCTCTTCGAGCACCAGGTTTAGCATCTCGTCCAGCTCGTCGGTGGCATTCAGGCGGTGGCCGATCCGGTTCAGTTTCTCGAATTCGGCCAGCAAGCGTTCGCTCTGCTCTTTCTCACGCTTGCGTTTGCAGATCTGATCGTAAAAGAAGTAGGCCGCCTTCCCCTCCATGATCTCGACATCAGCATCAAAATACTGCCGCAGTTGGGCGGAGACCTCGGCGGAGCCGGTCACATTGATCACCATGTCGCATGCCGGCAACGACGTGATGGCATCGAATACGGGAATCGCCCGGGCAGCGGCCATCGCCAGGGCCGGGGCATCGTTTCGCGCATCGACAATGCCGACCAGCTCGATATTGCCGTCCTCCTGCAACACCTGCAGCAGGGCTGTGCCGCCGCGACCTGCCCCGACGATCGCCAGCCTGAACAGCGACGGACTCATGCCGCCGTCCCCGGCAGATAGCGGCGCACGCAGCCCAGCACCGAGGCGATATCGAACGGCTTGCTGATGTAATCGGTGGCACCTCGCGCTATGGCGTGATTCCGCTCCTCATCCTCGGGCAGGGCACTGACCAGAATGACCGGCAGCGAATCACCGTGCCTGGCACGCAGCTGATCCAGCACCTGGTAGCCGGTCATGCCCGGCATGGTGATATCGAGAAGTACCAGTTGAGGGCATTGCTGCTCGATCAGTTGCAGCGCCTGGCTGCCATCGGCAGCGGTACGCACGGCATAGTCGGCCGACTGCAGAACCGCAGCCTGCATCTCGCGAATGCCGTCATTGTCGTCCACGACCAGGATCATACCCCTCCCTGTCCCTGTCGGGGGCCGAAGCACTGCGCGCGCCACAACCACAAGCCGAGTAGGGATATGCATCGTATGGGGAGCCAAGGCCGAGGGCAAGCCTTCCCGGCCATCAGAACAGACAAATGACAGAAATGTGCAGGATTACATCAGTTTGTCGGGCAGCTTCAGCTCTTCGGCCTCGACATAGACGGATGCGGGATAGACCGGGCCGATATCGACAATCATCCACTGCTCTTCGCGCTGGCCCAGCTCCACATCGAGCACATCGCCGATACGCAGGTAGCCGCGAATCTCATCCGGTAGCACCACCGGCCCGATCACCCGCTCCTGGCTATCGAAATTGAGGTGAATGGCCTTGTCATCCATGCGGGCGATGCGGGCATGCCCCTCGACGAAATCACTGAAACGGCGCCCACGCAGACGGGGCGGAATGCCGGCTCCCAGCCGCACATAATGCAGCAGCAGGCGTGCCGCTTTCACCGCCCGGATGCTCTCCTCGGCCGTCTCGCTCACCGTATTGAGGAATACATGGTAACGATCGCGATCCAGCCACCCCTTGCCGTACATAAACTCGATCCATTGACGCACCATCCCGGCCAGGCTCTCGATTTCGAGGCTGTCCACCGTCGGCTCGCGCAGCAGATACCAGCCAATGAAATCGCGCAGATGCTCGCCGTCGATCTGCGACAGCGGCAACACCCCGACCTCGGGCGCCTGCTCGAGGTCCCCCTCGAAAAGCTGTTCCATATACTGCTCAAGGGCCGCTTCCCATTCGGCCAGGGCGGAGTCGTCCGGCTCCTCGGGATCCTGGAAAAGGTCGGAGTAGTAGAGCAGGTAATCGATGAAGTGCTCGATCATCGGCTCGGCATACTCGTCATGCCCCTGCCGTCGCTGCTCGAACAGGAAACTGTCCATCGCCTCCTGAACGGAGATCTCGGCCGCCACGCTAGTTCTGTTCCAGCATGAAGCTGGCGATCTGGCGCAGCTCATCACGGCTGACATGCACGGAAGGCATATCGGTCCAGCGCCCCTCCGCCGCGCGCTGCAGCTTGGGCAGCAGTTGCTCGACCGTGGCCGGGAATCGGGTCTTGGCGTCGATCAGCAGGTGCCCCAGTGCCGTTTTATTGCTGCCTTCCGCAGCCTTCTTGTCCAGGGAGTGACATGCCTGGCAATGCTGCTGCCACAAGGACGCCCCCATGCCCGGCTTTTCGGATGCCGCATCCCCTCCAGCTTCACCCCGGGCCACGGCGCGCAACGGCTTCACATCGCGCGCCCCTTCATCCCGGTAGCCGGGCGGCACATCCATCGGATTATCGCTGAAATGGGTCACACCCTGATCATCGGTCCATTGATACAGCTGGGCGGCCTGGAGCGATCCGCAGCCCAGGGTCAGAAACAGTAGCAGTAGCGTCGATTTCCTCATCACTCCCCCTCCGGCACCTTGCCGTCATCACGCTTAGCCGTTATTTTCGCGGCCATTTTACCAAAACCGTGCATAATGCAGCCAGATGCAATCGCCAATGATTGCCGCAGGAGTAGAATGATGCAAATCAATGCCACCGCCATCCGTACCGGTATGGTCCTCGATGTCGAAAATCAGCTCTGGAAAGTGCTGAAAACCCAGCATGTCACCCCCGGCAAGGGTGTAGCCTGTATGCAGGTGGAGATGCGCGGCATCGAAACCGGCAACAAGAAAAATGTCCGTTTCAATTCCACCGAGAAGGTCGAACGCGTCACCCTGACCCAGCGTCCGATGCAGTACCTCTACGAGGATTCCGGCAACTACAACTTCATGGATACCGAGACCTACGACCAGATCGCGCTCGGTACCGACATGGTGGAGAATGTCCTTCCCTACCTGCTGCCGGAGATGGAAGTCATCGTCGAATTCCACGACGAGCGTCCGCTGAACGTGCAGCTGCCGCAGAGTGTGGAGCTGACCGTGGTCGAATGCGATGCCGTCATCAAGGGCCAGACGGCAACCGGATCCTACAAGCCGGGCAAACTCGAAACCGGAGCGGCCATCATGGTACCGCCCTATCTTGAGGCCGGCACCAAAATCCGCGTCAACACCGAGACCGGCGAATACATCGAACGCGCCTGAATCCGTTCAGGCGAACGGCCCGCGACTGTTTGCGTCGCATCGATAGCACGGGCCGTGCAACCCTCGACACCCGTGGCGAAGTTTTTCGCCACGGGTCACCTGTCCCGAACCCGACTGGAGGAGGAACCCGGATGCCGTATCGCACCCCAGCCCTGATTGCCCTGATTGCAACCGCACTGCTGGCATCATGGCCGGCTGCCGCGGCCGATACCGGAGCGACATCCCTATCGCTGCGCGATGTGCTGCATGAGGTACTGGAAAACCATCCGGATCTTTCGCTTTCCCGGCTACAGGTCGACCTGAGCGCGACCGGCACCGACAAGCTGGAGGGGATGCTCGACCCGCAGGTCAAACTGTCGGGCAACTACAGCGACGAGACCCAGCCGACCACCAGTCCCTTTGCCGCCTCCGGCACCAACATTGCCGGTGTCAGCGGCAGCATCAGCAAACCGCTGGCCGACGGCTCCACCCTGAGCGGCAGCCTGCAGTACAACCGCACGCGCCTGAACTACCCGGCCACGGTACCGACCGCCTTCCAGAGCAGCCTGAACCCTGCCTACCAGAGCCGGATCGATCTCACCTACCGTTATCCGCTGCTGCGCGGCCACGGCAATCCCAGCTACCACGAACAGAAAGCCGCCAGCGAGCAGGATACCGCTGCGGCCCGCTGGAGTGTCGATGTTCAGCGCCAGGCCCTGAGCCAGCAGGCGCTTGCGCTCTACTATCAGGTCGCCGCCGACGAAATCAGTGTGCAGCTGTCGCAGGAAGCGGTGGGACGGGCCGAAAAACTGCTTCAATACCAGAAATTCCGTGAGAATCTCGGCCTGATCGAAACTGCGGACCGACTGCAGGCCGAAGCGCTGCTGACCACCCGTCGCCTGGATCTGGCGAATGCCCGCGCTGCCCTGCGTCGCGACCGCACCGACCTGAACCGCCTGATGCTGCATGCACCGGATCAACCGCTCCGAATTGGTCTCGGCCAACAGAAACAGCAGCTGCCATCGCCACCACAGGTGCTCGACAAGCTGTTGCAGAGAGCCGAACAGCAACGTCCGGAATTTCGTGTGATCGATGCCCGCCTTGCGGCGAGCGAAGCACGCCTTATTGCCGCTCGCGATGAACACAAAACCAGCGTCGACCTGGTCGGACAGGTCGGCTCGCGCGCCCTGACAGGCTCGGCCGGCACCGCCTTCAACAACAGCTTCACGGTCAATGACCGCTTTGTCGGTCTCGGTATCGAGGTCAGCGATACCATCGGCGACCATGCCAGTGAGGCTTCGATCCGCGCAGCCGAGCTGACCCGGGAGCAGGCACTGCTGCAGAAGCGGCAGGCACGCGAAAACATCAAGACCGAACTGGCCGATGCCCGCACTGCCCTGCTCAATGCCCGCAGCACCCTGCAGGCCGCCCGCCAGCGCGCAGCAGTGGAGAAGCGCAAGTTTGCCGCCGAGATGCAACGCTACCGTCAGGGGCGCACCGATACCGCCACCATTGTCCAGTTCGAGGGAGATCTGCGTAATGCCGAACTGCAGGCCGCCCTGCAGGCCATTACCGCCGAGATGGCGGCACGCCGCATCGAACTGGCGACCGGCACCCTGCTGAGCGACATCACGGCCGGCCGTGCCGGATCGGACAGGCCATGAAACAGATTATCGCCTTCTTCGTCCGCCGCGGCGTCATCGTTAACCTGCTGTCGCTGATGCTGCTGGCCGGTGGCCTTTATGCCGGCTACAGCATTCAGCGCGAGGCTTTTCCCAGTGTAAACTTCGATGTGGTGGTGGTTGGCGCCGCCTATCCGGGTGCCGCGCCGCGCGAAGTCGAGCAGCTGCTTCTCACCCCGATCGAGCGGGAACTGAAAAGCGTGGATGGCATCAACGTCATCCGCTCCACGGCCTACCCGGGCACCATGCAGATCAACATCGAGGTCGATCCCAACAACGATGATCGTTCCCGTCTTGTCTCCGATATCCAGCAGGCGATCAACCGCGCCGACCTGCCGGCCGACCTGCCGGATGACCCGGTGATCACCGAGGTAAAGTCGGAGCAGGCACCGGTCCTGACCTTCTCCATTTTCGGTGATTTCGATGATCTGGAACTGAAGCATATCGGCGACGATATCGAGGATGATGTCCTGAACATCCGCGGTGTCTCCAAGGTGCTGATGCAGGGCAATCGTAAGGAGGAGATCCGCATCGTGCCGGATCCGGTGAAGATGCAGGCCCAACGGGTGTCGATCAACGATATCGCCAAACTCATCCGCGGCTGGAACGTCAATTCGCCCGGCGGCACCCTGAAGGAGCCGGACGGGCAACGCATCATCCGCATCACCGGCGAATTCAAGTCGGCCGAAGATGCTGCCAACCTGGTCATTCGCTCCAATGAACGTGGCCAGGCACTGCGCCTGGGTGACGTGGCCGAAGTGACCCAGACGCTGGAGCGCCCCTCCCGCCTCGTGGGAGCGATGGGTGACCCTGCCATCAACATGATCGTGCTCAAGAAGGGCGATGCCGACATCATCGACCTGGTCGACCGGGTCCGCGCCTACCTGGATACGGTGCCGGCGAAGTACGGTGAAGGTGTCAACGTACGCACCTACACCGACTTCTCGCTGATCACCCGCCTGCGCCTGGGCGTGCTGACCAGCAACGGTTCCATCGGCCTCATCCTGGTTCTGATCACCCTGATGCTCTTTTTACGGCCGGCAGTGGCCGTCACCACCGCCTGGGGGCTGCCGATCATCTTCTTCTCCGGCCTGCTGCTGCTCTACATGAGTGGTGTCACCCTGAACCTGCTGACCATGTTCGGTTTCATCATGGTGCTGGGCCTGATGGTCGATGACGCCATCATCATCGGCGAAAATGCCACCTACCACATGGAACGCGGCATGAGCCCCGAACGGGCCGCCATCGTCGGCACCCACGAACTGCTCGGCCCGGTTACGGCCACGGTCCTGACCACCGTCGTCGCCTTCCTGCCGCTGATGAATATGGACGGCATCATCGGCAAATTCATCTTCTCGATCCCCGTGGTGGTGGTCACCCTGCTGCTCTTCTCCTGGGTGGAAGCGATTTTCATTCTGCCCAACCACATCCGCGATGTAGCCAATCCGAACAAACATCCCAAGGAACGCTGGTTTTTCGTCTGGCTGACCCGCATCTACACCTGGCTGCTGGAGCGCGCCGTCAAGCTGCGCTATCTCACTGTGCTGCTGACCCTGCTGGCCCTGGGTGCCTCCTTTCTGCTGACCACCCAGATGCGCTTCCAGCTCTTCCCACCCGGTGCCGAATCGCAGTTTTACCTGCGTGTCACCATGCCGACCGGCACGACGCTGGAGGAGATGAACGCCAAACTGAAGGCGATGGACAAAGAGGTACGCAAGCTTGTCGATCCCAAAATCCTGGAGACAACGACACTGGTCGCGGGTGAAAACAGCGCGGACCAGCGCGAAGCGCTGAAACAGATCGGCGACCGCTTCGGCTACCTGCGTGTCATCCTGATCCCGTTCACGCAACGCACCACCTCTGCCTATACGGTGATGGACAAAATCGAGAAGCAGATTCCGCAACGCTTCCCGGATATCGACATCAGCTTTGCCATGGAAAAATCAGGACCGCCGGTCGGGCGCTCCCTGCAGGTGGAACTCTCCGGTGGCGGTGAAGCAGCCATGACCCGTGTGGCCGAACGGCTGATCGGGCTGCTGGACAAGCAGAAAGGGGTCTATGCCATCGAGAGTGACCTCGAGCCCGGCGATCCCGAAATGCACATCGTGCTCGATCGCAAGCTGGCGGCCTTTGCCGGCATCGACCTGGCCACGGTCGCGACCCATATCAGGGCTGCATTCGATGGCCTGCGCGTCTCGACCCTGAAGCGCGAACAGGAGGAAGTGGATGTCACCATCCGTTATCCGGAGGCCGCGCAGCACGATCTCAACACGTTGATGCAATTGCAGATTCCGAATCAGGTGGGCGGCCTGGTACCGCTGGAACGCATCGCCCGCATCGAGGAGAAGCCGGGGACCACCAGCATTCGCCACAAGGACGGCAATCGGGTGATCAACGTCTCCGCCGAGGTCGACAACACGAACATCACCTCCAAGGAGCTCAATACCCTGGTCGCCAAAGCCAGCGATGAGTGGCTGGGCAAGGATGCCGGCAGCGTGAACTTTCACCTCGGCGGCGAGGAGGAGCGCAGTGAGGAGTCGGTACGCGGACTGATCTTCAGCTTTCTGTTCGCTCTGGTCGGTATCTTTGTCATTCTGGCCATCCAGTTCAATCGCATCAGCTATCCGTTTCTTGTCATGCTGGCCATCCCGTTTGGCGCCATTGGCATCATCGTCGGCTTCTTCCTGCATGGCGTCCCGCTCTCGTTTATGGCCATGATGGGCTTCGTGGCCCTGACCGGCGTTGTCGTCAACTCGTCGCTGGTGATGGCCGTCTTTATCCAGCGCCAGATCGAGGAAGGCGTGCCCTGGCGCGAGGCGATCATCGAAAGCGGCCGCCGCCGCCTGCGAGCCGTACTGCTCACCGCCATCACCACCGTCGTCGGCCTGCTGCCGACCGCCTACGGCTGGGGCGGTTTCGACCCCTTCGTGGCACCGATGGCGCTGGCGCTCTCCTGGGGCCTGATGTTCTCCACCCTGATCACCCTCTTTTCGGTGCCTGCGGCCCTGGGCGTGGCCCTGGACTGCAAGCAGGCGCTGCAGCGCCTGCGTCGCCAGGCCTCTTCCGACAAGGGTGCAGCAACATAAACGAATTTTAATAAACCCTTCACAACGGCATCACCCGGGATCGCCATAGTTTTCCCTGTCTGGTGCCACTCCCTCCTCCCCTCCCTCCCCTGAGGCATCAGACCCCATTGATAAAAAGAGGCTCCGCAAGGAGCCTCTTTTTTTATCGACGTTGATGAACAAATCCCCGCCACCTGTTAAGCAAAATTAATATTCCGTTCACTGCAGCATCACCGTATCGACGTATCGTCTGCCTTGTCCGGCACCTCTCCCTCCCTCCCCTCCTCCCTGAGGGTGCCGGACTCAAATCAAAAAAAGGCCCCCGTTTCCGGGGGCCTTTTTTCGTTTCGATCCAGCAATTCCGATGTGCGGCTAGTGCCCCTCGGCCTCTGTTTCCGCCTCGAAGACAGCGCGGTTATTGATGATAATCATGAGCAAAATGGCCGAATAGACGAAGGTAGAGAGCAGAATTACCCCGATAACGAT
>CAZCZU010000029.1:0-33563 GCA_964503475.1 uncultured Zetaproteobacteria bacterium
GCTTCAATGTAACCTTGAGGGGCAAAGAGGAGAAGTGCCTCCGAGTAGCGGAGGCACTTTCCAGACCTTTACTCCAGGATGATGCTGTCGCCATCCATCGGTACGGGCACCTGCTCCGGTGCACGATGGTCGATGCGTCTTGCCTGGCGCACCAGCTGCAGGAACTCATGCCGGTAGCCGAAGGCATCGGCGCCCGTGGCACGGCTGGCGAGCCTCAGTACATCGTTGTAGCCGAAGCGGTCGCTGTAGCGGCCGCCGCGCAGCAGATCGCCGAAGGCGGCGACGGAGGCTGCGAAGCGGAAGTTCGCCGAGGCCTGGGCGATCCGCTTCTTGATCATGCGGCGGGGCAGCGGGTACTCGATCAGCTGGCTTTTGTTGGCTTGGGGCTGCTTGTAGCGCAGACGCAGGAAGGCGATCTCGCTTCGTTTCCCTTTGCTCTTGCGCACATCACTGCCGTAGCGCAGCGGATCGATGGCACCCTTCTGGCCGGTGAGCGTCACCTCATACAAGGCGGTGACCGTGTGGCCTGCACCGATCTCGCCGGCATCGACCTTATCGTTGTTGAAGTCCTCGCGCCTGAGCATGCGGTTCTGATAACCGATCAGGCGGTACTCCTTCACCAGGCGCGGGTTGAACTCGATCTGGATTTTTACGTCTTTGGCGATGGTCATCAGCGTGGAGCTTGCCTCATCGACCAGCACCTTGCGCGCCTCGTTCAGCGTATCGATGTAGGCGTAGTTGCCGTTGCCCTTGTCGGCCAGCTGCTCCATCAGCTGATCGTTGTAGTTGCCGCGCCCGAAGCCCAGCGTGGTCAGCGTGATGCCGCTCTTGCGCTGCTGCTCGACCAGGTCGGTCAACGCCTCGAAGTTGACGGTGCCGACATTGAAATCGCCGTCGGTAGCCAGGATAACCCGATTGATACCGCCCTTGATGAAGGCCTGACGGGCCAGCGAATAGGCGAGACGGATACCGGCACCGCCATTGGTGGAACCGCCGGCACGAAGCCTGCTCAGGGCCGACTCGATGGTGCGGCGATGGTTGCCGGGGGTGGGGGTGAGTACGACACCCGAGGCGCCGGCATAGACGACCAGCGATACACGATCCTTGGCGGTGAGCTGGCGGCTGAGCATGATCAGCGACTCTTTCAGCAGGCCCAGTTTATTGGCGCTGCGCATGGAGCCGGAAACATCGACCAGAAAGACGAGGTTGGAGGCGGGCATATGGCGTTTGTCCACCTCGTAGCCCTTGATGCCGATCTGCAGCAGATGCTTGTGCCGGTTCCACGGGGCGGGTGCCATTTCGGCCGTCACCCGGAAGGGCTGCCTGCGGCTGGAAGGTCCTTTGTAGTCGTAGGAGAAGTAGTTGATCATCTCCTCGATACGCACGGCATCCTGCGGCGGCAGGCGACCTTCGTTCAGTATGCGGCGGATATTGGCGTAGCTGCCGGTATCGACATCGATGCTGAAGGTGGAGACCGGATGCTCACTTACAAGTTTTACCGGGTTGCTATCGAAGTGAGCGTAGTTCTCGCGATCCAGCGGCTCCGACGGATGGCGGATCACGCCGGGCACGGGGCCGGGGGCGATGTAGCCCTGATTCAGCATCATGTCGTTGGCCTGGCGCTTGTAGAGGCGACGCTCGGCCGTCTTCATCTTGGCCTCAGCGCGTACCGCAGGCGTCGGGGCGGATGCCTCCGGCAATACAGGCCCGCCGGCGGTGATGGCCTCATTCTTCTCCTGCTCGACCGGTTGTTGTGCTGTTTGTGTCTGTGCCTGCGTCTCGTCAGTCGATTTGCCCTCGATGACGATGTCGCCGCTGCGCTCACTGCCGCAGCCCGCCAGCACCAGTCCGGTGCAGAGGGCGGCCAGCGCCAAAATGTGAATGCTCCTGTTTCGCATGATTGATTCTCCCGTGTTCATCGTTTCGGCCGGTGGCCTTACCGCTATAAACGCAGGAGATCGGAAAAGGGGTTAATTTATTTTGAGATGATTTCTTTGGCAGTTGTTGTCTGCATGCTGCCGTCTAATATGGATGGTTATGTATCTAGGGGGGGCAGCAATGTTTTTGCGCGATAAGCCAGTAGAAATTCCGACAGATGATCCATTTGCTAATGATAAGTTGGGGTTCAAAGACTCCGTCGTAGGAATAGCCAAACTGATTGGCAAAGAAGTCGATGCCCCCTTTGTTCTTACCCTCGAAGCTCCATGGGGGATGGGAAAGAGTACATACATGAGGATGTTAAAGGCGGTTCTAAAAAGCCAAGAACATGGGCACAAGGTTTTAACCTATAACGCTTGGGAGTTCGATGGCGAGGAAGACCCATTGTTGCCTTTTGTTGCGGAGGTGGCCCGCCAGTTATCAGTTGGTTCCGAGCGTGCAAAGCAAGTCAAGAAAATGGCCGCTGCTGTGTTTCTTCATCCGATCAAAAAACTGGCAGCATATGCAAGTTTGGGGGTGGCTAATCCTGATGATGTTGCGAAGACACTTCAGCAAGTCGAAGATCATTTTGATACTGACCTAGACCGATGGAGGGACGAGTCCAAAAAGTTGCACAGGCTGTTCGCCGAGATTATTGCGGACAACACACAGGGGGAACAGCGCATCATTATTCAAATAGATGAGCTTGATCGTTGTCGGCCCGATCACGCGGTTTTGTTGCTTGAGAGAATCAAACATATTTTCTCAGTAGAAAATGTTGTGTTTATTCTTGGTGTTGATCGGGAACAGTTGGGCAATGCTGTGAAAGGCGTTTTTGGGGAAAGTTTCAACGGTTCAATGTATCTGCGGAAATTCACTGACCTGAGTTTTGAAATTCGGCCTAAGAGCAGAGAGGCCGTTGTTGATGGATTGATGCCAGAAGAGATCGCCGAAGAGTGGAAATATAGTGTCTGTTTTTATGCAGGGGTGTTGAATTTAGATACGAGAACATTGATTCATTTAATCAACAGAGTGTCATTAGTGAATACAATGTTTCGAGGCCTGTTTCCACCTTTGACCGTCCAGTTGATTATTTTGCGTGATCTCTATCCCGTGAGTTATGAGCGGTGGCGGAATATGGAAGGTATCGTTTTGCAGGAAGAAGCTATAGGAAGTGATGTGCCAGAGGCATTGCGCCATTACCCAACAGAAGTAGATATGGAGATGGCTGAATTAATCGAAGTAAACGATATGGAACTGTCTCGGAATAAAGTCACAGCAGTAAATGCAACGAACAAGAAAGTTAAAGAACAGGCATTCGATCAGCTATATTCAAATCCAAGAAATCGAATGCTTACGCTTCATGATGATCCTGAGTTTTTTTATAGAGATGCTATTGATCTTACCTTTTCGTTTACATCGCTATAGCCGCAGCTCGAGATCACTTTTGAATTGCATCTGCCTACCTGTCACTGGATCGGTGAAGGCGAGTGACCTGGCCAACAGTTGCAGCGGCTTGCTGTAGTCCGGGGTGGCCGGGCGGGGCAGCAGCTCCGGGTAGAGGCCATCGTTGACGATTTGCGAGCCGATCAGGCCCAGGTGCAGGCGCAGCTGATGGGTTTTGCCGCTGATCGGCTCCAGTTCGAAACGGGCATGGGTTCCATTTGTCTCCAGAAGTCGCACGCGCGAGCGGGCATTGGGCACGCCTTCCACCTGTTGCTGCAGGTACCACGGCTCGCCCCGCACGATGCGGCTCTCCAGCAGCCACTCCGTATGCGTTTCATCCGTAGGCAGGGTGGCGATCGCCTCGTAGCGCTTTTCGATACGGCTTTGGCTGAATAGCTCGAAGTAGGGCGTGCGCAGTGCCTTTTGCCTGGTGAACAGCACCAGCCCTGCCGTTTCGCGGTCGAGACGGTGGGCGGCGACCAGATCGAGGTTGCCGGTTCTGCGTTGCAGGCGATGCATCAGGCACTCGTTGACATACGGGCCGGAAGGGGTGACCGGCAGAAAGTGCGGTTTGTCGGCGATCAGGATGCATTCGTCTTCATAAACGATGTGCTCCTCGAAGGGGATGCGCGGCTCGTTGCTCACCTCCCGGTAGTAGCGCAGGCGGGCATTGACCCGGTAGGGGGTGTCCGGCGTGACCACCGCTCCCGTCTCGTCCGTCACCTTGCCGCCCGTAAGGCGTGCCTGCCATACCTCGCGGCCGACATGCGGAAAGTGACTGCTTAAGAAATCGAGCAGGGCGGGGTAGGGCTGCGCCTGAGGCGGCAGCGTGATGTGCGACGGCGTCGGGGCACGACTGGCGGTGGACATCGCTATTGCGGTGGAGCGACCAGTTCGTGGGCGTGATCGAGCACGTAGTTCTTGAAGGCCTCGGGGATGGCCGAGAAGTGTTTGCCCTTGCGGTGCACGATGTGCCACTGGCGCATGATCGGGAAATCCTCGACATCGAGCGCGACCAGCCGTTTCAGGGTCAGCTCCATCTCGATGGTGTGCAGCGAGACGATGCCCAGCCCAAGCTCGGCCATCACCGCCTGCTTGATCGCTTCGCTACGGTTCATCTCCATGCGGGTGGGCAGCTCCAGCTTATGCTCGGCGAAAAAGCGGTCGGCGGCGATGCGGGTGCCGGAGCTCTTCTCGCGCACGATGAAAGGCTCGTTCTCCAGTTCGGCCAGCGGAATCTGTTTGCGGTTGGCCAGCGGGTGGTCGGGAGCGGCGATGACCACCAGCGGGTTGTCCATGAACGGGATACCGACCAGATTATGGCCGCGCGGAGGCCGCCCCATGATCGCCATGTCGGTGGTGTTGTTCTCCAGGGCCCGCAACAGGCCTGCCCGGTTGGTGACATCCAGGGTAACCTGGGCACCGGGAAACTGGTGATGGAAAGCAGCCAGCAGTTGCGGGGCGAAATAGCTGGCGGTGCTGGCCATGGTCAGGTGCAGTTTGCCGCGCTTGAGTCCTTTAAGTTCATCGAGTACCTGTTCGGCCTCTTCGATCTGCTGGCTGATGGTGTTGCTGTAGTGCAGCAGCTCCTGCCCGGCATCGGTGATAACGATCTGTTTGCCGGCGCGGTCGAAGAGCAGCAGCCCGGTCTCCTCTTCCAGCTGCTTGATCTGCATCGATACAGCCGGCTGGGTCATGTGCAGCGCCTTGGCCGCACCCGTATAGCTGCGGTGTTGCGCCACGGCAGCGAATACACTTAACTGTCGTAAGGTCAGATGCATGGAAGGGAAGCTCCATAAGTAAAATTTATGGCGTACATCATATCCTTTGATTTGAGTTGATGCACCCCCCTTCTATACTTCCGCCGCACCGGACGCATGCCGTCCGGTCAAATTCATAATCCGCTGGGAGGATTGAAATGGATCAATCAAACCGTTACGCCAGGCTGGACCTCAACGAAGAGGAACTGATTGCTGGCGGTAAGCACCTGCTGGTCGCTTACAAGCTCATTCCTGCGCCGGGCTACGGCTTCCTCGAAGTTGCTGCGCACGTTGCAGCCGAGTCTTCGACCGGTACCAACGTAGAGGTTTCCACCACCGACGACTTCACTCGTGGTGTTGACGCCCTGGTATACGAAATCGACGAGACCGCATTCGGCGACGACCCGGTCAAGGGTGGCGGCCTGATGAAGATCGCCTACCCGGTTGATCTGTTCGATCCGAACCTGACCGACGGCATCTTCAACGTATCGCACATGTGGTCCCTGATCCTGGGTAACAACCAGGGCATGGGCGATCACAACGGCCTGCGTATGCTCGACTTCCTCGTGCCGGAGTGCATGATCAAGAAGTTCGACGGTCCGGCTACCAACATCTCCGACCTGTGGAAGGTTCTGGGTCGTCCGGAAGTGGACGGCGGTTACATCGCCGGTACCATCATCAAGCCGAAGCTGGGTCTGCGCCCTGAGCCGTTCGCCAAGGCGTGCTACGACTTCTGGCTGGGTGGCGACTTCATCAAGAACGACGAGCCGCAGGCCAACCAGCCGTTCTGCCCGATGGAAGTTGTGATTCCGAAGGTTGCCGAGGCGATGGACCGTGCTCAGCAGGAGACCGGTCAGGCCAAGCTCTTCTCCGCTAACGTTACTGCCGATTTCCACGGCGAGATGATCAAGCGTGGTGAGTACATCCTGGGCGAGTTCGCCAAGTACAACTCCGAGAAGCACGTTGCCTTCCTGGTTGACGGCTTTGTAACCGGCCCGGCTGGTGTGACCACCTGCCGTCGTGCATTCCCGGATACCTTCCTGCACTTCCACCGTGCCGGCCACGGTGCCGTAACCTCCTACAAGAGCCCGATGGGTATGGACCCGCTGTGCTACATGAAGCTGGCTCGCCTGTCCGGTGCTTCCGGTATTCACACCGGCACCATGGGCTACGGCAAGATGGAAGGCCATGCTGGCGAGACCGTTCTGGCGTACATGCTGGAGCGCGACGAGTGCCAGGGCCCGTACTTCAACCAGAAGTGGTACGGCATGAAGGCAACCACCCCGATCATCTCCGGTGGCATGAACGCGCTGCGTCTGCCGGGCTTCTTCGAGAACCTGGGTCACGGCAACGTCATCAACACTTGTGGTGGCGGTTCCTTCGGTCACATCGACAGCCCGGCTGCCGGTGGTACCTCCCTGGGCCAGGCTTACGAGTGCTGGAAGTCCGGTGCCGATCCGATCGAGTATGCCAAGACTCACAAGGAGTTCGCGCGTGCGTTCGAGTCCTTCCCGAAGGATGCGGACAAGCTCTTCCCGGACTGGCGCGAGAAGCTGGGCGTTCACAAGTAAGTCGAACGTTCGCTTTCAAAGCCAACGCCATGAAAAGGCCTCCGCGCAAGCGGGGGCCTTTTTTCGTTGGCGGATTCGACAAATGGAAAAATTGTTCCTCAGATGCCGTGTGACACCTGTAACTGAAATGTACCGAACTCCTTCCTAAGCTGGGATCAGCCCCGATGGCATGCATCCAAACGGCTCGGGGCACGAGGAGGACGTTATGTCATTCGGAGAATTTCTTACTTTCTGGTCCGACAATACGGCGCTGTCCGCCGTGGTCTGGACCGTGGTAATTATGGTGCTGGCCTACATCGCCAGAAACCCGTTCCACAGGATGATCGAGGCTGTTTCCAATGGAGCGAAACAGGCCTTTCTGCAGGCTGCGGATGCCGTCAACGGCAGCAGTAAAAAGCTGGGAGAGCGCAACAAAGAAGTGCTGGTGGCAGCCGGGCGAGAGGCGTCTGAACGGCTGATCGAACGCGAGTTTACGCGCATCGATACCATCGTGCATCGCGATATGGCCGAGTATCCGACGCTGCATCGCAAGATCAGCGATGTGGTGACCCGTATCGATGAAGACTACAAGACCAGCTCCGAAGTGCCGCCCGAGGCACCGGGCTGGGCCAGTGCCGTGAAAGTGGTGTCCGAGATTCCCAGCTCGAAGAACGATCCCATGGTCGGCCAGGTGCTGCAGAGCATCCAGGATTCGATGGAGAAGGGACATCAGCGGGTGCTGGAGGAGTATCGTAAGTCCAGCCGTACGCGGCATATGCTGTTGAAGAAGATGCGTCCCTTCTGGCGGCGCATGGACGGCGATCTCAAGCAGGTGAACCAGAAGGTGACGGGCCTGCTGGAGCGTGCCGAGGTGATCGACCGCAAGATGGAGGAGTATGAAGGCATTGTCGCCAAAACGGATTCGGCTGTGCGTACGCTCTCCTCATCATCGCTGACGCAGTTCTTCATTGCCGGCTTTGTGCTGGCCATTGCGATTGGCGGGGCTGCGATCAACTTCAATCTGATCGCCCGGCCGATGCAGGAGATGGTGGGCGGCAGTGCCATGCTGATGGGTTACAAAACGGCCAATATCGCCGCCCTGGTGATCATTCTGGTCGAGGTGGCCATGGGCCTGTTCCTGATGGAGAGCCTGCGTATCACGCGCCTGTTCCCGGTTATCGGCTCGATGCGGGATGAGATGCGTGAGCGCATGATCTGGGTCACCTTCACTATCCTGCTGATCCTGGCCAGCGTCGAGGCCGGCCTTGCCTACATGCGTGAGATTCTGTCGCAGGACGATGCCATGCTGCGCGCCTCGCTGATCCAGGCGGGCACCACGGCGGTTGCGGCCAGCTCCGAGCGCTGGATCACCACGGCCGCCCAGATGGGCATGGGCTTCATCCTGCCGTTTGCGCTGGTCTTCGTGGCCATTCCGATGGAGTCGTTCGTACAGTCCTCCCGTACGGTGCTGGGCATGGTGATGGTCGGCCTGCTGCGCGGTCTGGCTTTCCTGCTGTCGATCATCGGCAATACGGCCCACTACCTGGGCCAGATGCTGGTCAGCCTCTACGACCTGGTCATCTTCGTGCCGCTGTGGATCGAAGGGCTTGTCCGGGGCAGGGGTGAGAGCAAACAGAAGAGCGGTGGCTTCAATCCCTTCGGGTCCCATATCGTCAAGGAGGAGGTGTAAGATGAACAGAATTGCAATGATGCTGATGGCAGGCCTGCTGCTGGTGACTGCAGGCTGCGGCGACAGGCAGGAGGTGCCGAATACGCGTGGCGTCTACATGCTGCTCGATACCTCCGGCACCTATACCCAGGAGCTGAAAAAGGCGCAGCTGATTATCAACTATACGCTGGCCAAGCTGAACCCCGGCGATACCTTTGCTGTGGCCCGGGTCGATACCGGCAGCTTCAGCGAAAAGGATATCGTCGCCAAGGTGACGTTTGACGATCGTCCCAGCGTGGCCAACAACCAGAAGCTGAAGTTCCGCGACGATATCGACCGCTTTGTGAAAGGTGTGAAGCCGGCAGCCTATACCGATATCACCGGCGGCATGCTGCAGGCGGTCGAGTATCTGAACGAGGCGGGTGTGGGCAAGAAGACCATCCTGATCTTCTCCGATCTGAAGGAGGAGCTGAAGAAGGGGTATGTGCGCGATATCCCGTTGCAGGTCAGTGGCTACGATGTGGTGGCGCTGAACGTCACCAAGCTGCGCTCGGACAATGTCGATCCGCGCGAGTATCTCGATCGCCTCTCCAAGTGGCAGGCCCGGATTGAGGCGGGTGAAGGGCACTGGCGGGTGATCAATGATCTGGAGCGCCTTGAGAATGTGATCGCAAATTGAGCATCAGGCATGGAAATGAAAAGGGCTCTGCATCGGCAGGGCCCTTTTTTTATGTCCGGGGGCCTCTCGCTCACGCCGAAAGGGAGTGCTCCTTGCCGCTTATGCGGAAGGGAGAGAGGCTGAAAAACAGAAAGAAAAAAGGCCTCCCGAAAGGGAGGCCCGATCAATTACCAGCGATTGCCGCCGCCACCGCGATTCTGGCGCGGGGCACGCTCGATGGCTTCCTTAACGTTGAGGGGGCGACCGCTCAGCTCGCGTCCGTCGCCTTCGGCGATGGCCTGCTCAGCTGCTGCAGCATCCATCTCGACGAAACCGAAGCCGCGGGAGCGACCGGTTTCACGATCCGTGATGACTTTAGCCGAGTGTACTTCACCGTAGGCGCTGAAGAAGTCTTCGAGGTCAGCGTCCGTGGCCGACCAGGGAAGGTTACTAACATAAATCTTTTTCACTTTACTTGTCTCCGTACCCATATTCGCATGGGTCTCCATTATCAATTTCGCGAGCAGGAGTCGCCTTCTGCACGGCCTGGCGACGCCTTGCGGAGCCACTGCTTTTCCTGCGGTCTGATAACAGAGAGACGGGAAAACCAGTTCCAGGTGCGTGCGAGCATACACGAAACAGGTGCCATGGGGAGACTTTTTTTTGTGTCTTTTCTTGGCCTGGCGTAAGGCTTCTTCCGCTCGCTTTGTCTCGACTCCCCGCTTGCGGCGATGAATGCAACAACCACAATGAATTTAGGCTTAAATAGCGGGGTGCTGCTGCCGTCAGGTGATGAATAATCATCATGAGGGCAGGGGGCCCGGGCACGGCCATTTCACCGTACGTGATCCGGATGATGATGAGCGTCGCTGATAAGTGATTCTTATGAACCAAATAAGAACAATAAATTATTAATGGAGATGTGTTCGACTACACTTCCACCCAACATCGATCTGGAGGCCGATCATGACTGACAAGGAACAGTATAAGGTAAAACAGGAGCCGTTCTATCAGGCTCAAGCTGATGAGGTGGAGCTTTACGAAGCCGCCTATGCCGCGCGTCTGCCGGTCATGATCAAGGGGCCGACCGGTTGCGGCAAGTCACGCTTTGTCGAGTACATGGCCTACAAGCTGGGCAAGCCGCTGATTACCGTGGCCTGTAACGAGGATATGACCGCGTCCGATCTCGTCGGTCGTTATCTTCTGGATGCCAACGGTACCCGCTGGCTCGACGGCCCGCTGACCACGGCGGCGCGCATTGGCGCCATCTGCTACCTGGATGAGGTGGTGGAGGCCCGCCAGGACACCACCGTGGTGATCCATCCGCTGACCGACCATCGCCGTACGCTGCCGCTCGACAAGAAGGGCGAGCTGATCGAGGCGCACCCCGATTTCCAGCTGGTGATCTCCTACAACCCCGGCTACCAGAGCCTGATGAAGGATCTGAAGCAGTCGACCAAGCAGCGCTTCACCGGTTTCGAGTTCGATTATCCGGAAGAGGCGGTCGAGGCTTCCATTCTCGCCAAGGAGACCGGCATTGAAACCGGGCTGGCCACCAGCCTGGTCAAGATCGGCCAGGCGGCCCGTAACCTGAAGGGGCACGGCCTCGATGAGGGTATCTCCACCCGTCTGCTGGTCTATGCGGCCACCCTGATCAAGGGCGGTGTCGAGCCGAAGGCAGCATGCCGCATGGCCATGGTGCGTCCGATTACCGACGATGCCGATATCCGCGACACGCTCGATCACGCGGTCGATGCCGCGTTCGCCTGATTCGCATGATGACCCAGGCCAAGGCCTCTAGGCGCGGAAGCTTCCGCACAGGGTGGTAATACCGATGTCTGAAAGACTCGAAAGGAACATGGAATTCGAAATGTACTGGCAACGCCTGGGCTGCAATTTTGCCCAGGTGGAGCGGGTCTTTGACGATTGCCTGCAGCGGGCCAAGGCGGAGCTGACGACCGATGGCATTCTCGCCTATCTCGAGAATGCCCGTTTCCTCGGCAAAATGGGGCGTGGCCCCGAGCCGCTGCTGGTCTACCTTGAGGAGGCACCGGTCGTGGCGTCGCTGCTGGGCGAGGAGATGCTGGTGGAGCTGCGCGAGTTCGCGCACTACATGTCCACCCATACCAATTTCAAGGCGATGGTACCGTTCCTGCAGAGCAGTGCCGCGGTGGCAGAGCTGTTGCCTTCGGCAGAACTGTTCCGTCGCTATATCGAGATCGTGCGTGACATGATGGATCGCACGACAGGTTCCGTGCACGGACACCACACCACGTTTCCAAGTCCCGGCCTGGAAGAACTGCTTAAGCAGGCGCCGCGTATCCTGTCGCTGGTGCCGCTGGAAGGGCTGAAGAACTGGGTCGATTACGGGGTACGCTACTACAACGATCATCCGGAACGTCAGATCGACTACTTTTCACTGCAGTCACCCGATGCGGTTGCCGTGTTGCAGCGCGAGCGGCATGGCACGCTGTTTATCGACCACGAACGCAAGCTTGAGCTCTATATGCGCGGTCTGTGGCAGGATCACGATCAGCTGGTGCCCTATTCGCTGGCCTTTCATGAGTTGCGCAAGCCGATGCCCTATTACGACGACATGGGCATCCGCCTGCCGGATGTCTACGACGATCTGGATGGCATCAAGGGGATTGACCGCTATCGGGCCACGCTGGCGCATATGGCGGCGCATCGTCGCTGGAGCAGCAAGATGGTCGTCGATAACTGGAGCCCGTTCCAGCGCCTCGGTGTCGAGATCTTCGAGGACTGCCGTGTCGACTGGCTGGCCATGCAGCGTTATCCGGGCCTGAAACCGCTCTTTCTGGCCCTGCACCCGATTCCCGACGAGTCGCTGCTCAATGATCCGGATGCCTCCCTGATTCGTATCAAGCTGGCCATGGTGTCGCGCGCCATTCTCGATCCGGACTACCGCTTCGACAATGCCGATATTGGCGAATTTGCCGATCGTTTCCATGCCGCCATGGCGGAAGGGGAGAGCAGCAGCCCCGATATGGCCAGCCTTGGCCTCGCCTTCATTGCGCGCATTCGTCAGCAGCAGGATCTGTCACCGAACGTCTACTTCCAGGATACCGAGGTCGATTATCGCGACGATAACCGTCACCTGTGGATCTATATCGAGAACGGTGACGAGGATGAGATGTTCGAGCATCTCGACAAGCGCAAGAAAGAAGAAGAGGAGCTGCACGCGCTGCCGCCGCGCCATTACGACGAGTGGGACTATACCAATCAGAGTTATCGGCCGGACTGGGTCAGCGTCTATGAGATGAAGCATCCGGGTGGCAGTGCCGGCAAGGTGGAGCGCCTGCTCGAAAAGCATGCCGGGCTCGCCAAACGCATGAAGCGCGTCCTCGATATGATCAAGCCGCAGGAGAAGGTGCGTATCCGTTATCAGGAGGAGGGCTCCGAGCTCGACCTGGATGTCGCCATCCGTTCGCTGATCGACTACAAGGCCGGATCGCAGCCCGACCCGCGCATCAACATGAGCCATCGCACCGACGGGCGCAATATCGCGGTGTCGCTGGTGCTCGATCTCTCCGAATCGCTGAACGAGAAGGTGCAGGGCACGGGGCAGACGATCCTCGAGCTGTCGCAGGAGGCGGTATCGCTGCTGGCCTGGGCGGTGGAGCATCTGGGCGATCCGTTCGCCATCTCGGGTTTCCACTCCAACACCCGCCACGATGTGCGCTACTACCACATCAAGGGCTACAACGAGGCGTGGGACGATAGTGTGAAAGGGCGCATCGGTGCCATGGAGGCCAGTTTCTCCACCCGTATGGGAGCAGCCATGCGCCATGCCGGGCACTACCTGAAGTCGCAGCCGGCCGATAAGAAGCTGATGCTGATCCTCACCGACGGCGAGCCTGCCGATATCGACAGCAAGGACGAACGCATGCTGATCGAGGATACCCGCCAGGCCGTGGTGGAGCTGGAGCGCGATGGCATCTTCACCTACTGCGTCAGCCTCGATCCGAAGGCGGACGAGTATGTCTCCGACATCTTCGGGCATCAGTACTCGGTGATCGATCGGGTGGAGCGTCTGCCGGAGAAGCTGCCGGAACTGTTTATCTCGCTGACCAAGTAATAGATTGCGCGCCGCGCTGAACAAACCACTGAATTGAGAAGGGAATCGATATGAGCAACGCACAGTATCAATCGGAGATCAAAAGCCTGCCGCTGCTGAATCGCGGCAAGGTGCGCGATATCTATGAGGTGGATCAGGATCATCTGCTGATCGTCACCACCGATCGCCTCTCGGCCTTCGATGTCATCCTGCCGACCCCGATCCCGGGCAAGGGCGAGGTGCTCACTGCCGTTTCCAACTTCTGGTTCGAGCGTTTTGCAGACATCCTGCCGAGCCAGGTGACCGGTATCGCGCCGGAATCGGTGGTGGCGGAGGATGAGCGCGAGCAGGTGGCCGGGCGCGCCATCGTGGTCAAGCGCCTGGATCCGCTGCCGATCGAGGCGATTGTGCGCGGCTATCTGGTCGGTTCCGGCTGGAAGGAGTATCAGGCCAGCCAGAGCGTGTGCGGTATCGCGCTGCCGGCGGGGCTGAACCTGGCCGACAAGCTGCCCGAGCCGCTGTTCACCCCCTCCACCAAGGCGGAGATGGGCGATCACGACGAGAACATCAGCTTTGAGAAGACCATCGAGTTGATTGGTGATGAGATGGCCGCACAGGTGCGCGATGTCGCCATCAGGCTGTATAAGGAAGCGGCCGACTACGCCGCCACCCGCGGCATCATCATTGCCGATACCAAGTTCGAGTTCGGCCTCGACAGTGCGGGCACGCTGCATCTGATCGATGAGGCGCTGACCCCGGACTCCTCCCGCTTCTGGCCGGCCGATGAGTATGCCCCCGGCAGCAACCCACCCAGCTTCGATAAGCAGTATGTGCGCGACTGGCTGGAGAACAGCGGCTGGGACAAGAAGGAGCCGGGCCCGGTGCTGCCGGACGAAGTAGCCGAGAAGACCGGCGAGAAATACCGCGAAGCCCTGACCCGCCTGACCGGGGCCTGAATCCATGAGTCAGATCGACAAGCTCGTCGAAGGTTACCACCGCTTCTGGCATAGCTATTACCAGGAAGATCGTGCCCTGTTCGAGCGCCTGACCCGCCAGGGGCAGTCGCCGAAGACGCTGGTGATCGGCTGTTGCGATTCGCGCGTCGATCCCGCCATTGTCACCGATTGCGAGCCGGGCGATCTCTTCATCGTCCGTAATGTCGCCAATCTGGTGCCGCCGCTGGAGACGGCCGGCCACTTCCACGGCACCAGTGCGGCACTCGAGTTCGGCGTGCGTCATCTGGAAGTGGAGAACATCATCGTGCTCGGTCACGCCCAGTGCGGCGGTATCAATGCATTGATGAGCAAGCAACCGGACAGCACTGCGGGAGAAAGCTTTATCGACAGCTGGATGGCGGTAGCCACCAACGCCCGCAACCGGGTGCTCTCACGCATGCATGATGCACCTGCCGAGGCACAGCAGCGCGCCTGCGAGCAGGAGGCGATTCTTGTGTCGCTGGATAATCTGTTGAGCTTCCCGTGGATTCTGGAGCGGGTGGGGCAGGGCACGCTGACCCTGCACGGCTGGTACTTCGATCTGGAGCGCGGCGAGCTGCAGCGCTTCAATCCCGAGAGTCACGCCTTCGAGCCGTTCCCGGTCTGATAGCTGCCATGGTCAGAAGGGGGGACTAAGTCATGTGCCCCCGGAATGATCAGATGGCTTCGGCCACCACGTCACCCAGCTGGATGTAGGTCTCGATACCGGCGCCGGTGTTCTGCAGGATATCCGCAGAAGGGCTCCACTTGCCCTTCTCACCGCACAGAACCACGGTACTCCCGCCAAAGAGGAAGTAGCCCTTCTCATCGCCCTTGTTGAACGGCCTTGATTCATCAAAGGACTGCACGATCTTGCCGACACAGACCGCCCCGACTTCGATATAGGCGAGCTTGCCGAAATGCTCGGTATCCAGAATCGCCACGCGTCGTTCGTTGCGGATAAAAATATCCTGCCGGTATTTCAGGGCCAGCGGATTCACCGAATGCAGGGCACCGGGGACTGAAAACGCCTTCACGGTGCGTCCACTGTCCGGATAGTGGTAACGGTGATAATCCACCGGGCAGAGCCTGGCAATCATCAGCGGGCCGCCGATGAATGCTTCGGCCAGTTCGCGGTCTCCGATCAGGTCAACGGCACGCAGCATCGACCCCTTCACCGGAATGGTGAGCTCATCGGTCATATTGGCATGGGCAAAGTAGCGGGCCTCGGCAAATGCCCCCATTTCATGGTCGTTCGCAGTGAAGGGGCGTTGACCCTCCCTGAATGCCCGGATGAAGAACTCATTGAACGATCGATAGGAGCTTTCAATCGGGTTCTCTTTGAGCGAACCCTTTTCAAACTGATCGATCCGGATGTGAAAGTTGTCGATAAAGGGGGCGACCTTTTGCGCCGAGCTCACACTGTCCTGCGACTTCCCGTACAGCTGGCTGAACCATTTACTGGCAATGACCGGCCCCAGCAAGCGCCCGACGGGATTGCCATAGGCGAACTTCACCATGCCATCGCCATAGACCTTTTCGATCTCCATCCTGTTTTCGCGACGGTTAAAAACCTGAATTTCAAAGCCTTGGCTCATGCTGGGGAATCCTCTGTTACTCGTAACTGGGGGAGAGTTTACCTGTTTCTGAATCTTTTTCCTGCCCGGCTCGTCACATTGAGAAACAGGCCCTGAGTATTTTGTCCCCGGAATTGCATGCCCTGGCCGACGGCGTGCTTGGACTTATGCCCGCGCATGTGGCCCAATGGCGCATGAATAAAGAGCAACCGAACAATCCTCTGCACGGCATTACGCTGGAGATGATGCTGAATGCCTTGGTGGAGAAGTACGGCTGGGAGGAGCTCTCCAGGCGCATCCGCATCAACTGCTTCGCCCGCAACCCTTCGGTGAAATCGAGCCTCGCCTTCCTGCGCAAAACCCCGTGGGCCCGTGCAAAGGTCGAAGGGCTCTACAGCGCCAGCCTCAAAAAAACCGCCGCTAGCCTTCTCTCGAATTAAGTATTGTGAATCGACCCGGAATTCCCGGCCGGCAGAGTACGGCATTAGCGTATTTCAGTCGTACAGTAGGGGAATCGAGTCGAGTACTTTTTCAGCCGGCTCCAGCAGGTAGGAATATGATTCCACTTCGAGCCAGTGCTTATCGAGGTCGATTTGCCTGAGAACTTTGCAGACCACTGATCGCTTCTCATCCAGCTTGGTTGAATCAACATAGTCCCAGCCGCGATCACCGCCGCTCGCTTCCGGAACCTTCCCAGAGAGGGCGTGCGACCAGGCCCAACTGGGGCCGGAGTCCTCTGGAAGTTTCGAGATGCGTCGTATCTTCCCCGACAAAAGGGGCTCGGCCTCTACGCACCAAAGAAGGAGCTGAGTTCGAAAGTGCACTTCGTTAATAGCTAATGCGGAGTCGATCCAGGGCCCCAGTTCGTCACAACTTAGATATTTGTAACAAAGAGAAGCACCTGCGGCGATATCACCGCTAACTTCTGTCCAGGGGTTATGCCCGGTTTTAGCGTATTGGTAGCTATACATTGTTTTTTCGAAGCAGGGCGCGCCATTGTGCCATCGTGATGGGTCCATAGGCGCTAAGGCCAGACCGCAAAATATGTCCTTTGCCAGGGCGTTATCCCGTTCATCAATGCGGGTCTCATCAGGGTACAAGGCCATGAAGGCGGACACCAGATGCTCGTACAGGTAGTACACGTAGCTGTCCGACGATCTTTGTACGAGCCTGGGTGCAAGGTAGTGGAACCAGTTTGTCCATTCATCCATGTAGCCGAAGCAGGTTGTGCCCGAGGTGATCTCTTCAAGGGCATCCTGAAGGTAACTTGTTTCAAGTTGATCAAGGTCTCCTGCCAGTTCGCTGTAGGTTTTGCGAACTTCTCCCATGAACCAGGCCTCACCCATTGGCTCAGTGGGTCGCTTCGTTGCCATTTTCGCCTGGACCAGAACCTCTTTCGGAATCGGTGTTCCTGGGTTCCAGAGGATTTGCGGAACGTTGGTGTGTGGGCTCATGACGCCTGATGCCGAGCTAAAGAGTGATAAAGGAGCGCAGCGGAAGAAGCCCTGGGGTCAGGTTCTGCAATCACACATGCCGTTCTTGAAATGTCGTTTTGCAAGAGTAGGCCCTCACTTCCTGTCTCTATCCGCATAGGGAGCGGATTCTCTGCACAAATTCAGGAAATTCGGACTGAGCGCTTTCAATAATTTCCGAGATTCTTCTTCTAGGTGTTTTTGCGTTTGCATTGGCAAACGCCAGGAAGTCTTCATTGGATGGTCTGTCGTCATCCGGGTATTCAATGGCCTCGTAAGGACCGTGATTGGCAGCCAAAAGCCAAAGGTAGTCGGAAAAGTTTGATGCGATGATGCCCAATTCGCCTTCGGAGCCGAAAAAAACGACAGGCTGCTCGACAATGCTTATGCCCTTCCGGACGGGCCATATTGCAGCATAGCCACCAGAACCATCTTGTCCGAAGATCAAGTAATCATCACAGTCTGCACTCTGGTTTCCTGTCCAGGCTTTGAACCAGTCTTGAACATCGCTACGCGAGGTAAACTCCTGGTATGGCTCAAAGTCGATGCCATCGCCATCGTCGTAGTCAAACTCAAGCTTATGGAGTTCTCTCAGTACGTCAGGAAAAGTTCTCGAAAGCGACATGTGATACCTCTTAATGTTCTGGGGTCAGGTTTTGCAAGGCCAGAGTCTCACGTCCGCAGCCTCCGAGTTCCATTCCGGAGTTCCAATGCTTAGCTCTTGGTGAGGCGAAATTTTTTAGCATGAATTTCTAGCAAGCCGTCTGTGAAGTAGAGCCAAAGTCTGTTTTCTTTGAGATACCCACTGGAGATATTGCCCGCGAACATGTTCTTTTTTAGCTCTTCGGTATCCAGCGTGCAGTTGAACCGAGAGACTCCACCGCATTTGATGTGATAAGTGGCTCTGCTTGGGGCCTGATCGTCTTTGTAAAAGAGCCCGGTGAGCTGAACAGATGACTTGCCTTTTTTGTCGATGGTGAATGAGATGTCGACCAGATTGCCGTCATGCCAGAAAAAATCGTCTAGTTTTTTAGTCATTTGTCAGTGCTGATGCCTAGCCCAGCTGTGCGCCTTTGGTGCGTCGACTGGAGGGCCATGTTATGTGTTCTTGTTTGGCGTTTCATATGTAACCCAAGTGCTCCCAAAGGTATTAGTTACCGGATTATCAAACTCTTCACTGTACTCATTATAGAATACGAACTCACCATCCAAGCGAGTTGCCAGGTCAGTGAGATAGTTGATTTGATTGTTGATTACTTGCTCATCAGGCATCAGGCAAACAATAGCCATAACTAATACTTCATCGCCGCGATCATCGATAAAGCATCGATATCCTTCTTTGGCACAAACTTCGGCTGCTTCTTTTGCTGCCGATAGTGATTTAAATTCAAGATCGAACGTTACTTCGAGAGGCTTGGTAAGGTCAGTATTGTTGTCCCTTAGATGATCAATGAAATCTGAAGCTTCCCAAATGTCTGAGTCATCGTCTAAATCTATCTGTTCCAGAATGCTGGAGAGTGTTCTTGGTTTGGAAGCCAATACATCAATGGCATCCACAATGCTGTTTAATGCGTTCCGGTTGTCGGAATAAGCCGAAAACAGATCGCTTTCTGAATCGAAATCTATTTCGGATGTATCAATGTCATGTTCGTCGCAGTAAGTTATTATGACCTTTTCCCACGCATGCCCATCCGGAACAACATCGAATTTACTGAACGTTTTTTCTACACAGCCCAGGTCGTCAAATGAGAGGATATACTCATTACTCTCATGCTTGATGATACTTGGTAAAGCATATTGGGTTTTCATATTGCGTTGAGGCTCCCAACGTTGGGGTGTCGGGGGCAGGTCTTGAAAGTTAAATCGCTTTCTCCCCAACGCATTCGACTATAGATAGGCTTGCACGAGTGAACAACTGGACGAAAACGGACAGGAGCCTATGAAAGCAGCAGAGCGCCAGCGCATGATCGATCGCCATCGCGACAGCCTGGCGCGGCACGGCTATTCGCCGCGCACGCTTTTCTGGGATTCGCGCGGCATCCAGAAAATCCGCTTCAGGGTGCTGGCCGAGATCGGTGTCGTGAGTGGCGATTCGCTGCTCGATGTCGGTTGCGGCTTTGCCGATCTGCATAGCTGGCTGGCTGCCAACGATATGGCAGTCGATTACACCGGCCTCGATCTGTCGCCGGAGCTGATTGGCGAGGCCGAGCGCCTGCATCCGGACGCGACCCTCCATTGTGGCGAGCTGTTCGATTTCGACTGGCCGGAGTGTTCGTTCGACTGGGTGCTGCTCTCCGGTACCCTGAACTGGCAGCTCGATGACGATGGTGCCTATGCCCGGCGGGTGATTGCGCGCATGTTCGCCCTCTGCCGCAAGGGGGTGGCCTTTAATATGCTTAATAATCGCCACCCGGAGATAAAGGCCCGCAAGGAGTTTGCCGCCTTCGATGCGGAGGAGATGCTGGCCTTCTGCCAGAGCATCGCACCGGCCAGCCGCTGCCGGACGGATTACCTCGACCACGATTTCACCATCTACATGCCGCGCGGCTGAAGGGGTAGGGTGGTCCACTCATGAAGCAGGAGCAGCGCAAGCGCATCATCGACAGGCACAGAGATAGCCTGACCCGCCACGGCCACTCGCCGCACGCCCTCTACTGGAGCTCGCGCGAGATCCAGTTTGCCCGCTTCCGGGTGCTGGCCGAGATCGGGATCGAAAGTGGCGATTCGGTGCTCGATGTCGGCTGCGGCTTCGGCGATCTGTACGGCTGGCTGAAACGGCAGGATATCGATACGGATTTTACCGGCATCGATCTCTCGCCCGACCTGATTGCCAGAGGGGAGCAGCTCTATCCGAGGGCGCACTTCTTTAGTGGTGAGCTGTTCGACTACCCGGCCGAGGCGCAATCGGTCGACTGGGTGGTGCTTTCCGGGGCCCTGAACGGCTCGCTTGAGGATGAGGGGGCCTATGCCCGGAGGGTGATCCGGCAGATGTTCGTCCTCTGTCGCAAGGGGGTGGCCTTTAACCTGCTCAATGCGAACCACCCTTCCGTAAACTGGGCCCATGACCTGCAGTGCTTCGATCCGGATGAGATGCTCGCCTTCTGCAGCGAGATTGCACCGGAGTGCAGTGTGCGAACCGATTACCTGGACAACGATTTTACCATCTACATGTACCGCACCGCCGAAGCGGGCTGATCGCTTACTGGCACCATTCCTGCTTGCCATAAATCGAGTATGGTTATTGTAAGCAAGCAGGGGCGCCTATGTATATCGCCGTAGCCAGCCGGGATGGCAAGAGCGTGGCCGGTCATATCGGCAAGTGTGCCGACTGGATCGTCTTCGAGGTGTCGCGGCCTGAAGAGGCGGATGCACAGCCGCTGGTGACCGAGCAGGCGCGCATCACGTTACCGAAAGAGCTGGTCTTTCATCACTACAAGGACGAGCAGCCGCATCCGCTTAAAGAGTGTGCGGCGGTGATCGGCGCCAGTGCCGGCGAGAGCTTTGTCACCAAGATGGCCAGGCGCGGTATGGAGGTGGTGCTGACCGCCGAGAGCGATTCGGCCACGGCCGTGGCTGCCTATGCCCGCGACAAGGTGCTGCCGCCCAAGCCGCGCCCGATCGGCAGCCTGGTCTGCAAGATTCGGGATGCCCTCTCATCGGATTGATTGGCATCAGGCCCTGTCCGGCCGAAAGGGGTGTTTGGAAATGCCTGTACCGTCCTGCCCGCTTAGTGATTAGGATGCGGCAATCGTACGGGTATCCCTACGAGAACTGTTTCCGGGAGAGTGAGTGTTATGGGAAGAGCGTTTGAAGTTCGCAAGGCATCGATGGCCAAGACGGCCAATGCCAAGACCAAGGTCTATTCGCGCTATGGGCGCGAGATCTATGTGGCCGCCAAGAACGGCACTCCCGATCCCGACAGCAACCTGACCCTGCGCCGCCTGATCGAGAAGGCGAAGAAGGATCAGGTGCCGGGGCATGTGATCGACAAGGCGATCGACAAGGCCCGCGGCGCCGGTGGCGAGGATTTTGCCGCAACCCGCTACGAAGGCTTCGGCCCGGGCGGCTCGATGGTGATTGTCGACTGTCTGACCGACAACAACACCCGCACCTACAACGACGTGCGCCTCTGCTTCACCAAAAGCGGTGCCAAGCTGGGCGCACCGGGTGCCGTGGCGCATATGTTCGATCACCTGGCCATCTTCTCATTCAAGGGCAGCGATGAGGATGCCGTGCTCGAGGCACTGATGGAGGCCGATGTCGATGTCACCGATATCGAGAACGAGGATGGCAACATCACCGTCTTTGCCCCGAATACCGAATTCTTCAAGGCCAAGACGGCCCTGACCGAGGCGTTTCCGGACGTCGAGTTCGAGGTGGACGATATCTCCTGGGTGCCGAAAACCTCGACGGCCGTGTCGGGCGAAGATGCCGAGATGATGGAGAAGCTGCTGACCATGCTGGATGACTGCGACGACGTGCAGCAGGTCTACCACAACGCCGAGATGCCCGACTAAGACGATGTCTGCAAAGGCGGTGGCGGCACCGGTGCTGAGTGAAGCGGAACGCCGGCGCATCGTGGCCAGCCACCGCGACAGCCTGGCGCAATATGGTCATGCACCGCAGGCGCTCTACTGGAGCAGTGAAGCGGCGCAGACGGAACGCTTCCGGGCATTGGCCGGCGTCGGCATCCGGCCCGGCGATTCACTGCTCGATGTCGGCTGCGGTTTTGCCGACCTGATGGGGTGGCTGCAGCAGCAGGGCTGCCCGGTTCGCTATACCGGTATCGATCTTTCCCCCGACCTGCTTGAGGTGGCGGCGGCTTCGCATCCCGATGCCGAGCTGCTTTGCGGTGAGCTATCCGATTTCACGCTGGCCGATGCATCGTTCGACTGGGTGGTGCTCTCCGGTGCCCTGAACGATCCGGTGGATGAGGATGGCGACTATGCCTATGCCACCATCGCCGGCATGTATCGCCTCTGCCGCAAGGGCATCGCCTTTAATCTGCTCGATGCCACCGAAGGGGTCACCTTTCTCACTCTGGGCTTGCAGCACTTCGATCCGGAAGTGGTCGTGGCCTTTTGTCGCAGGCTGACACCGCATGTGGAGCTGGTGCGTGGCTATCTGGAAGGGGACTTCACCCTCCGGCTGTGGCGCGATGCCAAAGGGATGGCTGAGAACGGAAGAGCCTAGGCTTGATCGGCACCGGGATGAGCCTCAAGCCAGTTCCGGTACCACTGCAGCAGCTGTTCCGGTGGCAGGGGATGGGAGATCAGGTACCCCTGGATGGTATCGCATCCCAGCTGCTGGATTTTCATTTTCTGGGCCTCCGTTTCGATCCCTTCGGCCACGACTTCGAAGCCGAGCTTGTTGCCGATCTCGATAATCAGGCCGACGAGCACCTCGTTGTCTGCACTCTCCGCCAGAGAACGGATAAAGGACTGGTCAATCTTGAGCTCATCGACCGGCAGCATGCGCAGGTAACTCAGTGATGAGTAGCCGGTGCCAAAGTCATCGATCGAGATATGCAGGCCGGACTCGCGTAAGCGCTGCAGCATCGGGATAGCGCGGTTCGGCTGGTGCATGATCGCACTTTCGGTCACTTCGATGGTGATGCGTGCCGGATCGACGTCGTGTTCCCGGCAGAGGGTGAGTGCGTGAGGAATGAGATCATCATCCAGAAGATCGTGGGTGGAGATGTTGATCGATACATGCAACGGGATACCCATGGCCTGCCACTCGGCGAGCTGCCGGATGGCCCGGTTGATGACCCAGCGGGTAATTTCGGTGATGATGCCCGTTTGCTCGGCAAACGAGATGATTTTCTGGATCGGCTCCGAAGGGCCACGTTTGAGGCGAAGCAGCGCCTCCGTGCCGATGACGCGCGAGTCGGGAAGATGGACCTTGGGCTGGTAATGCAGCTCGAATTCGTCTTCGGCGATGGCCCTGCGAATGTCGCTGAACAGCCTGATCCGGTCTGCGGCCCGGGATTCGTAGACCTGTTCGAATATCGAGTAGGGTTCCAGCTTGCTTCTGGCCGCACTCAGCGCCACACGTGCCCGCTGCAGCAGCAGGTGGGTGTTGTCGCCATGAAAGGGGAAGGCCGATACACCCATAGTGACGCCGACATCGACCGAAATACCGTCGATCCGGAACGGCATTTCGAGACGAGCGGCAATCTTGCGGATCACGGGACGAATGGCCTCTTCGTCAATCTGGTGCAGTAGCAGTCCGAACTCGTCACCGCTGATTTTGAGGGGCGTGATCTCCGGTTGTTCGAGTTGCTGCAGGAGCATGCCGAATTCGTCGCCGCTGATGCGGGAGATGATGTCGGACTCGCGCAGCAGCGATTTCAGGCGGTTGGCCATCTCGACCAGAATCTTGTCGCCGAATCCGTAACCGAAGATCTGGTTGATTTCGGAGAGGCCATCCGGATCGACGACGATCACGGCCATGCCCCAGCCATTACGCCTGGCCAGCTTGATTTCGTGGTCGACCAGTTCGATGAACAGTTTGCGGCTGGGCAGGCCGGTCAGTTCATCCTGCATCTCATGCAGCTTCTGCTGCTCCTGTGTGATCTGCTGGCGTATCGGCGATGAGAGCATCGAATAGAGGAGAGGGGTCAGAACGAGGCCGAGAATGAGGGCATCGATCAGGGCCAGGGAGATCGGGCTGAGTGACGAGAGGAAGGGGAATGTGAACAGGAACATGACGCTTACTTCCGTCACCATGATGGTGGCAGTAATGATTGCGGCCGTTTTCCACGGAGGTCTCCTACCTCGACGGGGATTCCCGCTTGCCTGAGGCCCTTCCTTCACTCCATCATTCTAGACCGGTTGGCGGACGGGCGGGGGGCAGAAAGACCATAATCAAAGAAAGGTTAGGTGGTTGCGTGTGCGGAGCCTTGTCAGCTAACGGCGGATCTTCTTTTCACGCTCGCGTTTGCTGCTGACGGCAATCCAGACATCCAGTGCCAGGGCGATGCCGATGCTGGCCCAGAGGTAGACGGGTTCGAGGCCGGTGAATTTGGCGATATGCTCCATGCCGCCGCTTTGCTGGATGAATTTGACGTAAAGCAGCAGGGCCAGAACCAGGTGTCCGCCAATCAGCAGCAGCAGCGAAACAATCGTCCAGAGACTGCTGATAAGCAGTGTGATATTGGAGCGGCTGCCGGGCGGACGCAGGGCCATAACTACCTCTTGAATCCGTAGCGGTGAATCGATTTCACCCGCAGGGCGTTGTCATATTCGATATCGACACCACGGGTGAACTTTTCGCCGCTATCATCGTTATCCACCTCTTCGACATAGTGAACCCGGTTGGGGTGCAGCGGATCCTTGATGGCCGGGGTACCCAGCAGGCTCTCGACCCGGAAACGGGTGTCCCCTTCCTGGATGGCCCAGACATTGTCGGCTTTCATGACGTTGCCCTGGTGAATCGGGTGGCTCATGCAGCCGGCCAGCGCCAGGGTGGTGGAGAAGAGGAGCAGGGCGAGCAGCTGTTTCACGCGCATGCTGCGGGTCCTCTGTGCTGTTTCTCCAGCAGGGCGACATAGTCGGCAATGCCCTCTTCCAGCGTCCATTGCGGCTGCCAGTTCAGCAGGGCTTTCGTTTCGCTCAGGTCTGCTTCGGTATGCATCTGGTAGAAACTGAACGGATTGTCGAAATACTCAACCTCCAGCGTCTGCTTGAGCTGGTGGCCGAGATTCTCGACGATATCGTTGAAGGTTCGCGCCTTGCCCGAGCCGACATTGCACACGCCGCATTCCGTGGCCTGCAGGGCCGCCAGGTTGGCATCGACAACATCGCGAATGTAGACGAAGTCGCGTTTCTGTTCGCCATACTTGAACAGGCGCGGCTGTTCGCCTGCCTTGATGCGATCATAGAGCTGCAGGATCATCGAGGCGGTTTTGTTGCCGTCTTTCTCGTTCTTGTGATGCTCGCCGGGCCCGTAGACGTTGAAGTAGCGCAGGCCGACGATCGGCGCCGGGTGGCGTCCGTACCAGCGCCTGGCAACCCGGTCCATGGCCAGCTTGGAAAAGCCGTAGATGTTCTCCGGCTCCTCACCGTGGCCGATGCGATTCGGGGCCGGCGAGTTGCCGTAGGTGCCGGCCGAGGATGCGTAGACCACACGCGTCCCGGAAAAGCTGCTGGCCTCCAGGATGCGGGCAAAGGCATTGGTGTTCACATCGACCATCAGGAACTGATCCATGATGGTGGTGTCGGTGATGGCGGCCTGGTGCATCACGGCGGAAAAACCACCGTCGGCGATCTCCTCCAGCAGTTCGGGATCGTCGCACTCGGCTGCTCGCACCTCGCAATCGACATCAATCAGGTTGCGCCAGTCGCCGGAGGAGAAGTCGTCGGCGATGATAACCTCCGTGTCGGCGCGCTGGCTCAGCGTTGCGGCCAGGTTGGCACCGATAAAACCGGCACCGCCGGTGATCAGAATACGTTCAGACATGGGTTTCCTTTCTCAGACATTGGCACCTTTCCACTGCAGCTGCAAACGCTCCAGTGCATGGACGGTGGCCTGATTGCAGATGGGGTAGCCGGCGCGCGCATTGATCTTCTGCATGATCGCCTCGGCAGGCTGTGTGCGCACATCATGATCACTCAGCCCCGTTTCAGCCATCAGGCGGGCAATCCAGCTGCCCAGCCCCGGCAGGGCATGGATGCGGACGATACGAATCAGTTCGTCGCAGCGCTCGGGGGTGATCTGGCCGCCGGTGGCTTCCGAAAGCACCTGCGGGTTTTCCTCGGCCAGCGAGTTGATCGGCCGGCACAGCAGCTTCAGAACCACCCACTCGCTTTCGCTGAGGAAATCACGATCCTCATGCAGCGGGAAGGCACCGGGAAGCGATTTTACGCCGGTATTCATTCGCTGTAAGCGGTCGGGCCGGCAATGTAGGCACCCTTCAGGGCCCACTTGCGGATACGGGAAAGAACGCGGTTGGAGCCGGTCAGGTTGGCGCGGCGCAGGCGAGCGCCGGTCAGGTCGGCCTTGAAGAGATCGGCCTGTTGCAGGTCAGCGCCACGCAGGTCGGCTTTGGTCAGGTCGCATTCGCGCAGGTTGGCGCGGGTCAGCCGGGTGTTGCGCAGATTGGCACCGGAGAGCTTGCATCCGGCCAGGTTGGCGCGGGCAAGATCCTGCCCGGAGAGATCGATGCCGGAGAGATCCTCGCCCTGAACGGCTCGTCCCTCCTTGATGGCTTTCAACAGCTCTTCCGCCTTCATGATCCCTCCATTTTCCCTGCGTGATCAAATCGTTGAATTCGCGATAGTACGTCTAATCGACAACAGCGCAAGCGCATGGCTGTGTAAGATTTGCGCACGGGTTGCGACTACCCCGGCATGAGGTGCTGGCAGGCACGCTCATGGGATGGCCGCTTGCCGAAGCTATGGCGGCAGGCCACGATTTCGACAGGGCATGGAATGCCTACAGGGGGAAACGATGCGGGATACCCGATCCTTGCTGGACAGCGTCAGCTTTCCGGCCATTCGACGCGGCAAGCTTACGACACTGCAGCTGAATCTCGGCTACCGATGCAATCAGAGCTGTGTACATTGCCATGTGGGCGCTTCCCCCAGGCGGGATGAGATGATGACGCGTCAGACCATGGATCAGGTTCTCGCCTTTCTGAAACAGAGCGAGGTCGAACATATCGATCTCACGGGTGGTGCGCCGGAGATGAATCCGCATTTTCGCGCCTTCGTGGGCGAGTTGCGTGCCATGGGGCTCAAGGTCACCGATCGTTGTAACCTCACCATTCTGCAGGAGCCAGGGCAGGAGGGGCTTGCCCGTTTTCTGGCCGATAAGCAGGTGGCGGTGATTGCATCGTTGCCCTGTTATCTTGAATCGAACGTCGATGCCCAGCGTGGTCAGGGCGTGTTCGAAGCCAGTCTGGCCGGCCTGCGGCAACTCAACAGTCTTGGCTATGGCGTTGATGGAAGCGGTCTTGAGCTGAACCTGGTCTACAACCCGCAGGGGGCAAGCCTGCCGCCGGCCCAGGAAGCGCTGGAGGCTGCCTATAAAAAAGAGCTGGCCGAGCGCTATGGCATCCGTTTCAACCATCTGTTCACCATCACCAATATGCCGATCCGCCGTTTTGGCAGCCTGCTGCTTTCCCGCGGCGAGTTTGAGCCCTATATGCAATTGCTTAAGGATGCCTATCGGCCGGAGAATCTCGACGGCGTGATGTGTCGCAGCCTGATCAGCGTCGACTGGCAGGGCTATCTGTACGACTGCGATTTCAACCAGATGCTCGATCTGCCCCTGCGGGCTGCAGGCAGGCCGCAGCTGCATATCGGTGAACTTGCTGCAGTGGTGGTCGAGGATTTGCCGATTGCGGTGCTGGATCACTGTTACGGCTGTACGGCGGGGCAGGGTTCAAGCTGTGGCGGGGCACTCGAATAGGCATATGCTCGATGACTTGTAAGAAAACGGGATGGGGGTCGACTGATGGCCTGATTTTCCGGTACCGACCGGTGATCAGATAGACATCAGGAGGTCTGATATGAACAAGATAATGCTTACAATGATAACGGTTGCGCTGGCAACTGCACTGGGCGGTTGTGCTGCCTCTGCGGATAGTATGAAAATGGAAAAGGGTGCCATGCACGATGCTGGCATGATGAAAGAGAAGGGGACGATGCAGTAACAGAAGGGGGCTTTCCCAAAGGAATGCGGGGGATGCTGTTGCATCCCCCGCTAACGATCACGCGTATTCGTTGGCGCTATACAAATCTTCCCCCCGTTGCTAGAAGTAGTGCGCCAATCAGGGGTTGATTGCCTGCAGGAGTCACGGAGGGCGGATATGGAGAAGGGGGGATTCGACGATCAGTACATGCGTAACCTGCTGCGTGCCTTTACCCATGATCTGCGTAACCCGCTGGTAAACATGCAGGCGCTCACTTTCCAGATGCAGGATGCTCTTGGCGAGTTGCATGGCGAATGCGGTGCGGGTGCAGCGATGCAGGAGATGGATGAATCGCTGACGATGATGGCGGCATCGGTCGAGCGCATGAATGCCCTGATTCAGGGGGCCTATGAACTGAGCCGGGCGATGTTCGAGGCGCCGGAGTGCTCCCGGATCGAGCTGGCGACACTGGTTGCGGCTGAGTTGCAGCAACGCCAGGGCGCGTTGCGGGAAAAAAACATCCGGGTCCGGGCCGACAATCTGCCAGGCCTTTGGGGCGATGAAGCGGCCCTTCGGCGTATTGTGACGGAACTGCTCGACAATGCGATCCGTTATGTCCCTGAGGTGGGTGGCGAGATTGTATGTTCTGTCCGGCAGCGAGACGGAATGGATTGCCTGCTGCTGGAGGATAATGGTCCGGGTGTGGCCGAAGCGAGCCGGCCCGGCATGTTCGATCCCTTTTTTACAACCGAATCGGGACGCCGCGGATTGGGCCTGGCCATGGTGCAGGCACTGGCACGGGCCCATGGCGGACATGCCTGGTACGAAGCGGGGCACGGGCAGGGTGCCGTGGTGTATGTCGGTCTGCCATGCAGGAGGGAAGAGGGCCGGGCATAAACAGGAAAACGACTACAAATCTTCTTGCGATGGCATCGGGCGGGCGTCAGGGTGGGCTGCGCAATTGAGCCGGAGGTATCTTGAACTCATGAAAATCGCAAAGAACACGGTCGTGACATTCGACTACAAGCTGACCAACGATGCAGGCGAGGTGCTCGATACCTCCGAGGGCGCAGCACCGCTCGACTACCTGCACGGAGCCGAGAATATCGTGCCTGGTCTTGAGAAGGCACTGGAGGGCAAGTCTGTTGGCGATCAGCTGAATGTCTCCGTGTCGCCGGAAGAGGGTTACGGCCCGCGTGACGAGGAGCTGATTCAGGCTGTGCCGCGTGAAATGTTCCAGGGCGTGGACGAACTGGAAGTCGGCATGCAGTTCCAGGCTGAAAGCGAGCACGGCGTGCATGTGGTCCGCATCGCTTCCGTCAATGGTGACGAGGTGACCGTTGATGCCAATCATCCGCTGGCGGGCGAAACGCTGCATTTTGACGTGACCGTGCGCGGTGTGCGCGAAGCGAGCGGTGAAGAGCTTGAACATGGCCATGTTCATGCCGAAGGTCACTGCCACTAAGCTGCCTCTTTCGAACCGGACAGAGGGATAACAAAAAAAGGCCGCGACATCTGTCGCGGCCTTTTTTAATGGATGTTCTGAAGCCTGAAGCGGTTTACTTGATGCACGCCTTCAGGTTGGTGTCGATCTTCAGGATGTGGTTGGTCAGCCAGCTGAGCAGGAAGCCGTGCAGCTTCTGCAGCAGATCCTCGGAGACGCCTTCGATCTCGAAACGCTCACGGAAATAGGTGTAGGCGTCCAGCAGTTTGGCATGTTGCTCTTTGTTCTTGTCCGCGATCGGGCACTTGTTCTGGCGCATGCAGATCTCTTCGTAGCAGAAGTGACTGCGGGTGTAGAGGCCAAGGTTGTCCAGGAAGCGCTTCATGTAGGCATCACTGGCGCCCGATTTAATGTGGTCTTCAAGATCGGCAAGATACTGAAACAGCTGCTTATGCTGCTTGTCGATCTCGTTATCGCCAGTCGAATACTCGTCACTCCAGGTCAGGAACATCTCAAGAACCTCCGTAAGTGACGAAATTTAGGAGCTATGGCATCAAGTTACAAGGGAAAACTGCCGCATACTATCGTTTGTGTTGCTGGACAAACACGGATTCGGAAACGGGGTTCAGGCAAAGGTGTATTTATATTGCAGCTTTGTAGACGCCGCCGCGCAGGTGTCCGGCCAGGTCGGAGTAGCTATGCAGCAATTGCATTCTTCCGGTGGCGGCCGGCAGGCCGCAGGGGCCGGTTTCGACAATGAGGTGGCCGCCAGGCAAAAGATGTGAGGCCGATTCGTCGGCCAGCTGCTGCAGGAAATGAAGGCCGTCACGGCAGTCGGTCAGGGCATGGCGTGGTTCATGGGCGAGCTCGGGGGCGAGGCCTGCCATCTCGGCTTCGGCGACGTAGGGCGGATTGGAGAGGATGGCATCGAACGGCCCGGCAGCGGGCGGCAGGGCGGCGAGCATGTCGCCCTGGAAAAAGTCGATGCGTGATGCGACCCCGTGCTTCACGGCATTGGCACGGGCCACTTCCAGTGCGGCATCGCTGATGTCCGTGGCCACGATGCGGGCGTGCGGATATTCGCAGGCCAGTGTGATGGCGATGCAGCCCGAGCCGGTACCGATATCGCAGAAATGCAACGCTGCATGGCTGTCGGGATAGAGGCGCATCAGCTCCTCGATCAGATGTTCCGTCTCGGGGCGGGGAATCAGTACATCCGGCGTCACCGTAAACTCGCGTGACCAGAACTCGCGCAGGCCGGTGATGTAGGCGAGCGGTTCGCGTCTGCAGCGCCGCTCAAGCAGGGGGGTAAGGCGCTGCTGTACCTCCTCGGGTACGGCGTCGGGCATGCGCATGATCAGGCCGGTCCGGTCAATGTGCCAGATATGCATCAGCAGCAGTTCGACATCGAGTCGCGGGGTGTCACAGCCGGCCTCTTTCAGGGTGGCCGTTGCAGCCGCGAGCAGTTCGCGGGTGGTCATAGCCCCTGCGAGGCGAGCAGTTCGGCCTGGTGATGGGTAATCAGGGCATCGACCAGCTCACCCATGTCGCCGTTCAGTGTCTGCTCCAGTTTGTAGAGCGTCAGGTTGATGCGATGGTCGGTGATGCGTCCCTGCGGGAAGTTGTAGGTGCGAATGCGTTCGGAGCGGTCGCCGGAGCCCACCATGTCGCGGCGGGTTTCGGCACGGGCGGCATCGGATTCGGACTGGATCTTGTCCAGTACGCGCGCCTGCAGCACTTTCATCGCCTTGGCCTTGTTCTTGTGCTGGCTCTTTTCGTCCTGGCAGGAGGCGACGATGCCGGTGGGGATATGCGTGATGCGTACCGCCGACTCGGTGGTATTCACATGCTGGCCGCCGGCTCCCTGGGCCCGGAAAACATCGATGCGCAGTTCGTCCGGACGGATGTCGATCTCGATGTCGTCCGCTTCGGGAAGGACGGCGACGGTGCATGCCGAGGTGTGAATGCGCCCCTGTGTCTCGGTGGCCGGCACACGCTGAACCCGGTGGACACCGGACTCGAACTTGAAGGCGGAAAAAGCACCCGTGCCGGTGATCTGGGCAATGATCTCCTTGTAGCCGCCAATGCCGGTCTCGCTGCTGGAGAGTACCTCGACGCGAAAGCCCTTGTTTTCGGCAAAGCGCGAATACATGCGGAACAGGTCGGTGGCAAAGAGGGCCGCCTCGTCACCACCGGTGCCGGCACGAATTTCGAGGATGACGTTGCGGGTGTCGTTCGGATCTTTCGGCAGCAGCAGAACCCTGAGTCGCTCATCGCTATCGCTCAGTGCCTGTTTCAGTTCGCGGATCTCCGCTTCGGCCATGTCGCGCAATTCAGCATCGCAGGCCGGATCGGCCAGCATCTCGCGGTTGTCATCAAGCTGCTGTTGCAACTGCTGATGCCTGGCGGCCTCTTCGGCAACCGGTTCGATCTCGGCAAATTCGCGCGAAAGGGCGGTATATCGGCTGGCGTTGGATGTGGTTTCAGGATCGGAAAGCAGGACGGCAAGCTCTTCGCGTCGCCTCAGGATATCATCCAGACGATTGTTCATCGGACTCCTTGCCTTTGCGGGTATCTGCCGTCTCGGCATCGAAAAGCTTGCGCGCCGCTCCCATCAGCAGGTCGCCTTCCATATCGTCGGGCAGCGACTTGAGGGTGCGCAGGGTCGGGTGCAGGAAGCGTTTCATCAGCGCCTTGCTGAAGCGTTCGACGGCCTCCATCTGCGCCTCGTCGAGGTTTTTCAGGTAGCGCTGGGTCGCCTTGTCGAGTTCATCGCTACGCAGAAGTTCGGCCTGCTGCTGGATCTGGCGGATCAGCGGTACCGATTCGAGCGACTTCAGCCACGAAAGGAAGCCGGCAGCGTCTTCGGCCAGCAGGGCGCGGGCGGCAGCAGCCTCATGCTCGCGCTGTTCGCGGTTGCCCTGGACCACCTGCTGCAGGTCGTCGATGTCGTAGAGATAGGCGCTGTCGATGTCGCCGATGCGCGGGTCGATGTCGCGCGGGACGGCGATGTCGACCAGAAAGACCGGCTGGCCGCCGCGTTTCTCCATTGCCCGCTGCACACTTTCGGGCAGCAGTACGTAGGTGTTGGCACCGGTGCTGGAGATGACGATGTCGGCAGCATCGAGGTAGTCGTCGAGCTGTTCCAGGGTCAGGGCGTGGCCGTCGAACTCCATGGCCAGCTTGCGGGCGCGCTCCAGCGTCCGGTTGGCGACAAGGATGTCCTTGCAGCCATTGCCGCGCAGGTGGCGTGCGGCCAGTTCGGCCATCTCGCCGGCGCCGATCAGCATCACTCTCTTGCCGGTCAGATCGCCGAAGATGCGTTTGGCCAGCTCAACCGCACAGGAGGAGATGTTGACGGCCTGCTTGCCGATCGCGGTCTCGCTACGGGCACGCTTGGCCGCGGCAAAGGTGCACTGGTAGAGACGGTGCAGGATGTGGCCTGCGGTGCCGGAGGCCAGTGCCTGCTCATAGGAGGCTTTGACCTGACCGAGAATCTGGGGTTCGCCCAGTACCAGCGAATCAAGGCCGGATGCAACCGAAAAGAGGTGATCGACAGCAGCGTCCGTGGTGTAGGAGTAGAGATGTTCGCACACCGTCTCGAGATCCATGGCCGCTTTTGCCGCAAACCATTCGTGCACGATGGCAATGGCAGCATCCGGGTCGTGGGTGACGACCGTCATTTCAACGCGATTGCAGGTCGAGAGCAGCGCCACTTCACGGATGGCGTGCTGGGCAATCTGGGCCTGCAGGATCGACGGAATCTCCGCTTCAGGTACGGCGAGGCGCTCCCGGAGTTCAACCGGTGCGGTCTTGTGATTCAGCCCGATGTGACAGATGCGCATGGTCGAAAACTCTAGCGACTGGAGGCCGTCTGTCCATCTTCAACCATCACCAGCGGTGCGGACAGCGATTGACCATCTTTCAGAAGGTAGGCCATCGAATCAAGCCGGCCTTCGGTATCGAGCGAAATGACGATATGCACGAATGGGCGTGCGGGCCGTTCACCGGCGGCCGCCTCGATATCGGCAAAAAGTCTTGTGTCGTAGCTGCTGTAGAGCGCTCCCCGGAGATGAATCCCCTGCTGCACCCAGGCTGACCCGGTGCTGCGAATGAATGCATCGGGGGCGTCGCAGGTGACCGATGTCACAGCCTGGTCGATGCGATTGCCGTCAGTCTCGCCCAGCAGGCCGAAAAAGCCGTGCGGGGGATGTGCCAGGGCATCGTGCCAGATCAACTGGGCAGTATGGCGGGCGATACGGATATCCGGATTCTCAGACATCCCCGAAGCATAAGCTAAGGTACTGCGTGGTCAAATAGGCGTAAGCTCGCGTCTCCCCATTTTTTTCAGGCCAGCAGGGGCGCATGGCGGCTGGGCG
>CAZCZU010000030.1:0-33286 GCA_964503475.1 uncultured Zetaproteobacteria bacterium
TCTGATCATTCTAGATAAAGTGTTGCATCGACCGGTTGAGATCACCGCCAAAAGCAGACGTTCATTTTGAAGCGGCTTTAGCTACTCAGCCTATCCAAAATGGAATGTAGCTGCCCTCATTCCGGCGCCTAGAATTAAAGTACTGGTGATCAAAGCAAGAAAGCTCATAAACAAAGAAATTCTGACAAACTCTTTTCTTTCAATGACATGTGATAGTGAATAACTCATTAGCGCTATGTAAAGCAAGGCAACTACTGGAAGGAACTCAGTAGAAACACTTATTCCATCGACATATTGTATTACAATGTTTCTAAAGAAATGTACCTCTATAGCAAATAACGGGGCGCATATTAGAAGAGCCAAAGCGTTCTTATTTACGTTATAAAACCTTAGCCCAATAAAACTGATTATCGATAATCCGAGGATGCTTACCCAAGCAATAAAATTTCCAGAAGACCACACCTGCACAAAAAACAAAGGTTTAAAATAGAAGAATGCCAACGCCGACCCGCCAATCAGCGACAATAATGCTAGATAATAATTACGATAGTTCATTGGCTCTACTCCCCAGGGTCACATCATAGCTTACAACCCGAATGTCGGCTTTTGGCCGGTAACCGACCCTCAGCGCATCGCCTTTAACCCTTCTTCCCGGCGAAGCGAATGATCTGACGTCGGGCTTTTTTGTCGGGGCGTTTTTTCGGCGCTGCTGCGGCCTGAAACTTGCGCTTCTCCCGCTCCGCCTCGCGAGCTGCGATGCTCGCCTGATGCTCCTCGTAAAGGCCTTGGGCCACGGCTGCCGAGCCGCGCTTCTCCGCCAGGCCGGTGACGGTGACGACGAAGCGCTCCTGCTCGCGCAAAACGGTCACTTCGTCACCGCACGCCACGGTTCGGGATGGCTTCACGCTCTCGCCGTTCAGTTGAACATGACCGCCGCTGACCATCTCGGTGGCCAGGCCCCGCGTCTTGAAGAAACGGGCGGCCCAGATCCATTTGTCGATTCGTACACCCTTGCCGGACATGCCTGTAAGGCTATGGCGCATGCCTGCTCCAGGCCAGCAATGGATGCGTCAGCCGCGACCCTTCTCGATGACCATCAACAGATCGCGCTTGTGCTCCTCCTCCTGAATGAGGATATCCTCCAGCACCCGGCGCAGGCCGTACTCGCGCAGCTGTTCGGCCTGGTAGATACGCTGCTTGTAGCGCTCGATGGCATTCTCCTCGCCTTTCAGATCCTGCTTGAGCATGGCGATGCTGCCGGGATCGATCTCGATCGCCTCGACCTTCACCGTCGGCACCCCGCCGAGGAAATCAATCTGCTCGGAGAGCATCACCGCATGCTGCATCTCCTCCTGCGAGTGGATCACCAGCTCCTTCTGGATGCCGTCGTACTCCGGCCCGGTGAGCACAGCCGAGTGCTGCACATACTGAATGGCCGCCGCATACTCCCACTCCAGATCCTTGTTCAGCTCGATAATGAATTGTTCGCGATCCATCGAAGCAACCTCCTTACGCTATGGTCGATCAGCTTGCGCGGTTGGTTCAACAAGTGAGTTCATGGACAGGAAACGAAAAAGAACGGGAATCGCCTCCTTACTTATCCACCAACTCCTCCTCCACCCATGGACGGGTGGCGAAACCGGACACTTCCGGTTTCGTGAGCCGGGACAAAACCGCGCTTTTGTTCCGGCGTTGCGGAAAAGGTACAGGAAGTACCTGTTCCACTTCCAAACAAGCCCCCGCCCACGGAAGGGCGGCAAAGCCGGACACTTCCGGCTTTGTTAGCCCAGGCAAAACCGCGCTTTTACCTGGGCGTAGCGATCAACGTGCAGGACGCACTTTGATCGCCTCAAATAGATCATAGCAGAAAGAGCGTCGCGAGCCCGAGGAAGGTAAAGAAGCCGACCACATCGGTCACCGTGGTCAGGATGGTGCCGGAAGCCAGGGCCGGGTCGATATTGAGCCGCTGCAGGGTGAGCGGAATCAGGGCGCCCGAGAGGCCGGCGGCGAGCAGGTTGACCATCATCGCCGCGGCGATGACAAGCCCCAGTCCACTGCCCAGCTGCGGGAACCAGAATGCGGCGATCACACCCATCAACAGGGCGAAACTCAGGCCCGTAACCAGGCTGACCGTCACCTCCTTGAGCAGGGCACGCCTGGCATTGCCGAAGGTGACACGACCGAGCGCGATACCGCGCACGATCACCGTCAGGGTCTGGGTGCCGGCGATACCGCCCATGCTGGCCACGATCGGCATCAGCACGGCCAGGGCCACGATCTGGGCCAGGGTCGCCTCGAACTGGGAGATCACCACCGAGGCGAGGATGGCGGTACCGAGGTTGACCGTCAGCCAGATACCGCGTCGCCAGGCCGTGATGCCGACCGGCTCGGAGAGGTCGTCCTGGTGCGACAGGGCGGCAAGGCGATACATATCCTCGGTCGCCTCTTCCTGCAGGACATCGAGGATGTCATCGGCGGTAATGCGGCCGACCAGCACCCCCTCCTCATTGACCACAGGCAGGGCCAGCACATCGTAACGCTCGAAGGTATGGGCCACCTCTTCCTGGTCCTCGCCGGCCAGCGCCTTCGGGAACTGGTCGTCGGCCACATCACCGATCTGCTCCTCCTGATCGGCAAAAAGCAGCTCGTGCAGCGGCACGACGCCGACCAGCCTGTCCTCGTCATCGACGACATAGACATAGTTGAGGTTGTCGATCTCCTTACCCCAGCGGCGCAGCACCCCCATCACCTTTTCGACTGACCACTCGGCACGCACCTTGAACAGCTCGGCCTGCATCAGGCCACCGGCCGACTCCTCATCGTGGGCCAGCAGCGGCTCAAGCCCCCGGCGATCCTCCGGCTCCAGTCGCTCGATCACCTTCTCGGCCATCTCGCGATCGACCGCCTGCAAAAGGTCGGCGGCATCGTCGGAATCGAGATGCTCGACGGCATCGCCGATATGGCGCTCGGAAAGGCGGGAGAGCAACTCCTCGCGCACGCCGTCCGGCAGCTCGAGCAGCGTATCGCCGAGCATCGGCTCGGGCACATATTCGATAATGATCAGGCGTTCGTCGTCGGTACGGCAACCGAGCAGAATCTCGGCCACCTCGCTGGCGTGCAGCTGCTCCAGCCGTTCGCGCAGCGTCTCGGAGTCGTAGATGGCCAGCTCCAGGGCCTCAGAGGAGGTCAGCACGTCGATCTGTTCAACTTCAGCAGTCACGTCGCTCAACCTCCACGGATTTGAATCGCCGGAACTCTACATCAAACCCTTTGTAATCATAGACCTTGCAATGTGACACGCCCTGTTCCGCCAAGCCTGCAAGGTGGAGAAATGCATCCGATTCCGGCATGATCCCGCGCCCGATGAGCAGCACCGATTCCAACCCGTCCGATTCCCCGCCTGATTCAAGCAGCACCACCGCCCTGGCATGGTCGCTGGCCGCTGCTGCGCGCCAGCCCGGCATGCATGTCTACGTCTGCCCGGATCTGCGCCGTTACCGCATGCTCGTCGAGGAGCTCGCCTTCTTCCTGCAGGATCGGCCGGAGCTGCTGTGGCGCTTCCCTGCCTGGGAGGTGCTGCCCTACGATCGTGTCAGCCCCCACCACGCCCTGGTCGGCGAGCGCTTCACCACCCTCGGCCGCCTGATCAACACCCCGAATCCATCGGGACTGCTGCTCACCGCGTTGCCCGCCTGGCTGCAGCGTATCGCCCCGCCCGAGCGGGTCGCCGCCCACGTCTGGCAGCTGAAGATCGGCGAACTGCTCGATATTGCCGAACTGAAACAGCGCCTGGCCGAGGCCGGCATGCAACCGGCGGACCGGGTGCTGGCTGCCGGCGAATTCGCCGCCCGTGGCGGCATTCTCGATATCTGGCCGGCCACGGAGGCCGAACCGCTACGCATCGATCTCTTCGGCGACGAGATCGAATCGATCCGCCGCTTCGACCCCGAGTCCCAGCGCTCCGGCGAACACCTGGACCACTTCAGCTCCGTGCCGGTACGCGAGGTGATCCTCGATGAGGCGGGCCGCACCACCTTTGCCGCCGCCTTCCGGGCCCGCTTCCCGCAGCTGCGCAAACATCCGATGCTCACCGCCGCTGCCGCCGGCCGCCCGCATCCCGGCATCGAGTCGCTGCTGCCGCTCGCCTATGAGAAGACGGCCCGCCTGCTCGACTACCTGCCGGACGGGGCCATGGTGCTGGCCGATGCCGATATCGAGACGCAGCGCGACCGCTTCGCAGCCCAGGTGCGCGGCCAGTTCGACATGGTGCGCACAGGCTCCGAGCCGGTGGTCGCGCCGCAGGAGCTCTATGCCGTCGAGACGCCGCTAGCGGCAACCGCACCTGCCGAAGCCCATGACATCGAAACGGTGCCGGCGCTCGATGCCGCCGCCACCGGCAGGCCGCTGCAGCAGCTGATCACCACCCTGAAGGCGCGCATCGATGAGGGCTGGCGCCTGCTGCTGGTGGCGCACGGCCCCGGCCAGCAGGAGCGCATGCGCGAGGCCTGCGAACCGCTGGTAAGCGATGAGATTCCCGACTGCCGCGGCCTGCATGCCCTTCCCGATGTAAAGGTGGCCACCTGCATCGGCTACCTCGATAGCGGCATCGCCCTCTCCGACCAAAAGCTGCTGATCCTCACCGGCCGCGAACTGCTGGGCCAGCGCCTGCCACGCAAACGCAGTCGTGGCACCGCCGTGGTGCATGCCGATCTGTTCAACAGCCTGCAGGAGATTCGTCCCGGTGATGCCGTGGTGCACGAGGATCACGGTGTCGGCATCTACCGGGGCCTGACCACCATGGAGGACGACGGCCTGCAGTCCGACTTCCTGCACATCGAGTATGCCGAGGGTGCGAGCGTGCATGTACCGGTCGAGGATCTGAACCGCCTGCACCGCTACACCGGCGACGACAAGCCGACCCCGAACAAGCTCGGCTCCGACAAGTGGAAACGCACCCGCGAGCGGGTGCAGCGCGATCTGCTGGCCATGGCCCACGAACTGATCGAGGTGGAGGCGGCCCGCCAGCAGGGTGGCCGTACACCCTTCAAACTCGAGGGGCAGCTGCGCGCTGCCTTCGACGAGTTCTGCGCCCGCTTCCCGTTCGAGGAGACCGATGATCAGGTCAACGCCATCGATCAGGTCATTAGCGACCTGGCCCGCGACAAGCCGATGGACCGGGTGGTCTGCGGCGATGTCGGTTTCGGCAAGACAGAAGTGGCGATGCGCGCCGCCTTCATTGTGGCCGAGAGCGGTGCCCAGGTGGCGATACTGGCCCCGACGACGGTGCTGGCCAACCAGCATTTCAACAGTTTCAGGGAGCGCTTCGCCGGCACCGACCTGAAGGTGGAGCTGCTCTCCCGCCTGCAGGGCAAAAAGGATGTCGAGCGCATCACGCAGGAGCTGGCCGGTGGCGAGATCCGCGTCATTGTCGGCACCCATCGCCTGTTGGCCGACACCTTCAAGTTCGCCAAACTGGGCCTGGTCATTGTCGACGAGGAGCAGCGTTTCGGTGTGAAGCACAAGGAGCGGCTGAAGGCGATGCACGCCACCGTCGACATGCTGACCCTGACCGCTACGCCGATTCCGCGCACCCTGCACCAGACCCTCTCCGGCCTGCGCAGCGTCTCGGTGATCAGTACCCCGCCGGCCGAGCGCGAGGCGATTCGCACCATGGTCACCAGCTTCGATCCGCACCTGGCCAACGAGGCGATCCGGCGCGAGCTCTACCGCGGCGGCCAGATCTACTACCTGCACAACCATGTGCAGAGCATCAACCGCATTGCCGAACGGCTGCGCGAGCAGATTCCGGAGGCGGAGATCGGCATCGCCCACGGCCAGATGACGCCGGGCGAACTGGATCGGGCCATGCTCTCCTTCTACGAAGGGCGGCTGCATATCCTGGTCTGCACCACCATTGTCGAGTCGGGGCTGGACGTGCCCAACGCCAACACCCTGATCGTCGAGCGGGCCGACCTGCTGGGCCTGGCGCAGTTGCACCAGATTCGCGGCCGTGTCGGGCGCAGTCATCGCCAGGCCTACGCCTACCTCTTCACCCCCGATGCCCGGGCCATGACCCCGGACTCGCGCGAACGGCTGCAGGCGATCGCCGAACACACCGAACTGGGTGCGGGCTTCCTGCTCGCCCGTCAGGACATGGAGATTCGCGGTGCCGGCAACCTGCTGGGGGCGGAGCAGAGCGGCCAGATCGATGCCATCGGCCTGGATATGTATCTCGACATGCTCTCCGAGGCGATCGCCGAAGCGCGTGGGGCGCCGATCAGGCCGCAGCGACCGATCGATATCAGCCTCGGCATCAACGCCATCCTGCCGCCGGACTATGTACCGCAGGTGGGCGAGCGCCTCGGCCTCTACCGTCGCATTGCGCGTGCCTCCGACGATGCCGAGGTGACCCTGCTGTTCGAGGAGATGACCGACCGCTTCGGCCGCATGCCGGACGAGGCGAAGTATTGTCTCGAGACAGCCCGCATCCGCTGGCGCCTGCGCCGCATGCAGATGCCGCAGCTCTCTGCCGGCAGTGACGGCATCCGCTTCAACTTCACGGCCGATTCGCCCATCGATCCGGCGAAGATGTTCCTGCGCGTGCAGAAGGAGCCGCACCGTTTCCGCCTGACGCCGGACGGCAACCTGACCCTGCTGTTTGAGAGCGACGATACCCGTGAACGCCTCAAATCGTGCATTGCCTTCCTCGATGAGCTGATCGAGGATACCGGAACGCCGAGCAACTGAACCAGTTGAAGGAGCCATCATGACGACCCCGATTGCCAACGCCCCCCGCCTCTCCGAGCCCGGCCTGCTATTGATGGATATGGATTCGACCCTGATCCAGTGCGAGTGCATCGATGAGATCGCCGACTTCCTCGATCTGAAACATGAGGTGGCCGCCATCACCGAGCGCGCCATGCGTGGCGAGCTCGAGTTTGCCGCCTCGCTGACCGAGCGTACCCAGCTGCTCGCCGGCCTGGAGGCCGATGTACTGGAGCGGGTCTATCACGAGCGCATCCAGCTCACCGAGGGGGTCGAGAAGCTGATCGCCACCCTGAAAGCGAACGGCTGGTATGTCGGTGTCGTCTCCGGCGGCTTCACCTTCTTCACCGAACGCCTGAAAGAACGCCTGGGGCTGGACTACGCCCGTGCCAACACGCTGGAGATCAACGACGGTCGCCTCACCGGCTCCGTACTCGGCGATATTGTCGATGCCGAGACCAAGCGTCGCTGCCTGATCGAACAGGCGGCCGGCTTCGGCATCCCGATGGCCCAGACCGTGGCCATCGGCGACGGCGCCAACGACCTGCCGATGATCGGCGAGGCAGGGCTGGGCATCGCCTTCCATGCCAAACCGAAGGTGCGGGAAGCGGCTCCGGCCAGCATCAATGAGGGCCCGATCGACCAGGCCCTGCAACTGCTGCGTCCCTGACCGGACGCGCACAATAAAATAATATACGTTGACTTCCCACCGGGGTGCTATACCTTGGTCGTCGATCGGAAGATCGTTTTAAGATTTATGTACACCATTTCGACGTCCTTTCTGTAGCACATCGTCCTGTTTTTCATAATTTCATAGCAACACTTTCGACCACACACAGCCCGTTCATTCAGGTTGTGATTTTCACCAATGGAATAGGATATTTATTATGTCTACTCAGACCGGTACCGTAAAATGGTTCAACGAATCCAAGGGCTTCGGCTTCATCGAGCAGGATGGTGGCCCGGACGTTTTCGCCCACTACAACGCCATCGCCGGCCACGGCTTCAAGACCCTGGCTGAAGGCCAGCGCGTTGAGTTCGAAGTGACCCAGGGCCAGAAGGGTCCGCAGGCCGAGAACATCGTAACCCTCGACTAATCGTCGAATCACCTTTTCGCCCGATCCGGGCTGAAAATGCAAAAGGCGGGGCCATTTGGCTCCGCCTTTTTTATTATGGATTCGCTTTGGGCATCATGCCCTGCGCTTACGGCCCGGCTATTTTCCGGACCACCACCCATCCATGGGTGGACATTTATTTATTGTTCCCTACTGCAGATGCGCCTGAATCTGTTTCACCTGTGCCTGCAGCCGGCGGGCATCCTCGATCTGGGCACTTCCGCCGCCATCGTTGTTGTTGAGGCGGCTGATGGTGCCGTCGACGTTCATCACCAGCGTCTTGTTGCGCAGATCCTTCAGCAGATGGGCGCGCAGCTTCTGCCAGGTGGCTCCGGCATCGTTGCGCCTTAGCTCCAGCAGGCCGGCATTATCTTTCGGGTCTTCCATGTTGAGCAGCTCGATCTCGCGCGCCAGATAGGCCAGCCACTGGCTGGCCGTCTGCATCTTGTCGGGTAAGTTGCGGTAGCGGATCAGGGCGGCCGTCAGCTGGTTGGCGGCAATGGCGCCGCCGATGGCGGAGTGATTGTGAATGGCCACCTCCATCTCACGCAGCCACATATGCATCACGGCCAGCTCGCGCTGCTTGCGCTCGTTGTAGGCCTCTTTCTCCAGTTGCCTGTGCAGCTGGCGAAAATCGCCCCGAATCGCCTGCAACTGCCCGGCGGCCTGCCCGAAATCGCCGGCCAGCAGCAGCTTCACCAGCTGCGAAGCGGTTTCGTCGATACTGGAGAGCTCCGTTGCACCGGCAGGAGGCACGCTCAGGCCATTCTCCGCATGCGGTGTCCCCGCCATGGCGCTGATGGCCAGCAATGCAATCAATAAAAGGCTGCGCAGCCACCGGAAACCATTCATTCATTACCTCCGCCACACGTCTGGATATGCGACAGTGATAGAGAGCTTAGATGAATTGAGCGTGAAATGGGGCCGACCACCGCCATCAGGGGCGAACGGGCCAGATCCGCTCCCCGTTAATGCCCCGCAGCTCCTCCCTCCAGGTACGCCGGATATCATTCTTCACCGCATCGGAAAGCGTCACGTAATCGATATTCTCGGCATAGAGATCGCCCTCGCGATAACACCAGTCGAAAAAGCTCAGGATGCGGCGGGCCGTCTCGGGAAACTGCTGCTTCTTGTACATCAGGATGAAGGTGGCACCGGCAATCGGCCAGGTATCGCGTCCGCCCTTGTTGGTGAGCACGATATCCGCGCCCTTCTTCGACCAGTCCACGCTGCCGGCCGCCGCCTTGAAGCTTGCCTGGGTCGGCTGCACGAAATAGCCGTCCAGATTCTTCATCAGGGCGTAGGTGCCGTTGCTCTGCACCACATAGGAGTATTCGCAATAGCCGATGGCACCGGCTGTGGCGTTCACCTTGTCGATGATGCCATCGTTGCCGTGTGCGCCCTCGCCGACCGGCCATTCGATCACCTTGTGATTGCCCAGCGTATCGCGCCAGGCAGGGCTCACCTTGGAGAGGTAGTTGGTAAAGATCCAGGTGGTACCGGAGCCCTTGATACGGTGCACCACCGTGATCGGCATGTCGGGCAGGTGCAGGCCCGGATTCATGCCCCGCAGAGCCGGATCGTTCCAGCGGGTGATCTTGCCCATGAAGATGTCGGCCAGCATCGGGCCGGTCAGATGCAGATCGCCCGAGGCAACGCCCGGCACATGGATCACCGGCACCACGCCGCCCAGCACGGTCGGGAACTGGATCAGGCCGTACTTGTCGAGCTCCTCCTGCGACAGCGGTGCATCGGAGGCGCCGAAATCGACAATGCCCTTCTCGATGCGCTCGATACCGCCGCCGGAACCGGTGGCGTTGTAGTCGAGCCGGGTGTCGGTCTCGCGGCTGTAGCGCAGGGCCCACCAGGCATAAATGGGATAGGGAAATGTGGCACCTGCCGCCTTGATCGTCACATCGGCTCTTGCCGGTGCAGAGGCCACGGCCATAAGAATCATCATGCTGGCCAGCGCCATCAAAAGGGTACGTAGAAACATCCTGTTCACTCCATTTCCGGCCTCTCCTCCCCCAAGGAAACCGGAACAACTTTGCCCGGGAGCATAGGGCAAAAATGAGTCAGGAATATGACGCCACAAGACGATGATTGCATCGGGGCTCCGCATCGATTCAGAGAGATCCCGGCTTACCAGCCCTCCGAAAATATCGTCCGTGAAACTCCGGCCCGGCCTAGCGGGAAAGGGGCCAGATCTGCTCCCCGTTAATGCCCCGCAGCTCCTCCCTCCAGGTGCGGCGGATGTCGTCGACCACGGCATCGGAAAGCGTCACGTAATCAATGTTCTCGGCATAGAGATCGCCCTCGCGATAGCACCAGTCGAAAAAGCTCAGGATGCGGCGGGCCGTCTCGGGAAACTGCTGCTGCTTGTACATCAGGATGAAGGTGGCACCGGCAATCGGCCAGGTATCACGCCCGCCCTTGTTGGTCAGCACGATATCCGCGCCCTTCTTCGACTAGTCCACGCTGCCGGCCGCCGCCTTGAAGCTTGCCTGGGTCGGCTGCACGAAATAGCCGTCCAGATTCTTCATCAGGGCGTAGGTGCCGTTGCTCTGCACCACATAGGAGTATTCGCAATAGCCGATGGCACCGGCTGTGGCGTTCACCTTGTCGATGATGCCATCGTTGCCGTGTGCGCCCTCGCCGACCGGCCATTCGATCACCTTGTGATTGCCCAGCGTATCGCGCCAGGCAGGGCTCACCTTGGAGAGGTAGTTGGTAAAGATCCAGGTGGTACCGGAGCCCTTGATACGGTGCACCACCGTGATCGGCATGTCGGGCAGGTGCAGGCCCGGATTCATGCCCCGCAGAGCCGGATCGTTCCAGCGGGTGATCTTGCCCATGAAGATGTCGGCCAGCATCGGGCCGGTCAGATGCAGATCGCCCGAGGCAACGCCCGGCACATGGATCACCGGCACCACGCCGCCCAGCACGGTCGGGAACTGGATCAGGCCGTACTTGTCGAGCTCCTCCTGCGACAGCGGTGCATCGGAGGCGCCGAAATCGACAATGCCCTTCTCGATGCGCTCGATACCGCCGCCGGAACCGGTGGCGTTGTAGTCGAGCCGGGTGTCGGTCTCGCGGCTGTAGCGCAGGGCCCACCAGGCATAAATGGGATAGGGAAATGTGGCACCTGCCGCCTTGATCGTCACATCGGCTCTTGCCGGTGCAGAGGCCACGGCCATAAGAATCATCAGTGTGGCCAGCGCCACCATCAGGCTACGAACAAACATACAGCTTCACTCCGTATTCGGCCTCTCCTCCCCCGGCAGCCGAATTCAATTTGCCCGTAATATAAGGCTATAAGAATGTAGTGATGTGATGCCGTAACACATAAATTGTGTCGGGTTTTCAAATCCGATTCAGAAAGGGATCAGCTAACAAGCCCCTCGGTAAGGATGGCAAGCTCCTGCTCGGAAAAACCGGCCGTGCGCCTGGCATCGACACTGTAGGGCCCGTGCAGCCCATCGGGGAAATAGGCCTCGATCAGCTCGAAGAAGGTGGCTTCCGCTGCGAGCCCCCGCTGTTCGCAGAGGTAACGGAACCAGCGGCTGCCGATCTCCACATGCCCCACCTCATCGCGGAAGATGATATCGAGCAGGCTGACAGCATTGAGATCACCGGCCTGTTTCAGTTTTTGCTGAATGCCGGGGGTAACGTCCAGGCCACGCGCCTCCAGCACCCTCGGCACCAGCGCCATGCGGTGCAGCACATCGTGGCTTGTCTTCTCGGCCATCTCCCACAGGCCGTTGTGGGCCGCATGATCGCCGTACTCGCCGCCCAGGTGCCTGAGATGGCCGCGCAGGATTTCGAAGTGGTAGGCCTCCTCCTCCGCTACCTGCAGCCAGTCTGCATAGAACTGTTCCGGCATACCGGGGAAGCGCTGCACGGCATCGAGCGCCAGGTTGATGGCGTTGAATTCGATATGGACGATGGCATGCAGCATCACCGCCCGCCCTTCCGGCGTGTTCACCTTGCGGCGCGGCAGCTTCGAGGGGTGTACGAGTATCGGTTTTTCAGGGCGCCCCGGAGCATGCACGTCGTGGATCGCGCCGAACTCCGCCGGCACTCCGCCCGCCAGCAGCGGCCGAAGCCGGCGCACCATGGCCAGCTTCGCATCCGCATCGTTCTCGCGCAGGGCCCTGCGCACCTCATCGAAAAAATGTGCCAACTCGTCTCCCCGCAGCCACCCGAATACCGTGCTCCTTGAGCATGCCGGAATGGAGGTACACAATGCACGCCATGTCGATGCACACCCACGATCCGGTCTACGCCCGCGCCGTCGCCTGCGCAGCCCTGGTGCAGGCCGCCCATCTGGTGCAGTGCGTCGCCCGTAAAGGTACCTGCGACCGGGAAGAATTTCACACCATGATCGCAAGCCTCACCTGCAAGACCCAGCCCGACCCGGCCGCCTGCTACGGCGGCATCAACAAGCTGCACAGCGGCACCATGAACGCCATCCACATCCTGCAGGGCAAGCAGGTGGAGCATGCCAAGCCGGTGCTCACCTATGTGGGCGGCCTGATGGCCCTGGAGAAGAAGCTTGCCCGCCAACCGGCCATGCTGAAGACATTGGGCGAGGGGCTGGAGCGCATCGAGAAGCAGTCCGAGTACTTTGGCAGCGTCACGCATGAGAATGTCGTCGCCAGCATCGCCAGCCTGTATGGCGAGACGGTCAGCACCCTGAACCCGCGCATCATCGTGCGCGGCAAGCCGGAGCACCTGCGCCAGAGCTCCAACACCAACCGCGTGCGCTCCCTGCTGCTCTCCGGCATCCGCGCCGCCCACCTCTGGCGCAGCAACGGCGGCAGCCACATGCGCTTCCTCTTCGGCCGCCGCCAGCTCATCCGCCAGCTGCAGGCGCTGCAAGACCAGATCGGCAGGGATTAAATTCTAGATCACAATTAGTTCAGCAATATCTTCAAGGCTTCCAAGTTCAATATCTAGATGTTGCATATCCACTTTCTTTTCAGGGCTCATCCAATAGAAGCGATATTCGTTTTGATATGAATACCTGAAATGCTTAACGAGGGGGATATGAATCCTCACCGTCTCTGGTAATAGAGGATCAATGTAGTTCACGAAACCTTCGTTCATAATGACGCCTGAAAAGCCTGAAAAACTTTTCTCTTGAAGCCTTTCGCTAAATGCCCCCCGATCTTTAATAACAACACATGCGTCAGCTTCAAAATCAAGAAACATTCTCGAATTTACGGAAGACGTAAGACAATATAGCCAATAGTTATTCGGACTATTGATATTGAGGTTTACTCTTTGATCACAGGCCTTATCCGAAACATCTTGTGGATTAATCACTAGATCGCGAATTTCATCTGGAGAAAGAACGAGGGACAAGGCCATCGCTAATTCATCATCATGAATAGCACCGTTATGTTCTTTTTCCGAATAAAAACTGGCCGGCTGGATACGTAACGAACCATTATTATAAAGGTTCTCCATATGTTTTTGCTTTCCAAACTTTATTAAGACGTTGTTTCTTTCTAATTGACACGACACTAAAGCTTTAGCTGCTCTATCAGCCATCTGTTCAATGTTTGGAAAGAACTCATTATTCGGATAAAGGTTATCAGGAATTCCAGCAGGATATGGACCGTACCTAAGCTGTATTTCCTCTAATGTGTGAGTAAACAATTCCAACCAATAAATTTTGTCTGAATCCAGTGACGATAGACTAACCTTAGCGCCCTCTGACAACTCAAACATATTCAGAAATATGTCTCTAAGTCTCTGGTTTAATTCCTCGGCACTCAAATGCCTCGCATATCTCTTGGCCCCATATTCACGCCGCCACATCTGCTCTTGATCGTGATTGCCTACCATATTTTATATACTTTTTATTTCACTGAGATAAGCAAACAGAAATTGCAGGTTTATTACGCAGTGAAATAGTCCGCAAGCCACCAGACAAATGACTTGCGGACTATTTTCCCTACTTCCTGCGCAAGATGCCCAGCAACAGCACGCCTGTGATCACCAGAGCCGCCCCTGCCATCTGCAGCGCGTTCATCGACTCACCAAGGAAGACTGCGGCCAGGGCAATGGTCGAGACCGGGCCGATACCACCGATGATCGAGGTGTGCGAGGCACCAATCCTGTGTATCGCGGCGGCCAGCATAAAGGCCGGCAATACGGTGGAGAACACCGCGATGGCCAGGCCATAGCCGTAGACCGGCATCGGCTGCTGCAAGGAAGCCACATCGTGCGTCGCCAGAAACTGCGCGATCACGGCCATGCAGGAGACGATCATCGCATAGGCCATGAAGCGGCGGGAGCCGATCTTCGGAATCAGCTCACCGCTACCGACAAGAAACACGGCATAGGCGAGTGTGCTGGCAAACACCAGCAAAGCCCCGAACATGGCATGCTCACCATCCAGCGCCACCTCCTGGTGTACCGAGATGGCGATGCCGGCATAGCTGAGCAACAGAGCCTGAATCTCCACCCGGCCGATGCGACGCCCTAAAAATATGGCCGATATCAGCACCGTGAAGGCCGGGAAGAGGAAGAGGATCAATCGCTCCAACCCCGCCGAGATATACTGCAGGCCGACAAAGTCGAAGAGGCTGGCAATGTAGTAGCCGATCAACCCCAGGCCGACGATGCCGGCCATCTGGTGGAAGCTTGGCCGAACGACTCCGGGCTTTCGCTCCTCCATCACGGCAATGACCACGAAGAAGGGCAAGGCGAAGAGCATGCGCAGGGCAAGCAAGGTGACGGCATCGACATTGTAGTGATAGGCCAGCTTCACGAAGATCGCCTTGATCGAGAAGAGAATGGCGGCGGCAAGGGCCAGCATGAAGCCAATGAGGATATGGCGCTCATCGATGGGGATGGCGCGGGCGGATACGTTCATGGGTGTTTACTCCTTTAAGCAGGAGCAATCACGGAGGCTTTCGCACGAAGGAATAAACGAGAGGTTCAGGCACACGCGGAAAGACTCCGCGGTTGCCTGCTGATCTTGTTAGTCAGTATGAATCGGGCAATAGGAAACCGCGGCGGTAGGCAGCAGCCATAGCCAACGGCATTTCGAAACGGTTTGATGCGCCATGTGATTCATAACGCCGCGAATCATGCGCCTTTCCCCTGACATGTCTACAATGTTTCAAACTCAAGGTAGTTGATTTTATTTACCGAATATATGTAACATCACTTTGATGAAGTCGATCGAAGAGAAGATAGCCCCGCTGTTTGCCAACAAAGGCATCCTGCGCTCCAGCGAGCTGGAAGCAGCTGGCATCAACCGCATGCGCCTCTCGCGCCTGGTGCAACAGGGCCGACTCATCCGTATCTCTCGCGGGCTCTATGCGCTTCCCGAGTATCTTCCGGGCGAACACGGAGAGCTTGCTACCGTGGCACGCCGCGCACCGCATGCACTCTTCTGCCTGCTCACGGCCCTGCAGATACACGAACTGACCACGCAGGCACCGTTCAAGGTGTGGATCGCCATCGCCAACAAGGCACATCCGCCCAAGCTCGACTACCCTCCCCTGCACGTTGTTCGTTTTTCGCAGGCATCGCTTCAGGAAGGAGTGGAGAAGCGTGAGGTAGACGGTATCGAGATTCATCTCACCACGCCCGCCAAGACCGTGGCCGACTGCTTCAAATTCCGCAACAAAGTGGGACTGGATGTCGCCATCGAGGCACTGCGCGAGGTGATTCGCGAGAAACGGGCCACCATGGATGAGCTGTGGCACTTCGCAATTCTGAATCGTGTCGGCAACGTGATGCGCCCCTACATGGAAGCGGTACAGTGACACAGCCAAAGGTACGCTCGGTGCATGACAGACTACTGAACGTGGCCCGCTCGCGAGGCGAGGCGTTCAACCGGCTACTCATTCGCTACGCCCTTGAGCGCTTTCTCTATCGCCTCTCCATCTCGCCGGTCAAAAATCGCTTCTGCCTGAAGGGAGCCATGCTGTTCGATATCTGGTTCGATACACCGCATCGCCCCACCCGCGACATCGACCTGCTCGGCTTGGGCCCCGGCGATACCGACTCGTTAAGGAGTGCCATCAAAGCGGTATGCGACGGCCAATGTCCCGAGGACGGGATGCGCTTCGATTCAACAACAATCGAAATCAAGGCGATCCGTGAGAGCGCCACCTATGCCGGACTACGTGTTCGCCTCTCAGCTTATCTCGGCCGGGCTCGCTGTCCGGTACAGATCGATGTCGGCTTTGGCGATGCCGTCACCCCGGCAGCTATCGAGCAGACCTATCCTGCCCTGCTCGAAGCAATGCCCGCGCCGAAGCTCGCCTGCTATCCACCGACTACAGCCATGGCGGAAAAGCTGGAGGCCATCGTCAGCCTCGGCATGGCAAACAGCCGCATGAAAGACTACTTCGATCTGCTGATGCTGATGGACAAGGTAAGCGCCGCACAGCTGGCTACCGCCATGGAAGCCACGTTTCAGCGAAGAGGCACAGCTATGCCAAAGCAAATGCCGGTAGGGTTGAGTGACGACTTCGCCACCGATGCATTGAAACAACAGCAGTGGCAGGCCTTTCTGGACAAGAACGGCCTGGATGCACCGAATTTAAAGTCCGTGGTTACCCGGATTCGGGAAAATATCGCCGCCACGCTCGTATCACGAGAGAACTGATCCGAACCATATTCACGTTGCAGCCCTCCTCTGCAGTAAGGCGAAGGCAATCCGCTTGCGAATGTAGTCGGCCCCGAAGATCAGCGGGATACCGAGCCAGGCGACGGCATAGACCTGCCATGCCACCGGGCCGGTGCCGAGCACTGTGGCCAGCGGCTCCCAGTAGAGCATGGCCCAGGAGAAGAAGACCTGCAGCAGGATGGCGGTGAAAATCAGGCGATTGGTGAAGATGCCGCGATTCAGGCCCGAGCCGTATTGCGAACGCCGGCCGATCAGATTGCCGATCTGCATCAGGATAATGGCCGAAAGGGTGATGCCGGTGGCGGAGTGGTAGAGCTCGGAACTATCCGGCAGCTCCGTACCGTAGACCCAGCCGCCCGTGTGCAGCACCCAGAAGAAGAGCGACAGCGCAAAGCAGGCTTCGATCAGGCCGAGAAAGAGATAGCTGTGGATCACCAGCCGCTTGTTGAGCAGGGCCTGCTCCTTGCCCCTGGGCGGCTGGCTCATCACATCGCTATCCGGCGGCTCGCGACCCAGGGCGATGGAGGGGATGATATCGGTGCCGAGATCGATCGAGAGGATCTGGATGACGGTGAGGGCCAGCGGCACCGGGAAGAGGATATAGAGCAGGTAGGGCAGGATCTCCGGGCCATTACTGACCAGCACGTAGTTGGTGAACTTACGGATGTTGGCGAAGATGGTGCGCCCCTCCTCGATGCCGGCCACGATCGAGGCGAAATTATCATCCAGCAGGATCACCTCGGCCGCCTCGCGCGCCACATCGGTACCGGAGCGGCCCATGGCGATGCCGACATCGGCCGCCTTCAGGGCCGGGGTGTCGTTCACCCCATCCCCCGTCACCGCCACCACCTTATCCATGGCATGCAGGGCCGAGACGATTTTCATCTTCTGCTCCGGCGTGGTGCGCGCGAAGACGGTACAGCCCGCTTCCAGGCGCCGGATCAGCTCCCTTTGCCGCATCTCGGCCAGTTCATCGCCGGTGAGGGTATCGACCTCCATCGAAGAATCCCCGGCCAGCATGCCCGCCTCCATGGCGATATGGCGGGCCGTGCCGGGATCATCGCCGGTGATCATCAGCACCCGGATGCCTGCCGCCCGGCACTTGGCCACCGCATCCGGCACCTCCGGGCGCAACGGATCGGCCACGGCCAGCAGCCCGGCCAGTGCCAGGCCGGACTCCAGCTGATCGCGCTCCGCCTCCGCCTCCGCCGCCGTAATCTCGCGACTGGCCACGGCCAGCAGACGCAGGCCGCGCCCGGCCATGGTGCGCACCACCTCGTCCGCCCGGGCCAGTGCCGCCTCGTCCGCTGCCTTCGTCTCCCCGCCACTGGCGATATGGCTGATATTGGGCCGGATCGCCTCCCAGGCCCCTTTGACGGCATAGCAGAGCCGTCCATCGCAACGGGCGATACCGGCCGCACTGCGAAGATCGGCATCGAAGGGGAAATGGCGCTGCACCGCCTCCAGCACCTCGGAGACCGACTCCGGCTCGCAGGCATTGGCGATGCAGATGTCCATCGGATCGCCACTAAGGCCGCGGCTGGTCTGCTCCAGTTCATGCGTAATCAGGGCCCGGCACAACAGCTGCTCGCCGGCCCCGTTCGCCAGTCGCTCGCCGGTGAGCGGATCGGCCAGGCTATGCACCGCCAGCCGGTTCTCGGTCAGCGTACCGGTCTTGTCCGTGCCGATCACGTGCACGGAACCGAGCGTCTCCACCGCATTGAGGCTCTTGATCAGCACCTTCCTGCGCGCCATGCGCTGGCTGGCCAGGGCCAGCGACAGCGTGAAGGTGGGCAACAACCCCTCCGGCACATTGGCGACGATGATGCCCATCATGAAGACCAGGTTGGTCCACAGCGAACGGCCGGCATAGACGCCGTAGGCGAAGAAGATCAGCCCCATGGCCACGGCAATGACGGTGAGCACGCGCACCATGTGGTTGGTCTCTTTTTCCAGCGGCGTCGCCTTGCGCGGCATGCCGCCGGAGAGGGCGGCAATACGGCCGAACTCGGTACGCGTACCGGTAGCGAACACGACGGCGGTGCCGGAGCCCCTGAGCACCGTACAGCCGGCGAAGAGAGCATTGGGGCTGTCGATCAGACGCCCGTCCGCAGCATCGGGCGAGAGTTCCACCCCCTGCGACTCACCGGTGAGCGGCGCCTTATTCACCTGCAGCGATTCGCTGGCCACCAGCCGGGCATCGGCCGGCAGCTTGTCGCCGGCGCGCACGATCAACACATCGCCCGGCACCAGCGATTCGGCGACGACTTCGCGCGCCTCACCACCGCGCTGCACCAGCACCTGTTGCGGCAGGAACTTCTTCAACTCCTCCATCGCCTTCTCGGCCCGGAATTCCTGCACGAAGCCGAACAGGGCATTGAGCACCGACACCCCGAGCAGGGCCCAGCCGAGCAGCGCCATCCCCTCCCCCGGCTGGATGGCATCGGCCACGAAGCAGATGCCGGCCGAGAGATCGAGCAGGATGGCGAAGAAGTTGATGAACTGGCGCCCCAGGATCGGCAGCCACCAGTAACGGCGCGTGGCGGACAGGCTGTTCGGCCCCAGCTCCTTCTGCCGCTCGCTCACCTGGCGCGGCGACAACCCCTCGGGCGCCGAGTTCAGGCGCTCATAGACGGCCGACGCCTCGATCTGATGAATCTGGCGTGCCATCAGTCTTTCGGTCCGTAGATGGCCACATCGCAGGGGGCCGACTTCAGCAGCCGCTCGACCAGGCGCCGCTCCTGCTGGGAGGGGATACCGCCGCCGTCATAACCCAGCACCAATAGCTGTGCCTTGTGCTTGCGGGCATGTGCGATCATATCGATGGCGGGATGATCGGCAAAGCGCACCCGCACATCGACATGACGGGGGGATATCGCCGCCTGCTCGGTGAGCTGGGCCTCGCACTGCTCGATATGGGCATGGGCCAGCTGGTGCTGGCGCTCGGCATAGCGACGCCCGAACAGATGCCACCATAAGCGTCGTACCCTGAGCAGGTAGAGCAGATGCAGGCGATGGATGTGGGGAGAGAGCAACTGCAGCAGACGGCCAAACGCCTCCCCTTCGTATGCATCTCCGGCAAAGGAGAGCATCAGCGTATGCGGCACGCCAAGCAGCCCCGGATGCACGACCCGCACCGCCACAATATCGAGACGACGCCAGGCAAGCATCGCCTCGGCCACGGTACCGGCCAGGTAACGCCGGTGGCGTGGCCGTACCCGGGTACCCAGCACCAGCATCGATCCCGCGGGCGATTCATCGGCCAGAACCTGCTGCAGCGTCTCGGCCACACTGCCGCGCTGCGCATGCACCGCCTCCTCGAATGCGATCCCCTCCTCCTCGCATTCGCGCCGGATGCGTTCGATGCCGGCGGCAGTCACCTCGGCATGGCTGGCATCGCCATCGTCACGGATATGCAGAAGGCGCAGACGCGGTTCGGGCATACCGGCCGCCATCCGGATGGCATAACGCGACACCCAGTCTCCGTTGATCGAACCGTCGTAAGCGAAGTAGATCATGCACGCCTCCGGACAAGGCGAGTATAGACCAGCCGCCGCCCCGAACAGGGCGTGCTACAATGACTGTCCCGTACCCGTAAAGGAGGCGCTTATGAAAACGATTCTCTCCTTGATTGCCCTGATGGGATTCCTGACATCACCGCCCCCGGCCGCAGCATCCGATCAGAACATCGCCACGATGGCGCAGATTGTGCTGCACCTGCAGCACTACCCGAGCGAAGCCGAGAAAGAGCAGCTGGCCGCCATAACCCACGACTCATCGGCCAGCCAGGACGAACAAACGCTGGCCGGTGTCCTGATGCGTATGCGTCATCGTGTGGAGGGCAAGGATGCCGATAAGCTGCATGCCCTGCTGAAGGACAGCCATGCCAGTAAGGATGAGCAGCAACTGGCGCGAATCCTGCTCGCTATCGCCCATCACCCGGATGCAGCGCAGAAAAAGCAGCTAAGCAAACTGATCAATCGGAACTAGTACCCGCTGCCATGTATAGCAAAGGGGTGAGATGAACTGCCTTCGGGGCCCCGTTAGCAGCCTGCCGATTCAGTCAGTGTAAAACCGGAAAAGAGCAGCGAAGTCGCGACCGGTTTTATGCTGACTGAATCGGGAACCCGCAGGGCGGCTGGTCCTCCGGGGTGCCTTTCTTTGGTTTTTTCTTGGGCAAGCAAGAAAGAACAAGGGCATCGATTCCAGGAAAAGCTTACCGGTTAGACATATTGACCGGCGCAGTAGCCGGATGCCCAGGCCCACTGGAAATTGAAGCCACCCAGCTGCCCGGTGACATCAACCACCTCACCGATGAAATAGAGCCCCGGCACCTCTTTCGCCTCCATCGTCTTCGAAGAGAGCCCGTCGGTATCCACTCCGCCGCAGGTCGCCTCGGCGGTGCGGTACCCTTCCGTGCCGGAGGGAAGGATCTGCCACTGCTGCAGCATCCCGGCCGCCTTCTCGAGCTGGGCCGGATTGTAGCGGGCCATGGACTGACTACTGATCAACCCGTCGCAGAGAAACTGGGCCAGTCGTTTCGGCAACCGTGTGGCCAGCACCGTTTTCAGCTCCGCCTTCGGATGTTCGTTCTGCTGTGCCGTAAGCCACTCCACCACATTCTCGCCCGGAAACAGATCGATCGTGATCGCCTCCCCCGGCTGCCAGTAGGAGGAGAGCTGCAGCATGGCTGGCCCGCTCAGGCCCCGATGGGTGAAGAGCATGCGCCCAACAAAAGCGGCACGCGTACAGTGTGCCCGAACCTCAATGGCAATACCGGCCAGCGCCTTCAGTCCGGCATGCTGATCGCCGGTGAGCGTAAACGGCACCAAAGCAGCTTGCGTCTCCACCAGTTTCAGGCCGAACTGGCGGGCAATGCGATGGCCGAACGAAGTTGCCCCGATCTTGGGAATCGAAAGACCACCGGTGGCGATGACCAGTGTACTGCTGCGAAACATCCCCTGCGCGGTACGCAGCAGAAAATGCTCCCCCTCGCGTTCGACCGATTCGATGCTGCAGTTGAAATGGAAGCTGACCCCCAACTCGCGGGCTTTATTCTCCAGCATGGCGACGACCTGTTGTGCCGCCCCCTTGTCGCGGCAGAAAAGCTGCCCCTCCTCGCGCTCCTCCCAGGCGATGCCGTGTGCCTCGATCATGGTCAGGAAATCGTAGGGGGTGTAGCGGGAGAGAGCCGATTTGCAGAAGTGCGGATTTGCCGAGAGATAGTTGCCCGGCTCGGTATAGAGGTTGGTGAAGTTGCAGCGGCCCCCGCCGGAGATGGCAATCTTTTTGCCTGCCTCACCGTTATGATCGAGCACGACCACGCGCCTGCTGCGCCGCCCCGCCTCGATGGCGCACATCATGCCGGCGGCACCGGCACCGACAATCACCACATCGGTGTCGATCATGGTTAAACGTCCTGTTGGGCGAGCAGTGTATCGAGCCGTTCAAAGGCGGCATCGAACAGGGCCGGATCGGTGTAGAAGTGCGGTGCGAAACGGATGCCGCCGGCACGGTGGGCACAGATCACCTCCGCCTTCATCAGCTCGCGGTAGAGGGTGGCATGCCCCGCATGATCCAGCCCCTGGACCCGGAAAGTGACGATGCCGGAGCAGCGCTCTTCCGTATCGCGACTGATGAGTTTCAGTTTGGGATGCGCATGCACCATCTCCATCAAGCGCCGGGTGCGCGCCAGCAGTTCCGACTCCACATGCGCCATGCCCAGCTCCTGCAGCAGCGACAGGCTCGCCTCGAAGGCGTGGATACCGAGCATATTGGGGCTGCCGGGTTCGAAGCGCCGGGCCGACGAGGCCGGCTGCCAATCATGCCGATCGAAATCGCCGGCATGCTCGACCATGTGCCAGCCGAACTGGTGCAGCTTCAACTTTTCGCGCCAGCGGGGGCTGATATAGAAAACGGCGATCCCTTCCGGGCCCAGCAGCCACTTGTGGGCATCGGCCACCACGGCATCGGCATGGCAGGCGAGAGCATCGAAGGCGAGTGCCCCGAGGCTCTGGATGGCATCGACACAGAAGAAGATGCCCTGCGCCCGGCACGCCTCACCCAGACGCACCAGATCCATACACAGGCCGTCGCCGTACTGCACCGAGGAGACGGCCAAAAGGCGTGTTCGGCCATCGATCAGATCGAGCATCGCCCCTTCCGGATCGGGACCATCGATATCGGCCACGCGCAGCTCAACACCACGCCCGGCCAATGATTCCCAGACGATACGATTGGAGGGGAACTCGCGGTTGCTGATGACGATGTTATCGCCCGCCTGCCAATCCAGGCCATAGGCCACCAGCGACAACCCCTCGGAGGTATTCTTGAGCAGGGCGATATCGTCCGTGCTTTCGGCATTCACCAGCCACTGCAGGCGACGACGCAGGCTCCGTTCCACCTTCAGCCACTCGGGATAGTCGGCCGCCCCGCGCACCATGTTCTGCCCGGCAAAGGTCGCCACGGCATCGCGGGTGCGCCGCGGCCAGACACCGACGGCGGCATGGTTCAGATAGACAAGATCGGGATCGAGCGGAAATTCGGCCTGCATCGGCATAGCCTGCGTGCCGGACTCAATGGTGTCCACGCACAAAAAAGGCGGCCGGACTCAAGCCGGCCGCCGGATTCGTCACATGACGTAACTTACTTGGTCGCCTCGCCCTCTTCCGTGGGCCTGGCGGCCGGCTTGGCTGCAGCCGCTTTCGGCTCCGCCTTTTTCGCCCGCGGCTTACGGGCCGGAGCACGACGTTTCGGCTTCTCGGCCTCTTCCGTCAAAGGCTTACCGCTCGGCCAGTCGCTGAACGGATACGGCAGCTCCTCGCTGTTGTAGGTCAGAAAGCGGAATACCTGGTAGGCGTAGGCGGAGAGCTGGGCACCGAACTGCTGCACATTCTCCTGTGTCTTGCCGGTGATAATCACACTCAAAAACTGGAAGACCACCACGACGGTAATCACCACCTCCGCCACACTGTAGAGCACAGCGAAGAGCAGCATAATCAGCAGACGCTTCCAGGCGCCGGCATCCTTAACGTGTTCCTTCACATTTTCAGTCATTTTATCCTCCATCGGTTTCCCCTTCCAAAGCGTTTCTTCCCTCTATTAAAGCAGAGGTGCGATGACCAGGGAGACGATAGCCATCACATTGATCAGGATGTTCATCGACGGGCCGCTGGTATCCTTGAACGGATCGCCGACCGTATCGCCGACCACGCACGCCTTGTGCACATCCGAGCCCTTGCCGCCAAAGTGCCCCTTCTCAACATATTTCTTGGCATTATCCCAGGCACCACCGGCATTGGCCATCGTCAATGCCAGCAGCACACAGCCGACCAGCGCACCGCCGAGCATGCCGCCCAGCGAGGCGGGGCCGAGCGTGAAACCGACCACGACCGGGGCGGAGACGGCCAGCACACCCGGCAGCACCATGCGTCTCAGTGCCGCCTTGGTGGCGATATCGATACAGCGGGCATGATCGGGAGCCGCCTTGCCCTCCATCAGTCCCGGAATCTCTTTGAACTGGCGCCGGATCTCCTTGATCATGTCGAAGGCGGCCGTACCGACCGCTGTCATGGTCAGGGCCGCGACCAGGAACGGGAAAATGCCGCCCAGGAACATGCCTACCAGCACGTGCGGATCGTTGAGTTGCAGTGAGAAATTCTCGACATGGTGCGACACCGTCTCGACATAGGCGGTGATAATGGCCAGGGCCGCCAGCGCAGCCGCCCCGATGGCAAAGCCCTTGCCGATGGCGGCGGTGGTATTGCCAAGCTCATCCAGCGAATCGGTGATCTTGCGCGTATCCTCACCCAGCCCCGCCATCTCGGCGATACCGCCGGCGTTATCGGCCACCGGACCGTAGGCGTCGATGGCCATGGTGATACCGACCGTGGCCAGCATGCCGACCGCTGCGATACCGACGCCATACAGGCCGCACAGCTCGGTGGAGGCATAGATGACGGCACAGATCGCGAGCATCGGCACCACTACCGACTCCATGCCGAAGGCCAGTCCTGAGATGATGACCGTGGCCGGCCCCGTCTCGCCGCTGCGGGCGATCTTCTTCACCGGCCCACCACCCGTGTAGTACTCGGTGACCAGGCCAATAGCGATCCCGCCGATAGCACCCGCGACCACCGCGCCCCAGACTGTGGATGCGACTCCGGATACGGTAATGACACCGTAAGCAGCGATAATGAACAGGATCGAAGCACCGATGGTACCGATGCGCAGCGCCCGGCCCGGCTCATGGGCGGAGAAAAGGCGCACCATGACAATGCCGAGGATCGAGCAGATCAGGCCAGCCGAGGCCAAAGCCAGCGGCAGGAACATCAGCGCCTGTTGCTCGCCCAGCGGATCGAGCACATCGGCGGCCATGGTCGAGGCCATGGCGATGGTGGCGATGATGGCGCCACAGTAGGATTCGAAGATATCGGAGCCCATGCCGGCCACATCGCCGACATTGTCGCCGACGTTGTCGGCGATCACACCCGGATTGCGCGGATCATCTTCGGGAATGCCCGCCTCCACCTTGCCGACCAGATCGGCCCCGACATCGGCACTCTTGGTGTAGATGCCGCCGCCGACACGCGAGAAGAGCGCCACGGACGAGGCGCCGATACCGAAACCGTGGATGGCGTGCGCTGTCTCGGGGTCGCCGCCGAAAAAGAGGTAAAGGGTACCCAGCCCCAGCAGGCCGATGGCCGCGACGGTAAGCCCCATGATCGAGCCGCCGTAGAAGGCCACCGAGAGGGCTGCCGCCTGACCCTTGGTGTGCGCCGCCACCGTGGTACGTACGTTGGCGTGGGTGGCCGCATACATACCGAAATAACCGGCCAGAGCCGAACTGCCGGCGCCGACCAGGAAGGCGATCATCGTCGACAGCCCCAGATCGCTGATGGCGATCAGCAGCGCGACCACAACCACAAAAACAAACAGGATGGAGTATTCGCGTCTGAGGAAGACCATGGCCCCATGATGGATCGCCTCGGCGATCTCGGCCGCCTTGCCTTCGCCACCGGGATAGCGCAGCACCAGATGATAGAGCCAGAAGGCCGTGCCCAGTCCGAAAACGCCGAGAATGACCGGAATCCATGTTTCGCTCATGCCCCCTCCTGTTCAGTCGCCGGCAACAAAAAAGGCGGCTGGTTACCCAGCCACCTTTATGGATGCAGAACGCAAATGCGTCAAGTATAAAGGGTTATTTTCAGCCCTGATAACGCGCGATGGAGTCGGTGATCTCTTTCTTGGCCGCAGCGGCATCGCCCCAGCCGGTCACCTTGACCCACTTGCCCTTCTCCAGATCCTTGTAGTGTTCGAAGAAGTGCTTGATCTGGTCGAGCAGAAACTGCGGCAGATCATCCGGGCCATGCACATCGTCGTAGACCGGCTTCAGCTTCGATACCGGTACGGCCAGCACCTTGGCATCGTTGCCTGCCTCGTCTTCCATGTGCAGTACGCCAACCGGACGGCACGGCACCACGCAACCCGGAATCAGCGAGAAGCTGGAAACCACCAGCACATCGACCGGATCACCGTCCTCGGAGAGGGTGTTGGGTACAAAGCCGTAGTTGCACGGATAGTGCATGGCCGTGTGCATGAAACGGTCGACAAAGATGGCGCCGGAATCCTTGTCCAGCTCATACTTGATCGGATCGGCATGCTGCGGCACCTCGATCACAACATTGATATCTTCCGGCGGATTCTTGCCAACCTTGATCTTGGTGATGTCCATGGTTTCTCCTGATTGTGAAAATCGAAAATTTTTGCGCATTGTAGGGAACAGGGCCTGCAGAACAAGCCAAAGTGCAGGTCATCGGCCGATACGCTAGGCTCGCGCCATGATCATCATCTCCATCGCCGACCAGATGCTCTACCACCGTCGACAAACCGGTGTCTGGCACGAATATCCCGTCTCAACCGCTGCCGCAGGCGCAGGCAATGAGCGGGGAAGTTTCCGGACACCGCTGGGCCGACACCGCATTTACAAAAAGATCGGGGCCGGCATGGCCAGGCTTACCGCCTTTCGGGGGCGCTGCCCCATCGGCCGCTACCGTCCCGGAATCGACAACCCGAATCGGGACTGGATTCTAAGCCGGATTCTGTGGCTGGACGGCTGTGCACCCGGGCATAACCGGCGCGGCGCCGTCGATACCCGTTCCCGCTACATCTATATCCACGGCACCCACGAAGAGGAGCGGCTGGGCCAACCCGCCTCCCACGGCTGCATTCGCATGGCCAATGACGACATCATGGAACTGTTCGAACATGCCCGCGAGGGCGAACGGGTCTATATCAGAAGGGCTTAGGGGCGTAACAGCCCAGATTCAAATCCTAGCCCTTGTTCTGACCGGCACAGAAGGCAACGGCCTGGCTCTTTTCAGTCAGGATATCATTCAGTGAAGGCAACGGAGGCTGTTTCGACTGCTTTCGCGATGCATCGAGCAGGGTATGAAAATCCTGTAGATAAGCGGGAACTTCGCTACCGGCCACTGAAACCGGGGCATCATCGCGATAGAACGACTTATTCACCACAGACAGCAGGCCCTTCTGATACTCCGGCGTATCACACAATAGCCGCGTAGCCTGATCGATGGTCTGCTCGCTGGCCTTGCCCTCGAGCTTCAGAGAGAGCTCCGTCAACTCGAGGTTCATGATATTGCACTTGTAGAGACCCCAGGCGAGAGGAATGGCAACCACGGCCAGGCCCAGCATCGTCGCTTTATAGATGTTTTTCCTGTCCATATGCATACTCCCCTTCGGAGATGCCATACTGCAACTCCGAACCGGTAACTCCCCTCCCCCGATTAGCCGCGATTGTATGGCTTACGCATGCGTGATGTAAATCACACAAATGGACTATAGACAAACAGAAGATGCCCGGTCAGGCGTCGGACAGGGGGGCAGCGTCGTTGCTGCCTGAGAAGCGCGCCATCAGAATGCCGACTTCATAAAGCAGCAGCATCGGAAAAGCCAGCAGCACCTGCGATATGATATCCGGCGGCGTCAGGATCGCCGCCAGAATAAAGGCCCAGACGATGACATAACGGCGCTTCGCCTTCAGCGCCTCGATACCGACCAGCCCCAGGCGTACCAGCACCAGCACGATGATCGGAATCTCGAAACTGAGACCGAACGCAAACAGCAGCTTGAGCACCAGGGTCAGGTACTCCTTCACGGCCGGCATCGCCTGGATATGCTCGGTGGAGAAACCGATAAAGAACTTGAAAATAAGCGGAAAGACCACGTAAAAGGCAAAAGCACCACCGGCGAACAGCAGCAGCAGGCTGGCAAAGAAATAGCCGGAAAAGAGTTGCCGTTCACGGCGATAAAGCCCCGGTGCCACAAAGGCCCAGAACTGATAGAACGTGATGGGCGCCGTGACAAAAATACTGAGCACCAGCGCAATCTTCAGATAGGTAAAAAAGACATCCGGCGCATTGAGAAAAACGAGCGGTGTCCCCTCCGGCAGGGCGGCACGCAGAGGCGACGCGATAAAATCGAAGACCGTGCCTGAGAAGTTCATCAGCACCATGACCCCGATCAGGTAGGCGATGATGGCAATCTTCAGTCTGCCGCGCAGCTCGTTAAGGTGCGTCAGGATCGGGGACGGATTGACCGGCGTGCTGTCACTCATGCGTCTTCTTTCCGCTTGTCATCCAGCGGCTTGCCATCATCCGTCGGCTCTTCGGGCACACTGCTCACCGCGTCGAACGCATCACGCACCTCTTCGCCGGATGCGCGCACCTCCCGGGTCTCCTCATCGAGTTGCTGTTTGATCGAAGTGACCCACATGCGCCCCTGGCGCACCACACGCCCGATCTGGGCAAAGAAATCGGGCAGGCGCTCCGGGCCCAGAATCAAAAAGGCGATAGCGCCGATCAGGATCAGCTCGAATAGTCCGATATCAGGCATGTCGATTCAGTCGCAGAGGTATAGAAATAATTCAGGCTTTCTTGTCGCTGTCGGCCTTGTCGGAGGCCGACTTGTCACCCTCATCCTCGGCCATATTCTTGCGGAAGCTGCGAATCCCCTTGGCCACGCCGGCTCCCAGCTCGGGCAGTTTGCGGGCGCCGAACAGCACCACAACGATAATCAGGATGAGCAGCAGCTCGGTAGTTCCCAGTCCAAACATCGATTCAACCCTCCGTAACGGCCAAGCCTAACAGCAAAGCGGGCCAACATGCCATGCCGGCCATGCACAGGGCAACAGGAACATTCATGATGCCGCGGGCTTTTCAGCCAGGCGGATCAGATCGGCCAGCATGGCATTGACCGGCACCGCCAGGCCATGCTGCTCCGCCAGCCGGACAATACAGCCGTTCATCGTATCGATCTCGGTGGCGTGTCCATGCTCGAAATCCTGCCACATGCTGGTTTTAACCGGCCCTGCCTGCAGCGTCATGGTGATATGCCGTTCGGCCTCTTCGGGCTTCAGCTCCACTCCTTCGGCTGCCGCCACCTGCCGCACCTCATGCATGGCATCACGCACCCAGCGCACACCACGCGCCTCCGCCGCCACATCACGGGCATAACGACGGGTCAAAGCCGTGATGGCATTGAATCCGCAGTTCCACAGCATCTTGTTCCACAGCATATGATGCATATCGTCCACCGCACGCGCATCCACGCCCACGGCCTGCCATGCCGCCAGCAGGCGCGCCTGTTGCGACCACGCCTCGCCCTGCCATGCACCGAGACGCAGGTGCCCTGCGGCCGAATGAACGACGAATCCCGGCCGTTCGACGCGCACCCCGATGAAGGCGGAACCGGCCAGAACAGCATGGGAAGGAAAGAGGCGCGACACCAGAGCCGGAGCTTCAACCCCATTCTGCAGCGTCAGTAACACGGTATCCGCACCGATATGCGGCGCCAGCCGGGCACAGAGATATTCCAGCCCTGTCGTCTTGCTGCTCAGCAGGATCACGTCGCAATCGGCGAGCATGGCGGGATCGTCGCCGGCCACGACCGGCAGCACCTGCATCTCACCCCCGCTCTCATGATGCAATCCATCGCGTTGCAGGGCAGCCAGGTGCGGGCCACGGGCCAGAAAACATACCTCACAACCGCTGCGCTGCAGCATGGCACCATAGTGACAACCGACCGCACCGGCACCGGCGACACCGACCCTGAGTGGCTGCATGGTGGCATCCTCCGCCTGTGTCATTTGCAAGCCTCCATGACCGCAGCCCTCGGCTGCGCTATGATGCGCGCTCTGCAGCGCGAACGCCGGCGCGGGAAAACTCCCCCTGCCGGATCGCTCCCTGCAATGTAGCGCGGAGGTTCCCATTATGCCAAACGATGCCATGCATCAGGACGCACTCGACTATCACAGTAAGCCAACACCGGGCAAAATCAGCGTCAAGCCGAGCAAGCCATGCCTGACCCAACGTGATCTGGCGCTGGCCTATTCGCCGGGCGTGGCCGAGCCCTGCCTGGAGATCGCCAAGAATCCCGAGCTGGCCGACGAATACACCTCGCGCGCCAATCTGGTCGGCGTAGTCAGCAACGGTACGGCTGTACTGGGCCTGGGCAACATCGGGGCTCTGGCCGGCAAGCCGGTCATGGAAGGCAAGGGTGTGCTGTTCAAGCGCTTTGCCGATATCGACGTCTTCGACATCGAGGTGGACGAAACCGATCCGATGGCCTTCGTCGACACGATTGCGCGTCTGGAGCCCACCTTCGGCGGCATCAACCTCGAAGACATCAAGGCGCCGGAGTGCTTCATCATTGAGGAAGAGCTGAAGAAACGGGTCAACATTCCGGTGTTGCACGACGACCAGCACGGCACCGCCGTCATTACCGCCGCCGGTCTGATCAATGCCCTGCACCTGCAGGAGAAGGATATCGGCGAGGTGAAGATCGTCTGTCTGGGTGCCGGTGCGGCGGGCTTTGCCTGCATGCGCCTGATCGAGGAGCTGGGCGCCAGGCGCGAAAACATCCTCTTCCTCGACCGCAAGGGGGTGATCTACAAGGATCGTGGCGACGAACTGCCTCCGCACAAGGCCTACTTCGCCACCGAGCGCTCCGAGCGCACACTCGAGGATGCGATGCAGGGGGCCGATGTCTTCGTCGGCCTCTCCGAGGGCAATGCCGTCACTCCCGAGATGCTGCTCTCCATGGCCGAGCGCCCGGTCGTCTTCGCCATGGCCAACCCGACGCCCGAGATCGCCTACGATCTGGCCATGAAAACCCGCAAGGACCTGATCATGGCCACCGGCCGCTCCGATCACCCGAATCAGGTCAACAACGTGCTGGGCTTTCCGTTCCTGTTCCGCGGCGCACTCGATGCCCGCGCCACCACCTTCAACGAAGAGATGAAGATCGCAGCCGTACATGCGCTGGCCGACCTGGCACGCCAGGAGGTTCCGGCCTCGGTTCTGAAGGCCTATGGCGTCAAGCAGCTGCGCTTCGGACCGGAATATATCCTGCCCAAGCCGTTCGACCCGCGCCTGATCGAAGTGGTCCCGGCTGCCGTGGCCAAAGCCGCTGCCGATACCGGCGTGGCCCGCAAACCGATCGAGGATATGCCGGCCTACGCCGCCAGCCTTGCCGCCCGCATTGATGACTCCCGTCTGGTCATGCGTTCGATTACCGACAAGGCACGTCAGCATCCGCTGCGCCTTGTGCTGCCGGAGGGCGAGGACCCGACCGTCATCCGTGCCGCCCTAATCATGGCCGAGATGGGCATTGCCAAGCCGTTGCTGATCGGCCGCCGCGACCACGTCGACAGGGTCTGCGACAGCGAGCATCTCGACGTCTGCGATCTCGACATGCTCGATCCGTATCACGAGGATTCCCGCTTTGCCAGCCTCGCCGATGCCTACTATTTCGACCGCAAGCGTCACGGTATCCTGCGCCAGGATGCCGTGCAGACCCTGCGCCACAATCCCAATGTACTGGGCGCACTGCTCGTGCGTCAGGGCTTTGCCGACGGCATGCTCTCCGGACGCACGGCCCACTACCCCAATGTACTGCGCCCGGTGCTGCAGATCCTCGGGCACGATGCCACCAATCATCACCATCAGGTTTATGGCATGTACATGATGATCATGGAGCAGCACACCTATTTCCTCGGCGATTGCACCGTCAATGTCGACATGACAGCCGAGCAGCTGGCCGAGATGGCCACACTGGCTGCCGAGACCTGCTCGACACTGACCGGCACCGAGCCACGTGTGGGCATGATGTCCTTCTCCAACTTCGGCAGCTCGGATCACCCGGAAGCGCGCAAGGTGGCGGAAGCGGTGCAACTGCTGCACAAACAGCATCCGGAACTGATTGTCGACGGCGAGATGCAGGCCGATACGGCCGTCAATGCCGACCTGCTCAGCCACTACCCGTTCAGTAAACTGAAAGATCCGGCCAATGTACTGATCTTCCCGACCATGCAGGCCGGCAATATCGCCTACAAATTGTTGCGCGAGCTGGGTGGCGGCACCGCCATCGGTCCGATTCTGGTCGGCCTGCCGCAGCAGGTACATGTGCTGCAGACCGGCGCCTCGGTCGACGATATCGTCAACATGGCCGCCATTGCAGCAGCCCGTGCGGCCGACAAGGCCGACAAATAGGGAAACCGGATCACCGGTGCGCGACCGGTGATCCCTTCAAACAGACCAAAACAAAAGGAGCGGCCAAATGGCCGCTCCTTTTGTTTGGGTCAGGTGCTTGTCGCTGAAGGATCAGGAGCGTGGCAGGTACGGTGCCGGATCCATGCCCTTGCCGTAGCGATGCACTTCGAAGTGCAGGTGCGGGCCGGTGGAGCGGCCGGAGGAGCCGACACGGCCCAGAAGATCACCATCGGAAACCTCATCGCCCACCTTGACGGCAATACTAGAAAGGTGACCGTAGCGGGTACGGAAGCCGTAGCCGTGCTCAACCTCAACCAGCGTACCGAAACCGGGAGATTTGCCGGCAAAGACAACAACGCCGCGACTTGCTGCCAGCACCGGAGCACCAAAGCGGTTGGCGATATCGACACCGCGATGCATGGCCCGGGTACCGGTAAAGGGATCGATACGCATACCGTAGTGGGAGCTGAGCCAGCCACCCTCGGTCGGCCAGGCATGCGGACGGGCATGCGCCTCGTCGCAATTCTCCTGCAGGATCATGTCGATCGCTGCCAGTTGCACATCAAGATGGGAAAGACGGGAGTTCATCTGCTGAATCTGGCTGGGCATACTCAGATCGGCACCAAGCCCTGCCGGAACAATGCGTGGACCGCCCATGGCAGGCATGACGCTGAAATCGAAATCGTTCTTGTCCAGCTTGGCGACCTGAACAAGCTTTTCACCCACGGCATCCAGACGCGCCAGACGCGCCTGCATCTGGCCCAGATGACGGGCATACACGGCCGTCTTTTGCTGCTCGGCTTTCAGCAGGTCGTTCAGATGCTCGACCTCTTTATTGCGGCGCTGCTGCGCCATATCATTGAAACGCTCGGCAGCCTGGAGCTCGGCCACCAGCTTTTTGCCGGAATAGGCGCTGTAAGCGCCCCAGACACCGAATGCACCGAGAGCGAAGACAAAAAAAGCCGACGCCGCCAGCGTGCGACTGCTCAGGCGGAAGCTTTTCACCTGCCCCGATTCGGGCACCAGCATTAGCGAATAATGACTCAAATCTCGACCTCGCTCTCCTGTTCCTAGGCGCTTACTAGAATGATTAAAACCATTCGTCAAGAAAAAACATGCACTTACGCCCTGAACTCTCCCCATTTTTTGGCTGTAGGAATCGATAAGTGTTTGGGATATTG
>CAZCZU010000031.1:0-32397 GCA_964503475.1 uncultured Zetaproteobacteria bacterium
TGATCCGAGTGGTATCACTGGCATCGATGTCGATCCTGCTTTTAACGCGTTAGCTGCTATGCCTCATGGGTTCTTCGCCGGTCAGTGCAACGCGTGGCGCTTTACTTGCCGCAATTCAGAAGCGGAAGCCGAAATAGTCGATATCGCGGCGGCAGCACTGAGCGACCAGCTCTTCTGCCTCTGTCGAGTAGTAGTGCCGATAGTGGTCGTGGCTGGAATCGTTGAGGTGCGGGATGGCGCCATGTGCGGGCAGGCGTTCGCCAGGAAGTGCGCGCAGGTCTGCCTCGAAATGTTCGAAACGGCCAACAGCATCGACTGCCGGTCGCTTGCAGTCGCTGATGGTCAGGTAGTCGAGCCGATTGGCGAGAAACGCGCCATCGCTCCCATGGGTTGCGTACGAAGGCGAATTTGAAATAACCGCTGTAGCGCTCGCCGAGCAGCCCGGTTTGGGGCGCAGCCCTTCAGGGACAGGCCATTTTTCCGTCCTGCCGCGTTATCGCTCGCTGGTGTGCAATGAGCACGCCACGCTCGCAATGCCTTGCAGGGCAGAAAAATGGCCGTATCGGCGCCATCGAACTGAGTGTTAACAGGCCCTGGCAACTCGGCGATGGAGGAGCCTCCGGTGCGAGGGACGTGGACGAAGAGCAGCCGTGCCCGATCCGAGACGATCATCCGATCGGTATGGCTATGAACCTGCGATGACCTGGGGATTGGGATACCAGATCAGGCGGTTGTGCATCTCGGAGCTGTCATGGAATTGAAAGCCCATCTTTAAATAGAGCTGCTGGGCAGCAAGGTTGCTCTTCAGTGTTGAGAGCAGGACCGGTGCCTTTATCTGTGCAGCGGTCTGTTGAATCGCGGCGATGACCGTAGTGCCGTAACCCTTGCCACGCGCCTCGGGAATAAAGGCGATGTCGACGACATGAACCGAGTCGGGGCCAAAGTCGATGGTGACCCGGCCGATACGCTCACCCAGCTTCTCCACTACAAAATACATGGCGTTGGGGTACTGATTGCCGTAGCCGCTAGTCTGGGCCCTGTACTGCATCTCGACGATTGCTTCGACAAAGTCCCGTTCGCCGTCGATCAGCCGCAGGTCATTGCGGGTCGAGGCATAGAGCGATTCAATGAAGGGCCGGTCCGAGGCGGTGGAGGGGCGAAGGCCGAGCCCGTTGGGAAGATTGGACATTCCTGGCTGCATGGCGCGTCTCCTTGGCGGATGCCGAATATGAGTGCCATCAGCGACCCCGAGTATTGGTCAATGGCATTAGCAGGATGTGTACTTTGAATAGAATGGTTGCATCAATCAAGGGGGTAAGGTTTTGAACCGCGCGCATAGAAGGGCGATGTTGATCTGACCGGGTGCAGGTCAATGACTGGCGCGGCCTGGCCGATTTGCGCTTGTCGTTGCACCCGTTGACCGGGGGGGGGGTAATGGACAGCCCCCCGGATGCTGATTATGTTCAATGGCACGATCAACACACGGGCGTGGTCGATCCCTTGTTAACGGATGAGACGAAACATGGATGCTTGCCTGATTGAACTGACACGAATTGCGCGGACATTCCTCGATCCGCAGCAGCGCCTGCCGGATATGCTGGACGAGGCGAAGTCGCTTCGCGACATGCTGGAAAGGCGCACGGCCTTCGAGTCCAATCCGGACGGTGGAATAAGCGCGGGGGAGACCCGGCTGGACAGCGGCCTGGCTATTTCGCCGACCACAGCGGCAATGTGCCTCCGTGAGCTGTATCGGACACCCGCTTTTACACGCGGGCTGGGTGCTGCAATCCAGGACTCCCTGCAAGCGGAACGACCGGTCCGTATTCTTTATGCCGGGTGTGGTCCTTACGCCCTGCTGGCACTTCCCCTGATGACATTATTCTCCAGCAGACAGGCTGTTTTTACCTTGCTCGATATCCATCAGCAGTGCCTCGACGATGCGATGGCACTGATCGATTCACTGGGGCTATCCGGGCATGTGGAAGCCTGCGTATGCGCTGATGCCACGCGCTACGAGATACCGGCGGACGCCATCCCCGATGTGATTGTCAGCGAAACCATGTCCGTGACGCTGCACAATGAGCCGCAGGTTGCTATCGCCCGCAACCTGCTATCGCAGGCTCCGGAGGCACGGATGGTGCCAACGTATGTCAGTGTGGAGGCCTGCCTGCTGGACGGAGCGCGCGAACATACCTTCCTGCCGGCTGACCATGTTGGTGAAATTCCGGAGCCGCAACGCGACAGGATTTACCTGGGAAAGATATTCGAACTGGATGCGGCCAGTATCCATCAGTGGAAAAATATCAAAGGAGAACAACTGCCGGCAGGGAAAATAAAATTACCTGTCCCGTTGAAAAAACGCTATCGGCTCCATTTGCTGACCCGCATCACCACCTACGGAGATACCTGCCTGGACGATTATGAAAGCAGCTTGACCATGCCGAGAGCATTCCTCGAGCCCTTTTACGGTGGCGAGGTGTTGCAGTTCCATTATCAGCTGGGAAGTGACCCGGAATTGCAGTATGTGAAAGTTGCAGACGGGAGTGATGGTGTGGTGGGGCAGGCCGATGGTGATGCCCGTAGTCTATTCCGGCGGGCGCGGCCTGCCGCTCCGCGAACGCGTTATCTGTGCCTGCCTTTAAGTTTCGATGTGTTTCGCCTGAATGCTGATCTTGCCATGATCCGTGAGAGCGAGTGGATCGCCCATCCCAACAGGGGCGCCTACGACCGGGAGTGGCGTTGTGCACCGTTGCGCTCGGTGGGCGGGGCGATCGATCATATCCAGGCGCTGCCGGATGCGGAGTATGCGGATACCCCTCTGCTTCGGCGCTGCGACTATTTCCGCGAAGTACTGGATAGCTTTCAGTGTGAAATCACCTCGGCACGCCTGATGTCGATGGGTGCGGACTGCCGCATCAACCCGCACCGCGACCATGGAACCTCCCTCGAGCAGGGTATGGCGCGGCTGCATATACCCATTGCCACGGCACCCGAGGTACTGTTTAGCATTGAAAATGAAACGGTTCACTTCGCCGCCGGGCATACCTGGTATCTGAATGCAGATTGCCAGCATGGCGTGAATAACGGCAGCCGGCAGGCACGCATCCATCTGATGCTTGATTGCATCGTCAATCCCTGGCTGGAGAAGCTGTTTGCTGAGGCTGGATTCAAGGCAGAAGCAGGGCCGAAATACGGTGATCCCTCGATCAGCGATGACAATGTGGAGGCGATTATGGCCAACCTGATGGCCATGGATAGCGAGATGGGAAATGAGCTGGCCGCACAGCTGCGTGCTGCCCGCGAAGCTGCCACCTCGTCGTGAGCGCCGCCTTTTCGCCGGAAGAGCGTCTGCTGATTCGCGGCGAAGAGGTGGAGCTGGAACAGCTCTCAAACCTGCGCGGCTGGTATCCAATGCTGATCCGGCAGCAGAGTCTCTGGTGGCGATTTATTGGCGACAAGCGATTCAGCGAACCCTTCTTTTTCGACAGCGTCAGAAGCCTGAGAGATGCGAAGCCGCGCTGCCTGCAGTCCCCGTTCAGTGCCCTGGATAAAGTCGCCGACCCGCTACAACCGACCGCCTTCATCTTTCATGTGTCCCGTTGCGGTTCGACACTGCTGACCCAGCTGCTGGCCATAATGCCGGAGTGTATCTCCATCTCCGAACCGGCCATCCTCGACTCGTTTTTGCGCCACTACTATCAGGAAGGTGACGATGCTGGGGCCGTGAAACGACTGCGCGGCATCGTTGCCGCACTGGGGCAGAGGCGTTTTGAAGAAGAGCAACAGCTGATCATCAAGCTCGACAGCTGGCATATCCACAGCCTGCCGCTGTTTCGCCGGGCCTTCCCTGATACGCCGTTTCTGTTCCTCTACCGCAATCCTGTCGAGGTCATGGCTTCCCACCGTCGGCAACGCGGTCGGCAGATGGTGCCGGGGATGGTGACGGATGCGATGCCTCCGCTCGATTTCAGGCAGGCCTATCCGGGGGATCTGGACGGCTATGCCGTGCAAATGCTGGGTGGCTTTTTCGCTGCGGCCTGTCGTTATGCCGACGAGCTGACCCTGGTCAACTACAGCCAGTTGCCGCATATCGTCTGGCAGGAGTTGTGCGCTTTTCTGGCGATTGCGCCTGCACCACAGCAACTAAAGATGATGCAGGCTCGCGCCGGCAGCCACTCCAAGAGCGGCATGGCCTATGCGGGTGATTCTGAGGCGATGGATGGCCCCTGTTATGCAACTATCCTGCCCTACTATGAGCAGCTGGAGGCATTGCGCGACAAACAGGTGCTGCTGTCTGCTGCGCATGGCTGAAGGCAGCAGGATGAGGAGAGTGGCAACGGATGGACGACATGCCTGATATGCGTTTTATAACCTTGTCCCTGGTCCGTCGCAAGGCGCGCAGTTTAATGCGGCGTACGCTGTTCGAGCAGCTGTGGTTCGTGCCGCTCTGGCTGCTGATGGGGATCGGCCGTCTGCTGATCCTGACCATCCACTTTCGCCGCCTGGCGCCGCACCTGGGCAGGCCGATGGGCAGTGCATCGTGGGTTCCGCTTATCGATGCGCAAGATGAGGCGCGCGCGCATCTGATCTCACGCCTGGTACTGATGGTGGCCAGATACACGCCGTGGAATTCCAACTGCTTTGTGCAGGCGGTGGCGGCGCGGGTGCTGCTCGGGCTGTACGGCATTCCCTACTGTCTCTTTTTCGGTGTCGCGCGCGATGGCGGCGGCATGCAGGCGCATGCCTGGGTGGTGGCGGGGCGCATCCGGGTCTGCGGCGGCGAGAGTTTCGGTGAGTTTGCAGTGGTGGGCTGTTTTGCGGCTCCCCGGCTGGTGAGTAGTGCTTCGGATTAATCATTCATGCTGGTATCACGCGCAGTGATCCGCTAAGTTTCGCGCTCATTCAGTGAGACCCCGTAACAGGAGGATCACTGATCCGACCGGTGCGCAGTCGATTTGCAGCACCGCCAGTTTCCGATTCGTCGGATTCGATTGCTGGCCGGGTCGGGCCCCGCACGGCGAGGCTCCGTGAACCCCGTCAGGTCCGGAAGGAAGCAGCGGCAGCGGATGCATTGCGCGTTGCGGATCCGTCCGGCTCGGTCAGCTCTTTTTCTCCACTGCTCTGATGCGTTACCTCCCGTTCTGGTTTAACCTCCGGCCATGGTTCTCGATCGCTATATCCTGCGTCTCTGGTTCGCCCCGTTTTTTGTCAGCCTCTCCATTGCCATTGGTGTGCTGCTGCTTGGCCGCGCCCTGAAGGTGATCGGACTTATCGCCGAGAATGGCGTCGACTGGTCGGTGATGTTCCTGATGCTTGCCGCTATTTTGCCCTACTTCCTGGTGCTGACCGTGCCGATGGCCGCCTTCTTTGCCATGCAGTCGGTGATGGTACGCCTGCAGCAGGGGAGCGAGCTGGATGCCTTCCGGGCCGCCGGTGTCTCCTACCCGCGCCTGTTTCGCTCCGTGTTCGGCATATCGGTGGTGCTGTGGTTGGCACTGAGTTTCACGGCCATGCAGTGGATGCCGCAGGGGCAGAAGGCGTTCCAGGGTTTTATCTATGCCATTCAGCAGGCCAAATCCGCGCCCAGTTTCGATCCGCAACGCTTCAATCGCGACATGGAGGATTTCACCATCTATGTCGATGGAACCGATGCGGAGGGGCATCTGAACGGCTTCATGCTCGAGGATGACCGTCCCGGCGGTCCTGTGGTCTATCTCGCCGAACAGGCCGAGATCAAGCGGGCCGGCAACCAGCTGCATTTCGATCTTTATAAGGGGACCCGCCTCGAAGGTGGTGGAGACAGCCTGCGCGCACTGCAATTCGAGCGTTACCATGTCGCGATCGATGCGGGGCAGATGGGCATGCTCAAGCTGCCCAATGTGCAGGGTAACGTGATGGAGATGGGCATGCTGAAGCTGTGGCAGCAGCGCAAGGCCCACGATACGCCCGAGGCGACGGGGGAGTGGCATCGGCGCCTGCTGTTGCCGACGACGGTGCTGGTGCTGTTGCTGTTTGCCCTGCCGTTGTCACTGGAGCCGAAGCGATCCGGTAAGGCGGGTGCCTATATGCTCGGTATTGCGGTGTTGCTGGCGGTCTACAACGTCCAGATTACGCTGCACCAGCAGGTGGCCAGCGGCCACCTGCCGTGGTGGAGCATGTGGGCCGGCCAATTGCTGATGGCCGCTGTCGGCTTTGAGTTGTCACGCAGGGCGGCCCAGGATCGCCTGCCGTCGCTGCTCGGCTGGTTCGGCGAGTTGGCCTATGCATTCCATGCCCGCTTCATTGCCGGCATGGCCCGGCGCTGGACGCGCTAGGCAGGCTGGTTCATGCGTTGCTTCCGAGCAGGCCATGCACGGCCTGTCGGCAATCAGCAACGCCCTAGGCCGCGGATGCCTGCTCTTCCCGGTGCATGGCCAGCGAGGCCACCATGGTGCATGCGAGTGAGAAGAAGATGATGCCGCCCGCCTGATACATCAGCGGGATGGTGATGCCGGCGAAGAGGTACATCCACAACACTGCCAGCGAGACTTCACCAAGCGTACGGGTCGCCGGGCTGCCCAGCCTGATGTTACGGATGGCAAGGACGATGAAGCCGCCCCAGAGGAGCAGCAGTGCTGCGACGCCGGGCCAGCCGATTTCGGCCAGCGTTGCCGTATACTGGCTATGCGGATCGTAACAGATGGGATAGGGCCCGTTGCGGGATTGATTGAAATCGTGCTGCTCGAATTCGGGCGTACCGGGCTTCAGATGATACACGAATGAGAGGACAAACGGCATGTTGTCGGCAATCCAAGCGCGCTCGGCGTTCAGGTCGACGTAGCCATGATTGCGTGGCCCCAGGCCGATGGGCCTGTCGGCGACCAGGTGTCCGATCAGGTGCCAGATCTCCAGGCGAATTTGCAGCGAAGGCATGCTGGCTTTGCCATGCAGCTGGTCTTCATACTGGTTCAGGTGACCGAACTGGCTCAGGCCACCGGGAGACAGGGCAAGGCCCGCGACCAGGATGCCGGCGGCGGTGGAGCTCAGCATCAGGATGCGCCAGGAGCGCTGCCAGATGATATAAACGAGCAGACCGGCGGCGGCCACGAGCATGACCGTCCGGCTCTGCAGTGCCACCTGCATCATGGCAATAGGGATGATGCCGAGCAGCATCGGCCAGCTGCGGCGCAGCGGATGCCGGATCAGTACGACCAGCATGGCCAGCATGGCGCACATACTCCAGGCGGCGGAGTAGTTCATGTGCGCCAGGGTGCCGAAGATGACTTTGGCATGGTGCGGCAGAAGATCGTGGTATGTGAACAGCTGATAGGCCAGGGACCACCAGGCCAACAGGGTGAAGCCGGCAAACGTGGCCCATCCGGCCCGGATCAGGTCCGACTTGTCGCGAATGAATGCGAGGGCCAGCAGGGCACAGGTGATCGCGCGGAAATCATCGAACAGGCCGAGCATTGCCTGCTCGGGGTGATCGGCGAAAAGGGTACTGACGATACGCAGCCCTTCGTAGAGCAGCCAGGCCTTCCACAGCCAGGGCGCCAGCTGCAGTTGCCGGATTGCATAGGGGAGGTGGCGCAGGCCGACGAGCAGGGCCACGGGCCAGACGATGTTGAGTACGGCCATGCCCTGCATCCATCCGACCAGAAACAGGAACCAGATGGCATAGGCCCAGGGCCGGGGACGCTCATGGGTAAAAAACGTCATAGAAGATCAGTCCTTTTTGGTGTCGACCTGTTCGCGATCCACACGACGGAAATCGATGCGCAGCTTCTTGATCCAGCGGCGCAGGTCGGAACGCCAGGACGTATCGAGTGGCAGCTTGGGACCGTACCGGTCGATCTCGGCCTGGGTCCACTTTTCATCCAGCTTCAGATGGCTGTGGGTGCAGGCGCGCGGTTCCGGCTGGCTGTGAAAGGTGAGGCGGGCAAAGTGGTGGTGCAGCGACCACGGCACGATATGGGGCGGTTTCACATCGCCGATCTCGGCGGCGCGTTTGGCGACCGTGATATGCAGGTTCCAGTCGGCCGACTCCATCTGCACATCCCACTCGCCGAGCAGCTCCCAGAGCCTGCGCGTGGTGATCAGGGCGGAGCCGTTCAGGCTGGCAAAGGTATGGGGCCGTGTCGCCTCCACCTCTTTCGCCGCCCATGCCTCGAAACCCTGGCGACCGTAAAGGCTGTCCATCAGCTTCTTGAGCTCCGGCGTGTCCATTTTCAGGTGACGCTTGCCGCGGCGCAGCCATTTCCAGCGCTGGCCGAACTTGCGCCGCCGGATCGGATCTTCCAGTACCTCGAAGCTGCCAAGGCCGACGATATCGAGGGCGTTCGCCTCCATCGCCTCGATGGCGTGGGTATCCCAGCCGGGCGCCAGATAGATATCGTTGTTCAGAAAAGCGAAGTATTGGCCAGTCGCCCGCTCCATGCCCATGTTCTGCGATTCCGGATAGCAGTGGTTCTCCGGGTTACGGATCACGGTGGCGCCGGCAGCTTCGAACAGCTCGGCCGAACCATCGGTGGAATGGTTATCGACGATGATCAGCTCATACGGCAGCTCGGTGTTCTTCTGCAGTGACTCGAGGAAGAGCCGGTTGACCGGCAGCTGATTATGAATGGCAGTGATAATGCTTAGCATGCTGGGAGTCCTTTGAATGGCCGGGCATCTTAAACCGTTTCCGGGTTTCGGGATAGCGTCACGGGGCAAGCGAAGATCGGAGTTTTTACCCCATACCCAAACGGCGTTTGAGCTTGTTCAGGCGTCGACGCCAGGGGCGACTCTGCCGCATGAGTTGTTGCCGGAGCCTGGAGTGCGACAAGGCCATCTGGGTACAGGTGGTCGACAGCCATTGTGTCCGGAACAGGTGCCGGTATTTCTCTTCAAACCACCTTGCCTGTCGCCAGAATACCTGATCGAGGGTGCCGCCGCTGTGGTGGCGCAGGTAAAAGTCGATCACATAGGTGGTCATGCCGCGCATGCGGGCATGCAGGCAGATATCGGCGCCATATAGGTGGTAACCGGGCAGATCCAGCGAGAAACCGAGCAGCGCACTTTTCTTCAGGACCATGAAGTTCTCGTCGATGCTGTCGACGGCGGCCGGAAGGGTGCCCATCTGCAGTTCGTTCTTTTCATGGTCGGAGATGTGCATGATCAGTTCGTTGTAGCCACGGGCGCCACTGTTGCCGGCCAGGGCCCAGTTGCTGTCCAGTTTTTCCAGCTCCTCCAGTCGCGCCAGTAAAACGTCATAACCGTCTTCCAGCAGTTCGATATCCTGATGGCAGAGCAGAAGGTAGCGGCCACGCGATGCGTTGATCATCCGGTTCAATCCGACGGCGGCAGAGCAGCTGTTGCCGGACGAGTTGTCGATGTAGAGGTATTCGACCTGTTCCCCTACGAAGCCGTATTTTTCGAACGAGGTGAGCATGCGGTCGTATTGCTCCGGCCGGGTCATCAGCGTGCAGATGCTGAATAGCGGCTGCTCCCGGACAGGTTCATCTGCGAGGCTGATTTCACGTGGTTCAATCATGGCGATTTCTCAGCTCCTTCTCGTCAGGGATGAGTCTATCAAGGGCATGGCTCATGCGCCCGGTTTACGGGCCATGACGGTGATGAACTCGTTGCGTCGGGGATTGAGCAGGGGCAGGTAGCAGAAAAGCCGCTCCCGCCAGTTCAGTCGCGTCGATGCCGGGGGATTCCCGCCGCTTTTGATGGCGATCTCCTTGCTGATCCGGAATATGCTTTTGGAGACCTCGCGTCGATAGATCGGCTGTACGGCGGCAAAGCCGATTCTTTCCAGCAGTGCCTGCATGGACGGTCCGGTAAAGAGGGTGAGGTGCCTTGGCGCCTCCAGGCCCCGCCAGGAGGGGCCGTACAGTTCCAGACCCAGGCTCTCCGCATTCGGTGTTTCGAGAAAAAGCGTGCCGCCCGGTTTCAGCAGGTCGAAGGCGGTTTGGAGTACGTGGGCCGGATCATGCACATGCTCGATGACATGGCTCATGGTGATGGCATCAAAATGGGCGTGCATCCCTTCTGCCGCATCGATGCCCCCTTCCCGCACCTCGAAGCCGTGCGACCGGGCCTGTTCGACGGCGACCGGATCGAAATCCACCCCCATCGCCTGCCAGCCGGCTGTGGCGGCGAGTGCGAGAAAGTCGCCCGAACCGGACCCTACATCGAGCAAGGTGCGTCCGGGCTCGCCCTTGGGCAGGAAACGGAAATTGCTGTCGCATGCCTTGCGGCGGCGCGGGAACAGTGCGCCGTAGAGGCGGCCGAGCAGGGGATAGGCCGGTGTGAGCCGGGTGCCGTAGCGGACATTGCTGTATCCGTTCAGCAGCCGTTGGCGGATGCGCCTGATCAGGGATGTCTGTGCCTGATCCGCTTGCCCGGCAGAGGCATGCGTGTAGTAGCTTTCGTAGGCCTGTTTGATGGTCTCGGGCGTGGGGCGCGGATCCAGATAGGCGGAGCGGCATGCCCGGCAGCGCCAGAGCGTCCAGCGTCCGGGGGCGCAGTCAAAGGTGTTGTCGAAAAGGTTGTCGAACAGCATCTCGCGCTGCTCAGCCTGACAGACCGGGCAGTGCCCAAGCTGTTCAAGCCCCTCGTTCGGCCACGCCTTGTCCGCGATATTCGACACATTGACTCCCTGTGACATCCAGTCAGTGGCTTCCGCTGCCTGGCCACGACATCTTCATTCCCGAGGTGTGCGAAGCGGTGTTTGCCAGCCGCGCAAGATGCGACTTCCCCGTCCATGCAGCTCTCGGCACCACTCTATGAGACAGTGGTGATTTGTCATGTCGCCGTATTACAGCTGCACAATCCATGAGACAAGGTCGGTATGCGTCTGCTGAAAGCGGAGCACATGCCGGTGTCGTTCCTGCATCGATGCGGGCGATTCGGTCAGGGATAACAGCTCCAGCGTGCTGCGGACCAGCGCCTCTTTGTCCCGTGTCGTGTCGGCACTGCGTTCCAGCACATGGCCGAAGGCCGGGCGATCGACAAGCTCGCTGGCCGGTGTCTGACTGGATGTGATCACCGGCACGCCGGCGGCCAGCGCTTCCGGGACGATATTGCCCCAGGTCTCGAACAGGGATGGCGCCAGCACCACGCGGGCACGGTTGTAATACGTTTCCGGATCGGTAATCAGCGGTGAAGTGATGACTCCCGGCAGCTGCAGCTGTTCGACCAGGCGCGGCACCTTCCAGCCCTTGCAGACGATGTTCAGCGTCAGTTCGGGATGTTTGGCATGGATGGCGGGCCATGCCTTGAGCACCAGGTCCACGCCCTTGCGCTTCGGATCGGAACCGATCAGCAGCACTTCACGACGTGCATCGAGATCGGCCGGTTGCGGCCGGAAGGTGTCGAGGTCGGTCGGAATGATCACCCGCTCGATATGATCGCCCGGCATGCCGTTGGCCATGAAGGCCTCTTTGGCCATCTCACTGTAGACGGCCAGGCGTGCGCCGCGGCGGATGGTGTGGCGTTCGACGAAATTGCCCCACAGGCGCAGTGTCGGCCGGTTCCAGGTGGGCAGCCCCATCTGTTTGCGTGCCTGCCACCAGATGCGCGGCGGCATGGCGCCGATCTGGATATCGCCGACCGGCATCCATTCGAAGGCGACCGAAAGAGCATCGGGATGCTGCACTTTCAGCTCCCGTTCCAGCTTCTCGGCCTGTCGCCATAGCCACCACTGCCCCAGCACCGGCGGGCGTTTGATGGTCTTCAATCGATGCCAGGTGATATCGGCACCCTCGAACATGGCCGGCACATCCGGATGCAGGAAGGCGACGGCGACATGCAGCTTACGCCCCTGGGCAGCCAGTGCCTTGAAACACTTGATGGCATCGCGCTCGATCCCGCCGGTGGGGGCGAGGCTGGTCATGATGAAGATCAGCGGGCGCATGCGAGAAAAGGAGCGGGGAAACCGATCAGATGGTGTCGGCGCCGCGCGTATCCTCGGCGATCTTCTGGTAGAGGGTGATGCGCCGGCGCTTGAACAGCTTCTCGCGCAGCCAGTGGGCCATCGGGGCATCGAAACGGATACGACGCAGGTTGTGACGATGGGTATCCAGGTAAGAAACGGCGAGATTGACGCCGTATGCCATCGAGTCGTCCAGGCCGATCAGGCCGCCGATGTTCAGTACGCGGTCGCAGACCAGTACATCGGCCAGCGTGTAGTCGAGGCAGTGGTTGCCGTCGATGAAGGCGAAATCGAAGCGCTCGCCTGCCTTCTCCAGTTCAGGTACGGCATGGATCGAGAAATCTTCGATGACACGGGTATGGGCATCGAGACCCAGGCGCTTGAGTGTCTGGCGGCCGGCACCCTGCCAGTCGCTGCTCTGGAACGGATCGATGATGGTGTGGCTGGCAGCCTCGCCGGCATATCCGGCCTGTGCCTTGGCGATGTAGGCCGAGCTGATGCCGTTGGCCATGCCGATTTCGAGGATGCGCTGCGGCTGGAACTGTTTGACCAGATAGTAGAGAAAACGGCCATAGCGGGCGTTGACCTGGGCGCGTTGCGCAATCTCGCTGCCATCTTCGGTGATGGTGGTCGGGGCTGCGGCTACCTCATCGAGATCGGCCGTCTCCTGGCCGTTCTGCCAGCTATCCAGAAATTGGCGTGTCCACGCCTCGTTCAGTTCCTGCATATCACTCTCCGTTGCGGATAAGAAGCGGCATGATGCCGGTCATCGGATTTGAAAGCCACCATTGGCCGGCCGCTGTTACGCCTTTGGCGGCGGCCGCTCCCACCCTTCGCGTTTCCAGGCGTGTTTGGCATGACGGTAGAAGGTGCCCTGGAAGTTGCTCAGGGCGATGACAAAACCGGCTCCGCCATCGAGGAAACCGCGCTTGAGGATATAGATGCGGATAAAGGCCCAGAGGCCGCGCAGGAAGGCCTTGCCGATGCCGTAGGACTTACCCTGGCTGGCCAGCTTCTCCGCCCCCAGTTCCGAGTAGCTGTCGATCTTGCGGATCACATCCGAGAGCGAGGCAAAGGAGAAGTGCAGCACGTCGCCCTTCAGATAACCGATGCTGCCCGTGACATCCCAGCCTTCGTGTACCACATCGTCATCGCGGTAGCGCATGCTCCCCTTTCTGAACAGCTTGGGCTGGCAGTAGTCCGGGTACCAGTCCCCGTGCATGATCCAGCGGCCCATGAACCAGTTGCGGCGCGCAATCCAGTAGGCATCGTCCGCATCGTCTTTTTCGATGGCAGCACGAATCGCATCGCGCAGCTCTGCGGTGCAGCGCTCGTCGGCATCGATGCTGAGAATCCACTCATGCGTGCACTGATCGATGCCGAAATTGCGCAGCCTGCCGAAGCCTTCGAATGTGTGCGGTACGATGCGGTCGGTATAGCGGCGGGCGATGTCGATGGTGGCATCGGTGCAGCCGGTATCGATGATGACGATCTCATCCGCCCAGGCGACACTCTCAAGGGCCGCTTCGATCTTCGCCTCCTCGTTGAGGACGGGGATATAGACGGAAACCTTAGCCATCCAATTCCTCGATGCCGCGCAGGGCACGGGTACGTTTTTCAGCGATGCACGCTTCAAGCAGGGCATCGTTGCGGTTCAGTCCGTCGCGTTTGGCTTCATGGTGCCAGATGTGCAGCAGCGGCATGCCACGCAGGTTACGCCTGCTGATGCCGGCATGGAACAGGCGGGCGGCCATGTCCGAATCCTCGCGCCCCCAGCCCTCGTAGGTCTCATCGAAGCCGTTGGCGGCCATCAGATCATCGCGCCAGAAGGAGAGGTGGCAGCCGCGCAGCCCTTTCAGCTTCGTCGTCGGTTTGGTGGCCAGGACCGGTAGCAGCAGCGGCAGGGCGCGGTTGATCTCGCCCTTGATGCGGCGCTTCAGCAGCGAGGCCATCGATTCCGAACCGATCGGCCATGGGTGCTCGAGAAGTTCGGCCGAAAAGGATTCGGAGAGCAGCAGCCGCTCGCCGTTCAGGAAACAGCCCGGGGAGGCCAGCCTGCGATGGGCGGCCACCATGCCGGGCAGCGGGATGCAGTCGCCGTCGGTGATAATCAGGTAGGGGTGACTGGCCTCGCGGATGGCCAGGTTGCGCACCCGCGAGAGGCGGAAGCCGGCATCCTCCTGCCAGACGTGGTGCAGCGGCACCGGAAAATCACGCCCTGTCGTTGCCACCAGTTCGGCGGTCTCTGCTTTCGAACCATCATCGGCGATATAGATGGCGAAGTTCGTATCGCTCTGCCGGCGCCACCCCTCCAGTACCAGCGCCAGTTCGGCCGGTTTGTTGTAGGTGGAGATGATGACACCGACGCTGGCCGGGGGTGTCGTGCTCATGCTTCCACTTCTGCCTGCATCGCCTGCCAGGCGGATGCGACCATCGCCTCAAGATCACGACTGGCCGCCTCGCTGCCGGCCCACTGCCGCCAGGCGGTGGTATCGGCCCGAAGCTCCGGCGGATCACCGGCCCGGGCCGGATGGGTCACGACATGGATCGGCAGGCCGGTGATGGCCTGGGCCGTATCGAGTACCTCGCGCACCGAGTAGCCGCGGCCACTGCCGAGGTTGAAGGCGAGAAAACCCTCCGCCTCATCCTTGCAAAGGCGCTCGCCGGCCAACAGGTGTGCTGCGACCAGGTCCTGCACATGGATGTAGTCGCGGATGGCGGTGCCGTCCGGGGTCGGGTGTGCGGTGCCGAACAGGTTGAACGGGGTATCGCTGCCGGCGGCCAGCAGCAGGTTGGGGACCAGGTGGGTCTCCGGCTCGTGTCGCTCCTGCAGGTGCGGATCATCGCCGCAGCCGGCTACATTGAAGTAGCGCAGGGCCACGGCATCGATTTCGCGTTGCTGGCAGGCCGCCTCGATCAGCTCTTCGCAGATCAGCTTGCTCTCCCCGTAGGGCGACAGCGGTTGCACGGCGTGCGATTCCTTCATCGGCACCTGCTCAGCCGTGCCATAAATGGCACAGGAGGAGGAGTGGACCAGTTTGCGGCAGTCGGCCGCCTGCATCGCCTGCAACAGGTGCAGGGTCGATTGCACATTGTGCGCAAGATAGCGCCACGGCTGTTCCATCGATTCGCCGACCAGCGACAGGGCGGCAAAATGGAAGACGATGGCAGGCCTCACCTCCTGCAGGCATTGGCGGGTCGCCTCCGGATGGCAGAGATCGATCTGGCGCAGGCTGGCGCGCTCATCGACGGCATCACGGTGGCCGGTGGAGAGGTTGTCGATGACGGTCACTTCAAAGCCGGCCTCAATCAGCAGCCGCACCATGTGGCCGCCGATAAAGCCGGCTCCTCCGGTGACAACGGCGCGTGGCTTCATTTCACCACGAGGAATGGCCCCAGAATCAGGGCATCGAGCTTGGCATCGAGGAAGGCGCGCACGGCATCGGATGCGGTGCAGACAATCGGCTCCTCGTGCATGTTGAAGCTGGTGTTGATGACGCTGGGGACACCGGTGAGCCTGCGGTACTCCTCGATAATATCGTAGTAGCCGGGGTTGTCCGCGCGGCGAATTACCTGCGGCCGGGCCGTGCCGTCGACATGGATGGCGGCCGGGATGTTCTTCTTCGCCGTCTCGGAACCATCGTAGGTGATGGTCATGAAGCGGGCCGTCACCTGTGCCGGTGTCCACTCCGGGAAGTATTCGGCCGTGTGCTCTTCGAGGATGACCGGCGCGAAGGGCATGAACTCGGTGCGCTGGAAACGGTCGTTGAGCCACTTGTTAATCTCGGGATCGGAGCAGGCGGCCATCACGGTACGGTTGCCCAGTGCCCGGGGACCATACTCCATGCCGCCGTCGGCACGGGCCACGACCGCACCATCGGCCAGCAGCCTCGCCACTTCGGCGGCGAGATGCTCCGGCCGGCTGTAGTCGAGATTCGCCGCTTTCAGGGCCGCTTCGGCCTCGGCATCGCTGATCTTCTGGCCAAGGTAGCAGGTATCGATGAACTGCGGGGCTGCGTGCTCCGGATTCAGGCGGGCATGCTCGACCAGGGCCGCGCCGGCCGCCAGGCCGCCGTCGCCCATGTTGGGGTAGACGTAGATGTTCGCAACGCCGTCCAAGGCCAGGATGCGCTGGTTCAGCTTCACATTGGCGAACACACCGCCGGCCAGCGACAGGTGGGAGCAACCAAACTGTGCCACCTGATCGGCTACGAAGCGGGTGACCACCATCTCGGTAATCTCCTGGATGCCGGCGGCGATCTCCTCGCGCGTCAGCCCTTCGGTCAGCTCCTTGTAAATGGTGTCCGCGCCTTCGCGCAGGGCGCAGAAGCTGAGCTGCATCAGATCGGCATCGAAGAGGTTGTCCCAGTCGCCCATGTTCATGTGGGCCAGCAGGCGCTCGACCAGTTTGCTGCCGTCGCCGAAGGAGGCCAGGCCGACGATCTTGCCTTCGTGCTGCAGCGGCTTGAAGCCGAGATGATAGGTGAACGAGGTGTAGAGCAGGCCGATGGAGTGCATGAAGGGGATGCTCCCCTTGCGTTCGATCCTGCCGCCTTCGCCGATCCAGACCGAGCCGCACTCACCATCGCCGAAGCCGTCGACGGTGATCACCAGCGTGCGCTCATCCGGCCACGGCTGGGTGTAGTAGGCGCCGGCAGCGTGGGCGGCGTGGTGGTTGACCTCGGAACGGGGCAGATGGCTCAGTGCATCCGGCACCGTACGCGGGCGGAAGCTTTCGACGATGTTGCGAATGATCAGGTCGCGTTTGCGCGAGGTGAGAAAATGACGGAACTCCGGACGCGGGTTGTGGGCCAGGGCGTAGTCGTAGTTTTGGCGCATGGCCGTCTTGAAATGGCGACGCGACTCCTGGGCCAGGGCGACGTGGTCGATATCGGTCGGCTGAAGACCGGCAATCTCCAGTACCGCCTCGATGGCGCCGAAGGGATAATCCTTGTCGTTCTTGATGCGGCTGACCCGCTCCTCGTCGACGGCAGCGATCAGTTTGCCGTCGCGCACGATGGCAGCACCGGAGTTGTGGGTGATGCCCTTGGTGGGGTATTTGGCCGAATAGCCGTTGATGCCGAGAACGATCAAGATGCCTGCTCCACAATGTCTAATATCTCTCGCCAAACCATGCTGCTGCCCAACTGGTCGAGACAGTCGCTGCGGCTATCCTGCCGCCGGTCGCAACCCTCCAGCTGGCAGGGAACACACGCCTGGGAACCCTGCATCAGATGGATATTGCCGACGCGCTGGATGGCTCCCGCAAACGACGGATGGTAGGGGGTGTTGCCGTCAAAGTCATTCGGCCACGGTCCCCAGCGGCGCGGATCGGTCGGGCCATAGAGGGCTACGACCGGCACATCGGTGCTGGCGGCGAGATGGGTGTTGGCCGTATCGAGCCCGACATAGCAGCGGGCATGATGGCTCAGGCAGGCCAGCTGCGGCCAGCTCAGTTCACCCGCCAGGATGCGCACGCGCTCCCCGGGCAACCCTTTGCTCAGGGCTGCGGCCTTATTCGCCTCGCCGGGGCCTCCGGTCAGGACCAGGTTGAGGCCATGATCGATGATATGCGTAAACAGTTCGCGCCAGTGGGCATCGGGCCACAGCTTGTAGGGCCAGCGGGCGAAGGGGTGGGCATGGATGTAGGGGGCATCATTCCAGGCAAGTGCCGCCTCGACGGCTGCCTTGTCGGTATCGGTCCACTCGATGCCGACCCGGCGGCTGGGGGTGACCCCGGCCATGGCGGCCAGCTCGATGGCGTAACTGACCATATGATCTTCCGGGCGATTGCAGATCCACTTGTCGGAGAGGATGCGTTTCCAGGCATCCTGGCCGCGCGATGGCACCAGCGCACAGGTGCGGCGGGCCGCCGTCAGGGCGACGGCCATCGGCCGGTCGGCGCCATTGATGACGCAGGCGACATCGTACCGTTTGTAGAGCCTGCGAATCAGCCGGATCGTGTCGCCGATGTTCGGATGCAGGATGTGAATCTCGCTGGCGAAGGGCTGATTCTCAATCATCCCTTGTGTGCCGGGGGCCACCAGCCAGTCGACTTCATAGCCCGCCTGATGCAGCGAGCGGGCCAGCGGCGTGGCCAGCAGGGTGTCGCCGAGAAAGCGGCAGACAACGACCAGGGCACGCACGGTCGCTTGCTTAGCCCTGCAGCCAGCGCTTCACGCAGAAGATACCGATAAACAGCAGGATACCGCCCAGCATGGCCAGGGCATTCTTGTGTTCGCGGTGCTTGATCACCAGTGGCCAGGAGAACTGGCCCTGGGCCGGATAGTTGGTCCACTTCGGCCAGAAGAGCGGTACCACGGCGGCCCACTTGTCGTACTCCTCGCCGAAGATGTTGCGCACGAAGGCGGCCTCGTTGCGCAGGGCCGGGCGATAGATCACCGTGAAGGCGGCCATGGCCAGCAGTTCTGTCCAGATATTGGCGGCCATGATGCAGAAACCGAGCAGCACCATGCCGTTGAAGAAGTAGAGCGGATTGCGCGTGAAGCGGTAGGGGCCAGCCGTGGCCAGCCTGGTGTTCTTGTCGATGTAGCCGGAGGCCCAGGTGCGTCCCGCCTCGCCGAGAGCCACGACCAGCGCGCCGATGGCCAGCGACAGCGGTGTCGGGCAGGCGAAAACCAGCAGCAGGATAACGACGGGGGCAGTGGCCCAGATGCGGTGGCCAAAGCACCACTCCTCCAGTTTTGCGTACCAGTTCATGCCATAGGCTCCTTGCGAAATTCCGCGATAATCTCCCGGATGGGGAAAAATTTGGCCAGCGACCGCTCGAAGCGGTACTGGCCCATCAATGCCTTGCACAGGCGTGCCGGCAGGGTCGAGCAGCGCAGGTCGAGTTTGACCATCGAAAAGCGGCACTGATAGTAGACCGTGCTCCCCTGCTGGGTGAAATGGTGCAGCGCCTGCGAGGCGAAGTGGTGGAAGTGGGTTGGATCGCCCCAGCTGGTCCAGTGGGTGTAGTGGGGTGTTTTGACCAGCAGCGTGCCGCCGGGCTTCAGTACCCGCCAGCACTCCTCCATCAGCCGTACCGGGCTCTTCACATGTTCGATGACATGGCTGCAGACCACATGGTCGAAGGAGGCATCGGCGAACGGGAAATAGCCGCACTCGAAATCGGCCAGCACATCGGCGGCAGAATCCGGATGGTGATCCAGTCCGATCGCCCCCGGCGCCTTGTTTGGGCCGCAACCGATATCCAGTGTCTGCGTCATGCCTTCTCTCCACGCGTCAGGCGGTTGCCGACGATCAGGGCATCGATGTTGCCGAGCTGATAGGCACGCACGGCATCGGCCGCGCTACAGACGATCGGCTCCTCATGCATGTTGAAGCTGGTGTTGATCAGCGCCGGCACCCCGGTCCTGGCATGGAAGGCCTTGAGGATGGCATACACCTCGGGGTTGTCCGCCTCACGCAGCACCTGCGGCCGGGCCGTGCCGTCGACATGGATGGCGGCCGGGATGTTCTTTTTGGCGATCTCGGCGGCATCGTAGGTGATGGTCATGAAGCGGGCCGCCACGTGCTCCGGCTTCCACTCGGGGAAGTACTCGGCCGCATACTCCTCCATGATGATCGGGGCAAAGGGCATGAACTCGGTGCGCTGCAGCCGCTCATTGAGCCACTTGTTGATGGTCGGATCCGAGCAGGAGGCGAACAGCGTGCGGTTGCCCAGGGCCCTGGGGCCGTACTCCATGCGTCCGGCGGCACGCGCCACCACCTTGCCGGAGGCCAGCAGCTCGGCCACTGCGGACGCCAGGTCGGCAGGGGTTTCGCCCGCAATACCGGCTGCGGCGAGGGCTGCATCCGCGGCTTCGGCACTGATATCCGGACCGAGGTAACAGCTGTCGAGGAACTGCGGCTGCATACCGTCATTCGCCTCCGCGCAGGCGACAAGGGCGGCACCGACCGCCAGGCCGCCGTCGCCCATGTTGGGGTGGATGTAGAGGTTCTCGACCTCTTCGATCTCCAGAATGCGCTGGTTCAGCTTCACGTTGGCAAACACGCCGCCGGCCACGGCGATTTTGCTGATCCCGGTGCGCTGTACCCACGCGCGCACAAAATGGACCAGCACCGTTTCGGTGAAGTACTGGATGCCGGCCGCGATCTCCTCGCGGCTCATGCCTTCGGTCATCTCGTCCAGGATCGGCCCGGCAAAGCGGCCGTAGGCGAGCTCCAGCAGCGTGCCGTCAAAGCGCGGGTAGTCGCCGGCAAGATCGACATGCGCCAGCAGCTTGTCGCCGAAGGGGAGCGGGTCGCCGTAGGCGGCCAGACCCAGTACCTTGCCCTCGTGGCGGTGCGGCTTGAAGCCCAGGTGGGTGGTGACGCTGGAATAGACGCCGCCGACCGAGTGGGGCTGGGCAATGGCGCACTGCTGTTCCAGCTTGCCGTTTTTGCCGATCCAGACGCCGCCGCAGTGGGCGTCGCCGGCCGCGTCCAGCGTGATTACCAGGATATCGCCCTTGTTCCACGGTGCGCAGTAGTAGGCGCTGCCGGCATGGGCATCGTGGTGTCGGATACGTTCCAGATGCTTGCCGGAGAGCTTGTGCGGTACGTTGGGCAGGCCGAGGATGGCGGCACCCAGCGTATTGATCGGGAAATCGATCAGCCGTTTGCGGTAGTGGCTGCGGCTGGCATCGCTCGGGGCCTGTTTGGCCAGCAGACGGTAGTTGTCCATCGTGTCCCAGAAGAAGCGCATGCGGCTCCAGCCGGCCAGGGCCACCTGATCGACGGCTCCCTTCTCCAGGGCCTCCTCCAGCGCACACTCGATCGCCTGCAGCGGATAGGCGGCATCGTTCTTGATGCGCGAAAGACGCTCCTCCTCCATGGCAAAGAGCACCTTGCCATCGCGGATCAGGGCCGCGCTGCCGTTGTGGCGGTAGCCGCGTTTCGGCTTGTTGGCATCGTAGCCGTAAATTCCGAGCCAGTTCATGCGCTCTCTCCAAGGGTCAGGCGGTTGCCGACGATCAGGGCGTCGATGTTGCCGAGCGTGAAGGCACGCACGGCATCGGCCGCGTTACAGACAATCGGCTCTTCATGCATATTGAAACTGGTGTTGATCAGGGCCGGTACACCGGTTTTGGCATGGAAGGCCTTGAGCATGGCATAGACTTCCGGGTTGTCCGCTTCGCGCAGCACCTGCGGCCGTGCCGTGCCGTCGACATGGATGGCGGCCGGGATGTTCTTTTTGGCGATCTCGGAGGCATCGTAGGTGATGGTCATGAAGCGGGCCGCCACATGCTCGGGCTTCCAGGCCGGGAAGTATTCGGCCGCATACTCTTCCATGATGATCGGGGCAAAGGGCATGAACTCGGTGCGCTGCAGCCGGTCGTTGAGCCACTTGTTGATCGAAGGATCCGAGCAGGAGGCGAACAGGGTACGGTTGCCCAGGGCCCTGGGGCCGTACTCCATGCGACCTGCGGCACGCGCTACCACCTTGCCGGAGGCCAGCAGTTCGGCCGCGCGTGCCGCCATATCGGCGGGCACTTCACCCTTGATCCCCGCATCGGCAAGGGCTGCATCGGCCGCTTCATCGGAAATATCCGGGCCGAGGTAACAGGTGTCGAGGAACTGCGGCGTCATGCCGTTGTTGGCCGCAGCATAGGCGACAAGGGCCGCGCCGACAGCGAGGCCGCCATCGCCCATGTTGGGATGGATGTAGAGGTTCTCCACCTCGTCCAGCTCCAGGATGCGCTGGTTCAGCTTCACGTTGGCGAAGACGCCGCCAGCCAGCGCCAGCAGCGAGCAGTCGTGACGGCGACAGAGATCACGGACCATGGCGGTGGCCACCTGCTCGGCCCAGGTCTGGATGCCGGCCGCGATCGCCTCGCGTGAAAGGCCATCGCAGAGCCTGGCCATGGCCGCCTTGCCCTCATCGGAATTCGGGCGCAGGACCAGCAGTACCAGATCGGCATCGAGCATGTTGTGCCAGTCACCCAGGCGGGTTTTGGCCAGCAGGCGCTCGCACAGGGTGGTCGGATCGCCATGGGCAGCCAGGCCCACGATCTTGCCCTCGTGCCGGTTGGGGGTGAAGCCGAGATGGCCGGTGAAGGCGGCGTAGATGTGGCCGATCGAGTTCAGGGCATCGTAGTGTTCGATATGGGTGAGTGTGCCTTTCTCGCCGATCCAGGCGGAGCCGGCGGCAAAATCGCCCTGACCATCCAGAGTCAGCACCAGCATGCGCGCATCCCCGAACGGGGCGCAGTAGTAGGCACTGGCGGCATGCGCATGGTGATGCTCGCAGATCTCGATCGGGCAGTGCGCGATCTTTTCGGGCAGCGTACGGCGGCGAATACGCAGCAGGCGTGCCCAGCGGGCCGACTGCTGCTTCCAGTAGAAGCGCTTCAATTCGGGACTATCGTTGGCCACCCGTTTCAGATGCCTGAACAGGCGGTCGAGCATCGGCTTCTGCTGCAGCGGCGACAGCCAGGAGAGCGCCGCGCTTGATACGCTGCGCGGACCGACATATTCGAGCGCATGCTCGATGGCGCGGAAAGGGTACTGCACATCCTGCTTGATGCGCGAGAAACGCTCCTCGTTGGAGGCGGCAAGCACACGGCCGTTTTCGAGCAGGCAGGCACCCGAGTCGTGCGAACCGCGTTCCGGTGCATGCGCCGAGTCGCCGTTGATGCCGATAATGATCATGGAGCCGCCTTGTAGTCGTCGAGAATGGCGACGATATGACCAATCTTGATCTTGGCCGTCATCTTGATGGGGATATGTCGCGCGTCGTTCGTCATCCAGATTTTGATCTTTCCCGTGCTTGAGAACACTCCGGCCGTCAACAGTTTGGGTTCGACGATCAAACACTCGACGTGCCCACCCCATGGTGCCTTCAGCATTACCGTTTTCTTGCTGACCGTGACAAGAATCGAATAGTTCTTGCGCGAATCGAATACCGGAACCTCCACCTTCGTATCCGGTTTCAGCTCCAGGGAGCGAACCTTAAAGAAGGCGTCGATGACATTCAAATGCCCGGCCGGCACGTCGTAGTAGTCGGTGCGCTTGTTCTGCGTGTAGGCCACCCGGTTTTTCTGCCACTGGAACTCGGTCAGCTTTTTGGCGTGGTAGCTGCGCTCATGCTGCTCGATCTCGAAGCGGGTGCTCTGCATCCCGTTTCCCTGGCAGATGCCTTCGGAGACGATGGTGTCGCGCACCTTCTTGAACAGGTCGAGGAACTTGTTGGTTTTGGCCAGCGTGTGCACGCGATAGGCATCCTTGCCATTGCCGGCCACGGTCATCGTGGCCGTGCCGGCATTGATGAACTCCCAGCCCACACCGAAGACCAGCTGTTCGCCGACATAGGGCATGCAATCCCTGGTGGCAGCGATAGCGGGCACGGGCAGGGCCAGCAGAAGCCCGGCGATCAACAGCTTTTTCATATCTTTACCTCCCGCCAGGCCTGCACGATCGCTTCCGCTTTCAGTGCCGGCAGGCAGACAAACTCATTGCATTCGCGCTTGAAACACGGACCGCACTCCGGATTCGACTCGACCTGGACATCATACTCGCCCAGGGGGGCCGAGTTCCACGAGGCGGAAGGGCCCCAATAGGTGACGGTCGGTGCAGCCAGGGCGGCGGCCAGGTGCAGCAGGCCGGTATCGGTGCCGATCACGGTGCGGGCATGCAGCAGCAGGCCGCAGAGCGGCATCATGGCGAGCCGGCGCGGCAATACCGTGGCGCCGGTCACCCCGGCCAGTTCGTTGGCCTTTTGCTGCTCCGCATCATTGCCCCAGCTGAGCAGGCAGGTGGAGCCCTCTGCCTGAATCGCCCCGATCACCTCGCGCCAGGTGCCGAATGGCAGCTGCTTGGTCTGCCAGCCGCCGCCAATATGCATGACGGTGTAGCCCTGTGGCTGCAGTTGCAGTTCGGCAAGCATGGCAGCACCTGCCTGTTGGATCGCTTCGTTTTTTTGGATGTGTGGTGGGGCGTAGGGGACGGGATCGCGCCGGTCGGCGAAAGGGGCGGCCGCGATGCGGCGATACTTCTGCACGACGTGGCGATCGGCCGGATCGAACGATACGCACGACACCAGCAGTCGGTTGGGCCACTCGGGGCTGAAGCGGCGGTCAAAGCCGTAAACGGGGCGGGCGATGGCGCGGGCGATCAGGCCCGATTTGATCAGGCCCTGCAGATCGAGCACGGCATCGAAATGTTCACGGCGCAGCTTTCGGATCATCTGCCAGGCGGCATGCAGGGGCGCATCTCCTTTCAGGGCCACGCTGTGCACCTTCACCTGTGGCGGAAATACCTCGGTGGCAAATGCGAAGCGCTCATCGACCAGCCAGTGCACCTCGTCCACCTCGGGGCGGGCCAGCAGGTCGTCCAGGGCCGGCAGGGTGTGAATGAGATCGCCGAAGGCGGAGAGCTTGACGACAAGAATCTTCATGCCGCAAGCCGTTCAAGGCAGGCTGCCAGCACAGCGGCCGGCTTCAGGTTGGCCATGCACGGGTGACCGGCCACCGTGCATTCGCGTTGCAGGCAGGGGCTGCACCCGGCCGGATTGTAGAGGATGGTGACCGGGCCGCTGGGGGCTGTGCGCTCGGGATCGGTGGCGCCGAACAGGCCGACCGTGGGAATTCCCAGGCCTGCCGCCACATGCATCAGGCCGGAGTCGTTGCAAAGCATCAGGCGGGCTGCGGCGACCACCTGCAGGGCCTGGCGCAGGCTGGTCTGGCCGGTGGCATTCCAGGATGCTCCCCGGATGCCGGAAGTGGTGGCTTCGGCAATGGCTCGCTCCTCCGGTGTGCCGAGGATAATCGGCTGCCACCCCGCATCGGAGAGGCCGGCCAGCACCTCGGCGTAGGCGATATGCGGGTAGCGCTTGGCGCCGCCGAACTGGGCCCCCGGCGCCACGCAGATGGCACGGGTGGAGTCGATGTCGTGTGCGCGCATCAGGGCGGCTCCCGCTTCCCGTTCGGCTTGTGGCGCCAGCATCGAGACTTCGCGTTTGGCCGGAACGATGCCCATCTGTTCAATGAGATCGAGGAAGTAGAGGCGATGGTGTTCGGTGGCCATGTCGAGATGCGGCCTGAACGGATGGGTCAGCAGCAGGCGGCGCCACTGGCCGCGAAAACCGATGCGCATGGCGATGCCGGCCCGCCGCGCCTCGCGGGCGGCGCTGAAGCTGTTGCGCAGCAGGACGGCCATGTCGGCATTCTCCGGCGGGTTGGCACTGTATGTCGCGCTGCCGAGATTGAGGAACGGCAACAGGTCGGCCAGCCAGGCGCGGCCTGTCAGGCTGATGCGGGCATCGGGATAGGCCTCGTACAGGGCATGCATGGCCGGCTGTGCCATGACCACATCGCCCAGCCAGTTCGGAGCCAGGATAGCCAGATGGCGAGGGGGATTAATCATCGCTTTCAGGCAGGTGGCGACAGACGAAGAGCATCTCCTGCTGCAGCGTCCACGCCTCCTGATTGGGCAGGCGCACCGTCTTCACGATATCGAAATGGCGTTTCAGCGTGCGCTCGATGCCGGGGCGAGTATAGCAGTAGAGGCGGTTGCTCAGTGCCCGTTGCGGGAATAGCTCGGCCGTGAAGTAGTGCAGGCGGGCGAAGAGGGAGGGCCAGACGGCCACGCTGATGATGGCGGTTCCCTCAGGCTTCAGCAGTCGCTCGATTTCGTGCAGGACCAGTTCCGGGTTCTGGGTGTTGCTGAGCATGCGCAGGCTGAGGATCAGATCGAAGCTCTGCTTCGGCTTGTTGATGCGTTCGGCCATGGCAGAGATGAATTCGCCTTCCGGCAGTCCGCCCGGCCAGGCACGACGGAAATCGTCCATCAGCGGATCGATGTAGCTCTTGTTGCCGGCCTCGATGAACTGGGCGACACAGGCGGGGCCCGGGCCGATCTCCAGGATGGCCGCATCCTCCGCCAGTGTTGCGGCAACCGCTTCGATCTCCGGCATGTAACGGCGGCGCGCATTCTCCGCGATCTGGAGGAGATTCTCATAGCTCTCTTTCTGGCGCTTCAGATGAGCGAGCTCCACCTTTTGCGAGCTCATCCAGCGCTGTTTGGAGAAGGGTTTATGGCGTGCCATGGACCACCTTCGCCATCTCGGGATCGTGTTCGAGGATGAACCAGCGCCGGTGCAGCCACAGCCACAGCTCCGGACGGGCATGGATGATCGGGGCAAAGCTGTCGCAGATGTGGCGCATGATTTCATAGGTGTCGGTTGTCTTGTCGTCGCTTGCTTCGGGCATATCGATACGCCAGAAACGCAGCGTGAAGCGAAAGTCGCGTCCGTGCCGTTCCAGAGCCACGCCGAATACCGGTGTCTGCTGGCGCAGTACGAAGGTGGCCGGCAGGGCGGTGGTGTTGGCCATGTGGCCAAGGAACGGGACCTGGATACCCTGGCTCATGTGCTGGTCGATCATGACGGCGATGGCACTGCCGCGCTTCAGAGCCTTGGGCAGCCAGCGCAAGCCTTCCCAACGCGACTGCATGTGGGCGCCGAAGCGTTCACGGCACTGCTTCAGATAGCTTTCCAGCTCCGGATTGTCGATGGGGCGATAGATGATGGTGGCGTCGTAGCCGAGCAGCGAGAGCATCAGTGCCCCCATCTCCCAGTTGCTGTGGTGACAGGCCGCGAGAAAGACGCCGTCACCGGCTTCCATCGCCTCGCGAAATGCCGCTTCACCTTCGACATCGACACGTGCACTCAGGAACGCTTTCGATTGCAAAAAGACATGCGGAAGCTCGAAAACGGTGCGTCCGAGCTCGGCGAATGATTCGCGTGCCGTGCGGTTGCGCCAGGCGCGCGGCTTGTCGGGATAGATGCGCGAAAGGTTGCCGATGGCGATCATGCGATGCCGGCGTACAAGCAGGAAGGCTGTCCGGCCGATGCCTGCGCCGATGGCACCCGCCAGCCGTACCGGCAGCAGGCGGAAGCAGGCAAAGAGCAGCCGTATCGCGAAAGCCATATCCGGAAACCCTCCGAAATCAGTCGGAGAGGGACTTGGCCTCGTCGATCAGCATGACCGGGATATCGTCACGCACCGGATACTCCAGCTTGCAGGCATCGCAAACCAGACCGCTTTTGTCGTCGTTGTAGTGGACTTCACCCTTGCATTTCGGGCAGGCCAGGATGTCGAGTAGTGTCTGGTCAATCATTCGTATTACTCCGTTTGGCCTGATGCGGCAGTGTTCATGAAAGTGAGGAAGGCTGCATCGGGCTCGGTCAGCTCACATACAATGGGGCTGCCTTTAAACAGGCACTCTCCCATGCAGGCCGCGGCAAGACTAGCACTGCCGGAAGGGCAGTCTCAACCGACAAATGCCGCGATGGCTGCAAACAGCCCCTTCTCGGGCCGGGCCTGCTGTTCCAGTACCCAGAGCGGTATGTCGGCGGGCCATCGTGGCTGCAGTTTGACGGCATCCTTGCCCGTGACCACTACAGGCAGGCCGTACGCGAGTGCCTGGTCGATGTCGCGGGTGTCGAAAGCATGGTGATCCGGGTGGTCGAGGCAGCTTGCTACCTCGATGCCCAGCTGATGCAGGCTGTCGGCAAAGCGCTGCGGACGGGCGATGCCGGTCAGGGCCACGACGCGCTGCGGTTTGTCGTGGCCACACCCCTGCCAGTCGACGAGGCGCTCACCCAGGGCCTGCCAGCACCACTCACGCCGGCCGGTAAGCGGCCGGAATTCGCTATGGCTGTGGCCGGTACGCACGATCAGGTCGGCACGCGTCAGCGCCGTCAGCGGTTCGCGCAGGGGACCTGCCGGGATCAGGCCGCCATTGCCGACCCCCTCCGCCGGGATCAGTACGATATCGCAGCGGCGTTCGAGTTGCCGGTACTGAAAGCCGTCATCCAGGATGACGATGTCGCCGTGCCCGGTTGCAAGGTGGCTGCCTGCAACGCGGTCGCGTCCGGCAATGACCGGGCAGCCGCACAGGCGTTGCAGCAGCATCGCCTCATCCCCGACGCTTTCGGGCCTGTCGTCATCGCAGAGCAGCCTCGGGCCCTGTTGCCGGCCACCGTCGCCACGGCAGAGTACCACGGGCTTGCGGCCGGCCTGTTTCAGCTCCTGCGCAAGCCAGATGACAAACGGCGTCTTGCCGCTGCCGCCGGCGGTAATATTGCCCACCGAGATGAGCGGCAACGGCGGTTTCCGGGCGTGCGCTGCCCGTTTGGCCTGATCCCTGCGACTGATGTATCGGTAAATGCTTGCCGCCCAGGCAAGGCTCGCCGGTGGCGTGGCGCGTTGCCACCATATCCGTTCCACCTGCCGGGTGAGGTGCTGTTTCAGGCTCATTCCTCTATTCCGGGCAGCCAGGGGGCAATGGCATCGCACAGGCGTGGCAGTACCGCCCCCTTGTCCTGCATGAACAGGGCGGCATGGGCATTGAGTTGCCGTAATTCGTCCGCTTTTTGCAGCAGGCGTGCCACAGCCGCCTGCAGTTCGTTGTCGTCGCTGGCCACAATGGCGCCACCGGCAGCCTGCATCTCCTGCATGACATCGCGAAAGTTGTGCACGTGCGGCCCGGTCACCACACCGCGGCCACAGACGGCCGCTTCCAGCGGGTTGTGGCCGCCCACATCGGCCAGGCTGCCGCCGATGACGGCGATATCGGCGATGCAGTAGAGCTGTTGCAGTACGCCCATGGCATCGATCAGGATGATGTCGCTTTGGGGGGGGGCGGCACTCATGCTGCTCCAGCGCAGCCAGGCCGGCGTGGTTGCGTCGATGGCATCGGCCACGGCATCGAAGCGCTCGGGATGGCGGGGGACGATGACCAGCAGCAGCTCCGGTTGCAGCTGTTTCCACTCGGGCCACATGGCCAGAATACGCGACTCCTCATCCGCATGGGTGCTGGCGACCAGCAGAATCGGGCGCTTACGGGTGGTGTCGAGACGTTGGCGCAAGGCGCTGGCATCGACCTCGGGGGGCGTAATGGCATATTTCAGGTTGCCGGCCACCCGGATGCGGTCGGGATCGATGCCGATGGCGGCCAGGCGTTCGGCATCGGTATCGCTCTGCGGCAGGAAAAGACGGACATCGCCGAGCCACCGGCGCCACAGGGCACGGCTGGCGCGATAACGCGGAAACGAGCGGTCGGAGATGCGGGTGTTGATGCCGATGACCGGGATATTTTGCCGGCGACAGGCGCCCAGCATGCCGGGCCAGAATTCGGTTTCGGTGAGCAGCAGCAGGGCGGGCCTGAGGCGGCGAATGAAGCGCGGCATCAGCCCCGGCAGGTCCCACGGCAGGTAGGCGATGCTGACCGAGTCGCCGAAAAGCCGCTCACCGTGGGCGAAGCCGGTGCGGGTGACCACGCTCAGGTGCACCCTCTGGCCTTCGGAAAGCAGCCAGCGGATCAGGGGCGCCACCGAGCCCACTTCACCCATGGAGCAGGCATGCACCCATACGCAGCCGGGAGAGGGCCGGGGCAAATCGAGTGTGAAGTGCTGGCGCCACTTGTCGGCGGGCGGCCTGGCTGCGGCAGTCGTGCGCATGCCGCCATGTGTGTTCTGCATCGCATCAGCCATATGCGCATTGCAGCAGGATTGCTCTGCTTCTTCCAGCAAAAGAGGAAGAGGACAACAGTGCTTGCAAGTCGGTCGCAGATGCGCTTGCATCGCCGGTTTCGTAACCAGATGGAGGAAGGATTCATGGGTATCGATTTGACCTGGATGGAAGAGAAAGTTCTGCTGCGCAAGCTCGATCAGGGCGAGCAGCAACTGGTGGATAACCTCATTGATGTGGCTGAGTTCAAGGCCGGTGACACGATCGTCGAGCAGGGCAGCGCCGGTGGCGTGCTCTATCTGCTGCGTTCCGGTGAAGCGGATATCACCGTCAACAAGAATGGCGACAACGTGCGTGTGGCCACAGCCAAAGAGGCCTCGATGTTCGGTGAGATGACGTTCCTGACCGGCGACGTGGCCAGCGCTACCGTGAAAGCCAAGAAGGATTGCGTGGTCTACAAGCTGACCCGCTCCGGCTACTCCGAGCTGATGCAGAAGAACCAGGACATCGTCTTTGCCCTGTTTGCCCATATCCTGGTGCATGCGGCCAGCGTGATTCGTCACATGAACGAAGAGTATCTGCTGCTGCAGCAGTATATTATGGGGCGTCGCGTTTAATTAATTTTTTGCTCTAAGGCTGAACATGGATGTATTCCTGACCCTGCTGGCAGCGCTGCTGCTGGTCTTTTTTGTGGCCCAGATTTTTACCAATGCACTTGAGGTGCTGGGTGAACGGATGGGGGTCTCGGAGGGGGTGACCGGCTCGGTGTTTGCCGCTGTCGGTACCGCCATGCCCGAGACCATCGTGCCGATGGTGGCCATCCTGGCCGGTGGTGCCTCCGAGGCCGTGAACCGCGAGGTGGGCCTGGGCGCCATCCTGGGAGCTCCGTTCATGCTGGCGACTCTGAGTCTGGGGCTGATGGGTATCGCCGCAGGTATGAAGCACGGCTGGCGGATCGCCATGCAGCCGGAGCCGAGCGGCTTCCGTCGCGATATGGTGGTGTTCCTGAGCGGTTATCTGGTGGTGGTGATTGCAGCCCTGCTGCCTGCCGCATGGGAGACCGCCCGCAGCGTGATCGCGATTGGCCTGCTGATGCTCTATTTCTTCTACCTGCTGTGGACGATCCGGGCCAGCCAGTCGCTGGTCGAGGAGGGGCACGGTACCGAAGCCGATGGCGACCTCTACTTCAAGCGCCTCGCTGGCGACAGTATGCCGGTGATTCTTGTGCAGTTGCTGGTCGGGCTGGCACTGCTGGTCTGGGGGGCACGCCTCTTTGTGCACGGTGTCGAACATGCCAGCCAGCTGTTTGCCGTCTCGGCCCTGGTGGTGTCGCTGCTGATTGTGCCGGTTGCCACCGAACTGCCGGAGAAGGTGAACTCGATCCTGTGGATTCGTCGCCGCCGCGATACGCTGGCCTTTGGCAATATCAGCGGGGCGATGGTGTTTCAGGGAACGGTGATTCCGGCCATCGGCATGATGCTGATGCCCTGGCATTTCAGCGATAACTTCGCCGTCATGGCCGTGGTGCTGGCTCTGGCCGGTTGCGGCTGGCTCTGGCTGCTGCAGGCCTCCGGCCGCCTGATGCCGAGGCTTCTGATCGGTAATGCGCTGCTCTATGGCCTGTTTGTCGCCTATGTGGCGGTGTGAGTAGCGACGCATTGCAGTCCTGACGGGTTGTTTATGAGGGGAGCACGATGATCATTACCCTGCTGGCCATTGCGGCCATTCTCTATCTGGCCCTGCAACTGGAAGAGAAACTGAAGGTGCCGACGCCGCTGGGGCTGATCGCACTGTCGCTCGCTTTCGAACTGCTGACCCACGGGCACTATTCGGTGATCGGCGATACCGAGCACTTTGCCGGGCTGGTTATCCTGTTATTGCCGATTCTGCTGATTTCCGACTCGATGGAGCTGAGGCTTGCCGATCTGAAGGAGCATGGCTTAAGCCTCTTCTACCTTGCCGTGGTTGCCGTGGCCCTGTCGGTGGTGGCGGCCCTGCTGCTGGGCGACTGGCTTTTCGGTCAGTATCACCTCTCCGTTGCCGCCATTGTGGTGCTGTTTGCCATGGTGCTGGCCACCGACCCCGTTTCGGTGGTCAGTATCTTTTCCAAATTCGAGCTGCCGCACCGGCTGAAAATCCTCTGCGAGGGCGAGAGCCTGTTCAACGATGCCACGGCCCTGATTGTCTTTGTCTTTATCGGCCTCTATGCACTGGAGGGTGGTGAGGTGACGGCCGGCTATGTGGCGCAGATCAGCGTGGCCGTGGTGCTGGGCTCGGCACTAATGGGGTTGCTGATCGGTTACCTGGGCCTGCTGGCCATGAAGACGACCGAGAACCGAACCGCCGAGATGATGGTGCTGATCATGACCGGTTATGGCGCCTTCGAACTGGCCGAGCACTTCTATGTGCTGCTCAATCTGTTCGGCGGTCATTCGCACATGCATCTCTCCGGCATCCTCGCCTGCATCGTGGCCACCATTACCGTGCAGCATGTGATGAACCAGGCCGTGGATCAGGATGATGCGCGCCTGGATGAGGACGAACTGGCCATTCGCAACGAGGCCGCAGGCACGCGTCCCTCCGCGCGCCTGATCACGGCGGCGGTCAGGCGGATTCGCATGGGTATGGCGGAGCGGCAGCGCCACCTGCGTACCAAGGAGGATGTGCAGTTGCTGGCCCTTGTGGCCAATACGATTCTTTTTGTGGCCATGGCCGAGATCATCGATCTGTCGTTGTTGTGGCAGTACCGGTTGGAGATTGTGACGATGTTCCTCGCCACGACCATCATTCGCGCCCTGATGATGGCCAAGTTCGCCTTTATCACCCGTCGCACACACAAGATGGCCGATATCAATTTCCGCTGGTGGGGGGTGCTTACCTTTGCCGGTATCAAGGGGGGGTTGTCGGTGGTGATGCTGATGATGATTCCGGCCGATTTCGCGCACCTGGAGATGTTCAAGGCGATCGTTATCGGGGTAATTCTGCTCTCTACCTTCGTCTATTCGGCCATTTTGCTCA
>CAZCZU010000032.1:0-30392 GCA_964503475.1 uncultured Zetaproteobacteria bacterium
TCCGCTATTTGTACAGCATTTAGAGCCGCACCTTTACGTACATTATCAGCAACTATCCACAAGTGCAAGGTATTGGGATGTGATGCGTCGTCACGAATGCGGCCGACCCAGACCGGATCGGTACCCGCCGCTTCCGACGCCAGCGGGTAGTCTTCCCCCGCCGGATCATCCACGACACAGATGCCTTCGGCAGCCGCAAGCAACTCACGTGCCTGCGCAGCCGTCATCTCCCCTGCAAAGGTCACATTGACCGATTCCGAATGACCGTAGAAAACCGGCACGCGTACCGTGGTCGCCGTCACAGCAATGCGCTCATCGAGGATTTTGCGCGTCTCATCCATCATTTTACGCTCTTCCTTGGTGTAACCATCCTCAAGGAAAACGTCGATCTGCGGAATGACATTGAAGGCAATCCGGGCCGGCATGACATTGACCTCAGCCTCCTGGCCGGAGAGCAGGTTACGCGTCTGCTGAGCCAATTCATCGATCGCCTTGCCGCCACCACCGGAGACAGCCTGATAGGTGGAAACCACAACACGCTCGATGGGGACCGCATCGTTGAGCGGCTTCAGTGCCACCACCATCTGGATCGTCGAACAGTTCGGGTTGGCAATGATGCGGTTGCTGCGGGCCATCTCCAGCGCATCCGGATTCACTTCGGGCACCACCAGGGCCACATCCTCGTCCATGCGCCAGGCGCTGGAGTTGTCGACCACATAGCAGCCCGCATCGGCAAAGCGCGGCGCATGCTGCTTGGACGTCCCGCCACCGGCGGAGAAGAGGGCAATATCGAGGCCGGCAGGATCGAAGGTTTCGAGATCCTGAACGACATATTCCTTACCCTTGAACTCGATCGTGGAGCCCGCACTGCGGCTGGATGCCAGCGGCACCAGCTCGGCAACCGGAAAGTCACGCTCGGCCAGGATCTCCAGCATCGTCTGACCCACGGCACCCGTCGCACCGACTACGGCAACGTTATAGCCATCCTTCTTGGGCAGAAATGGTTCACTCATACTAACTCCTCCAGTCGACGGCAAACGGCATCACCCATGGCCGAGCAGGAGACGCCCGTCTCCCCCTGGCCAGCCAGATCACCGGTACGCACACCGTCGTTCAGGGTCTTTTCAACCGCCTCTTCCACCTTGTCGGCCAGATCGGCACGATCAAGGGAGAAGCGGAGCATCATCGCCACCGACAGGATCGTCGCCAGCGGATTGGCAATATCGCGACCGGCGATATCGGGGGCGGAGCCGTGAATCGGCTCGTACATGCCGTACTTCTCGCCCACCGAAGCGGACGGCAGCATGCCGATCGAGCCGGTCAGCATCGATGCTTCATCCGACAGGATGTCACCGAACATATTGGTGGTGACAATGACGTCGAACTGCTTCGGATTGCGGATCAGCTGCATGGAGGCATTGTCGACATACATATGCGACAGCTCGATATCCGGATACTCCTCGGCACCGATGTGCGTCACCACCTCGCGCCAGTACTCGGTCGACTCCAGCACATTGGCCTTGTCGACACTGCAGACACGCTTGCCGCGCAGGCGCGCCGCCTCGAAGGCGGTACGCGCAATACGCTCGATCTCGCTCGTCGTATAGGCCAGCGTGTTGTAGCCACGCTTCTCGCCGTTGGCCAGCTCCTCGATACCGCGCGGCTGACCGAAGTAGATACCTGAAACGAGCTCGCGTACCACCAGGATATCCACGCCCCGAACCACTTCCGGCTTCAGGGTCGAGGCATCCAGCAACTGATCATGCACCTTGGCCGGACGATAGTTGGCAAACAGCCCCAGCTCCGAACGGATGCGCAGCAGCCCTGCCTCCGGCCGCAGCGGCTTGTCCAGCGGCTCCCATTTCGGGCCGCCGACGGCACCGAGAAGTACGGCATCGGATTCACGCGCCAGCTTCAGCGTCGCCTCAGGCAGCGGATCGCCGGCCGCGTCATAACCCGCACCGCCAATATGCGCCTCTTCCCACTCGGCGTTCAGGCCGAAGCGGTCATTGAGCACCTGCATAACCTTGACGGCCTCGCGTACGATCTCAGGGCCGATACCGTCGCCCGGCAATACTGCAATCTTCAGCGTCATCCCTTATCTCCCTTGGCCTTGTCCGTCGACATTGCCGACTTCACAGCCGTTAAAAATTCGTCCACATCCTTGAATTCGCGGTAAACCGAGGCGAAGCGCACATAGGCTACGCCATCGAGCCGCTGCAACTGTTGCATGACATACTCGCCAACCTCACCGGCCGGCAATTCCGACTCGCCCGACTCCTGCACGGCCCGCACCACCGCATGCATGGCCTGCTCAAGCTGCTCGGCCGAAACCGGACGCTTTTCCAGCGCCTTTTGCATACCGCCCCGCACCTTCTCGACATCGAAGGCCTGACGGGTGCCGTCCTTCTTGACCACCAGAGGCAGGCGCAGCTCGGCCCGTTCGTAGGTGGAGAAGCGCTTGCCGCACGCCTCGCACTCGCGTCTGCGGCGGACAGCCGCGCCATCCTCGACCACGCGCGAATCGATCACGCGCGTATCGTCGTTCGGGCAGTAGGGGCAGTGCAAAGGAGCTTAATCCTCGTAAATGGGGAAGCGGTCGGTCAGCGCCTTCACTTCGGCTGCCACCTGCTCGCGCACGGCCGTATCCTTCGGCGCATGCGTCACCTTCAGGATCATTTCACCAATCTGACGTGCTTCCGCCTCCTGCATGCCACGCGTGGTGATGGCAGCAGTACCGATACGGATGCCGCTGGTAATAAACGGCGATTCCGGATCGAACGGAATGGTGTTCTTGTTGGTGGTGATACCGGCAGCCTCCAGCGCCTCTTCGGCCTGCTTGCCGTTCAGCCCCTGCGGGCGCACGTCGACACGGAACATATGGCAATCGGTACCGCCGGAGACGATACGCAGACCACCGTTACTCAGCGTCTCGGCCATGGCGCGGGCATTCTTGATGACCTGGGCCATATCGGCCTTGAACTGCTCACCCAGTGCCTCACCGAAGGCCACTGCCTTGGCAGCGATGACATGCATCAAGGGGCCACCCTGGATGCCCGGGAAGATGCGCGAGTTGATTTTCTTGGCCAGATCGTCGTCGTTGGTCAGGATCATGCCGCCACGCGGCCCGCGCAACGTCTTGTGCGTCGTCGTGGTGACCACGTGCGCGTGCTCCACCGGCGACGGATAGACACCGGCTGCGATCAGGCCGGCATAATGGGCCATATCAACCATCAGAATGGCGCCAACAGAATCGGCAATCTCGCGCATACGGGCGAAATCGATCTCGCGCTCGTAAGCGGAGGCGCCACCGATGATCATCTTCGGCTGATGCTCCTCGGCCATGCGCTGCATAACGTCGTAATCGATGCGCTCATCGCCTTCACGCACCCCGTAGGCGACCACGTTGTAGAGACGGCCGGAGAAATTGACCGGCGAACCGTGGGTCAGGTGACCGCCATGCGACAGATCCATACCCATGATGGTGTCGCCCGGCTGCAGCACGGCCATGTAGACGGCCATGTTGGCCTGGGAACCGGAGTGCGGCTGCACGTTGGCATGCTTTACACCGAACATCTCACAGGCGCGCTCCTGGGCCATCACCTCGACCTTGTCGACATGCTCGCAGCCTCCGTAGTAGCGGCGGCCGGGATAGCCCTCGGCATACTTGTTGGTCAGCACCGAGCCCTGCGCCTGCATGACGGCACGGGAGACGATATTCTCACTGGCGATCAGCTCCAGCGTATGCTGCTGGCGACCCAGCTCGGACTTGATGGCATCAACGACGCCGGCATCGGCCAGATCGGCACGAAAAAAATCATCACGATTGCTCATAGCAACTCCCTCGGTTCCGGTAATGACGAAACCGGCAGATACCGGTTTCCTGCTGTTCAAACTCTATCCGCGGCCACTCCGGCCGCTTTCCCAAGCCACAAACACAATGAGGGCCCACAGTGGGACCCTCATTGCCATGATCAACGCCAAGGCGAAGTTACGATTAGTAACGACGCTCGCGGATACGGGCCGCCTTACCACGCAGTTCGCGCAGGTAGTACAGCTTAGCACGACGCACACGACCACGGCGAGTCACCGCGATGCTCTCAAGCATCGGCGAATGCAGCGGGAAGACACGCTCCACGCCCACGCCATTGGAGATCTTGCGCACAGTGAACGAGCTGGAGATGCCCTTGTTGTGGCGTGCAATTACAACACCTTCGAACGCCTGCAGACGCTCACGACGCTCGACACCCTTCTTGCCTTCCTTGAAGTCGACCACACGCACGTTCACACGTACCGTGTCGCCTTCGCGGAATTCCGGGATATCGTCGCGCAACTGATCCTTGGTTACATCATCCAACGCACGCATTTTTCACTGCCTCCAAATTCATCGACGGATTCTGTCCAGATAAATGGCCAGAGCCGCCCTTACGGAAAGGTGGCGAACCATACCGATACCTTCGATGGGTGACAACCATCCATTTGGTTTCGGCAGACGATCTGCATCAAGTCCCCAGCCGGTACCGAAGACAATCAGATGATTCCCTTCCATATCTTCAAGCGTATCGGGCGCCACGCAGGCCTCTTGCGGTGGTGTCGCCGAGGTGTACCAGAGCCGGTAACCGGCATCCTCGAACACATCCTCCAGCCTGTTGACCAGCCGGATTGAATCCAGGGCATTGCCACGTCCCGGATTGCGCCTGGACCCTGCCCCATCGTGCCAGTAGGCCACCATCTCATCGACCAGGGCATGCATCCCTGCGGCCGGGTGCACCAGATAGACCGGCGCGATGTCGTAAAAGGCGCAGCTGCGGGCAAAGTCGTGCACATCGATCGAGGTGATGGCCGTGGTCGAGGGCTCACCCAGCCGGTTGAGCACCGGATGGTGCACCAGGGCCACGGCAATATTCGGCGCACTCACCGCTGCTTCTTGCTGCGCAGCTCGGCCTGTTCGCGGCGCCAACGCTCGATTTCCGCATGGTTGCCGGAGAGCAGCACGGGCGGCACCTGTCGACCCTCGAAAGTTTCAGGGCGGGTATAGTGCGGCCAGTCGAGCACTCCCGCCTCGCTGAAGGAGTCGAGCTCTGCAGACTCGGCAGCCCCCAGCACCCCCGGAAGCAGGCGAAACACCGCATCGAGCACGGAGAGCGCCGCAGGCTCGCCACCGGAGAGGACATAATCGCCGATGGAGAGCTCCTCATCGACATAGTCGACCACACGCTCATCGATCCCCTCGTAACGGCCACAGAGAAGGGTCAGGTCGGGAAGGGCTGCGTACTCGCGCGCCTTGGCCTGGTCGAAACGAGTGCCGCTGGGGGTGAGCATCACTACCCGTGTGTCGGGGGCCTGTTCACGTGCATGGCGAATCGCCGCCACCACCGGCTCGGGCTTCATCACCATGCCGGGACCACCGCCATAGGGCACATCATCGACACGGCGATGCTTATCAAGGGCAAAGTCGCGCATCTGAATGCACTCGACTTTGGCCTGACCACCCTCGATAGCCCGCTTCGGAATCGAGCAGGCCAACGGGGAATCAAAGAATTCGGGAAAAAGGGTCAGAATCCGGGCGTAAAACACGCATCCATTCCTTCAAGCAGGTGCACCGTGATACGTCGGGCATCCAGATCGACATCGAGAATGACATCTTCAATGAAAGGGAGCAGCCACTCGCCGGGCTCTATAGCCCCCTCAATGGTGCGTACAGCAAGGTTATCCTGGGCGCCATACTCCTCCAGCGCCGTCACCCGACCGAGAAGCACGCCATCATCGGTGCAGACCTCACAGCCGATAAGCTCTTCCCACAGGTACTCATCCTCACCGACCTCAACCTCACCCTGCGCCACCCAGATTTTCTGGCCCTTCAGTGCCTCGGCGGCATTACGGCCGTCAACACCTTCCAGCTCGGCCAGCACGCGCTTGCCGTGCTGCCAGCAGCGGCGCACCGGATAGGCTTTGGCCTGCTGTTCGCTTTCACCCACCCACCAACAAGAATACCCGGCGATGCCGTCGGCAGGCCGGGTATACGAGTAGATGGTCAGCGCACCCTTGAGGCCATGCACCCCCTGGATGTCGCCGACGTGAAGCAATGGTTTAGCTGTTGGAAGCGGCCTTTTCAATCAGGCTGGCCACGCGCTCGGATACCTGGGCACCCTTGTCGGTCCAGGACTTGACGCGCTCCAGATCCAGCTCGATCACTTCCGGATCCGTGCACGGATCGAAGTAGCCAAGCTTCTCAATGAATGCACCATCGCGGCGCTTACGCTCGTCCATAACCACTACGGCGTAGAACGGACGCTTCTTGCGGCCACCGCGCTGCAAACGAATAACTGTTGCCATGTTTGATACCTCTTATCCAATCTCAGGGCGGCGCACTATAGACGGGCACGCCCCTGCCCGCAAGACGCGGGCTTGCTTACATCTTCGGCATGCCACCCGGCATGCCCATTCTCTGGGCCAGGCCCGCCATCATGCGCTTGCCTTTACCCGTCTTCATCTTCTTCATCATCTTCTGCATCTGGGTGAACTGCTTGAGCATCTGGTTCAGCTCCTGGATGCTGGTACCGGAACCTGCGGCAATACGCCGCTTGCGGCTGCCATTCATCAGTTTCGGGTACTGGCGCTCCTTGGGCGTCATCGAGTAGACCATCGCCTGCATGCGCTTGAGCGGCTTGTCATCGATCTGGGAAAGCGCCTCTTTGGGTACATTCATACCCGGCATCATCTTCATCATACCGGCCATGCCGCCCATGTTCTGCATCTGCCCCAGCTGCTCGGCAAAATCCATCAGGTCGAACGAACCCTTCTTGACCTTTTTGGCCAGCTTCTCGGCCTGTTCATGATCGACGGTGGCCTGGATTTTCTCGACCAGCCCGACCACGTCGCCCTGGCCGAGAATGCGCCCGGCCATACGGGTCGGATCGAAAGCCTCAAAGGCATCGATCTTCTCGCCGGTACCGACATAGCGCACCGGCACACCGGTACTGTAGGCGACGGAGAGCGCCGCACCGCCGCGCACGTCGGCATCGGTCTTGGTCAGGATACAGCCGGAGAGATCCAGGGCCGCATGGAACTGCTCAGCAATGGAAAGGGCCGTCTGACCGGTCATCGAATCGAGCACCAGCAGACGTTCGGACGACTTGATCGCCTCACCGACACCCTTGATCTCGGCCATCAATTCGTCATCGACCACCTGGCGACCGGCGGTATCGAGGATCAGTACGTGATGGCCGGAGGTGCGGGCCTGATCGAGTGCGGAACGGGCCATCTCAATGGCCGTCGATCCCTCGCCGTGCAGGTAAGGTACATCCACCTGCCCTGCCAGCACCTGCAGCTGCTCACGCGCCGCAGGACGGGTGGCATCGACACTGGTCATCGCCACCTTGCGCCCCTGGCTGGCGAGCAGGCGGGCAAGCTTGCCCGCCGTCGTCGTCTTACCGGCACCCTGCAGGCCGCAAAGCAGGATGACCGACGGGATGGCCGAAATGTCGAGGTCGCGCCGTGCACCGCCCAGCACATCGGCCAGCACATCGTGCAGGATTTTGATGATCACCTGGCCCGGCTGCAGGCTCTTGGCCACCTCCGCCCCCAGCGCACGCTCGCGCGCCTCCGTCATCAGGTGGCGCACCACCGGCAGGGCCACATCGGCCTCCAGCAGCGCCATGCGCATTTCACGCAGCGTGGCATCGAGGTCGGCCTCGGAGACCCTTGCCGCACCGCGCAGGCGGTTGGCAATGCCTCCCAGCTTTTCACTCAGACGATCAAACATCTCTTATCCTCTGTATCTGTTTTCGGCTCAGCCCTGCTTGCCGTCGTCATTCACGCCCAGCAGCTCGACGTCGAAGATCAGGGTCGAGTTCGGACCGATCTTGTTGCCGGCACCACGGGCACCATAGGCCAGGTCGGACGGAATGAAGAGACGGTACTTGCCGCCAACCTTCATCAGCTGCAGCGCCTCGGTCCAGCCCTTGATCACGCCGTTCACCGGGAAGGTGGCCGGCTGGCCGCGCTTGTAGGAAGAGTCGAACTCGGTACCGTCGATCAGCGTACCCTTGTAGTGCACGGTCACCTTGTCCGTCGCTTTCGGCGTAGCACCGGTTCCGGCGGTCAGCACCTTGTACTGCAGGCCGCTGGCGGTGGTCTTCACGCCCTCTTTCCTGGCATTCTCGGAGAGGAACTTTTCGCCGGCCTCTTTGTTCGCTTTGCCAGCCTCAGCACGCTTGGCCACCTCGGCCTTGGCCTGCTTCTGGAAAAAGCCCTGCAGGGCAGCTCCCGCCTCTTTGGCATCCATGCGCGGCTTCTCGCCGTTCAGGCGTGCATTGACGGCCTCGTTGAAGGCCTGCATATCGATCTCGGTATTCAGCCCCTTCAGGGTACTGCCGATATCGAGACCAATGGCATAACTCACCTTGGCCGTTTCGCTGTCCAGCTTCACGGCACCGGCAGCCTTGTCCTTATCGTTGGCCTGACCGCAGGCGGCCAGCATTACAGCAGCGGCAACCGCTGCGATCATAGAATATTTCACATTCACTCCCATTCGATGGTGCCGGGGGGCTTGCCAGTCACGTCATAGACCACCCGGTTCACGCCCTTCACTTCGTTGATGATACGGTTGGAGACGCGGGCCAGAAGCGCATGCGGCAGCTCCGCCCACTGCGCCGTCATGAAGTCGAGCGTCTCCACCGCCCTCAAGGCCACAACCCACTCGTAGGTGCGTCCGTCGCCCATCACCCCGACCGACTTCACCGGCAAAAAGACAGCGAATGCCTGACTGGTCTTGTCGTACCAGCCCGACGCACGCAGCTCCTCGATGAAGATGGCATCGGCCAGGCGCAGGATATCGGCGTAGTCACGCTTCACCTCGCCCAGGATACGCACCCCAAGCCCCGGTCCGGGGAAGGGATGACGGTATACCATCTCGCGCGGCAGTCCAAGGGCGACGCCCAGCTCGCGCACCTCGTCCTTGAACAGGTCACGCAGCGGCTCCAGCAGCTTCAGATGCAGCGTATCGGGCAGGCCGCCCACATTGTGGTGGCTCTTGATGGTATGCGCCTTCTTGGTCTTGGAACCGGCCGACTCGATCACATCCGGGTAGATCGTGCCCTGCGCCAGCCATTTGGCCTTCGGCAGCCTTTCGGCCTCTTCCTGGAAGATATGCACGAATTCGCGCCCGATGATCTTGCGCTTCGCCTCGGGATCGTCCTCGCCGGCCAGCGCATCCATGAAGCGGTTGGTCGCATCGACATGGTCGACCTTCACACCGAGATTTTCGGCAAAGGTCTCCATCACCTGCTCCGCTTCATTGAGGCGCAGCAGGCCGTTGTCGACAAAGATACAGGTGAGCTGATCACCGATGGCGCGCTGCAGCAGAGCCGCCGCCACCGAAGAGTCGACACCACCGGAGAGCCCGAGGATCACCTCTTCATCGCCGACCTGATCGCGAATTTTCGCCACCGCCTCATCGATAAAGTGCGGCATCGTCCACTCGCGGCCACAGCCGCAGATATCGTGCACGAAACGGGAGAGGATCGCCTTGCCCTGTTTGGTGTGGGTCACTTCAGGATGGAACTGCAGGGCGTAGAAACCACGGCTCTCGTCGGCCATGCCGGCGATCGGGGTGGAGTCGTTGGAGCAGATGACATGGAAGCCTTCCGGCAGACCGGCCACCTTATCGCCATGACTCATCCAGACATCGAGAACACCGTTCTCCTTGTCCTCGATACCGCGCAGCAACTTCGTATTGCCGGAGGTGTAGATTTCGGCGTAACCGAACTCGCGCACGTCGCCCGTCTCGACCATACCCCCCAGCTGGGCGGCCATCGTCTGCATGCCGTAGCAGATACCGAGCACCGGCACACCGAGCTCGAACACCACCTGCGGTGCCTTCGGCGTCTCATCCTCGTAAACAGAGTTGGGGCCACCGGAAAGGATGATGCCGGTCGGTGCGAAGGCACGGATCTCGGCCTCTTCCATATCCCACGGATGCAGTTCGCTGTAGACCCCGGCCTCGCGCACCCGCCGCGCAATGAGCTGGGTGTACTGCGAACCGAAATCAAGAATCAGAATTTTTTCCATTGTTAATTAACCACCAGAATGTAAAAGGCGCCGGTCTCCCGGCGCCATTGCAGTTCAGATTCAGGAATCGAGGCGATAGTTAGGAGCTTCCTCGGTAATGGTCACGTCATGGACGTGGCTCTCACGCAGGCCGGCACCGGTGATGCGTACGAAAACCGAACGCTCGTGCATCCCCTCAATGGTCGGGGCACCCACATAGCCCATGGCCGCACGCAGGCCGCCGACCAGCTGATGCAGGATATCGCCCAAGGCACCCTTATAGGCCACACGCCCCTCGATACCCTCCGGAACCAGCTTCATCGCCTCATCGACATCGCCCTGGAAGTAGCGGTCCTTGGACCCCTGCTTCATGGCGCCGATCGAGCCCATGCCGCGGTAAGCCTTGTAGGCACGACCCTGATAAAGAATCTTCTCGCCCGGCGCCTCATCGGTACCGGCGAACATCGAACCGAACATGCAGGTCGAGGCACCGGCTGCCATCGCCTTGGCGAAATCGCCGGAGAACTTGATACCACCGTCAGCAATGATCGGGACACCGACCTCCTTGCCTGCCTCGGCACACTCCATGACGGCCGAGAGCTGCGGCACACCGACACCGGCCACAATGCGGGTGGTGCAGATCGAGCCCGGACCGATACCCACCTTGACGGCATCGGCACCGGCTGCAGCCAGATCGCGTACGGCCTCGGCTGTGGCCACGTTACCACCGATCACCTGGATCTCGTCACCGTAACGCTTCTTGATCTCACGCACCTGCTCGATCACGCCCTTGGAGTGACCATGGGCCGTATCAACCACCACGGCATCGACGCCCTCGGCATAGAGCGCCTCGAAGCGCTCCATCTCCTTGTCACCGACACCGATGGCGGCTGCCACCAGCAGGCGACCCAGCTTGTCGCGCACGGCCAGCGGATGGGCCGAAGCCTTCTCGATGTCGCGCACGGTCATCATGCCACACAGGGCGCCATCGGAATCGACCACCGGCAGCTTCTCGATGCGATGCTCGCAGAAGAGGCGCTTGCAGGTATCGATATCGGTACCGGGAGTCACCGTGACCAGCTTGTCGCGCGGGGTCATCACCGCACTCACCTTCTTGGAGACGTCGGTCTCGAAACGGATATCGCGGTTGGTAATGATGCCGGCCAGCTTGCCTGCCTTATCGACAACCGGGAAACCGGAGAAACCGTTCTTGCGCGAAAGCTCGTAGACGGAGAGAAGGGTCATATCCTCATCGACCGTCAGCGGATCCTGGACCACGCCGGCCTCGTAACGCTTCACGCGGCGCACCTCGGCGGCCTGCTCGGCCGGGGTGAGGTTCTTGTGGATGACACCGATGCCACCCTCCTGCGCCAGCGTGATGGCGGTACCGGATTCGGTGACGGTGTCCATGGCGGCGGAAAGCACCGGAATATTGAGACGAATCTTGCGCGTCAGCTGGGAGGAGATGTCCGCCGTCTTGGGCAGGACCTCACTGGCTTGCGGTACCAGCAGTACATCATCAAACGTCAATCCTTCGCCCTTAATGCGCATATTGCCTCCGGAAAATGGTTAAAGCACTGCATTCTAGGGCCTCGGCCCGTCAGATACAAATGAAGCGGTTTTAATCGCTCTCCAGGGCCTGTTAACACGAATTTCGATGGCGCCGATACGGCCATTTTGTCGGCCCTGCAAGGCATTTCGAGCGTGGCGTGCTCATTGCACACAAGCGAGCGATAACGCGGCAGGACGGAAAAATGGCCTATCCCTGAAGGGCTGCGCCCCAAACCGGGCCAATCAAGGCGCGAGGGATGAAATTTGGTGCCTCCAAATGAATCCTGAGTAACGCCGAGTGGCCCGGTTTGGGGCAACAGCGGCAACACCGAAATTCGTGTTAACAGGCCCTAGTCCGGCTTCGCAGTGAAACGGCCGACCACCGCCGCCCCCACCGAATCGCCGAAGACATTGACCGTCGTCCGGCAGCGATCGAGGAACCAGTCCACGGCCAGAATCAGGCCGATCCCCTCCTGCGGCAGGCCGACCGCCTCCAGCACGATCAGCATGGTCACCAGCCCGGCTTCCGGGATTCCTGCCGCTCCGATCGCCGCCATCGTGGCCGTAAGCAGGACCAGCATCTGCTGACCGAAGGAGAGATCGATACCGAAGGCCTGGGCGATAAACAGGGCTGCCACCGCCTCGTAAAGTGCCGTACCGTCCATGTTGATCGTCGCACCGAGCGGCAACACGAAGCGGCGGGCATGCTCGGGGACACCGGCCATCTTCACCCCCTCCATGGTCAGTGGCAGCGTCGCACTGGAGGATGAGGTGGAGAAGGCAGTAATCAGGGCCGTGGCCATGTGCGAGAGGTAGTCGCGCACCTGCCTGCGCGCCAGCCACAACAGCAGCAGGCAGAGCACCACGGCATGGGTCAAAAGCCCCGAGATCACGGCCAGCACATACTTGCCAAGCCCTGCCAGCAGGGCGAAAAAGGCCTCCCCGCCCCCGGCCTCGCCGAGCTTGGAGGCGATCAGGGCGAACACGCCAATGGGAGCGAGCCACATCAGCCACTCGACCACCTTCATCATGCCGTCGTTGAGGCCGTCGAAGAAAGCGATCACCGGCCGACCCCGCTCACCAAGGGTGGAGAGGGCCGCGCCAAGCACGATGCAGAAGAGAATGATCGGCAAAAGCTTCATCTCGGCCGCCGCCGCGATGATATTGGGATACACCAGCGACAGGATCAGATCGGTGACACCGATATCGCCGCTCTTGTGGGCCGGTGCTGCCGCATCGCCCAGCGGCACCCCGACACCCGGCTGCCACAGGTTGGCCATCAGCAGGCCGATGGAGACGGCGATCAGGGTTGTCGTGGCATAGTAGAGCACACTCACCCCGCCCAGCCGGCCAAGCCTGCGCACATCACCCAGGCCGGCCACACCGGAGATGATGCTGGCCGCCACCAGTGGCACGATCAGCATTTTCAGGGCTGTGAGGAAGAAGTGGCCGATCCAGGCGATCGAGATCATCGCCTCGCCCCAGAGGTAGCCGCTCACGCCACCGCAGACGATCGCCACCAGCATGGCGATCAGCAGCCAGTGCTCCTGCAACTTTTCCTTGGTCTGCGTCATATCCCCTCCCCGGCCATCGCTTGCGGATGATCAGCAGCGGACAGGCGACCGGCTTTGACCCATGATGTCAATGTCAGGGGGAGATCAGTCCCGCGATACCTCGGATACCCAGACATCCTGGCGGGCATGGCGCACGACGCGCTCGGTGGTCGAGCCGATCAGCAAGCGCTCCAGCATGCCGTGACCATGACGACCGATGACAATCAGATCGGCCGGCAACTCGTCGGCAAAGGCGACGATGGCATCGGCCGTGTTGCGCAGACTCTCCTGCACATGCGTCACCGGCTCGATCTTACCGGCCAGCTCTTCGACCAGCTGCTGCATGCGTGTTTCGGCGGCCGCCCGGAACTGCTCGCTGAAATCGTCGATCACCGGCATCTGCATCTCGGCCATGCCGGCATACTCGAGCTGCGGTGCGTAGAGATGCAGGATATGCAGCTCGGCATCGAAATGGCGACAAAGATCGATGGCATCGTCGATGGCGGCACGCGATGCCTCGGAAAAATCGGTGGGAACCAGAATGCGTTCGATCTTCATGCTCTCTCCTGTGGCCTGCCATACACTCCCCCGAGTGTAGACAATTCAGGCCATCCCATCAGCCCAGTACCACGTCGAGAAACATCATCAGGGCAAAGCCAATGACCAGCGCGATGGTGGCCAGGGTCTCGTAACCCTTACGCCAGGTTTCGGGGATAATCTCGTCGCAGATGACAAACAGCATGGCACCCGCCGTCATGCCGAGCACCCACGGCATCATCGGCTGCGCCAGCCAGACGGCGGCACTGCCGAACAGGCCGCCCAGCGGCTCGATCAGGCCGGTCAGGAAAGCCACGCCAAAGGCCCGGCCACGCCCGTAGCCGACCGAAAGCAGGGCAGCGGCCACAGCCAGCCCTTCGGGGATATTCTGGATGCCGATTCCGGCAGCCAGCGACAGGCCGTGAGCGGCATCGCTGCCGGCAAAGCCGACACCGACCGCCATCCCCTCGGGAAAGTTATGCAGGGCAATGGCGATCACAAACAGCCACATGCGACTCAGCGAACGGGAATCGGCCCCCTCATGCCCGGTGAAGAAGTGTTCGTGCGGCAACAGGCGATGCAGGGCCAGCAGCCCTCCCGCCCCCAGCAGCAGCCCTCCGACCACCACAGCGGCTGCGGCAGCCTTGCCGTTCATCAATGAAGCGGCCATATCCAGCGCCGGAGCCAGCAGCGAGAAGAAGGTGGCTGCGAGCATAATGCCGGCGGCCGAGGCAAGCATCAGCACCTCGATCCGCGTGGAGAGGCGCCGGATAGCAAAGACGATGAGCGCACCGATACCGGTGCACATGCCCGCTGCCAGGCTACCGAGGAAGCCTGCGCGAACGACCTCCAGTTCGGCCGTCACCCCTGCTCGCGCCGTGCCTGCATCAGATCGCGCGGCCGCCCGATATCGAACCAGCTCCCGCGATGCACCATGCCGGCCAGCCGCCCCTGCCCGATCAGGGCCCGCATCGGCTGCGTCAGCGCAAAGGCCGTGCCAGCCGGATAGCCGGCCAGAACCGTCGCATCCCAGAGCGAAACACCGGCAAAGGTGAATGGGCGCACCTCCGCCGCCATGACCCGCCCCTGACGGAGCGCGAAATCCCCATGCGGATGATGGGCGGGATTGGGAACGAGCGCCAGGGCAGCACCGCCTTCGGGCAACGTTGCGGCCAGGGCATGCAGATCGATATCGGCCAGCACATCGGCGTTGTGCACCAGCAGCGGCCCCTCCCCCGGCAACCGCATCATCGCCTGGCGCACCCCGCCACCGGAATCGAGCAGTTCACGCTCCTGACTGTATTGAAGATGCACCCCGTAACGACTGCCATCACCCAGCTCCTGCATCAGCAGCCCGGCATGGTGATGGGCATTGATGGCGATCTCGCGCACCCCATGTGCCGCAAGATGTCGAATCACATGCACGATGGCCGGATCGTCGCCCACCTGCATCAGCGCCTTGGGCCGCTTATCGGTCAGCCATTTCAGGCGGGTACCGAGCCCGGCAGCCAGGATGACGGCCCGCTCAGGGATGGCCATGGTACACCTTCCACAGCCCCCAGGCGTTGATCGACATCCAGGTCGACTCCAGCAGCAGGAAGCCGAGATTGTGATAGATCAGCGCCACGACCAGCAGAAGGGCACTGCCGAGCATGCTGATCGAGAAGTACCAGACACGCAGCAACGGCCGCGCCACCATCAGGAAATAGGCCGAGAGCAGCAGCACCGAGCCGATCAGGCTCAGCAGCTGTTCGGGTGTGTTCAGGTTCCAGCTGTAGCCGTTCATCCCCTCAGCTCCCGCAGCAGTTGCGGCATCACCTCGCGCGCCGCCACACGTCCCCGCTCGATCTCCTCGACAGGACCGGAGAAGTCGTGCCACTGGCGATAACCAACCAGCGGCTCGATCACGATATCGGCCTGCCGTTTCTCATGCTGGCGCAGTTGCAGGGCTTTCACCCGGTTGGCCCAGTCGAGCATGCTGATGACATTGCCCGGCAGATACTCGGGATCAGGGCGGGCTCCGACATTGACCGCCACCACCCGTCTCCCTTTCCCCGCCACCCTGCGCGCCTCGTCGACCGGCAATTCGCTGCCCACACCGCCATCGACATAGCGGCTCTCCCGGATCGTCACCGGGCTGAACACGCCGGGAATGGCCATGCTGGCAGCGATGGCATGATGCAGGTTCACCTGCGATTCGGCCGAGAAGAGGTGGGTTTCGCCACCGGGGAACTCGGCCGCCGTGATGTAAAGGGGAATCACCAGATCGTCGAAAGAGCGCTCCTCACAGAAGATGCGCGCCACCCGTTCCAGTTGGGCCGAATCGGCGATGGCGATTTCGGTGGCTGCACGGGTGAAGAGGATCGACTGGCGTGCTGCCGCCGTCAGCCTGGAGAGCCAGCTCTGGTCGCTGACATCGGCCGCGGCGATGGTGGGCAGATCGAGATCGGCAAACATCGGCGAATCGAGGAAACTGAGCACCTTGTCGATCGCCCTGTCCGCATCCGGCTCCAGAGCATAAACCGCCCCGAACAGGGCCCCGATACTGCTGCCGACAATCGCCGAGGGGCGCAGGCCATGCGCCTCCAACTCCGCCAGCACGCCGAGATGGGCCAGCCCCCGCCCGCCGCCACCGCCCAGGGCCAGCACGAAACCGTGCCGCCGGCCGGGCATCAGACGGGAGAAGAGGCTCAATGTTCATCCTCGGGCAACACGGCCACATCGGCCAGTTGCCGCGCCAACGCATTCACCTGCTCCTGCGTCAGCCTGGCTGCATCGGCTGCCTCGACAAAGAAGACATCGACCACCCGTTCACCGAAGGTGGAGATTGCCGCCCCCTTCAGATCGTAACCCGCCGCACTGATCACATAGGCGAAACGGGCCAGAAGCCCCTGCCGATCGGCAGCCGTCACCTCGATAGCCGTCTGCCGGGTCGAGGCAAGCGGTAGCTCGCGCACCGACACCGGCACCTGCCGCATCAGCACGCTGATATTACGCCCGGAGACCTTCGCCGGCGGCGTCAGCTTGTCTTCGGCCATCGTCTGGGCAATCCGCGCCTTGAGGCGATCGATATCAGCCTGGACCTGCAACGGCCCGCCATCCGGCCCCTGCACATGAAAGACATCGAGTACCCGTCCATGGCTGATCTCAAAAGCCTGAGCTGCGATGATATTGACGTGGCCGGTCGCCAGTACGCTGGTCAGGGCCGCAAACAGGCGCGAGCGCTCTTTCGCCGCCACCATCACTACCGTCTCGCTGCGGCGCGGATCGGCATGAATCTCGATCGCTTCGCCGTCACCGGCCCCCTGCAGCATATGACCCAGCGCCAGAAGCTGGGCCGCCGGGAACTGCATCACACAACGCCACGGCAGTGCCTCCAGCACCACGGATAACGCCTCACGCTCACCTTCATCCGCCAGGTCACGAACCGCCTCGATACGTCCAACCACCCGTGCCTTCAGCGCCTCGCCGGCACTCTCCTCGTGCAACAGCTGCCGGGCCGTGGCCTGGTAAAGCTCCTGCAGTAGCGCCCCTTTCCAGTCGTTCCAGATATTGGGACCGACCGCGGCGATATCGGCCACGGTGAGTACCAGAAGATAGTTGAGCCGCTCCTTGTCACCCACATGCGCGGCAAAGCGCTTGATCACTTCGTGATCGGAAAGGTCCGAGCGCTGCGAGGTCATCGCCATGGTCAGATGCTCGCGCACCAGCCAGGCAACCAGCGCGGTCTCATCGTTGCTCAGCCCGATGCGTTTGCAGAAGTTGCGGGCCAGCACCTCCCCGTTCACGGAGTGGTCGCCCGGCATGCTCTTGGCGATATCATGAAAGATCAGGGCCAGATAGAGCAGCTCCGGCTGCTTGAGCCGCTTCCAGATCTGTTCGGCCAGCGGCAGGCGCGTTTCGCGGTCGTGGTGAAACATGTTACGCGCCTCACCCACAGCACGAATGGTGTGCTCATCCACCGTGTAGGCGTGGTAGCGGTTGAATTGTCCCAGTCCCACCACCTCGCGGAACTCGGGAATAAAGCGGCCCAGCACACCGGTATCGTTCATCTCTTTCAGGGCCCAGGCGACGTTGCGCGGATGGCGCAGGATGTCGAGGAAGATGCGGTGTGCCTCCGGATTATCCCGGAAAGCATCGTCGATCAGGCGCCCGTCCTCACGAATCTGGCGCAGAACATGACTGGAAAGCCGGCGATGATCCTGCTGGGCGACATGGAAGACGCGCAGCATGCGTAACGGCTCCTCTTGGAATACATTGTCATCGACAATGCCGACCCGTTGCCCTTCCAGTACAAAGCCATCGCCGATCACGCGCGGGGAGACGAAGCGCTGCGGGTGCAGCAGCTCGTTGAAATGCATCATCAAGAGGCCTGAGACACGGGCGATACGGCCGGCATGGCGGAAGTAATCCTTCATGAAGGCATCGACGGCCGGGCTGCTTTCGCTGCGCTCGTAGCCCATACGCTCGGCCAGCTGCGCCTGCTGTTCGAAGCCCAGGCGATCGCCGCCGCGCTTCAGTTCCAAATGCAGGCCGGTGCGGCAGCGCCACAAAAAATCCTGTGCTCCCAGCAGGTGGCCACACTCCTTCCCGGAGAGCGCCTCCTCGGCCACAAGACCGGCGATTTCGGGGATCGCATACCACGCCTTGGCCATCCAGAAGACCGCCTGCACATCGCGCAGGCCGCCCTGCCCCTCCTTGATATCCGGCTCCATCAGAAAGGCGGTGTTGCCGCACCTTGCATGACGGTTCCTAAGCTCCTCGAACTTGGCCTCGACAAAGGCCTTGCGCCGGCGCTTGAAGAAGCTGGCCAGCTTCGCCTGCAGGTCGTTGTACTGGGCACCGTTGCCTGCCAGCAGGCGCGACTCCATCGCCGCCGTGGCCGACTCCCACTCCTCGCGCACATGCGCCAGCGTCTCTTTCACGCTGCGCACGGCATGGCCGATCTTCACGTTCATGTCCCACAGGGCATAGAGGAAGCTCTGCAGCTCCTGCTCGCAGACATCGTCGATCTTCTCGGGCACCAGAAACCAGATATCCCAGTCGGAGAAGGGAGCCAGCTCGCCGCGCCCGTAACCGCCGACCGCCACCAGATCGATCGCTTTCGCCGCCGTCGGTGCCTCGGCCTGCCAGAGCTCGACCAGAATACGGTCGACACCGGCACACATGTGACGCACCAGCGCCCCACCGCTCTCGCCGCGATCGAACATGGCACCGATGTCGGCATAGAGGGTATCCAGTTGCTTACGCGCTTCAGACATCGTTGCCTCCAAACTCTTCCTTAAGGGACTGCAGGGCGTTCAGGGCATCGATGGGACGCATGGCATCGATATCGAGCCCCTGCAACGCCTCGACGAGGCCGCGCAGACGGGCGTTCTCCGCCTCGCTCTTGCGCCGCTCCGCCTCGGCAAACAGCCCCAGTTGCGGATGCCCCTTCTCGGCATGCAGCTCGGAGGCATGCTCCAGCCGGAACAGGTGTTCGCGCGCCCGCTTAACCACGGTCGGCGGCAGGCCGGCCAGTTGCGCCACGGCAATGCCGTAGGACTGATCGGCCGCATCCTCGATGATGCGATGCATGAAGATCACCTGGCCGTTCCATTCGCGCACCGACACCGAGGCGTTGAACGCCTCCTCATGCTCGTCCGGCAACTCGGTCAGTTCATGGTAGTGGGTGGCAAACAGGCTCAGGACATCGTCGGCCGCGATCAGGCGCTCGGCCACGGCCCAGGCGATGGCCAGGCCATCCCAGGTACTGGTACCGCGCCCGATCTCGTCGACAATGACCAGCGAGCGCGGCTCCAGATGATTGAGAATCGCCGCCGTCTCCATCATCTCGACCATGAAGGTAGAGCGGCCGGATGCCAGTTCGTCGCCCGCCCCGATGCGGGTGAAGATACGTTTCGTCAGCGGTACCCGCGCCTCATCGGCCGGCACGAAACAGCCGGTATGGGCCAGCCAGGTCACCCAGGCCACCTGGCGCATGTAGGTCGATTTGCCGCCCATGTTCGGGCCGGTGAGCAGCATGAAGCGACGGCTCTTCATCTCCATGTGGGTGTCGTTGGCGACAAACGGCTCGTTCTCCAGCATCTGCTCGACCACCGGATGGCGGCCACCGACGATTTTCATACCGCGGCCGGTATGCACCTCGGGGCAGACGTAGCGGTGCTCGACGGCGAGATGGGCAAAGCAGGCCAGCACATCGAGGCTGGCCACGGCGCGCGCCGCCGCCTGGATGGCCGTGGCGGCAGCGCATATCTCCTGGCGCAACGCCTCGATCAGGTCCAGCTCCCGGTTCAGGGCCGCATCCCTGGCTCCCAGAATCTCCGATTCGAAGCGGTGCAGCTCATCGGTAATGAAGCGTTCGGCATTGACCAGCGTCTGCTTGCGCACATAGTCGGCCGGCGCCTCTTTCGCCTGCGCCTTGGAGATTTCGATAAAGTAGCCGAACACCTTATTGTACTTCACCCGCAGGTTGGCCAGCCCGGTACGCTCACGCTCGCGCGCCTCGTAATCGCGCAGCCAGTCGCCGGCATCCTGCGCCAGGCCCCTGAGGCGATCGAGCTCGGCATCGAAGCCGGAGCAGAGGAGACCGCCCTCGCGAATCACCGGCGGCAGCTCGGTGACGATGGCGGCATCCAGCCTCTGCGCCAGCGCCTCAAGACCGGCCATGGCCGTTCGCATCTGCGTATAGAGCCCTTCCCGGCCGTCGATGGCCGCCAATAGCCGTGGCAGTGCCAGCATGCTGTCGGCCAGCCCCCGGTAATCGCGCGGGCTTGCACGGTTCAGCACGATACGGGTGAGCATGCGCTCCATATCGCGTACCGGCTTCAGATGTTCGCGAACGCTCTCGCGGGCATCCGCATCGTCGACCAGACTCTGCACCGCCGCCTGCCGTTCGTGGATCGCCGCCACCTCGCCCAGCGGCCGGTCCAGCCAGTCGCGCAGCAGGCGTGCCCCCATCGGGGTACTGGTTTGGTCCAGCACCCGCACCAGACCCGCCTTCGGATCACCGTTCAGGCCGTAATAGAGCTCGAGATTGCGGCGCGAGCGGGCATCGATCTGCATGCCGGGGGCTGTTTCGCGGAACACCGGCAGGGTGAGATGATCGAGGCTGCACTTCTGGGTCTGCTCCAGATAGACCAGCACCGCCCCGACCGCAGCGGCTGCCAGCGGATGCGATTCAAGGTTGAGCGCCTGCCAGTCCGCCACACCGAAGCGCTGCTCCAGCTGCTCGCGCGCCACTTCATGCGAAAAGCTCCAGTCGCCGGGCCGGTAGACCGGCAGCTCGCCAACGGTTTCGTCTTTGGAAGCGAGCAGCAGTTCGGCCGGCGCCAGCACGGCCAGTTGCTCTTCCAGGGCCGGTTCGCTGCTCCCCTCCAGCAACTGCCACTGGCCGCTGGCCAGGTCGAGCGAGGCGATGGCCCACTTGCCTGCGTTGCGGGTCAGGGCCGCAAGCGGTGCGGCACGATCGTGGGCCAGCAGTTCCGATTCGGTGATGGTGCCGGGGGTAACCACGCGCACCACTTCCCGCTTCACCGGCCCCTTGGCACCGTTCGGCGGTTCCATCTGCTCGCAGATGGCCACCCGCTGCCCTGCCCCGACCAGCCGGGCCAGGTAGTTCTCGGCCTGATGCCAGGGGACGCCTGCCATCGGAATATCGTCGCCACCCGACTTGCCGCGCTTGGTCAGCGCGATATCGAGCAGCTTCGATGCGGCGACGGCATCGTCAAAAAACATCTCGTAGAAATCGCCCATGCGATAGAAGAGCAGGCAGTCGGCATACTCCGCCTTGATACGGAGATACTGCTGCATCATTGGTGTGTGTCCGGAAAAATCCTCGCCCTGCGCCATGGCCGCAAGATAGCACGGGAGTTGCCCGATTCGAACCGGCATAGCCCTCTACCAACTGCCACGAACCGCCAACACCTCAGAATCGCACATATCCGTTTAAGCCTTTGTCCTTCGGGAATGCCTGCATCGATATTCCGGAGTGCCTGGGTTTTGCATCCTGCCAAGGAAAATACTGGAAGAATGTAAACAGGAATGTTCTACCGTTTGGCCTTCCTGAATGCCTGGGTGTTGTTTGTTGCCAAGGAAACCGCGCACAGCATCCCACGGTATGTGAGCATGTTTGACGCCGGCAGCGGACAAGAGACAGATATTGGCCTGATCAAATACCGGGATCGATATTCCGGAATGCCCGGATTTTGCGCCCTGCCTAGGAAAACGCGCGCAGCATACCCACGGTATGTGAGCACGATTGACGCCGGCAGGGCGCAAAAGACACCACCAGCCTTTGGCCATCCTGAATGCCTGGATGTTGCCCGCTGGCAAGGAAAACACGCGCAGCATACCCACGGTATGTGAGCATGTTTGACGCCGGCAGCGGACAAGAGACAGATATTGGCCTGATCAAATACCGGGATCGATATTCCGGAATGCCCGGATTTTGCGCCCTGCCTAGGAAAACGCGCGCAGCATACCCACGGTATGTGAGCACGATTGACGCCGGCAGGGCACAAAAGACGGGTATTCCGGGGGATCGAGAAAAGAGAATCGGCCCGGGCGTCGGAAGGAAGGAAGGGGAGACTCCAGGCACGCACCGGGCCGATCACTGTGCACTCATCGAGGATGAGCGCTGCAACCGTCAGAGGTCGGAAGTTGCACAGCCCACGTTAGTGATTCACAACGGCTTGCCAGTGACCGGGGTCACGCCTGCGAAAATTTCGCTACCGGAGCAAAACTGTGGCGATGGGCCGGGCATGGCCCGTGCTCGCCCAGTGCATCCATGTGCACCTTGGTGCCATAGCCCTTGTGACGGGTGAACTCATACTGGGGATAACGGAAATCGAGCCAGCGCATCATGCGATCGCGCACCACCTTGGCGACGATGGAGGCTGCGGCAATGCACTGTACCGAATCGTCACCGCCGACGATCGCCTCGGCCGGCACGGCCAGCTCCGGCACGCGGTTACCGTCCACCAGCACCTTCGCAGGGCGCTGATCCAGCCCGTCGACCGCCCGGCGCATGGCCAGCATGGTGGCATGCAGGATATTGAGCCGGTCGATCTCCTCGACACTGGCCTGCGCCACGGCGTAGGCCACGGCATGCCTGCGGATGTTGCGATACATCATCAGCCGCTTCTTCTCCGAAAGCTTCTTGGAGTCGCGGTACTGGCCGAGCATCGGATCGTCCGGTGAGAGGATCACCGCCGCGGTGACGACGGGGCCGGCCAGCGGCCCCCGCCCCACCTCATCGACGCCGGCGATCATCGAGAACCACCACGGCACGAAACGACAAAGAAGAAACGGATGTCGTCACTTTGAGCCTTCGTGCCTTTGGCGTTCACATCAACCCCTCAGTACTGCGCCGAAGCGCTTCTCCATCTCGGCCACGACCGCCTGCGATGCCGCATCGGAGTCCTCCTGGGTCAGGGTCCGGTCCGGCGCCTGCAGTACGAAGCGCACGCCGAGACTCACCTTGCCTTCCGGCACACCTTTGCCGACATAGCGGTCGAAGATGCGGGCATCGCTCAAAAGCTTGCCGCCCGCCTTGCGCACGGCCTGCACGATGTCCTCGGCCTTCGCTTCCTTATCGAACAGGAAGACCAGATCGCGCTCGGTACTCGGGAACTCCGGCAGCGGGGCGAACTTCGGCGCCTTGGCCTTCGGCAAGGCATCGAGATTCACTTCCGCCACATAGACCGGCAGATCGATGTCGTAGGTCGCGGCAATGTCGCCATCGACCTTGCCGATGCGGCCGATTTCACTACGACCAGCCACAATCTTCGCCGTCTGACCGGCCTGCAGGCCCTGCTCCGCATCGCTGGCGACAAAGCGCGGCGTCACACCCATGCGTGCAAGCCAGCCCTCGACGGCACCCTTCAGATCGAAGAAATCGGCACTGCGGGCCGCACCATACCAGGCATCACCCTGCACCTCGCCGGCCATCAGCCAGGCCATCATGTTGGTCTCATCAATGCCCTTGCCGGTGCGCACATAGCTGCGCCCCTGCTCGACCAGTGCCAGGCCATACTGCTGGCGGTTGAGGTTATGACGGGCAATGCCGAGCAGCCCCGGCCAGATGCTGTGGCGCATCACCGCCATCGCCTCGCTGATCGGATTGGCCAGCACGATGTCCGCCGCTTCATCCGCCGAGAAGAGACGCTGCTCATCTTTGGAAATAAAGGCGTAGCTGATCACCTGGTTGAAGCCGCCCTGCACCGCCAGCGGCAGTGCCTGCGAGGCCTCGGCCTGAACCGCCATCTCCAATGCCGGCAGCTCGGCCGGAATGGCATCGTAGCCGATAATACGGGCATACTCCTCGCTGATATCCTCCGGCAGGCTGACGTCATGACGATGGCTCGGAATCTCGACAGTGAGCTCGCCACCCTTACGCGTCACGCCGAAGCCCATGCGACGCAGCACATCGTCGCGGACTTCATCGATGGCAATACCGAGTCGCGCACTCATGCGATCGGCGGCAAATGTCATCGTCTTCGGCTGCTGCAGGGCAGCGGCATCGCCAACCGTATGGATGCTGCCGGCCTTGCCGCCGAACAGCTCGACGATCATGGCCGTGGCCCGGTTCATCGCCTTCTCGACCATGGCCGCATCGACACCGCGTTCGAAACGCATCGAGGCCTCGGAGACCATACCGTGCGTACGGCGGGTGATACTCACCTGGGCCGGACGGAAGAAGGCGGACTCCAGCACCACCTCGGTGGTGGACTCGGTGACACCCGAAGGCTCGGAACCCATGATACCGGCCAGGGCCACAACGCCCTCGCCATCGGCAATGACCAGTTCGCCGGCATTCAGTTTCAGTTTGCGGCCGTCCAGGGCATGGAAGGCCTCATTGCCGGCCGCGGCACGCACGTAGATGTCGCCGGAAAGCTTCGCGGCATCGAAGGCGTGCATCGGCTGGCCCATGTCGAGCATGATGTAGTTGAGTACGTCGACGACACCGTTGACCGGGCGCATGCCGGCCGCGATCAGGCGCTGCTGCATCCATGCCGGCGACTCGCCCACCTGCACGCCGCTGATACGGCGCCCCAGGTAGAGCGGGCAATCCTCTTCAGCACTGACGTGTACGTTGACCGCAGCCACGTCGGCGGCTTCGGAGAGCGTGCCTGTCGTAACGTCGCTCAGGGCCACGCCGTAGTCGGCCGCCAGATCGCGCGCCAGACCGTGCACGCTCATGCAATCGCCGCGATTCGGGGTAATGGAGAGATCGAGGATCGCCTCCTCCAGCTCAAGGTAGTCGCCCACCTCCATGCCGACCGGGGCATCCTTGGGCAGGATCAGAAGCCCTGCCGCATCCTCGGCCAGGCCGAGCTCCGCTTCCGAACAGCACATGCCGAAGCTGGTCTCGCCACGGATCTTGCCCTTTTTGATCTTCAGGCCGTTGGGCAGCGAGGTACCGATGGTCGCCACCGGCACCTTGTCGCCGGCCCCCATGTTGGAAGCGCCGCAGACGATGGCCAGCGGCTCGTCGGCATCGATGTCGATCTTGAGCAGGCTCAGCTTGTCGGCATCGGGATGCGGATCTTTGGAGAGGATATGGCCGACCACGACGCCCTTCACGGCAGCGCGCGGCGCCTCGATCCCCTCGACCTCGTGGCCGAGGCGTACCAGGGCGGCGGCGATGTTCTCCACCGTATCGTCGATGGCGGTATGTTCTTTCAGCCAGGACAGTGGGAGTTTCATCGGCCTACCCTCCTCAGGAAGCGGATATCGTTTTCGAAAAAGAGACGCAGGTCGGGGATGCCGTACTTGAGCATCACCAGACGTTCGACACCGAGGCCGAAGGCGAAGCCGGACCATTCGTCCGCATCAATGCCGACCGACTTGAGCACGTTCGGATGGATCATGCCGGAGCCCAGCACCTCGATCCAGCCGGTGTCCTTGCAGACGCGACAGCCCTTGCCGTTACAGATCACACAGCCCATATCGACCTCGGCCGACGGCTCGGTGAACGGGAAGTAGCTCGGACGCAGCCGGATCGGCAGCTCCTTACCGAAATAGGTGGAGAGGAAGTGCTGCAGCACCCCCTTCAGATGCGCCATGGAGACATTGCGATCGACCTTGAATACCTCGACCTGATGGAACATCGGCGAGTGGGTGACATCGTAATCGCAGCGGTAGACACGCCCGGGCGCCACCACGGCCAGCGGCGGTTCGCCGCCGGCTTCCAGGCAGTCTTTCATAGCACGGATCTGCACCGGCGAGGTGTGGGTACGCAGCAGCTGGGCCTGCTCCTCTTCACTCTTGATGAAGAAGGTGTCGTGCATGGCGCGGGCCGGATGCTCCGGCGGGATATTGAGGGCATCGAAGTTGTGGAACTCGTCCTCGATCTCCGGCCCTTCAGCGACGGCAAAGCCCATCTGGCGGAAGATCTCGCTGATCTCGTCCAGCCCCATCTGTACCGGATGGCGGGTGCCGGCAGCACTCGTGCGTCCGGCCAGCGTCACATCGATACGCTCAGCCTCGATACGACGCTGTTTCTCGACCTCCTGCAGACGGCTCTCGGCCGACTCCAGGGCCGTGCCCAGTATGCTCTTGACCGTATTGACCAGCTGGCCGACCTGCGGCCGCTCCTCGGGCGGCAGCTTGCCGACTCCCTTGAGCACTTCGGTCAGCCCACCCTTCTTACCGAGGTAGCGGACACGCACCTCTTCCAGGTCGGCAAGGCTGCCCGCGGCGTCAACGGCGGCGGTCGCCTCGGCCTGCAGGGCATTCAGTTGTTCCTTGATGGCATCAATGCCGGACATGTGTCCCTCCATCGATCTTTCTCGATTCCTGCCACGGACTCTGCCGTGACCAAAGTCTGGCGCGATAGAAAAAAAATGGCAGAGCCATTACAGCTCTGCCATTCACTATGCCAGCACTCCGGATAAAACCGGAATGGTTATTAATTTACTGGATGTGTGCGCGAGCTGCTTCTGCCAGCTTCGCAAACGCATCAGCGTCACGTACAGCGATATCGGCCAGAACCTTGCGGTCCAGCTCGATGCCAGCCTTGTCCAGGCCGTACATGAAGCGGGAGTAGCTCATGCCGTGCATACGGGCAGCCGCATTGATACGAACAATCCACAGGCTGCGGAAATCACGCTTCTTGACCTTGCGGTCGCGGTAAGCGTACTGACGCGCCTTGTCGACAGCCTGGGCGGCTGTACGGAAACAGTTCTTGCGACGGCCACGGTAGCCCTTGGCTGCCTTGATTACTTTCTTGTGGCGGGCGTGCGCCGGCACACCGGATTTAACGCGAGGCATCTTGCTCTCCTTACCTTAATGAACTGCTTAGCGGCCCGGGATCAGGCGATCGAGCGAACGCTTGTCGGCATCGGCCACGATCTCGGAACCACGGATGTTGCGCTTACGCTTCGGCGACTTCTTGGTCAGGATGTGGTTACCAAATGCATTGTTACGCTTCCACTTACCGCTACCGGTCTTGGAGAAGCGCTTGGCAGCACCACTGTTACTCTTCATCTTCGGCATAATCGCACCTACCCTTATTTCTTCAACGGAGCGATGACCATGATCATCTGACGCCCTTCGAGGTTTGGCATCTTCTCCGGTTTACCCAGGTCCGCAACGTGTTCGGCAACATTTTTCAGCTGCTCGGCACCGCGATCCGTATAGGCCATTTCACGACCACGGAAACGCAGGGATACCTTCACCTTGTTTCCTTCTTCCAGGAACTTGCGTACCCGCTTGAGCTTGACCTCCAGATCATGCTGGTCAGTGCTGGCGCGAACCTTCACTTCCTTGATCTGGATGACATGCTGTTTCTTCTTGGCCTCATTGGCCTTCTTGCTCTGCTCGTACTTGTACTTGCCGTAGTCCATCACCTTGCAAACAGGTGGCTTGGCATTCGGCGAGATCATTACGAGGTCAAGATCTGCCTCTTCCGCTTTGGCAATGGCCTCTCGCAGCGGAAGCACTCCGATTTGCTCTCCATCATGACCAATGACACGCACCTCACGTGCTTCGATTCCGTCATTGATAAACAGTTCTTTCTTGCTGATGGGAGCCCCCTATCGGTATTGTTCTTTCATGGAACGCATCTCTGCGATCCAATCGTCCACAGTCATCGAACCGAGATTGTTGCCGCTGCGGTCGCGCACGGAAACCGTGCCTTCGTCCCGCTCCCGGTCGCCTGCGACCAGAATATAGGGCACCCGATCCAAGGTGTGGGCGCGCACTTTATAGCCGACTTTCTCGTTTCGCAAGTCCGATTCGACTCGGAAGCCCGCTTCGACCATTTTTGCCGTCGCCTCAGCCACGTAATCGGCCTGCGATTCGGAGATGTTACAGACCATCGCCTGCACCGGCGCCAGCCAGAACGGGAACTTGCCCTCGTGCTGCTCGATCAGGATACCGATGAAGCGCTCCAGCGAACCAAGAATGGCGCGATGCAGCATCACCGGCGTGTGGCGCTCGTTGTCCTCGCCGATGTACTCGGCGCCAAGGCGACCCGGCATCGAGAAGTCCACCTGGATGGTACCGCACTGCCAGACACGGCCCAGGCAATCCTTGAGTGAAAACTCGATCTTCGGACCATAAAAGGCGCCCTCGCCCGGGTTCAGGCCGTACTCGATATCTTTCGATTTCAGTGCCTCGTGCAGGGCGGACTCCGCCTTGTCCCACTGCTCGTCGGTACCGACCCGCTTCTCCGGACGATCGGAGAGGAAGATGATCACCTCTTCGAAGCCGAAGCGCTTGTAGACCTCGTACACCAGGTCGATGAAGTTGCCGACCTCGCTCTGGATCTGTCCCTCGGTACAGAAGATGTGGGCATCGTCCTGCACGAAGTTTCGCAGGCGCATCAGGCCGTGCAGCGTGCCGGAGGGCTCGTTGCGATGACAGGAGCCGAACTCGGCCAGACGCAGCGGCAGCTCGCGATAGGAGTGCAGCGACTGGTTGAACACCTGCACATGGCAGGGGCAGTTCATCGGCTTGATGGCGTAGTCGCGGTTCTCGGTGCTGGTAGTGAACATGTCGTCACGGAATTTCTCCCAGTGACCGGACTTCTCCCACAGCTTGCGATCGACCACCTGCGGCGTCTTGATCTCTTTATATCCGTTTTCGCGCATCACTTCGCGAATCTCGTTCTCGACCGCCTGCCAGACCGACCACCCCTTCGGATGCCAGAAGATCATGCCCGGCGCCTCTTCCTGCAGATGGAAGAGCTCCAGCTTGCGACCGATCTTGCGGTGATCGCGCTTCTCCGCCTCTTCCAGGCGGTGCAGGTAATCCTTCAGGTCGTCCTTGGATGCCCAGGCGGTACCGTAGATACGCTGCAGCTGCTCGTTATCGGAGTTGCCTTCCCAGTAGGCACCGGCCACGCGCATCAGCTTGAATGCCTTCAGCTTGTTGGTGTTCGGCACATGCGGACCGCGGCAGAGATCGCGCCACTCGCCCTGCTTGTAGAGGCTCACCGTCTCGCCTTGCGGGATACGGGCAATCAACTTGGCCTTGTAGTGCTCGCCGATCGATTCGAAGTGGCGCACGGCATCGTCGCGATCCCACTCCTCGCGCGTAATCTCCAGGTTCTGGCGCGCCAGCTCCTTCATCTTCTGCTCGATCTTCGTGAGATCTTCCGGCGTGAAGGGGCGCTCGTAGGCGAAATCGTAGTAGAAACCATCCTCGATCACCGGACCGATGGTCACCTGCGCGCCGGGGAAGAGCTCCTGCACGGCCATGGCCATCAGGTGAGAGGTGGAGTGACGGATCACCTCGACACCCTCATCGCTCTTGGCGGTAATCAGCGAAACCTCATCGCCATCGGCAAGCTTGTGCGAAAGGTCGCACTGCTCGCCATTCACCACGGCGGCAAGCACTGCGCGGGCAAGGCCAGGACCAATATCGTTGGCAAGGTCGAAGGCGGTTGCGCCTTCATCCAGAGTACGGGTTGAGCCGTCCGGCAATCGAATGTCCATGCTGTCAGCTACCCCGTAGTAATTAGAAGTGTGTCCGTCGGACCACCCGAAAAGCCTTGGTTTTCAGGCCCCAAAAAGGGCCGCGAACCCTATCCACAGCCCCAAAACCGGTCAAGAATACAGCAGTCTAATTATTTCAAGCGAACCCATTTGTTTTCGAACGGATCAAAATATAGATGCTGGGTTTGCTCAAAAACATCACTAGCAAGACCATCGGCCATCTCACTTGCCTTATAGATTTCATCGATTTCATTATCCAAATCTATACCTAATTCATCATCAAAGTGCTCGACTTTAACAAACATAGCATGTGCAAGCTTATTTCTAGCTGTAATTATCAAATCAACCTGGGCTTTAAATGCTTTGTTGTCTGTATACTTTGAATATAGGTCGGCTAGTTTGCCGAGAGCCATTTTGTCGATGGCTTTTTGATCGTAAGGATATTCAAAATATTCTTTAACCTGGTCCCTAATCAATTGCTCATACTTCTCGAGTGCACCGCGAAGCATAAACTCCAACAATTGGAAATTGACCATAGCTTCGTGCAATTTTTCTTTCTTCATTTTTAGCTCATGCCTTATCTCAGATTAAAAGAGACATTACCTTTTTCAACGCTTATGGATCAAAGAAATAGCGACTCTTTTACTTCTTAATTTATAAAGAGCCACTACATGTAAATACCATGAAATTACCACGAGTAGATGTTGGATCAGGTCGGGAACGGGCCATGGATTTCATATCATTGGAAATAGCAATC
>CAZCZU010000033.1:0-29938 GCA_964503475.1 uncultured Zetaproteobacteria bacterium
CCCGCCCAGCCGCCATGCGCCCCTGCTGGCCTGAAAAAAATGGGGAGACGCGAGTCGAACATGAAGTGTTGCCGGCCATGCGGCAGCGGATCAGTCTGACGGGCTGGTTTTTACAGCGTCCCTGATCATCGTGCAGCCATTTCGGGCGTTGATTCGCCTTTGGGGTGGTGCAAATCGAAATTTGCACCTTCCTGACAAAAGGCTACGTCGCTAGTGTTGGTTTGTGTTGTTCGGGGGAGAGATGGATTTGAACCCTAATCTGCGTCTGCTGAAGGGATTCGCGGCCCGCTTCGTGTTGCCGGCCATCGTGCTGGTGACACTCTCGTGCTACCTCTACTCCTTTGAGGTGCAATCCGAGAAGCGGACCATCGGCAAGCATGAAGCCTCGGCACTGTCACGAGAACGTTTCCATTTTGATCAGCTGTTCAACCATGTTGTTTCTGATCTGATGGTGCTGCGCAACGATGCCGGCCTCTCCCGGATGGTTCAGTCCGCCGGGCTAAATCAGGGAGAGAAGCTGGTGGGTACCTTTCTCTCTCATTGCCATTACAAGCCCTACTACGACCAGATTCGTTATATCGATGAAAACGGGAAAGAGCGGGTACGTGTCGACCGGAAGGGTGGCCGATGCACGCCCGTGGGCGAAGAGAAGTTGCAGGACAAGAGCAGGCGTTATTACTTCCGTGAGACCATGCGGCTGGCGCGTAATGACGTTTATGTATCCCCCTTTGATCTGAATGTTGAAAACGGTCGTGTCGAGCGGCCCTTCAAGCCGATGATCCGTTTTGCCACCGGCGTTTTTGACCAGAATGGCAACTCGCACGGCATCGTGGTCACCAATATCCTTGGCCAGCAGCTGATTGACGGGATTATCGAATCGGCAAAAGGAAGCCAGGGCACGCCGATGCTGATCAATGCCGCAGGATCCTGGTTGAAAGGGTTGAAGCCCGCAGATGCGTGGAGCTTCATGTTTCCCGGCGGAGAGCAGAAGAGCTTTGCTCACGATTATCCCGAAGCCTGGAAGAGGATCGGCAGCCAGGTCGAGGGGCAGTTCAGTACTGCAAACGGGCTGTTCACCTTTACGACCATCGCCCCACTGCAGCAGGATAAAAGATTCCAGGGCGATATAGCCCCGCCACGTCAGCCGAACCCGGCACTGATTATGCCGGAAAACTACTACTGGAAGCTGGTCTCCTTCATTCCGGCCGGGCAGCTCTCCGATTTTCCGCAAAAACTGAAAACCCGTCTGATCATTGCCAACGGTGCCATGCTGCTTGTCTGGGGCATTCTCTCTTTCATGCTCGCCTATGCCAAAGAGCAGGAACGTCAGGCGCGTCAGGCTGTGGCCGAAAGCGATGCTTTGACGCGCGATATCGTCGAGACCGCCTTCGATGGCATTATCATGATCGATGGCGATGGCTTGATTCGTTCATTCAACCCGGCCGCCAGCCGTATGTTCGGTTATTCGGAAGGCGAAGTGCTGGGGCGTAACGTCGCCATGCTGATGCCGGAGCCACACCACAGCCAGCATGATGATTATATCCAGCATTATATGCGTACGCTGGAGCCGCATATTCTCAAGAAGCCGCGCGAACTGGAAGCAGTGCATAAGGACGGTACCGTTTTCCCGATCGAGCTTTGCGTCGGTGGCAAGGACATGGACGAACACTGGCGTTTCACCGGTATTGTTCGCGATATCACTGAACGCAAACAGATGGCCGGGCGGCTTGAAGAGATGGCGATGACCGATGGCCTGACCGGTGTCTACAACCAGGCCTATTTCAAGCGGCGTTTCGTTGAAGAGTTCAAGCGGGCGATGCGCTACGATCTGCTGTTGTCACTGATGATTCTCGATATCGATTTCTTCAAAAAGATCAACGATACGTATGGTCATCTGGCTGGCGACCAGTTCCTTTCCGAATTCAGTGGCCGTCTGCAAGCTCAGGTGCGAGAGATCGATATTCTGGCCCGTTATGGTGGTGAGGAGTTCATTATCCTGATGCCCCAGACCAATCTCGACGGCGCCTGCATCTTTGCCGAGCGCTTGCGCCATGCCATCGAGCAGATGGAGGTGCCTTTCGATACGCAGACACTGAAGGCCACTGTATCGATCGGTGTGGCGGCATTCCTGCCCGAACTCGATCAGGACCAGCAATCGTTGCTGAGGCGCGCCGATGAAGCGCTTTACCGGGCCAAGAAGGGCGGGCGCAACCGGGTGGTTGCCTCGAGAAAATAGAGAAAATAAAAAAGGCCCTCGGGAAATCGAGGGCCTTTTTCTGTGTGGTACCGAAGGCCGGAGTCGAACCGGCACGCCCGTGAAGGCAACAGATTTTGAGTCTGTCGTGTCTACCAATTCCACCACTTCGGCATAGATCGGAAAACGCCGCGAAGCATTGTCGTGTGGCCCTGCCCTGTCAAGCGCGCAGGCGGCCCAAATAAAAAAGAAGGCGCGGTTTGCTGCCGCGCCTTCTCCATTTGCATCAGCATGCCATCAAGGCACCGCTTAGTGGCGGTTCATGTCCTCTTCCGGGTTGGCGCTGATCTGATGCAGCGACAGGTCGGCACCGCGGTATTCATCCTCCTCGGAGAGGCGGATGCCGATGGTCGCCTTCAGTGCCCCGTAAACGATGAAGCCACCGGCTACGGCGATCGCCAGGCCGGTCAGCGTGCCGATCAGCTGGGCCATGAAGGTGACACCGCCGGCGCCGCCCAGAGCGGTGGAGCCGAAGATGCCGGCCGCAACGCCGCCCCAGATGCCGGCGCCACCATGCAGCGGCACGACACCGAGCACATCATCGATCTTCAGACGATTCTGGATAATGTTAAAGCCGATTACGAATCCGGCACCGGCCACAACGCCGATCAGCAGGGCGCCGATCGGGTGCACGATGTCGGAACCGGCACAGATGGCTACCAGGCCCGCCAGAGCACCATTGTGTACGAAGCCGGGATCGTTCTTGCCGACCACCAGGGCCGCCAGCAGGCCACCGACCATGGCCAGCAGTGAGTTGATGGCCACAAGGCCCGAAGCGGCATCGGCCGTGCCGGCACTCATGACGTTGAAGCCGAACCAGCCGACACAGAGAATCCACGAACCCAGTGCCAGGTACGGGATGTTGGAGGGGAGCATGGCAGCAACCCTGCCGTCCTTGGTGTAGCGCCCCTTACGGGCACCGAGCATCACCACGGCACCAAGGGCCAGGAAACCACCCATGCCGTGCACGACCACCGAGCCGGCAAAGTCGTGGAAGGCAGCACCGAAGCTGCTTTCAAGCCAGGCCTGGAAGCCGAGATTGCCGCCCCAGATCAGCCCCTCGTAGAAGGGGTAGACCAGCCCGACCAGAAGCACCGTGGCCATGGCGTTGGGCCAGAAGCGGGCACGCTCAGTGATGCCGCCGGAGATGATGGCCGGAATGGCAGCCGCGAAGGTGAGTAGAAAGAAGAAGTGGACCATCTCATAGCCGTTGGTCTTGCCACCGATACTCTGCAGCTCGGAAACCGGTGCAAAGAAGGTGATGCCGTAGGCCACGGCAAAGCCGATGAAAAAATAGGCGACGGTCGAAAAGCCGAAGTCGGTCAATACCCGGATCAGGGCATTGACCTGGTTCTTCTTGCGAATGGTGCCCGCTTCAAGAAAAGCGAAGCCGGCGTGCATAGCCAGGACCATGGCCGCACCCATGGTCAGGAAAAATACATCGAATCCTGCATTGTTCATTATTTTAAAATCCCCCTGATTTTAATTGGATAGGTTATGAAAGTGCGTCCGCGTTCTCTTCACCGGTACGGATGCGGATGACGCGCTCCACGTTGGTGACGAAAATCTTGCCGTCGCCGATCTTGTCGGTGCAGGCGGCATTGCGAATGGCGTTGATGGCCGTGTCCATCTGGTCGGCCGTGACCACGATGCTGATCTCGGTCTTCGGAATAAAGTCGACCTGATATTCAGCGCCGCGGTAAAGCTCGGTATGCCCCTTTTGGCGGCCGTGGCCGCGCACCTCGGTGACCGTCATGCCGGAGATGCCGATCTCCATCAGTGCATCCTTGACGTCATCGAGCTTGAACGGCTTGATGATGGCTGTGATTTTTTTCATACATTTCCTCCTTTCTATCATTGCAGGAAGACGCCTCGCGGCATTTTCCTGTTTCCTCAGTTATTCCGGGAACTTTTCAGCGATCTGCTTCAGCAGCTCCTGCTGACGGGCCAGCATGCGCGAGTGCAGCAGCTGTTGCAGAATCTGCGCCTGGCGTTCGGAGCGCTGCACGATGTCCATGCGCTCGGAGAGCGCATCGCGGGCATGGGTGAAGGGTGTCTCCATACGCTGCAGTAGCGAGGACATACCGCTCATTTCGCTAGCGTTGAGCTCATTGCTGATCGACGTAAACAGTTTCTCGATGCCGGTCACCTCGCCGCGCAGTGAGTGGTAGCGCACCGAGATTTCGGCCGCGCGCAGGGCGGCTTTGCCGTTCTGGCGTACCAACTGGTCCCATTCCTCCGGTGCGATTTTCGCCTGGTCGGCCTGATGCATCAGCATCATCAGATCCTGGTAGAGGCGCATGCCGGCATCGTCACCGACTGTCTTGCCGTAGATGCCAACGGTTCGGGTCATCATGGCCATCAGGTTGCGAATCGAGTAAAGCGCATGCCGGATCTCGTGACGGACATAGTTCTGCCGGTGGGAGGTGGGGCAGATAACGAAGTTGCCATGCTGGTATTCGTTCATGTCCGTCTGGCCGCAGAGATAGTAGTGGCCGTCGTAGATGCTCTGCCCGAAAAAGTCGCCGCCCATGGCGCGCTGAAGGTCCGGGTACTGCAGGGGCTCGTTGAACATGCGCACGGCATAGGAGATGGCCGGTTTGAGCAGATCCTCCTCATCCCACGGTGTGGAGTCACCGAAGGGGTGGAGCTTGTCCAGGTTCATCTCCTGCGGACAGGTCCAGACACCCAGGAAGTAGAAATAGTCCGAGGCGAGTGAATCATCCTGCAGCGAAATGATGACGGTGTAGGGCTGACCCTTCCAGGTGGCATCGAAGGCCATGATGTCCTCATTCCAGCTCAGTTCGGCATCCTCCATGCCGAGTACGGAGAGCATGGTGATGCAGTTGCCGACGAACATTTCGCGGCTGCACGACTCCTTATCGTAGGCCCAGACCTGGCCGGAGATCGGCAGATGGTTGGGCTCCAGGATGCGGTCGCGCAGTGAGAGTGCATGCAATAACAGCGATTTCGATGACATGTTCCGACTCCTTGTCTCTGTTGCGGCCGGAAAATCCGGCCTGTCATCAGTTTAGAACGTTGTGAGCAGGTTGCCTTGGCAAACTCTTCACAGTGTCCTGAGCGGTCTCCTTAAACATAGAATCGGGGACAGAGCGAACTCTGTCCCCAACTCAAGTTGTGAAAGGCATGGTGTTGTGCTGGGTAGGAGGGTATGCCTTCCACAAATTTTCCCGGTGTTCTCAGGGCCTAGGTGCGGCTCTGAGTGAACTCCGGATAGGCCTCAAGGCCACACTCGCCAACATCCAGACCTTCGTACTCCTCTTCCTCGGAGACGCGGATGCCGCTGATCATCTTGATCACGAACCAGACTGCGAAGCTGGCGATGAAGACCCAGGCGAAGATGACGCCGATACCCATCAGCTGGGCAGCGAGGCTTGCATCCGGGTTGGAGAGGCATACTGCCAGCAGGCCCCAGATACCAACCACACCATGCACCGAGATTGCACCGACCGGATCATCGATCTTGAAGACACGGTCCATGGTGACGATGGAAGCAACGACCAGCACACCGCCGATAGCACCGATCAGGGTGGCCAACTCAGGGCTCGGCGTCAGCGGCTCGGCCGTGATCGATACGAGGCCTGCCAGGGCGCCGTTCAGGGCCATGGTCAGATCGGCCTTGCCGAACCAGATACGGGCGAAGATCAGGGCCGCGATAGCACCACCGGCCGCAGCCATGTTGGTGTTCACGAAGACCATCGCTACAGCGTTGGCTTCAGCTACGTCGGAAACCTTCAGCTCGGAACCGCCGTTGAAGCCGAACCAGCCCAGCCACAGGATAAAGGTACCCAGGGTGGCCATCGGCAGGTTGGCGCCCGGAATGGCGTTTACGCTGCCATCCTTGCCGTACTTGCCCTTACGAGCACCCAGCAGCAGGACACCGGCCAGGGCTGCAGCAGCACCGGTCATGTGTACGACACCGGAGCCGGCGAAGTCGAGGAAGCCGTTGGCATCGAGGAAGCCGCCGCCCCATTTCCAGAAACCCTGTACCGGGTAGATGAAGCCGGTCATGACCACTGCGAAGGCGAAGAAGGCCCACAGCTTCATGCGCTCGGCCACGGCACCGGAGACGATGGACATGGCGGTTGCCACGAATACAACCTGGAAGAAGAAGTCCGACAGGTTGGAGTAGTAGGGGGCGTCATCACCGCCAGCCAGAACGGCTGCGGTTTCGTTATCGGCACCCAGGCCGAACGAGAAGCCCGGAATCAGCGACGAAACAGGGTCGCCGTACATAATGTTGTAACCGCAGACCATGTACATAACACAGGCAATTGAGTAGAGAATGACGTTCTTGGTCAGGATCTCTGCGGTGTTCTTCGAGCGGACGAGGCCTGCTTCCAGCATGGAGAAGCCTGCTGCCATCCACATGACGAATGCGCCCATCACCAGAAAGTAGAAGGTGTCTAGCGCATATTTAACTTGAATGATGTCTTCCATAATTCGTTGCTCCTTTGATTCGTTTGACGTTTAGCTCAGAGCTTCGCCGTTCTCTTCGCCGGTCCGGATACGGACAACGCGCTCAACATCGGTGACGAAGATTTTGCCGTCGCCGACCTTGCCGCTTCGGGCTGCGCTGACGATGGCTTCGATGGCTGCATCCACCTGGGTGGCGATGACGACGGTGGTGATTTCGGCCTTCGGCACGAAGTCGACGTTGTATTCTGCACCGCGGTAGAGTTCGGTGTGTCCCTTCTGGCGGCCGTGGCCGCGGACTTCGCATACGGTCAGTCCGGTTACACCAATGGCAGTCAGGGCGTCTTTTACATCATCGAGCTTGAAGGGCTTGATGATGGCTGTGATCATTTTCATACTACGCTCCTTGGTTTGCATATTTTTTAATACTGCGAACTTTGTGGGGGTGGGGGACGGTTGCGGCCGTCCCCCGTTTCCTTCCGGTCCAGGGGGAACCGGAAGCCGGTATGATCAGTAGGCGAAGTTCACGCCGAAGACCACCTCTTTCGATGCAGCAACGCCGTAGATGTACTGTACGCCGTCGGAAGCCTTGGAGATGATCGGGGCTGAGCCGGTGATCGAAGCGGTCAGGGTGCTGTCACCGACCGTAACGTCCTTGCTGACCGAGAGAGAAACCAGATTGAAGCCGTCCTTGAAGTTGTTCACGGCAGCGATGGGGCGGGAAATTGCATCCTTCTTCCACTTGGCATAGGAAACCGTGGCGCCGAGGTCGTAACCAGCTGCAGAGCCGGAGAGGCCGAGGTCAATCCACAGGTCACCGGCCATGTAGGCCTTGTTCTTGGAGGTGCCTACGTTGTAGTAGATGGTTGCAGACGGAGAGACCGGGGCATCGTAGGAGATGCCGGTGTAAACCTCACCGAAGTTGGAAGCGGAATCGTACAGGTAGGTGTACCAGATGCCGCCGATCGAGTAGCCGATCTTGTCAAAGCTGCCGGAATAGTCGGCCGTCCAGTCGAATTCGACCGTGTCTTTACCGGCAAACTGCGGGGCAGGTGAGGCATAGGCATTGGAGAACCATGCCGAAGCCGAGAAGCCGCCCATGCTGGCGCCGATATCGCCCTGGATGGCGCTCTTGCCGGCAGTCTGGGATACACCACGCCATACGTACTGGCTATAGGCGCCGATATCGCCGGATACTTCGACGTCTTCCGCCTGAGCCGCAAACGGCGTCATGGCGACAAACATGGAGGCAATCAGTGCCCGTTTCAGTGTTTTCATAAGCTATTCTCCTTTGTGGGGGGCATCCATTGCTGGATGGTTGCCTCCCTGTTAGCAGGCAGCGTGCCAACTTTGTAAAAATGTTAAATATTAAGGATTTATGCATTATTCAGGTGGAGGGGATGGTATTGACTGCCTAATAGATAGGCATATATTCCTTATAGTGATTAATAATTAGGCATACATGATTGGCGCAGCTACGGAAAGCACGCGCAAAGCGCATGGATGCAATTTATGCCGGCCTTTCGTAGAGTCGGGGCAACAACGCAATGGAGAGTGGCAGTTCTATGCAGATTGATTTCAACTTGGTGCCTTGGGGTATGTTTTTCGCCGGTCTGATGTATGTCGTCGGTAACGGTGTCTGGGTGAACCATCTGGTCCGTGAGCGACGCTGGCTTGGCTGGTTGCTGTGGGTGCTTGCCGCAGTCGGGGTGGTGCTGCTTGCGGCACTGTTCGAGACCAGGCTGGATACGAACTCCGGTGCTGGTGTCTGGCAGCGCTTGACTTCGGTTGATCCCGAAAACCACTGGATTGCCGTAACCCTCTTTGCGTTGCTTTCGGTTCCGGGCGCTGCCTCGGTGATGCTCAAGCAGGGTGTGCAGTGGACGCGGCTGGCGCTCCTGGCGCCGGCACTGTTGGTGTTCCTGCCGGTTGGCAGCCAGATCGGCAATCCGAAAGATGGTTATCTTGCCCTGAGTATTGGACTTACCCTGGCGGTTTGCGGAATTCTGGTTGTCTGGCAGATGCTGCTGGACCGTGAGCCGGCTGAGGCCAAGGAAAAGACGGCATGAAGCACGCCCAGCAACGCGCCGCGACGCTGGTTGAGGCGCTGCCATATCTGCAGCAGTTCGCCGATCAGACCGTGGTGATCAAATATGGCGGCAATGCCATGGTTGAGGCGTCGCTCAAAGAGAGTTTCGCGACCGATATCACGCTGCTCAAGCAGGTGGGGATCAATCCGGTGGTCGTGCATGGCGGTGGTCCACAGATTGGCCAGTTGCTACAGAAGATCGGTAAAGAGGCGAAATTTATCGATGGTATGCGGGTGACCGATCGCGAGACGATGGATATCGTCGAGATGGTACTGGCCGGCTCTGTCAATAAAGAGATTGTTGCCAATATCAACCGGGCCGGTGGCAAGGCTGTGGGCCTTTCCGGCAAGGATGGTGGTCTGATCTGCGCGCGCAAGCTGCAGGTGAAGCAGCAGGGGCCGGAGTTCGACGTGCCCGAGATTATCGATCTCGGCCATGTCGGCGAGGTGCACAGCGTCAATACGGGTGTATTGAAGCTTCTGGAGGCCGATCGTTTCGTACCGGTGATTGCTCCGGTGGGTTACCATAAAGATGCGGGTCAGAGCTACAACATCAATGCCGACCTTGTGGCGGGGGCTGTGGCCAAGGCGCTGGGCGCGGCCAAGCTGATTCTATTGACCGACGTGCCGGGTGTGCTCGACGATGGCAAGCAGCTACGCTCCAGCCTCTCCACTGCCGAGACCGAGGCATGGATCGAGCGGGGGACCATTGCCGGCGGGATGATTCCAAAGGTGCGCTGCTGCCTTGATGCCGTGGCCCATGGGGTCCGCCATGCCCACATTATCGATGGGCGCGTGCCGCACGCACTATTGCTCGAGATTCTGACCGATGAGGGTATCGGTACGGTGTTTCGTGCCGACTGATCCACTTCCTCCTTTTGACAATGTCACGACAGTTCGCTAACGATAAGTAATCAATGGACTTGTTTTGCGATCCTGTCGGATTGCCGGGGTGTGCTTTAAACACGCCCGAATCACATCACAGAAAAGGAAGGCTGTTATGAAACGAATCAAACTCGCCATGTTAGTGGCCCCGCTGTTTGCTGGCGGGATGATGTTCGCAGCAGCGGCCTCGGCGGCCGATCTGCACAACTGGAAGCTTCCGGAGCCCAATATTCCGGCAGACAACCCCCAGACCAACGCCAAGATTGCTCTCGGGCACCAGCTTGTTTTCGATACCCGGCTGTCCAAGAACAACAACTCCATCAGTTGTTCCGGTTGCCATGTCGCTACCACCGGCGGAGCCGGCCTGACCCCGCGTGCCTTCGGCCATGGTGGTGAACTGGGGCGCTGGGCGCCTTCCTGGGTCAATTCCGCCTATTACGATTCGCTGTTCTGGGATGGGCGTGCCTCTTCGCTGGAAGAGCAGACCGGACTGCTGCCCGGCCATATGGGGCCGATATCGGCACCGGGTGAGATGGGTGGCGATGTCGCTACCGTGGTGAAAAAGATCAACTCCATTCCGGGTTACCAGAAGCAGTTCAAGGCTGTGTTCGGCGGCAAGGCCACGCGTGAGAATATCGCCAAGGCGATTGCTGCGTTTGAACGTACCCTGATTGCTTACAAGGCTCCGTTTCAGCGCTACGTCAACGGCGATAAGCATGCGATTTCCGCCTCGGCCAAGCGTGGCTTCGAACTCTTTCGTGGCAAGGCGCAGTGTGTCGCCTGCCATACGCCCCCGACCCTGACCGACAACAGCTTCCACAATATCGGTGTGCCGCAAGTGGGGCCCCTGAAGAAGGATGAGGGGCGCTATGCCGTGACCAAGGACAAGGCGGATATGGGCGCCTTCAAGACCCCCTCGCTCTACAACGCCGCTTCGTTCGTCTTCTTTATGCATGACGGCGCATTCTCCACGCTGGAAGAGGTGGTCGATCACTACAACAAGGGCGGCAACCCGAATGATCCGAATCAGTCACCGATCATTGAGCCGCTCAACCTGAGCGATCAGGAGAAGAAGGATCTGGTCGCCTTCATGAAGAGCCTGACCGACACGAGCCTGGACAATATCCAGCGGCCCGAACTGCCGTAACACTGTTGCCATTTCCGGCCATCGATAAGCCCCCTGTCTCCACAGGGGGCTTTTTTTGTGTCGCGGGTAGGGCGGGCCTTCATGATTGTGGTCATCCAGTGACAGGGGGCATGCCGCAATGCAGCTGTCTAATTCCTTGTTTAGATTCTGGAGATGAATCCCGATGCCAGGATTCTTTTTGCCACCGGCTACGACAGCAAACAGAGACTGAATGAGGATGACAGCGATGTGCCGGTGCTGGAGAATCCATACCGTTTCGATGTTGTCAGCCGGGTGATAGTTCAGGCTCTTGGCAGAAGCACATAGCTGTTTCTGCTATCCGTTTACTGTTTGTTTGCATTTATCCGATGGGGTTATTTTATCGCTCTGTTGCAGCAGGATGATTTGTGCGCTTCACTTACCGTTAATGTCGACCTTGGGGAAGTGCCCGGAAAGTTTATCGTCTCCGTAAACTTGATCCTGGAACCTCTCTGTGTTCGTCATTAATTAGCACTTGCTAATATAATAAATACAGGTAAGGTACGCCGTTATGGAGATGATACCCGAGGATAAAATCCAGCAGGCCAGCGAGGGTCTGCGCGCTATCGCGCATCAGGTGCGCCTGTCGGTGCTCTGCCATCTGCTGGAGCAACCAATGTGTGTGCAGGAGCTGATGGAAGCCACCGGCTCGTCACAATCCAATCTTTCCCAGCATCTGGCAAAGATGCGCATGCTGGGCATTGTCGAGAACGAGAAAAAGGGGCAGCAGGTCTTTTACCGGATTGCCAATCCTGCATTCGAGGATCTCGTGCAGGCATTAAAGCGAATCTATTGCCCCGAAATGTGTTTACCGCGGGGGAGGGGTAATGACGTTTAGTTCTGTCTTATGCCGTCCGATCATGTTGACCGCACTGGTAGTTGTGGCAGTTCCGGCTTCGCTGCAGGCGCAGACAGTGACCCTGAAAGAGGCGGCGGCTATTGCCCTGAATCAGAATCGCCAGGTGGCAGCTCAGGATCATTATGCCGGTGCCATGCAGGCCAGGGCGGATGCGGCACGTGGCCATCTTTTGCCGTCGGTCAATGCCGGTGTTGGCGGTATGCGCAGTACCAACCCGTTGACGGTGTTCGGTTCGCGCCTGTCGCAACAGCAGGTGACTACGGCTGATTTCGCTCCCGGCCGCCTCAATAATCCTGCGGCCTATACGAATTACCGTACCTATGTCGGTGTGCAGATGCCTGTCTATATGGGCGGCAGCCTTTGGGCCGGAAAGCGCCAGGCGGAGGCTGCAGCTGTCAGCGCAGACTGGCAGCTGGAGGCAACCCGTCAGCAGACGCTCTATCAGTTGATTGCAGCCTATACCGGTGTGCTTGAAGCACGTGAGCTGGTTCGAGCCCGTGAACAGGCGGTGAAGGCTGCCACGACCCATCGCCGCAATGTGCAGCAACTGCTTGATCGTGGCATGGCGATCCGCAGCGATGCCATGGATGCCGAAGTGCATCTGATGCAGGCGGGTGTGGACCTGAGTCAGGCCAGAAATGGCGAGGCAGCGGCCATGGATCGCCTGCATCTGCTGCTCGGTCAGTCCGCGGCTGTTGAGATCGATCCGAGTGGCGATGTGCGGCTTCAGCTGCAGGAAAATGATCTGAAGCAGTGGCTGGATGAGGCACTGGATCGACGGCCGGAACTGAAGGCATCCGCTGAACAGTTGCGCGCCTCCGATGCCGGCGTGGATCGGGCGCGTGCCGGTTTCCTGCCGCATGTGGCGCTGCACGCCAATGAAGAATGGAACAACAACACCCTGACGCCGAAGCACAACAATTACACGGTCGGTTTTCAGGTCGAGATGAATCTTTTCTCCGGTGGTGCGGACAAAGCCAACGTCGATGCCGCCTATGCCGAGAAGACGCGCAGTCAGCTCATGCTCGAGGACATGACCCAGCAGGTACGCAACGAGGTGCGTCAGGCCTGGCGCATGCTGGAGGAGTCACGTCAGCGTGCAGATGCTCTCGCGCATGCTCTGGATCAGGCCGAGGAGTCGTTGCGCATCCTCACCCTGCGTCAACAGCAGGGGCTGGAGCGGGCCGCGGACGTACTGACGGCCCAGGCCCGGGCCGATCAGGTGCGTGCCGGCCATATTCAGGCCGAATACGATGTGATCCGTAGTCAGGCCGCGCTGCTGCGCGCGGCTGGAATGCTTAATCTGGAGGCGATTCAATGAAGCTTCGCAACTGGTCGAAATGGATGGTAATGGTGGCTGCGGCTGCATCGCTTGCGGCCTGTTCCGACGAACATGGCGGCAACGATGAGCAGGTAAAGACGGTCAAGGCGCATGTTGCCGTTGTGCAGCCGACTGAGGTGGCCAGGCACTACATTGCCAGTGGTATTGTTTCGAGTGATCACCGGATTGCTGTCAGCTCCCGCATTTCCGGCTACGTCCGCTCGGTCAGCGTCAAGGAGGGTCAGCGTGTCAGTCGTGGTCAGACACTGGTCCAGATCGATCCGGTTGATGCCCGCCAGCAGTTGGCCCAGGCGCGTGCCGATCTGGCCGATGCCGATGCCGACCTGAAGCGCTTTTCCGAACTGCTCAAGCAGAATGCCGTTTCCCGCCAGCAATTCGATAAGGCCGAGCTGCGCTACAAGGTGGCCAGGTCGAAAGTGGCTCAGGCCAAGAACCAGCTCTCCTATGCCGATATTACGTCACCTGTCGACGGTATCGTGGTGCAGAAGCTGCTCAATGCCGGAGATCTGGCCAACCCCGGTTCGCCTCTGCTGGTGGTCGAGGACAATACCCAGCTGATTGTCGAGACGGATGTTTCCGAGCAGTACATCAGCAGCCTGCAAGTTGGTGATACCGTCGACCTGCATATTCCGGCCATTCACGACACGCGTACAGGCAAGATTCGTCAGCTGGTCAATGCCGCCAATCCCGGCACCTATCAGTACCACATCAAGGTTTCGCTCGATGCCGGTGCCGACATTCGTCCGGGTATGTTCGCCGAAGTCGGTTTCAGGATCGGTCAGCGCCAGGTGCTGCTGGTGCCCGAAGTGGCGCTGATTCACCGCGCCGGTCTGGTTGGCCTGTATGAGGTCGGTCAGGACGGCATCGCCCGCTACCGCCAGGTGCGCCTGGGCGAGCGTTATGGCGAGCAGGTCGAAATTGCCGCCGGCCTAGAGGCTGGGGCTCGCATTGCCTGGAATGGTAAGGGTGAACTTGCCACCGGTGTGCGCGTGGCGGCGGAGAAATAGACGATGTCCGATCCGAAGGTCCCGATGAATATCGCCGGCCGTCTGGGTGCCGCAGCCATGCGCACCAACCTGACGCCGATCATCAGCCTGCTGATCTTCCTGATCGGTCTGGTGGCCCTGTTTGTCACGCCGCGTGAGGAGAACCCGCAGATCAATGTGCCGGCGGCCAATGTATTCGTGAAGATGCAGGGGGCCAGTCCCGAAGAGGTGCGTAATCAGATTGTACGTCCGCTTGAGATGGTGCTGCGTGAAATGTCCGGCGTCGATCACACCTACGGTATGGCCATGGATTCAATGGCCGTGGTGACCGTGATGTTCAAGGTGGGCGAGGACAAGGAGACCAGCCTGGTCAAACTGTACGACCGGGTCATGCACAGCCTCGATCGTATTCCGCCGGGCGCATCGCAGCCCCTGGTTAAACCGCTCGATGTCGACGACGTGCCGGTTTCGGTCATTACCCTCTCTTCTCCTGAAATGGATGGCCTGGCACTGAAGCGCCTGGCCGAGCGGGTGCGCGAGGAGCTGGCACCGTTACCGGGCGTGTCGGTGGCCGACATCATCGGTGGCCGTGATCATGAGGTGCGCATCGAGCTCGATCCGGCCCGTATGGCGGCCTACCATATCCCGCTCGACCAGTTGCATCAGGTGCTGAAGGGCGCCAATGCCGGTGGTCCGATGGGTGATCTGGTCGGCGACAGCAAAGTCACCCGCGTCTGGCTCGATGGCTATCTGAAAACGGCCGACGAGGTCGGGCGCCTGATTGTCAGCCAGTACCAGGGCAAGCCGGTCTATCTGCGCGATATCGCCACCATCATCGATGGGCCTTCCGAAGTGGATACCCTGCATCGTATCGGCTTCGGCAGTGCCGTGGCTCAGCCGAACGGGGAGCCGGAGAAGCCGGCTGTGTCGATTACACTGGCCAAGAAGCCGGGCACCAATGCCGTGGTGGTGACCAATGCCATCAATACCAAGCTTGCTTCCCTGGAAGGAGAGCTGATTCCGGACAATGTGCATGTGACCATTACGCGCGATTCCGGCGAGCGCGCCGATGCCGCCGTCAATCTGCTGATTGAGCACCTTGGCATCGCGATTGCCTCGGTCATCGTCATCCTGTTGCTGTTCCTCGGCTGGCGCGAGGCCACCATCGTCACGCTCAATATTCCGCTGATTCTGTTTATCGTGCTGGCCGTGGGGCTGGTGGCCGATCAGACGATCAACCGTATTACCCTGTTTGCCCTGATCCTGGCCCTGGGCCTGCTGGTCGATGATGCCATTGTTGTGATCGAGAATATTCACCGCCATCTGCATAAGGGAGCTTCCGGTATTAAGGAGAAGGCGCGCCTGATCGTCATGGCGACCAACGAGACCGGCAAGCCGACGATTATCGCTACCATTGCCGTGATTCTCGCCTTCGTCCCGATGGCCTTCGTTACCGGCATGATGGGGCCGTACATGGGGCCGATTCCGTTTAATGCCCCGGTTGCCATGGCCGCCTCGCTGGTGATTGCCTACATGTTCACGCCGTGGATCGCCCAGCGCTGGATGCCGTGCCGTGATACGACACCGACCTTGGAAGAACACCATGAAAAGGGCGCCAGGGACTGGGTCTACGATCTCTACATGAAGCTGGCCGTGCCGCTGGTCGATGATGCCGGAAAACGCCGCATCTTCTGGGGTGTGGTGGCGGTCCTGTTCATCGCAGCGATGTGGGAGCCGGGCTGGCAGTTCATGCGTCCCTCGGGCATCAACGGCCCGCTGACTCCCGGTGCAGTCGAGTTGAAAATGCTGCCCAAGGGCAACAAGAATACCTTCAATGTCACCATCGATATGCCGGAAGGCACGCCGCTGGTGGTGACCGATGCCGTGGCTCGCGAAGTCGGTTCGGTGATTCGCAGCCATCCGATGGTCACCGATTACGAAACCTTCGTCGGCCAGGCCGGTCCGATCGATTTCAACGGTATGCTGCGCGGCGCCGTACTGCGTCGTGGTGCCAATGTGGCCGAGATTCGCGTCAATCTCGTCGATAAAACCCATCGCTCGATCAAGTCCGATGCCATCGTGCTGCAGCTGCGTGATATGCTGAAGCCGGTTGCGGCAGCGAATCCAAAGGCCAATATCAAGCTGGTTGAGGATCCGCCGGGACCGCCGGTGCGCGCAACGCTGCTGGCCGAAATTTATGGTCCGGATGACAAGCAGCGCGATGCGGTGGCCGACAAGGTGCGCAATGTATTCGAGCACACTTACGATGTCGTCGATATCGATGACTCGGTTGGTGATGACCAGCGTGAGCTGCGCCTGCATATCAACAAGGAGAAGGCGGCCCGCATGGGTGTGGCCACGGCCAGTGTCGCCCAGGCGCTGCAGGATTTCCTCGGCGGCTATGATATCGGTGCTGTGCATGTGGCCGATGAGCGTCACCCGGTCATGCTGAAGGTACGCATGCCTCGTGAGTTGCGTGTGCATGCTTCCGATCTTGATCGTATCCATGTCAGTGGTGCCAACGGTGCTGTGCCATTATCGGCCATTGCCACGATTGAGCCGCGTGTGGTGGCCAAGCCGCTCTATACCAAGGATGGTCATGCCGTCAGCTACGTGACCGGTGAGCCGAAGGTCGGATCGCAGGTTTACTCGCTGCTCGACATGGATGGCAAGCTGGATGGGATGCAGATCGCACCGGGGCAGAAGCTCAAGACGGGCGGCATGCGTTTCACCGAGACGCAGCCGGACGACACCTTCGGCTATCACCTGCTGTGGGATGGCGAGATGCGCCTGACCCTGGATGTGTTCCGCGATCTGGGAGCTGCTTTCATTGTGGCACTGGTGCTGATCTATCTGCTGATGGTGGCCTACTATGGCCAGTTTACACTGCCGATGCTGGTCATGGCACCGACAGCGCTGACCATGATCGGTATTTTCCCGGGGCACCTGATTACCGGGCAGCCGTTCACTGCCACCTCGATGATCGGCATGATCGCACTCGCCGGCATTGTGGTGCGCAACTCCACGCTGCTGATCGACTTTATCCTCAATTACCGGCGCCAGGGGCATTCGGTGCGCTCGGCCGTGCTGGAGGCGGGAGCGGTACGTGCGCGCCCGATCCTGCTGACTGCTCTGGCGGTCATTGCCGGTACCTCCATCATGATTAGCGACCCGGTCTTCGGTGGTCTGGGCGTGTCGATGGCCTTCGGCACGCTGGCAGCCACGGCCCTGACCCTGTTCATCATTCCGGTGGTTTATTACCTGTGGCAGCGCAACAAGCCGCTGGAAGAGGAAGCCAACTGTGATATCGATTCCCAAGGAGAGAATGTATGACCATTGAACGCACTGTCCGCATCATCGCCGGCACCTTTATCCTGCTGAGCCTTTACCTGGCTTACCGTTACAACGGTGTCGAGCTGTTCGGCTCGCCGACCTGGCTTTGGTTTACCGCCTTTGTCGGCGCCAACCTGCTGCAGTCCGGTTTTACCCAGTGGTGCCTGATGGAGAAAATCCTCGGCGCCCTGGGGATGAAGCACTGCTGCGAGAAGTAATTCGCCAGTGAAACACCAGCTGACAGGCACGGAGCGGGATGTCCTCCCCCAAGGTCCGTTCGTAGCACCCGCTTCGTGCCCGTCAACAGATTTGAGCTAAGGAGTTAGCGATAGAATGAGCGAATTTATGCAACAAAATGCCGTTTACATCTTCATGGCGGTGTTGATCGCCTGGATGCTCTACCAGCGTGTGCTGGCACCGAAGATGGCCGGAGTGAAATCGATCTCGGCCGGCGAGTACATGAAGATGCGCGATGAGCCGCATACGCTGGTCGATGTGCGTTCCGCGGGCGAATGGGCCTCGGGCCATGCGCCGAAAGCGATCCATATTCCTCTCGGTGAAGTGAACCAGCGCCTGCGCGAGATTCGCGAAGGTGAACCGGTGGTGGTGATCTGTGCCTCCGGTGCCCGCTCGTCCATGGCCGCGGTGACCTTTGCCAAAGCCGGCTTCAAGCCGGTCTACAATTTTTCCGGAGGCATGGGCAGCTGGCGCGGTGCCGGCCTGCCGGTGAAGTGAAATGATGAAGCGCATCGTAACCCTGATCGCCTTTTTGCTGATGTTGCCGGCTTTTGCCAATGCCTGTGGCGTTAGTGAGATGACCCGTGAGGGGTATGAGAATGCACCGGTCGAGCACGCCTGGCAGCACTGGAGTCAGGGGGCATCCAGTCCGATTCCGTTCGTCTTTATCGATGTGCGTACAGCTGGCGAGTTCACCGAGGGGCATGTGCCGGGTGCCCGACTGTTGCCGCTTGCAGAACTGGAACAGCGACTGGCCGAAGTGCCGAAAGATAAGCGTGTCTATCTCTACTGCCGCTCAGGCCACCGTTCGGCCCAGGCCGCTGCCCTGCTGACGTCGCACGGCTATACCAATATCGAAAACGTACTGGGCGGTTATACCGCCTGGCAGCAAAAAGGTTATGAGGTGACGAAATGAAATTTGACCGCATGAATGTCAATCAGCTCTACCCGCGCTGGCTGGTGGCGCGCGAAAAACAGGCGCCGTGCACGATCATCGATGTACGTTCACCGGAAGAGTATGCACGTGGCCATGTGCCGGGTGCGAAGCTGATTGCCCTGAATACGGTGCCGGCCCGTGCGGATGAGTTTCCGGCGGATGCCGATGTCTATCTGATCTGCCATTCGGGGATGCGTTCGGCCCAGGCCGCGGCATGGCTGGCCGAAAATCATGGGCACCGCCGTCTGATCAATGTCGATGGTGGCACGGTGGCCTGGGCTGAAGCGGGCTACCCGCTGGAACAGTAATGCATCGCAGCTGCTTTAATGGCAAAGGTTGTATGGTTTTTTGCCATAGGTCGGCGGCATAGGTTCAGAACAGGTCAAACTGAGTGGCCTGACAAGTTCCCCGAATGGGGGTATCACAGGAGGAAAATAAAATGAGCAAGAACGTAGGAACCCTGGACGGAGCCGTTCGTATCCTGATCGGTATGACGCTGATTTTCGGGGCCATGGAGGGTGCATTTGCACCGTGGGGCTGGATTGGTCTGGTATTGCTGGCAACGGCTGCGCTGAATATCTGTCCGCTCTACTCCATGATCGGTATGAATACCTGCGAGAAGAAGTGATTCCCATAGGGTAAGCAGAACAGGGCGCCCGGCCCATTCCCGGGCGCCCATGCAGATGCCGGCTCGAAAATGATTGCGACACCAGATCGAACCGGCGGTGCAGGGGGAATCCTCCCCCTCACCAACAACCTCTTGCATGCAGCAAGAAATCAGAGGCGGGGCATGTTATCCCGCGAAGGAGGATAATATCATGGCACACGTTGTCATTCTGGGAGCCGGGATCGGTGGATTGCCGGCCGCCTATGAGATGAAAGAGGAGCTGAACAAGCTCAAAGGTGATCACGAGGTGACGGTCGTTTCCAATTCGGAAACCTTTCACTTTGTACCAAGTAACCCGTGGGTGGCGGTCGGCTGGCGTACGCGCGAGAAGATCTCCATCAAGCTTGCTGACGTGCTGGGGAAAAAGAAGATCAACTTCATCTCTTCGGGTGCGCGTGAGATTCATCCCAAAGAGAACTACATCACCCTCAGTGATGGCAAACGCCTCGATTACGACTACCTGATCGTTGCTACCGGTCCGCGTCTGGCCTTTGAACTGGTCGATGGCCTTGGTCCGGAGGGGCATACCCATTCGGTTTGCCATGTCGACCACGCGGTCGAGGCTTACAATGCCTTTGAGGAGTTTTGCAAGAATCCGGGGCCGGTCGTGGTCGGTGCAGTTCAGGGCGCCTCCTGCTATGGCCCTGCCTACGAGTTTGCCATGATCCTCGATACCGAGCTGCGCAAACGTAAAATCCGCGATAAGGTGCCGATGACCTTTATCACACCTGAGCCCTACATCGGTCATCTGGGCCTGGGCGGTGTCGAGGATTCCAAGGCGATGCTGGAATCCGAACTTCGCAAGCGTGACATCAAGTTCATCACCAACTGCAAAACCAACAAGATTACCGAGGATGAAATCCATTACGAAGAGGTGGATCGCAACGGTGAGGTGGTGAAGGCGGGCGTGTTGCCGCAGAAGTACTCCATGCTGCTGCCTGCTTTCCGCGGTACGCCGGTGGTGGCCAATACCGAGGGTCTGGCCAATCCGATGGGTTTTGCCCTGATCAACGAGTTCCAGCAGAACCCGACCCACAGCAACATCTACTCCACCGGTGTTATCGTCGCTATTCCGCCGGTCGAGACCGATGCGCCGCTACCAATCGGTACGCCGAAGACCGGTTTCATGATCGAGTCGATGACAACGGCTCTGGTGCACAATATCGCTCACGATATCCAGGGCGAGGCACCGGAGAAGACCGGTACCTGGGGCGCGATCTGCCTGGCTGACCTGGGCGATCGAGGCGTTGCCTTTGTTGCCATGCCGCAGATTCCGCCACGTAACGTGGCCTGGGCCAAGGGTGGCAAGTGGGTGCACACGGCCAAGATCATGTTCGAGAAGTATTTCATGCGGAAGATGCGTATCGGTAAGTCCGAGCCGTTCTATGAGAAGGGTCTGATGAAAACTTTGGGTATCACCCGTCTGAAGGACGATTAAGCCGATGCGCATGAAAGTGCGCCATGATGGTGGTGCCCGCTTTACGGTTTGCTGTCGCGACCATGAGGTAACCATGGATCAGCCCGAGGAGAATGCCGGCAGTGATGCCGGCATGACTCCGCCGGAGTTCATGGCTGCTTCGCTGGCCGGCTGTATCGGCTTCTATGTGGCTCGTTATTGCGAGCAGGCGAAGATCGATGCGACCGGCCTTGAGGTCGGTTGCGACTGGTCCATCGGTGGCAATCCGAAGCGTTTTGAAGCTATCGAAGTCAATGTGGTACTGCCGGGGATGCCCGAAAACCGGCGCAAGGCGGTGGAGCGGGTGGCCCAAAGCTGCCTGATTCATGCCACGCTGCTACATGGAACCGAAATGGATATCCGAATCAACTAAACACTGTATGCAGAGGAGAGGACGCTATGCAGGAAGTCTCCGTTGTTACCCTCCACCAACGGCTGGCCGAGGGAGCGGTTGAATATCTGATCGATGTGCGCTCGCCGGAAGAGTTTGCCGATGTGCGCCCCGGTGTCGATCTCATCCGTAATTTTCCGCTGGACCGGATCGAGACGCTCGATCTGCCCAAGGATGCGACCATTTATCTGACCTGCCGTAGCGGCATGCGCAGCGGCACGGCCCAGAAGAAACTGGCCGCTCTGGGTTATCAGCATGTCATCAATGTTGCTGGTGGCGTTGTTGCCTGGCAGAAGGCCGGCTATCCGGTTGCCGGCGGGGGCAATTATCGATGATCTTTCGCCAGCTTTTTGAACCTGATACCAGTACCTACACCTATCTGCTGGGCGATGCCGATCGTGGCGAGGCGGTGCTGATCGATCCGGTGGATCGGATGGTGGAACGAGACCTGGCCCTGGTTGATGAACTGGGCCTTACTCTTACGCATGCACTGGAGACACATGTGCATGCCGATCACATTACGGGTGGCGGTCATCTGCGCAAGAATACCGGCTGCAAGCTTGGCGTCTCCGTGCATGGAGGTGTGGCCTGTGCCGACCTGCAGCTCGCGGAAGGGGACGTGATTCGCTTTGGCCGTTTTGAACTGTCAGTGATTGAAACCCCGGGTCACACGGACAGCTGTGTAAGCTACCATTGCCAGGATAAGCTTTTTACCGGTGATGCCCTGTTTGTCCGCGGCTGTGGTCGTACCGATTTTCAGCAGGGCGATGCCAACCGTCTGTACGACTCGATTACCGGCAAGCTCTTTGTGCTTCCCGATGCGACCTTTGTTTATCCCGGTCACGATTATAAAGGCATGACCTGTTCGACCATTGGTGAGGAGAAGCGCTTTAATCCGCGCCTGACCAGGGGACGAGCGGCATTTGTCGAATTGATGAATAACCTGAATCTGGCTCCGCCCCGCTATATCAAGGAAGCGGTGCCGGCCAATCTGAAATGCGGTCTTGAGCATCCGTGATCAGTGTCTGGCTCTGGCCGGCGGCATTTGCTATCGGCCTGATTCTGGGATTGTTCGGAGCCGGTGGTGGCATGGTAACCGTGCCGGCATTGATGTTCCTGGCCCACATGGATGTCAAAATGGCCGTGGCGACCAGCCTATGGTTCGTTGCCGGCGTTTCACTGACCGCGGCTATCCATCAACGCTTCTGGCAGCATCTGCGCCCACGCCTGCTGGCGACCTTTGCCATCTCGGGCATGATCGGCGGTGCAATGGGCAGTCAGGTGGGGTTGCTTCTCCCCTCCTTCGTGCAGGTGGGGATGCTGGCCCTGCTTACTTTTTATGTCGCCTGGTGGACCAGCCGTGTGCGACTGAAGGATCGCGTCAGTGTCTTCCGTTTTATACCTGCGGCGTTTGCAGGGCTGGTGATCGGTATCCTGACCGGTGCGTTGGGCGTTGGCGGCGGCTTTCTGCTCGTACCGGCCCTGATCTATCTGGGGGTGGAGCGCTTTCAGCTGGCGGTGGTGCATTCGCTGGTGCTGATCTTTCTCAATGCCACGGTAGCGGCCATCAGTTATATCCCGTCGATGCAGATTCCAGTGCACCTGACGGTTGGTATCGCAGCGCTGGCGGCCGTAGGCAGCATCATAGGCGGTATCCTGTTGAAACGGTTGCCCGGCGATGCCTTGAAGAAGGGGTTCGCTGTGCTGCTGGTTTTGCTGGGCGGGCTGATGCTGTGGCAGGCCTGGCGGATGTAAGGTGGTAAGTTCATCCCGCCCTATACTTCCCAGCCTGGCAGGGTGGCTGCATTGCCCACCCTGGTCCATGCTTATTCTGGCTGCCGTCCTGATGATCCTGGCGCCTTTCTGGCCCGAGCCACATCTGTTGCAGAAGCTGGATATGCTTCTGCAAGGAGAGCCATTTCGTATCATCGACAGGGTGGACCTGTTCTGGCATAGCTGGCCGCTGCTATGGATTGTTGCCCGACTTCTGACGCCGGGGGCTGCCGGTTACTGTCGAATTCCGGAGCGTCGCACATGATTTTGATCGATATCATACTGTTCATACTCATCGCCTGGTCCTGCTGGCAGGGTTACAGCAAGCGACAGATGTGGCTCTCGGTGATTGCGCACCTGTTGGCCAGGCTCTATCGCGGCAAGGGATACTGGCATCAGCTGTTTACCCTGGGCCCGATCATCGTTGTCTGGCTGTTGCTGTGTCACTGGTTGGCCAACCACGGTGCCAGAGGCTTGGGGGCCGGAGGGCTTCTGCTGGCAATGACGCTGGGGCTGGATGGCATGCGCCACTTTGAAGAGAAACAGAAGCTGGAGCGAAAACCATGAAGCGGATGACTGCCCTGTTTATATGGCTGCTGCCATCCATGGCTGCTGCCGATCCACTCGATACCGGTGAGGCCTACACCATGCGCAAGGGACCTCCCGAGTGGATGGATGGCGTTGGTTTTACCTGGTTGCTGGTCGATTATGCGCTGTTTGCTGCTGTCGTGGCCCTGATCGGCTGGTTGCTGATGCGTCGTCCCGAGCTGTTTGCCCGTTTTGAGAAGGGCATACGCTGGCCATTTGCCGGCCTGCTCGGCCTGGCTTCCCGGTTTCCTGCAGGATTGCGGGAGCTGTTGCAGGTGACCACATATTTATCTGTCCTGTTGCTGGTTGTCGGCTGGGTGATGTTCTGCCAGTGGCTGAACCACATTCATCTGGGAGCGGTGGCCATGGCGGGGCTTGCTCTGCTGGCCGTGATCCTGGTCAGGACGATCAGACGTAGTGAAGAGAAACAGACAGTTTGAGGTGATGGTATGAACGATTGGGAACAGCGGTATCAGCGCGGTGAAACGGGCTGGGACCGGGGCGGAGCCAGCCCGATGCTGTTGCAATGGCTGCAGGATGAGGCGATCCCGGGTGGTCGTATCCTGATTCCCGGCTGTGGGCGTGGACATGAGGTCATTGAGCTCGCCCGTCGAGGCTATGACGTGGTCGCGATTGACCTGGCTCCATCGGCCGTGGCGTATCTGAAACAGGAGTTGGTGCAGCAGGGGCTTTCTGCGGAAGTGCATCTGATGGATCTCTTTGAGCTGGAGCCGGATGAGCCGTTCGATGCCGTATATGAGCAGACCTGTCTCTGTGCCCTTGATCCTGAGCACTGGCAGACCTATGAGACAAAACTGCACCAGTGGCTGCAGCCGGGTGGAAAGCTGCATGCCATGTTTATGCAGACCGGCAATGATGGCGGCCCGCCGTTTCATTGCGATGTGCGCACCATGCGCAAACTGTTCGACGCAGAACGCTGGCAGTGGCCGGATCAGGCGCCGGAGCTGGTGCCACACCGTAACGGTCGCTACGAACTGGCCTTTACGCTGATTCGTCGCTGATTCCGCTTTAGCATTTTGCACACTAGGGTGCGGCATGCTCTATTTTGACAAGCTTTCATTGCGTCGCGGCAGCAAGCTGCTGTTTGCCGACGCAAGCTTCACCATCGGCAATCGCCACAAGGTGGGTATTACCGGTGCCAATGGCACCGGAAAGTCGTCGCTTTTTGCCCTGATCAAGGGGGAGATTGAGGAGGATGGGGGCTCGTTCCGGCTCGAAAGTGGCAGCGTGATTGCCCATGTGGCGCAGGAGACGCCGGCTCTCGATATGCCGGCCATCGACTATGTGATGCAGGGTGATGGCGAGCTTTGGACCCTGCAGCAGGAGATCGAAAAGGCAGAGGCTGAGCATGCGGGTGAACGGTTGATCAGGCTGCACGAGCGTATGATGGCGATTGATGGCTATGCCGGCCGTGCCCGGGCAGCGCGCCTGATGCATGGCCTTGGCTTTAAACCGGGGGAGGAGGAGAGGGCGGTGGCCAGCTTCTCCGGTGGCTGGCGCATGCGTTTGAATCTGGCTCAGGCGCTGATGTGCCGATCCGATCTGTTGCTGCTCGATGAGCCGACCAACCATCTGGATCTGGAAGCGGTGATCTGGCTGGAGCGCTGGCTAAACAGCTATGGCGGTGCCCTGCTGCTGATCTCGCACGATCGCGATTTCCTTGATCGCTGTGTGAACCACATTGCCCATGTCGAGCAGCAGAAAATCACCCTCTACTCCGGCAACTACACGGCCTTCGAGCGTATCCGGGCCGAAAAGCTGGCACTGCAGCAGGCAGCGCACGAGAAGCAGCAGCGACAGGTGGCACACATGACGGCCTTTATCGACCGCTTCCGGGCCAAGGCGACCAAGGCACGCCAAGCCCAGAGCCGTATCAAGGCCCTGGAGCGCATGCAGCTGATTGCCCCCGCTCATGTCGATTCGCCGTTCAGCTTCCATTTCAGTCATCCAGGCCAGGTGCCCAATCCGCTGTTACGTCTGAACAGGGTCGATGCCGGCTATGGCGATGCACCTATCCTGCGCAAGCTGGTAATGAGCCTGCTGCCTGGAGAGCGCATCGGGCTGCTGGGGCCGAACGGGGCCGGCAAATCGACGCTGATCAAGCTGCTGGCCGGCGAGCTTGTGCCTCTGGCCGGTGAGCGCATCGAGTCGCAGGGATTGCGCATTGGCTACTTTGCCCAGCATCAGCTGGAACAACTGCATGAGGCAATGTCGCCGCTGCAGCATCTGATGGCACTGGATGCCGGGGCCGGGGAGAAAGAGCTGCGCAGTTTCCTGGGCGGCTTTGATTTCCACGGTGATATGGCACTGGCGCCGGTCGGGCCAATGTCCGGAGGTGAAAAGGCACGCCTGGTGCTGGCCATGATCGTTAACCAGCAACCGAACCTTCTCCTGCTCGATGAGCCGACCAACCATCTGGATCTGGAGATGCGCCATGCACTCTCCATGGCACTACAGGATTTCGAGGGCGTGATGGTGCTGGTGTCGCATGACAGGCACCTGCTGCGCAGTGTCTGTGATTCGCTGTGGCTGGTGGCCGAAGGTGCGGCAACCGTGTTCGATGGCGACCTTGAGGATTATGCCCGCTGGTTGAGTGAGCAGGGGAGCGATACGTCCGAGGTTGTCTCAACACCTGCCGTTTCGCGCAAGGATCAGCGTCGTGAGCAGGCAGAGAGACGCAAGGCGACCCAACCCCTTCGCAATCGGGTAAAGAGGCTGGAGCAGCAGCTGGAGAAGCTGCAGGCACGGAAAGAGGAGCTGACGACCCGACTTGCCGATCCTGCGCTCTATGAGGACGGTGCTGGCGATCAGTTGCAGGGATTGAGTCGTGAGCATCGTGAAGTGGAAGTGGAGCTGGAGGCCATCGAGTCGGAGTGGCTGGAGGCCAGCGAGGAGCTGGAGTCGCTCTCCGCCTGATCAATGCACCGGCTTACCCGGTTGGTCTGCCTTTCTCCTGTAGCCAGGATTCGGCCTCATCACGATTTTTGAAGACCATTATTTTCTGGGGCAGGCTGTAGGAGAGTCCCTCATACATGCGACTCAGGCCGAAGATCAGCGAGGTAGGTGCATAAAGGGCTATTTTTGCCGAGCCTCTTTGCGGGAATTGCTGACGAATCATGATGGTCTGTTTTTCGAAGTGTTGTACGTCAAGATCATTAATATCGAGCTTTTCCAGATCCCACAGAACAGGGACATCTGGCGGGTAATCGGCTGCATGGGTGATCTCTTCCAGGCTGCGCGTGAATTCAGCCAGCGTGAATGTCCCGCTCAGGCGGACATCCAGAAAGCCCTGTTCATGATCGTAGACTATCTCGTAAGACATGATGCTCCCCGTTTGCCCGGGCAGTTTGGAAAGGATGACGGTGTATTGCAAGTCGTGGCAAAACAAGGGCGTGTGTTTTATGCCACAAATGAAAGCGGGCGGCATGATGCCGCCCGCCTGCTCATCCGCTCTGCAGGAACGGTTCAGCCGTTGTCGATGCTCTGGGCGCCTTTCACCCCGATATAGACAGCGAAGGCGGCGTAGATGAGCCAAATCAGATACCACATAACATGCCTCCTTTAATATGTGCCGTGATCGTTTTCACGGATATAGGCTTCGGTCACCTTGCCACGCAGTACATGGAATACCCATGAGGTGTAGGCCAGAATGATCGGTACGAAGATCAGGGCAGCGATGAACATCAGCCACAGCGTCTCCTGGCTTGAGGTGGCATCCCACATCAGCAGGCTCTGCGACGGGTTGGTGCTGGAAGGCAGCACGAACGGGAAGAGTGCCAGGCCTGCCGTAGCGGCGATGCCAGCGACCGAAACGGCACTGGCAATAAAGCTCAGTCCCGGGCGCTTGTCCTTCAGCATCAGGACGATGCCTGCGCCGGCAAAGCCAAGCAGAGGCACGGCCCACAGAAGCGGATAGGCACGGAAGTTATCCAGCCATGCGCCGGTGGCCATCACCACCTCCTTGTGCAGCGGGTTGGAGGGGCCGTTGGGATCAACACCGGAGACAACACGGAAGCCTTCGATACCGAAAGTGATCCAGATGCCTGCCGCGGCGAAGAGTACGATGGCGGCAATGGCGCTGTATTTGGATGCGGTGAGTGCCCGCTGCTGGACCACGCCTTCCGTTTTGATCAGCAGGAAGCTGGCTCCATGCATGGTCAGCATGGCCACCGAGACAAGTCCTGCCAGCAGGGCGAACGGATTGAGCAGTTGCCAGAGTGTGCCGGTGTAGAAGCTGCGCATCGAATCATCGAAGTGGAAGGGCACCCCCTGCAGGAAGTTGCCGAAGGCAACACCGATCACCAGGGCCGGCACGAAGCCGCCGACAAAGAGGGCGTAGTCCCAGATGGTGCGCCAGGTCGTGTTTTCCACTTTGCTGCGGTAGTCGAAGCCGACCGGTCGCATGAACAGGGCGAAAAGCACCAGCAGCAGGGCTGCATACATGCCCGAGAAAGCGGCTGCATAGACAATGGGCCAGGCGGCGAATACGGCACCGGCACCGAGAATCAGCCACACCTGATTGCCGTCCCAGGTGGGGCCGATTGAGTTGATCAGCACCCGGCGTTCCACGTCGGTTTTGGCGACAAAGGGAAGCAGGGTGGCGACGCCCAGGTCGAAGCCGTCCATGATGGCATAGCCGACTAACAGAACGGCAACGAGAATCCACCAGATCAGTCGTAGAGTTTCATAATCCATCATGCTTCTCCTTTCTCAAAGTGATAGTTGCCGGTATGCAGGGCGCTGGGGCCCAGGCGTGCATATTTGAACATCAGGTACATCTCGACGACGAACAGGGCAGTATACATCAGCACGAAAGCGATCATCGATCCGGTGACATCCGATACCGCCAGGCTGGAGGCGGAGACATGCGTTGGCAGCAGGCCATAGACCGTCCACGGCTGGCGCCCAAACTCGGCCACGAACCAGCCGAGCTCGGCAGCAATCCATGGCAGCGGCAGCGACCAGAAGGCCGCTTTCAGCAGCCAGCCCTTGTTCCAGGCTGTGCCGTTGCGGGCCGTGATCAGGGCGTAAATCATCAGCAGGGCCAGGAAGAAGCCGATGGCCACCATGATGCGGAAGGTCCAGAACATGGGGGTGACCTTCGGAATCGTATCGTTGGCAGCCTGCTTGATCTGGGTGTTGCTTGCCTGGGCAGGGTTTTCAACATACTTCTTCAGCAGCAGGGCATAGCCAAGGTCCGCCTTGTGGGCATCGAACTGCTGCTGCTGCATGGCCGTCGCCGTGCCGTTGCGTACGGCAGGCAAGAGGCGATAAGCAGTGACACCATCGCGAATTTTCTGCTCGTTGGTTTTGATCAGATCCTTGATGCCGGGAATTTTCTCATCCAGCGAACGGGTGCCGATCAGTCCCAGAGCATACGGAATCTTGATGGCGACACTGTTATCCTGATCCTTTTCATCGATGGCAGCCACCAGTGTGAAGGGGGCCGGTGCCTCTTCGGTATCCCATAGCGCCTCCAGCGAGGCCAGTTTTTCCGGCTGGTGCTGGGCAACGTGGTAGCCCGACTCATCGCCCATGACCACGGCGCCGATGGAGACAACGGTGCCGAAGGCGGCAGCCAGCGCGAAGGAGCGCTTGGCAAACTCAACATCGCGGCCCTTGAGCAGGTACCAGGCACTGATCGCCAGTACAAAGACGGCACCGGTGAGGTAACCGGCGGACAATGTGTGCAGGAATTTGACCTGTGCGAAGTCGTTGAACAGCAATTCACTGAAGCTGGCTAGTTCCATGCGCATGGTCTCCGGATTGAAGGCCGTACCGATCGGGTGCTGCATCCAGCCGTTGGCCACCAGAATCCACAGGGCCGAGAGATTGGAGCCCAGCGCTACCAGCGTGGTGACCAGCAGATGCTGCTTCTTGCTCAGTCGATCCCAGCCGAAGAAGAAGAGGCCGATAAATGTCGATTCGAGGAAGAAGGCCATCAGCCCTTCGATTGCCAGCGGTACACCGAAGATATCGCCGACATAGTGAGAGTAGTAGGCCCAGTTGGTGCCGAACTGGAACTCCATGGTCAGTCCGGTCACAACACCCATGGCAAAGTTAATGGCGAAAAGCTTACCCCAGAACAGGGTCATGTCTTTGTAGATCTGTTTGCCTGTGATGACGTAGGTGCTTTCCATGATGACCAGCATCAGGGAGAGACCAAGGGTCAGGGGGACAAACAGAAAGTGGGTGATGGCGGTGAATGCAAATTGCAGTCGTGATAGGTCGACTAGTACGTCACTGATCATTGGCTAACCTCGCTTGCAGTGGATATGGAAGGTGTGGTTTGTTCAACAGAGGCGGAGGGCGGGATGACCAGATGCAGGGGGTCGACCTCTTGTCGAGGTCCGGAGAACCAGATATACCAGATTGCCGTGATGGCAATCAGCTTGACCAGAAGCACCCAGCTTATTTCCCATCTAAACGTCATGGTTATCACCTTTTGGCGATCATTATATTAATCTCGCGTCTCCCCATTTTTTTCAGGCCAGCAGGGGCGCATGGCGGCTGGGCGG
>CAZCZU010000034.1:0-27208 GCA_964503475.1 uncultured Zetaproteobacteria bacterium
GCACCAGTTGTGAGCGCACCCCACGTACACCGACGCCTCTGACTCTGGATAGTTTTCCGCACTCAGATTTAACCCATCAATTTGTTTGGCGTCGGGCAATTTAAGTTCGTACCAATCGAACTCAATGGAAGTTTCAATCGGCTGCTCTTCATAGTCCAATCCAGAATCAAATGACTTTAATGGAATTGAAATTCTATGGAATTGCGTTTTTTTAAGACCAATATGAGGGTTCTCGAACCAGTATGATTCGATTTTCCCCGGGAGAGCTTCAGTTTTCTCTTGTAGGTTAATTATGTCCATATCTCTCATTAGACTTAACGCTTGAGTTGAGCGGCGGCGTAGCCGTCCGCCTCGAACGAACTGTTAGGCCTACAGCGAGTAATTGAAGTGTGCGCCATGGCCGTAGTCGTATAGTGCCGTTGAGTGACCGTTGACCGTGCCGCTAAAGTGGCTGCCCGAGCCATAGTCATAACCCTTGTACTGGTTGCCGTTGATCTCGAGGCTCACATGATGTGAGTGGCCATAGTCGTAGAGGTTGTAGCGGCCATCGGAGCCACTGCCGCCAAAGTGAGCGGAACGGCTGTAGTCATAAACGTTGACGTTTGAGTCGGAGATGGTGCCGCCGATACTGATGTGACTGCTTTGGGCGTAGTCGTATACCGAGCTGGCCTGCTTGCCAGAAATTAGCCGCAGGGCAACGTAAGCGGCACATGCTCTTGTATCAGCTTCCATGATGCTTCCCCTGTAGGCCTAACATATATTATACACCAAAGTGGTGTATATTCTTCCTGGTGTTGAAGGGATGGAAATGCAATTTCCCTTTTCAGAAAGCTGCGTTATCGCGTTTTCGGCTGGATATTGAAAATGAAAAAGACACCTTGCATGCATGCGCGCCCCCTCCCTGATCCATTCAACTATAGATAGCCCTGCATGGGTGAACAACTGGATAGAAACGGACTGGACTGTGTTCTGTTGAGGCCGGAGATGCCAGCAGGCAAAGCGGAGCCGGCAGTTATTCCTCGAACGAGATCTCGCTGATAATCAGATCACGCAGTTTGTCGATACCGCGCCCGTCATGGCTGGAGGTGGGCAACGGCTCCAGCATGCCGCCCAGCGCCTGGGTCATCTCTTTAAGGCGCTTGCCGCGGGCATTGCCGGTCAGCTTGTCCGCCTTGGTGGCTACCGGCTGCCAGCGCAGGCCGGCATCGTTGAGCCACTCGATCAGCTGCAGATCGCTATCCTTGGGGCCGTGCCTGATATCGAGCAGCACCAGCACCAGCTGGGCAACCGCCGGACTGGTCAGATAGCCCTCGATCAGGCGCGCCCAGCGAAACTGCTCCTTTTTCGGAGCCCGGGCAAAGCCGTAACCCGGCAGATCAACCACCATCAACTGCATATCGACCTCGAAGAGGTTAAGCAGGCGGGTACAACCCGGACTCTTGGAGGTCTTCACCAGCCCTTTGCGCCCGAACAGGCTGTTGAGCAGCGAGGACTTGCCGACATTGGAGTGACCGGCCACGGCTACCTGCGGCAAGTGCGTCTCCGGGAACTGGCGCGCATCGGCGACCGACTGCACAAAACGGGTGTTGGGCCATTGAATCTGCATCCCCGACAAGCTGCATCCACGGCCATCATTCGACAAGCAGAGAAGGCAGGCCTACACTTTGCCCAATTTTTAGGCATAGAGGCGACCAACCCCATGATTCCGGTTCAGGGCTTCACGCTCGGCAAACATCGCATCGATCCCCCGCTGGTGCTGGCCCCGATGGCCGGCATCACCGACCTGCCTTTCCGGCGCATCTGCCGCCGCTTCGGTATCGGGCTGACGGTCACCGAGATGATCGCCTCGCGTGCCGTCGAGCAGGGGCGCGAGCGCACCGAGCGCATGGCCGAGCTCGATCCGGACGAACATCCCGTCTCCATCCAGATTGCGGGGGCCGAGCCGCGTTTCATCGTCGAGGCAGCCCAATGGGCCGTGGCCCACGGCGCCGATTTTGTCGACATCAACATGGGCTGCCCGGTGAAGAAGGTGTGCAAGCAGGTGGCCGGCTCCGCCATGCTCAGGGACGAGACGCTGGTGGCGCGCGTACTCGAGGCAGCGGTGAAAGCAGTCGAGGTACCGGTGACGCTGAAGATTCGTACCGGCTGGGATGAGAAGAGCAAGAATGTGGAGCGCATCGCCCGCATCGCCGAAGAGAGCGGCGTACAGATGCTGACCGTGCACGGGCGCACCCGCTCCCAGATGTTCAACGGCCATGCCAGCTGGGAGGATATCGGCCTGGCCAAGGCTGCCGTCTCGATCCCGGTGATCGGTAACGGCGATGTGGTCGATGGCGACTCCGCGCGCGAAATGCTGCGCATTGCCCAATGCGACGGCATCATGGTCGGGCGCGCCGTGCAGGGAAACCCGTGGGTGCTGGCCGAAGTGCGTGCGGCCATGCTGGGGCTGCCTGCACCTGCCAAACCGACCCCGGCCGAGCGCTGGGCCGTGGTCGAGGAGCATATGCAGCACCTGGCCGAACACCATGGTATTTACACCGCCAGCCAGCTGTCGCGCAAACATGTCGCCTGGTACAGCAAAGGACTGCCCGGCTCGGCCGATTTCCGCGGCCATTTCCAGCGCCTCTCCGACTGGCAGCAACAACTCGATACGGCCCGCGCCTACTTCCTCGGCCTGACTGACGACGAGCACTCCCTTGCAGCCTAAGATGCCGCTGGCCGAAGCCGCCTCCGTTGCCCTGCCGGTGGTCCCGTTGCCGATCCTTCTTCTCGATGCCGAGGGCCGCATCACGGATGCCAACGACATGGCCCAGGGCGTACTCGGCACCTCGGTGCGCCGGCTGGCCGGCAAACATCTGGCCAGCTTCATCGCACCCGATATCGAGATCAAGGCGATGCTGGAGCGTGTGGCTCGCGGTGAGACCCTCTCCGACGACTCTTTCTGCATGCGTGGCAACCACGCCCCGATCGCCCTGCACATCGGCCCGGACGACTCCCTGGCCGATGGCTGTGGCTTTATCGCCATTCTTGTGCCGGAAGCAAACCGCAGCGAGGTGGAGCAGCAGGTGCGCCGCCATGAGATGGCCGAAGCGGTGGCCCGCATCGCCCTGGAGATGGCACACGAGGTGAAGAATCCGCTGGCCGCCCTGCGTGGGGCCGCCCAGTGGCTGGCCGAACACAGCAGCAGCGGCGATACCGGCGAGATTGCCGAGCACATGCTGGGCGAGATCGACCGTATCCGCGAACGCATCGATGCCTTCCTGCAGGTGGGCCCCCGGGCCGAGATCAGCATGAGCGCCGTGAACATCCATGCGCTGATCGACAATGTCTGCCGTGCACCGGACGGGGTGCAGATGCACCGGGTCTACGATCCGAGCCTGCCGCCGTTGCTGGCGCACGAGACACGCCTGCGCCAGGCAATCGAGAATCTGTGGAGCAATGCCCTGGAGGCGGGTTCAACGATGATCGAATGGCAGACGCGTATCGCACCGCTCGTCAGCCTGCCCGATCACACCGGCCTGGTACTCGAGGTGCGCATCACCAGTAACGGCAACCCGATTCCCGATGAGATCCGTGAACGCCTTTTTGAACCCTATGTGACCAATAAACAACGTGGCAGCGGCCTGGGGCTGGCGATCGTCCAGCGCGTCGTGCAGGAGCATGGCGGCCGTGTTTCACTGCAAACCGATTTCGGGCGCACCGCCTTCGTGCTGCACCTGCCGATTCGCCAGGTGGCAGACTGATGCGGGCCCTGATTGTCGATGACGATACCGGCATCCGCTGGATTCTGTCGCGTGTCCTGAAAGAGGAGGGCTTCGACGTCATCGAGGCCGGTTCGCTCGCCGAAGCGGAAGAGGCTGCTGACGGGCATCTCGACATTGTCTTCCTGGACGTGTTCCTGCCCGACGGCAACGGCATGCAGGCACTCGAGTCCCATATGTTCGATGCTCCGGTGGTGATGCTGACCGCCGAAACCACTTTCGATCATGCCGCTGCCGCCTACAGTGCCGGGGCACTCGAATACCTGCCCAAGCCGTTCGATCTCAATGAGGTGCGCCAGCTGACCCGCCGCCTGACACCGCGCACGGAGCCTGCGGCCAAGGCGGAAGCGCCGGCGACCAGCCTGATCATCGGCCGTAGCCCGGCCATGCAGCAGCTCTTCCGCACCCTGGGTCGCGTGGCCGCATCCGATCTCACCGTATTGATCACCGGTGAGTCGGGTACCGGCAAGGAGCTGGTGGCGCAGGAGCTGCACAACCGCAGTCGTCGTGCCAAACAGCCGTTCGTGGCCATCAACACCGCCGCCATCCCCGCTGATCTGCTTGAGGCCGAGCTCTTCGGTCATGAGAAAGGCGCCTTTACCGGTGCGGACAAGATGCGTCCTGGCCGCTTCGAACAGGCCGATGCAGGCACCCTGTTTCTCGACGAGATCGGCGACATGCCGGCCGCCCTGCAATCGAAACTGCTGCGCGTGCTGGAGACCGGCCGCATCCAGCGGGTGGGCAGCAACGAGGAGCGGGCCGTCAATGTGCGTCTGCTGGCTGCGACTCACCAGAATCTGCAGGAGAAGATTCACAAGGGAGAGTTCCGCGAGGATCTTTACTACCGCCTGAATGTGATCCCGGTGCAGATTCCGCCACTGCGTGAGCGGCGCGACGATATTCCGGAGCTGGCCGAACACCTGCTTAAACATGCCGCTACCGAGCTCGGCATGACCGCCCCGATTCTGCTCAACGATGCGCTGGAACTGCTACGGCGTTACGACTGGCACGGCAATGTGCGCGAGCTGAAAAACGTGATGCGTCGCCTGGCCGTACTGACTCCGGGTGCCAGCATCACCCTCTCCGACGTGGCCCTGGCACTGGGCCAGGATGAGAAGACCAACAGTGGACTTGAGACGCTGGATGAGGCGGTGATGCGCTGCCTGCGCGCCTATGTCGATCAGCTCGGTTACGCCGAGGCGACAGGCCTGCATCGCCACCTGCTGGAACAGGTGGAGCCCCCCCTGATCCGGCTGGTGCTGGAGCGCTGCGGCGGCAACCAGCTGAAAGCGGCCGAGATGCTGGGCCTCAATCGCAACACGGTTCGCAAACTGCTGCGCCAGTACGATATCGATCCCGCCTCCTTCAAATAAAGCAGCCCGTTGAGGCCTGGGCCGCCTAGGCCTTCAGCCCCGAATGACGCAGCAGCGCATCGACCGTCGGCTTGCGCCCCCTGAAGGCGATGAAGGCATCCATGATGTCGCGGCTGCCACCGATGGAGAGCACATCGGTGCGCAGACGATGCGCTGTTTCGGCATCGAACACGCCCGCCTCCTCGAAAGCGGCATAGGCATCCGACGAGAGCACCTCGGCCCACTTGTAGCTGTAGTAGCCGGCCGCATAGCCGCCGGCGAAGATGTGCGAGAAACTGTTCTGGAACTTGTTGAAAGCGGGCGGGATCACCACCGCCACCTCGTGCCGCACGGCATCGAGTACCGCCTGCACGCTCTCCTCCCCTGCCGGATCATGATGGCTGTGCAGTTCGATATCGAACAGGGCGAACTCGATCTGGCGCAGCATCTGCATGGCCGACTGGAAATTGCGTGCCGCCACCATCTTGTCGAACAGGGCATCCGGCAATGTTTCGCCGCTCTGGTAATGACGGGCGAACATATCGACCACGTCGCGCTCCCAGCAGAAGTTCTCCATGAACTGGCTGGGCAGTTCCACCGCATCCCACGGCACACCGCGGATACCCGAAACCCCCAGCGTCTCGATGCGGGTCAGCATATGGTGCAGACCGTGGCCGAACTCGTGGAACAGGGTCAGCACTTCATCGTGCGTCCACAAAGCGGGCGCATCGCCGACCGGGGCATCGAAATTGCAAACCAGGTAGGCGACCGGCAACTGCAGCTCGCCATCGGGCTTACGCCAGCGGCTGATGCACTCATCCATCCAGGCGCCGCCACGCTTATGGGCACGGGCATACGGATCGAAATAGAAGCCGGCCACCCGCTCACCCTTCTCATACAGATCAAAATAGCGCACCGATGCATGCCACTTCGGCACCGCATCGTTGGCCCGCACCTCAAGCCCGTAGAGCTTGCCGACCAGCGTGAAAAGACCTTCGAGCACACTCTGTTCGGGGAAGTAGGGCTTCAGCTCCTCCTGCGATACGGCGTAGCGGGCAAGACGCAGCTTTTCGGCGGCAAAGGCAACATCCCATGCCTGCAGTTGTGCCATGCCCAGCTCCTGGCGGGCAAATGCCTGCAGCTCGGCAAACTCCTTTGTTCCGGCCGGCTTGCTCTCGGCAGCCAGCTGACGCAGGAAGCCGGTCACCTCGTCGACCGATGCCGCCATCTTGGAAGCCAGCGAATATTCGCCGTAGTTGTCGAAGCCGAGCAGGCTTGCCGCCTCCTGGCGCAAGCGCAGCAGCTCCTCGATTACCGGCGTGTTGTCCAGCGCCCCGCTGCTTGCGCGGGTCACGAAGGCGCGGTACATCTTTTCGCGCAACTCCTGACGCTCGGCATACTGCATGAACGGGATATAGGAGGGGGCATCGAGTGTGAAGAGCCAGCCGCTCCTTTCGGCCTGCCCGGCGCGCTGGGCAGCCGCGGCCAGTACCGAATCAGAGAGGCCCGCGACATCGGCCTCGCTTTCAAGATGCAACTCGAACGCACGCGTAGCATCGAGCAGATGCTGCTCAAAGGTGGTTGTCAGCTCGCTCATGCGCAGCTGAATCTCCTTGAAGCGGCTGCGTGCCGCACCTTCAAGTTCCGCGCCCGACAGGCGGAAATCCCGCAGCATGTGCTCAACCGTCCGCTGCTGCTCTTCGCTCAGAGTCTTGAAATCGTCACGGCCGCGCACCTGTTTCAGGCTGGCATAGAGCGCCTCGTTCTGGGCCAGCTCCGTGTGCCAGGCCGACATCTTCGCCACGCCCTGCTGATACACCGGGCGCAGTGCCTCCGAATTGCAGACCGAATTCAGATGCGATACCGGCCCCCAGACACGGCCGATCCGCTCGTCGATCGCTTCCAGGGGAGCGACCAGCGTTGTCCAGTCCGGGTCAGACTGTGCGGTCAGCGTATCGATCCGGCTGCGGCTCTCCGCCAGGACGCGCTCCAGCGCCGGCAGCACATGCGCAGGCTCGATGCGATCGAAGAGCGGCAGGGGTGATGCACACCCCTGCAGCAAAGGGTTGTCGTCAATGGATGGCTGATGATTCATGGTGGGAAACGATGGGGGGGATCGCCATGACTGGCAAGATGAAAATAGAAAAGGCGGGAGACCAACCCCGCCTTTCACATTCAGAAAACGCTTGTTTCTGCTTCTGCTGCAGCCGACCATAATCGGGAAATGTGACGATTCCGTGACACACACCACGCCTCCCCGACCCATTCAGGCTTGGTTCAGCAACCTTTTCTAATGTACGGGCTATGCAGAAAGAGACAGAAATGATTTCGGTATGGGACCCGCTGGTAAGAATCTTCCACTGGCTGCTGGTGATCAGCTTTTCGGTAGCCTATCTGCTGGAGGATACCCGGTTCAAGCTTCACCTGCTGGCCGGCAGCATCGTGTTCGGCCTGGTGGTCTTTCGCCTGATCTGGGGCTGGGTGGGTACACCTCATTCGCGCTTTGCCGATTTCCCCTGGCGCCCGCGCCAGGTGCTGAGGCATTTCGGTGAATTGCTGCGTGGCCATGCACACCCCTATACCGGCCATACGCCGGCAGGCAGTGCCATGATCGTGGCCCTGCTGACCGGACTTTTGCTGCTCTCGCTGAGCGGCGTGGCCCTGTATGGCTTTCAGGAGGCAAGAGGTCCGCTGGCGGGACTCATGGCTCCGCTAAGCCTCGAAGGCGGATACCTGCTGGAGGATATTCATGACCTGATCGCAACCGGACTGGTGGCCCTGATCAGCCTGCACATCGCCGGCGTCATCCTTGAAAGCTTGCTGCAACGCCAGAACCTGGCCCGGGCCATGATCACCGGGCGCAAACCGTTGGCAGGGCACGTCCCTGCACAAAAGGAGTAACTATGTTTCGCTATCTGATACTTATGCTGTTGGCCATCGCCCCCGTCGAGGCGCTCGCCTCGGAGGCTGTCGTCAACGACAAACTGAACGAATACCGCGCTGCCGGTGCCGGTGACTTTTCAGCCGAACGGGGCAAAACGATGTGGAGTAAAACCCATATCCAGTCGAAATCCGGCCAGAATGTCAGCTGCGCCACCTGTCACGGTGCCGACCTGACCCGATCCGGAAAACATGCGCGTACCGGCAAGCTGATCGAGGCAATGTCGCCGAAGGTGACGCCGGAACGACTCAGTGACCCGGCCAAGATCGACAAATGGTTCCTGCGCAACTGCAAGTGGACCCTGAACCGCGAATGTACGCCGCAGGAGAAAGGCGACTTCCTGCTCTTCATCCAGAATAACTGATATATCTAAAGGAGAATCGAATATGAATGGCAAAATCCTTTTCGGATCACTGTTGATGGGCAGCTGCCTGGCTCTTTCCATCAGCACCATCGCCTACAGCGACGACGATGACTGGGGCAAAGGCAAGGAGGGCAAGCGCTACAGCTACTATGAGCGCTCGCCCGATATTGCCCCGGTCACCAGCAAGGCCTATGCATCGGAATGTGGCAGCTGCCACTTCGCCTACCAGCCGGGCTGGCTGCCCGAGCGTTCCTGGCGCAAAATCATGAGCAACCTCGACGATCATTTCGGTGAAAATGCCGAATTGCCGGGGGCCACGCGTGAAAAACTGACCAACTATCTGGTCGGCCGCTCCGCCGATGTCTTGCCCAGCCGCGTGTCACCGCGCATTCTACGCTCGTTACGCAAGGATGAGACGCCACTGCGCATTTCCGAGCTGGCATTTATTCGCCATGAACATGACAAGTTTGCTACGCGTATGATCGACAATAACCCCAAGGTCGCCTCGCGTGCCAGCTGTCAGGCATGTCACACCCAGGCCGCAGGCGGCTTTTTCAACGAAGGCGGGGTAAACATTCCCGGCTTTGGCCGATGGGAGGATTAAAGTAGGGATGAAGCGATTCCCCCTGATAATATTGATGGTCGGATTTCTGGGCGGCGTACCTGCCGCCCAGGCCGACAATGATCATGACCGGGCTCTGGGTCTGCGGCATAAGGGGGAGATTCTGCCGCTGACCACCATTATCCAGCGCACTTCACGTCGTTTTCCCGGCGAGGTACTGGAGGTTGAGCTGAAGAAAAAGGATGGCCGAAGAGTTTACGAAATCGAGATTCTCGGCGATGATCATGTTGTACGCGAAATCCTTGTCGATGCCGCGAACGGTAAAATTCTGTCGGTGGAGAAAGACTGATTGCGACTGCTGCTTGTAGAGGATGATCAAAAACTTTCGGATGAGCTGAGCGATCAGCTCAAAAAGCACGGCTTTGCCGTCGACTGTGTCTACGACGGCAACGAAGCCGCTTTCATGGGCGAGACCGAACCCTACGATATCCTGATCCTCGATCTGGGCCTGCCCGAAAAGCCGGGACTGGAAGTCCTGCAGTATTGGCGCGAACGCGGCATCGGTGCACCGGTGCTGATTCTGACCGCACGCGATACCTGGCACGAAAAAGTGGATGGCTTTCGTGCCGGTGCGGACGACTACCTGACCAAACCCTTCCACTTCGAGGAGTTGCTGGTTCGGCTGGAAGCCCTGATCCGGCGTAGCAAGGGTGGCGGCAAATCCGAGCTGGAGGCCGGATGCCTTAAGCTCGACGATGCCACGCAATCGGTTTGCCGTACCGGGAGCGGCGACGACAAGACCATCGAACTGACTGGCATGGAATACCGCCTGCTGCGCTATTTCATGCTGCAGCCCGGTCATATTTTCAGTGAATCGCATCTGCTGGAGCACGTGTACAACTACGACTCCGAAAAAGAGAGCAACGTCATCGAGGTCTATATCAGTCGACTGCGCAAGAAGCTCGGCAAACAGTGCATCCGTACCCGGCGCGGTCAGGGCTATTACTTCGATCCGGAGGGTGCGTGCGCTCCCTGAGCCACCGGCTGACGATCAGTCTTGCCCTAAGCCTTGGCCTCTTTTTCATCGTTTTATCCGCTGTTGTTACCATAGAAGTGCGTACCCTGAGCGAGGAGACCATTGTCACCCGCCTGGAGCACGATACCGAAGAGATTCTCGTCGCCCTGAATATTGCCAATGATCAAATGACTATCGACTGGAGCCATATTCCCTCGATCTACAAGCGCCCTTTCTCCGGACACTACTTCCAGGTTCAGTCATCCGACCTGACGCTGCGTTCGCGATCGCTCTGGGATGAAACCATCAAGATGGTACCGGCCGGATCGACCCGGGAGATGTCCGGCCCGATCGGTCAGCAACTGATTGTGCTTTCCCGCAGCTATATCATTCATGGCCTGCCGGCCACGATTCTGATCGCCGAAGACATCACCCCGATCGAAAGCACCTCATGGCAATTTCTCAAACGGCTGTTGCTCTTCTCCCTGGTGACACTGCTCCTGCTTCTGGCACTGCAGGTCTGGTCCATCCGCCGCGGCCTTGAGCCGGTCAAAAAGCTGCGCGATGAGCTCAGGCGCCTGGAAACCGGTGAAGCCGATTCCCTGAAGCAGCCCGTACCGAGTGAAATCCAGCCGCTGGTCGATGAGCTGAACCGGCTCATTGTCATCATGCGCCAGCGCCTGGGTCGCCTGCGCAATGCCATCGGCAACCTTGCCCATGCGCTGAAAACGCCGCTGACCGTTACCACCCAGATTCTTGAGCGTGAGCCCGAGGCCACCGACCGCGAACAGCTGCTGCAACAGATCGAACTGATTCAGCAACGTATCCAGCATGAACTTGCCCTGGCGCGTACCGCTGGCCAGTCGCCGGGCGGGCTGTGGCGAGAGCCGCTTCGCGACCTGCAGGATTTGACGGCCACGATGCAGACCATCCATCACAAGGAGGTGGAGCTGCACTATCAGCTGCCAGAGAAGGCGATCATTACGGCTGATCGCGAGGATATGATGGAGCTTACCGGCAACCTGCTCGATAACGCCTGCAAATGGGCCCAGAACGCGGTCATGCTGAGTATCCGCGAGACGCCGGAGTTCAGCCTCATGATCGAGGATGACGGCCCGGGCATGGCAGAGGAGCTGCGCGAAAGCGTATTGCAGCGCGGCGTGCGCGCCGATGAATCACGTGAAGGGCATGGCCTGGGACTGGCTATCGTCAACGATATCGTCCAGGCCTATGAAGGAAGCCTGTCGCTGGAGCGCTCCCCCACCCTTGGCGGACTGCGCATCATCATTACCCTGCCGGCTATCGGGCCGGGCGTACGCAGCAAACGCTAAGGGTTCTCAGCCAAACTCGGGTAGCAACCCGGCTTCAAAGACAGGCCCGTCGACACAGACCCGGCGATAATGCTCCCCGTCCGGCTCTTCGGTTTTAACCACACAGCCGGCACAGCCGCCGATACCGCAGGCCATATGCTCTTCAAGGCTCAGATAGGTTGGCAAGCCCAACTCACGTCCAAGCCTTGCCACCGCATGCAACATTGGGTGCGGACCACAGGAGAGCAGTACGCAGCGCGCCCGCTCCGCATCACTCAATGCCCGCAGATATTCGCCGGCCAGCGTCGGCACATGCCCTTCATAGCAGCCGTACAGGCCGGCATTGGAGGCGAGCCTTGAGGCGATGCCCCGCTCTTCCAGCGAAGCGATCCCGAGAATGGCATTGCCGCTGACACCCGGCAGAATGGCCGTCGAAGGTTTCAGTGCAAAGGGAAACTCCACCTCGGAGCCGGCAAACAGGACCGTCGGAGCCAGGCCGCGCAACCTCTCAGCCACAAAGATCATCGGCGGGATACCGACACCGCCCCCGATCAGTACATAGCGTTTCGAGGTATCGGAGAGATCGAACGGGCGCCCGATCGGCCCCAGCAAAGGCAGTCGGTCGCCCTTCTTGCGCTCGGCCAGCAACTGCGTGCCGGCACCGATCGACTTGTAAAGCAGATCGATGGTGCCGGTTTGTGGATCGGCATTCATGATCGAGATCGGACGCCGGAGCGGCCGTTCATCGGAAACCCGCAGATGCACAAACTGGCCCGGCTGTGCCGCCGCCGCCGTTTTCGGCGCCTTCAGGCGCATCAGGTACTGCTCACCCGGATGTGAGGCGTGGGCAAGCACCTCGGCCTGCTCCTCGAAAATGGTATTACGATACGGGCTCATATCAGCCATGGATCACTCCGTCGGCATAAACGATGCGCCCGCCCTTGATGGTATGGCTTACGCGGCCGGTCATTTCACAACCGTGCCAGGGGGTGTTCTTCGATTTCGACTGCAGCTTGCTGCGATCCAGTGTCCATGCTTCATCGGCATCGAAGATGCAGATATCGGCGGCCGCTCCTTCGGAGAGAGTACCGCAGGGGAGATTCAGCAGTCGGGCCGGGTTGATGGTCATCTTGGCGATCATATCCGAAAGCTCCAGCGCGCCTTCGCGCACCAGCTGCAGCGACAGCGGCAGCATCGTCTCAAGCCCGACAATGCCGAACGCGGCACAGGAGAGGCCGCAACGCTTGTCATCTTCATGATGCGGGGCATGGTCGGTAGCGATCACTTCGATGCTGCCGTCCCGCAGCCCCTCGATCACCGCCAGGCGATCCTCTTCGGTGCGCAGCGGCGGACTCATCTTGGCATCGGCATTGTAGTTCAGCAGTGCCTCTTCGGTCAGGGCAAAGTGGTGCGGCGCCGCCTCGGCCGTCACCTTCAGCCCTTCGGCCCTGGCCTTGCGCACCTGATCCACCGCCCCTTTGGTGGAGATATGGGCCACGTGGTAACGGGCATCAGCCATGCGGGTGAGCATGATGTCGCGGGCAATCATCGAATCCTCGCCGGCAGCCGGCATGCCGGAGACACCGAGCTGGGTGGCGATCCAGCCCTCGTTCATGCAACCACCGCCGGTCAGCTCCTTCTCCTCCGGATGCTGAATAACCAGAAAACCGAAACTTGCGGCATACTCGAGCGCCTTGCGCATCACACCGGCATGCCAGATCGGCATGCCGTCATCGGAAAAGGCGACGGCACCGGCGCGCGTCAACTCACGCATCTCGGAAAGCTCTTTACCCTCCAGGTTGCGGCTCACCGCCCCGATCGGATGCACGTTGCACAGTCCCACCTGATTGGCACGCTCGATCACCTGGCGCAATACACCGGCATGATCGAGGCGCGGCGTGGTATTCGGCATGCAGCACATGCTGGTCACACCGCCGGCCACGGCTGCGCGGGAGCCGGATTCGATATCCTCTTTCCACTCCTGACCCGGCTCGCGCAGATGCACGTGCATATCCACCAGGCCCGGACAGACAATCTTGCCGCTGGCATCGATCACCGCATCGGCCGTGCCACTCTGTTCGGCTATACATCCATCGGCGATGAAGAGATCGCGCACCTCATCCGTACCGTTGGCCGGATCGATGACGCGGCCACCCTTGATCAACAGCGTCGTCATTCCTCTTCTCCTCCACCGCACATGGCTGCCAGTACCGCCATTCGGACAGCCACACCGTGCTCGACCTGATCGAGAATGCGGCTCTTTGCTCCGTCAGCCACATCGGTGGCAATCTCGACGCCGCGGTTCATCGGCCCCGGATGCATCACCAGGCACTCATCACCGGCCGCCTGCAGGCGTCGCATGTTCAGGCCGTAGGCCTCGTGGTATTCACGAATCGACGGGAAGCAGCAGTTGGAAGTGAGTCGCTCGGTCTGCACCCGCAGCATATAGATCACATCCGAGCCGGGGATAGCGGCATCAAAATCGTGGTAAACCTCGCAGCCATAGCGTTCGACCTGGGCCGGCAGCAGGGTCTTCGGCGCCACCAGACGCACGCTGTAGCCCATCTTCTCTGCTGCCAGCAGGTGCGAGCGCGCCACGCGCGAATGGGCGATATCGCCGACGATGGTGATCGTCTTTCCGGCAGGCTCCACCCCGGCCTGCTTCAGCGTCAGCAGGTCGGTCAGCAGCTGGGTCGGATGCTCGTGCGCGCCATCACCAGCGTTGACGATGGCCGTATTTTCCAGGTGATCGGCCAGAAGCTGGCAGGTACCGGCCAGCGAGTGTCGGATGACCAGCACATGCGGCTGCATGGCGGCCAGGGTCCGGGCCGTATCGAGCAGTGACTCGCCCTTCTTGGTGGCACTGGTTGAGGCGGAGATATTGATCACATCGGCCGAAAGACGCTTGCCCGCAATCTCGAAACTGGTACGGGTACGGGTCGAGTTCTCAAAGAAGAGGTTGATGATCGTCTTGCCGCGCAGGGTCGGTGCCTTCTTGATCGGCCGGCGTGAGATATCGATGAACGATTCACCCAGGGCCAGCAGATAATCGATCTGCTCGCGTGTAAGCTCGCTAATTCCAAACAGATGTTTCATCGTCTTCACCGTGACACCCGCCTCTCCTCGACATGCCAGCCATCCGGCTCCATCACCAGCTTCACCGATACATCGGCTGCCGCCTCGTGCACCAGGCCGGCCACATCGGCTGCGACCGGCAGTTCGCGCCCACCGCGATCGACCAGTACGGCCAGGCCGACACTAGCCGGACGCCCGTAATCGAAAATCTCGCCAAGGGCAGCCCGGATCGTGCGACCAGTATAGAGCACGTCGTCGACCAGCCACAGCGGCGTATCGTTGAGATCGAACGGCAGATGGCTGGGGCGCACCTCGGGGTTGGGACCGATGGTATCCAGGTCATCGCGGTAGAAGCTGATATCGAGATCGCCGCGCTCCACCCGGCAACCGCTGGCCTCCAGACGCTGCTGCAGGGCATCGGCCACCTTGGCCCCGCCCCGCTGGATACCGATCAGGTAGACCGTACCATCGCTGCACATGACCTCGGCCATCCGGTCCAGCGCCTGCTGCACGGCGGCATTATCAAACAGTTCACGCATGCTTCAACTCCGGATGGGCGGCGATGAAATCCTCGAGAATGACGGCCGCGGCCGTCTGGTCGAGCCTTTCGCGCACCTTCTTTTCGTTCAGCCCCTGGGCATAAAGGCGCTCTTTCGCCGTCCAGGTCGAGAGGCGCTCATCCCAGAAGCGCTGCGGGAGCGTCACCACTTCGGCCAACTGTGCTGCCGCGGCACGACAGTCGGCTGCCTGCGGCCCCTCGCTGCCATCCATGTTGCGGGCAAGGCCGACAACAATGCCGCGAATGCCATACTCCCGGACCAGTTTGGCCACCTGCTTCGGCCAGCCCCGATCGTTGCGATGCAGGCAGGTAATGCCCCGGCAGCCAATCCCGAGCCGGTCGGAAACGGCCACGCCGATGCGTTTGCCGCCAATGTCGAGTGCCAGTAATGGGAGGGAAAAGGTATCTTGCGCCGCGCCCGTCAGGGGCTGCTGATCAGAAGTTGAGCAGGATTCGGCTGTCATCAAAGCCAAGATTCTGCAGCGTTTCCGTGCAGGCGTCCACCATCGCGCTCATACCGGCCAGACAGGCCACGGCATTGCTGCCGTCCGGCGCATCATTGGCCAGAGCCTGTTGCACATAGCCGATCGCCCCGCTCCAGCCCTCATGCCCTGTCTCCAGCGAGACCGAAACATCGATATGGTGCTGGGAGAGCGACTCCATCTCATCGGTCAGCAGACGGTGCGCTGCGGTCAGGAAACCGGCGTAAATGGCAACGTGGCCATACTCTTCACGATGTTGCAGGATGCTGCGCCAGACACTGCGAAGCGGTGCGATTCCGGTACCGACACCAATCAGGTAGACGTTCTGGCCCTTGAATGGCGTCAGGTCGAAGCCCTTGCCCATCGGACCTTCAACCTCGACTTCGGCTCCGACCGACTGTTCGGAGAGATAATCGGCCATCGGCGAACCGCGCTTCACCAGAAATTCATAGGCGGCGGTATCATACGGCGACGAGGCAATGGCAAAATAGGCCGGAGCCGGCTGCTTCACGCCCGGGATGCCGAGGCGCACGAACTGGCCGGTGGTAAAGGGGCTCAGCTCCTCGTTCGGCATCGGCTCCAGGGCCAGCCGGACCACGCCGTGGTTACAGGCCGGATCGGTAAGCTGCCTGTTCTCTTTCAGGCGCATGCGGTATAAGGAAGAATGCTGCAATTGGATAAACCCCTCTTGAAGGCGTATTGCAGCGAAGGATGTATCATGATGCAAGGAACAAAATGCCTCGAACTGCGAATTTGCAGCCCGGACATGGACGAAGAACGCTTTGCCGGACTGGCTGCAGCGGCTCAGGCACTGGGCACAGCCGAAGAGACCGATGCCGACTCAGGCATCGTGACCTTCATCGCCTGGTTCGATGCCGAGGCGGATGAAATGCAGCAGCGCGCCCAGCTTACCGCCGCAGCCCTGCTGGCCGGTGCCACCCCCGAAGCGATCACCCTTTCCGAGCTTGGCAACGACTGGGAGACGGCCTGGCAGAAAAACTGGCATGCCATGCCTGTCGGCAAGCGCCTCTGGATACGTCCCTCCTTCTGCGAAGAGGCCCCGGCCGATCGTATCGATATCGTGCTCGATCCCGGCATGGCCTTCGGTACCGGCCAGCACGCCACCACCCGCCTCTGTCTGGAAGCCATCGAACGCATCTGCGATGAACAGAAGATCACCAGCGTACTCGACATGGGGGCAGGATCCGGGCTGCTGGCCATCGCCGCCGGCAAGCTGGGTGCCTCGAACATCCTGGCCATCGATAACGATCCGCTGGCCGTCGAAGCCTGCGACACCAATGCCGCCATCAACACGGTCGAGCTTGCATCCCGTCTCGACGACACCCCGCCGGCCGGACCTTTTGAACTGGTGGTGGCCAACATCCTGGCCGGCCCCCTGATCGAGATGGCCCCCAAACTCGCCGCTGCGAGCGGTCGCAACCTCGTGCTCTCCGGCCTGCTCACCACCCAGATTGACGATGTCCGCCATGCCTATGAAGCGGCCGGCATGCACTATTTGCGCCATGATTGCGAAGGGGAGTGGGCCTCGCTGGAGTTCACGCCCTGACACAGCGCACCTGGATCGCCTTCGCCCTGCTTTCGGCCGCCGGCTTTGCCGCGATGGCCACCTGTGTCCGCCTGGCCAGCGAAACCCTGCCGCAGAGTGAGATCGTTTTTTTCCGCAATTTCATGGCCCTGCTTTTTCTGTTGCCGATGCTGTTGCGGCGCGGCACCTCCCTGAAAACCGACCATTTCGGCCTGCACCTGTTCCGGGCCCTGGTCGGCCTTTCGGCCATGTACCTCTACTTCTATGCCCTGGCACGCCTGCCGCTGGCCGACGCGATTCTGCTCAACTACACATCGCCGCTGTTCATCGCCTTTTTTGCCGTTGTCTGGCTGGGTGAGTCCTGGGGAAGGCATAAGCGCATCGCCACCGTTCTGGGCCTGAGCGGTGTCGCCCTGCTCTTCCACCCCTCCACCGCCATCGCCTCGCTGGCCGGCCTCGTCGGCCTGGCTTCCGGTGCCCTGGCGGGGCTTGCACTGACCACGGTGAAGCGCCTGTCGCACACCGAAGACACCGCCCGCATCGTCATCTGGTTCGCCCTGATCGCCACCATCATCTCGGCCATTCCGATGAGCTGGTCGTTCCGGATGCCGGATGCCGGCACCTGGCTGTGGCTGATCGGACTGGGAATATTCGGCAGCATGGGGCAGATCGGCCTGGCCCGTGCCTATCGCCTGGCCCCGGTCTCGCGGGTCGCCCCGCTCGGTTATGCCACTCTTCTCTTTGCCGCCCTGATCGGATTTCTGCTCTGGCAGGAGACGCCCGATGCACTCGGGCTTGCCGGCACCCTGCTGATCGTACTGGGCGGCATCGTGGTCACCCGCGAACAGGACGAACCGGCACCCCAGCCGCCGAGTGCCGTGCCCGTCGTGGAGAAACGGGAAATGGTCGAAGCGGACTAGGGCCTGGCGCACCACCAGTCGCAAATGCCGGAATGTACCGATACCGGCTAGCGGCCAGCATGAGCAACCCGCCGATACACGGACCGAGTCTCAATGCACGGATCGGCGCGGGCGCATGCGGATGTGGAACATGATCCGCGCCACCTCCTCGAAATGGGCGGCGTAATGAATCGTCAGCCCCTGCGGCACCGATTCAGGCAACTCCTCGACGTCGATCGCATTCGGCTTGGGCAGCACCACTTCGCAAACCCCCAGGCGCTTGGCTGCCAGCAGCTTCTCGCGCACCCCGCCGATGGCCAGCACCTCCCCGGTAAGGGTCAGTTCACCGGTCATGGCGAATGCCTCGGGCGCCTTGCCCAGGGCCAGTGACAACAGGGACGTGGCAATGGTCACGCCGGCCGAAGGTCCATCCTTGGGCACAGCCCCTTCCGGCACATGCAGGTGCACGAACGCATCATCGAAGAACGTCGCTTCGGCACCGAAGCGGCCAAGATTGGCCGTGATATAGGAGTAGGCAATTTCGGCCGACTCCTGCATCACCTTGCCGATGTGGCCGGTGATCTTCAGGCCACGCCGGCCACGGTGTGCGACGGCCGCCTCCAGCGTCAGCGTCGCGCCACCCAGCGCCGTCCAGGCAAGGCCCGTGGCCAGGCCGATGTCCTGACGCAGGGTTTCATGGGCAAAGCGCGGTTTGCCGATATAGGCGGCCAGGTCGCGCGCCCCGATCGACACCGGTGCCTGCACCTCTTCGGCCGCCATCCGGCGCGCCACCTTGCGCAGAATCTTCTTCAACAACTGCTCGAGCGAACGCACGCCGGGTTCACGCGCATACTGCTCCACCATTTTCTCGATGGCGCTCTTACTGATCTTCACCTCCTTGCGGGAGAGACCATGCGCCTCCAGCTGGCGCGGCAGCAGATGCTTGCGGGCAATGTCGATCTTCTCGCTGCCGATGTAGCCGGGCAGGCGAATGATCTCGGCCCGGTCCAGCAGCGGCGGCGGCACCGTATCGAGCTGGTTGGCCGTCAGCAGAAACAGCACGCGCGACAGATCGAAACGCACATCGAGATAGTGATCCATGAAATCGCTGTTCTGCTCCGGATCGAGCACCTCGAGCAGGGCACTGGATGGGTCGCCGCGGAAGTCGTTACCGATCTTGTCCACCTCGTCGATCATGATCACCGGATTGGCCACTTCCACCTTTTTCAGGGCCTGCACGATCTTGCCCGGCAAGGCGCCGATGTAGGTGCGGCGATGCCCCTTGATCTCGGCCTCATCGCGCATACCGCCAACCGAAAAGCGGAAGAACGGGCGATTCACCGCCTCGGCAATGGCCCGGCCAAGACTGGTCTTGCCGACACCGGGCGGGCCGACGAAAAGAATGATCGATCCGCCCACCTCCTTCTTGCGCGCGCCAATGGCAATAAACTCGAGAATCCGCTCCTTGATATCCTCCAGCCCCGAGTGGTGGCGGTTCAATGACTGCGCGGCACTTTTCAGGTTGTAGCGATCCCTGGCATAGACGCCCCAGGGCAGATTAACCAGCCAGTCGAGGTAGTTGCGGATCACGCCATATTCCGGCGAGGAGGGGTCGAGCGTCTCCAGGCGCTGCAACTCCTCTTCATAGACCTGCATCGCCTCGGCACTGAGGTCCTTGCCTTCCAGCTGCTTCTGCAGCATCTCCACTTCCTGCTGCTTCGGATCCGCATCCATCCCCAGTTCACGGCGGATTTCGTGCAGCTGCTCCTGCAAGAAAAAGCGTCGCTGCTGATCGGAAACGCGCTCCTCGATGTTTTCGCGGATGCGCCGCTGCATCTTGCTGACGTTGAGTTCGCGGTTGAGCAGCGTCATCACCTTTTTCAGCCGGTCGTAGATCGCATAGGTCTCCAGCACATCCTGCAGCTCCGTCCGGTCGGCCGTGGTCAGCCCCGCTGCAAAATCGGCCAGTCGGGCGGGCTCGTCGGTGCTGGAGCGGCTGGCGAAAAGGCGCAGCTCCTCCTCGTAAAGCGGGTTGTGCTTCAGCAACTCCTTGATGGTGTTGACGATGGCCACCGTATAGGCGCGCAGTTCGACATTATCCTCATAGCTGGTGGCCTTGTGATACTCGACCCGGGCCCGCAACGGCGGGTTTTCCAGCCACTCCCGCACCCGGAAACGCTCCAGACACTCCACCACCAGATGCAGCCCGTACCCCTCGATCTCCACCGCCTTGGCGATGCGGGCAATCACACCAACGCTGTAGAAGTTGTCCGGTTCCACCTTGCCCTGTTCGTCATGCACCAGGATCAGGCCGACATGCTTCTGCCCCGCCTCGGCCAGTTTGCGTACGGCTGCGATCTGCTCCTCACCCTCGTAAACCAGCGGAGCCACCAGCCCCGGAAACAGCGGCCGGTTGGCCAGAGGCAGCACAGGCAACGCATCGGGCCAGGCCTCGCTGGCCTTGACCAGGCCGCCCTCCCCCTGATTGTCGTTCTGTTCGGGATGCACAATTTCTGAATCGTGGATTTCACTCATGGGTGTTATGTAAGGCAATTGCCGTCCCTTTTCAAGCAGATTGCGCAAAGCACTTGAATTTTGCGGGGTTCGGCCCCACATTCCTGCCAGCAGAATTGCACGGAGGATAGAACGATGCGTTCCCTGAAAAGTATCGGCTGGCTGATTGCCGCCAATCTGTTGATATTCCTGACGCTGGCCATCAGCGGCAACATCCTGATTCACTTCGTACTGCCCGCCTTCGGCATCGATCTGCGCGGCAGTGTCGCCACCCATCAGTTCGCCTGGGCCATGGTGTTCGGTTTCGGCGGTGCCATCATCTCCCTGCTGATGTCCAAAACCCTGGTCAAACGCGGCATGCGCATGCAGCAGGTGACCCAGCCCTCCACCCCCAAGGAGCAACTGGTCTACAACACCGTCAAGGAGCTTGCTGCTCGTGAAGGCATCAAGATGCCCGAGGTATGGGTCTACTGGGATGATACCCCCAACGCCTTTGCCACCGGCCCCACGCGCAACAATGCCATGGTGGCCGTCTCCTCCGGACTGGCCATGAACCTCAGCGATGACGAGTTGCGAGCCGTCCTGGCGCACGAGGTCGGCCATATCGCTAACGGCGATATGATGACCACGACCCTGCTGCAGGGGCTGATGAACACCTTCGTCTATTTCCTGGCCGGCATGATCGCCCGTATTGTGGCCAGCAGCGGCTCGCGCGATGGCGAGATGAATTATATGGTCTACTTCGCCGTCGATATGGCCTTGCAGATCCTCTTTTCGATCCTGGCCCAGATTCCGGTGCGCTGGTTCTCGCGCCAGCGCGAATTCCGGGCCGATGCCTATGCCGCCCGCGCCCTGGGTGCCGACCACATGGTCAGTGCCCTGCGCAAGATCGATGCCCTGGCCCACCAGGCGGTCGAGGCGCACCGGATGGAGACGGAAGAGGATGCCCTGGCGACGATGAAGATTTACGGCGTCCAGGGTAAGTTTTCCAGCCTTTTCGCCACCCATCCGTCAATCGAGGCGCGCATCGCCGCCCTGCAGAACCGTCATTACCACTGACCGATTCACCTGCTGCTACTTGGAAGAGGGGGCTGCTTTTGCAGTCCCCTTTTTTGATGTGAAAATAGCACATTTGTGCGATTGGTCCGCCTGCCTGCCCGTGCAAGGATTGCCGCAAATCTCTACCGGGAGCAACCATGCCGACATTCCTGCGGGAACTATCCGATTTCAGAATGACCGCTTTCGCTGTTGGGGTCGGGCTGGTCATGTGTTTCTCTCTCTTTCTGGTCGATCTGGTCGATACGGAACAGGCTAAAGCCAGTGCCCTGCTGATACTGCTTCTGTTCAGCCTGTTCGCCGTTGCCGGCCTGGCGAGTGATTTCCGCCGCCTGAAAATTCATCAGCAGGAAATCGCCCGCCAGCAGCGCGACCTGATTCTGCAGGCCACGCTGTTCACGATGGCGGATACCACGGACAGCCTGCGCCAGGATCTCTCCCAGCTCTACCGGGATGCCGAAAACGGGGCCCTGCCCGATATCGAATCCCTGAAGCGTCTTCAGGATCTGCTCGAAACCCATATCCTGCGCCTGCAGCAGCTGGGGGCCATGGGCATCTATTCCGAACCCGCCCCGCTGGCACGCGACACGCAGCAGGAACTCCATTAGCCCTGCTTCAGGGTGGAAGTCATCTCCGCATGCCTTTATGATCGCTGAACCATGACGCACACGACAGCAGCCATTCTGGTCATCGGCAACGAGGTGCTTTCGGGTCGAACCCGTGAAGCCAATGCCTGGCATGCGGCCCGGCAACTGTTTGCCAATGGCTGCAGGCTGGGTGAAGTCGCCGTTGTCCCCGATATTGCCGAGCGCATTATCGACAGTCTCAACCGCCTGCGCCGCGACTACGATGCGGTGATTACCAGTGGCGGTATCGGCCCGACCCACGATGATATTACCATGCAGTCCGTGGCGGATACCTTCGGTGTGCCGTTGTGCGAGGATGAAACCACCATTGCCGAAATGGAGCGTTTCTACGGTGCGGACAAGCTGAACGACCATCGCCGTCGCATGGCCCGCCTGCCGCAGGGGGCCTCCCCGATCATCAGTGCCAAATCGATTGCCCCGGGTGCCCGGATCGGCAACGTCTATGTACTGGCCGGTGTTCCCAGCATCTTCGAATCCCAGCTTGAGGTGATCCTGCCCCGTTTCGGCACTACACCGTTCCTGCGCCGCGAGGTCGAGCACCTGCTACCGGAGAGCGCCTTTGCCGGGCAGCTCGATCTGCTGCAACAGCAATACTCGGATGTCGAGATTGGCTCCTATCCCGGCCGCTGCGGCGACAAGCCGTGCGGCAAGATCTGCCTGAGCAGTCAGGATGCCGATCGGCTGGCCGCTGCGGTCGCCGATGTCGAGGCGATGCTGGCACAGATCGCCTGAGCCGCAGCCCGACCGGGCAACGTTCGATAGTCGCCTTTTATTCCTGGCTGGTTTCGATGATGGGCGGCAGCTGCATCGGGCTGATCGGCGCATCGGCCAGCTGCTTCTGCACCGCCACCTCCTCGCACTGCACGAAGCGGGCGCAGTGCACGCATACCGTCCACACCTTCTGCGGCAGGCTCTCCTTCGGTACCACGGCATAGGCCATCGAGGTGAAGAAATCGGGCACGTAGGTCAGGGCAAACAGCTTCACCAGTCCCAGGCGAATCGCCACCGTCTCGCACGCCTCGACCAGCAAACGGCCGATACCGTGCCCCTGGAAATCATCGCTGACGACCAGCGAACGAATCTCGCCCAGATTGGAGCCATAGACATGCATGGCCACGGCACCGGCAAGACGGCTGTCGTACTCCGCCACCATGAACTCCTGCAGGCTCTGGAAAATATCGTCGGCCGTACGCGGCAGGATAATGTGGCGATCCACATAGGGCTGCAGCAATGACAGGATATACTCCACATCCTGCGCTTCGGCCGGCCGGACTAGCAGATGGTGCGACATCAGGCTCCTGCCCCGATGGCACTGCCGCGCGCCAGCATCTGGGCCGCATGCTCCAGCCCCTCCTCGCTTGCCCCGCCCAGCATGCGTGCAATTTCACCCGTCCGCTCCTCGCGGGCAACCGGCATCAGTTCGGTGATCGTACGCTCTCCCACTTGTCGCTTGCGGATGCAAACCTGCCGGGTGGCACAGGCGGCCACCTGCGGCAGATGGGAGACAACCAGCACCTGCCGCTCATGCCCCATCGCCTGCAACAGTTCGCCGACACACCATGCCGTCTCGCCGCCAATGCCGACATCGACCTCATCGAACACGGCAATATGCGGCGCGTTGGCCAGGGCGCCGCACGCCTTCAGGGCCAGCACCAGGCGCGACATCTCACCGCCCGATGCCACCTGCGACAGCGGCCGGAACGGCTCGCCCGGATTACTCGCCGCCATAAACACAATCTCGTCCCAGCCATCGGCATGCCACTGCCCGGACTCATCCTCATGGGCATGCACTTCGATACGAATCTGCATCCCCTTCAGACCCAGGCGATCCAGATAGGGGCGCAGGGCTTCGGCAAGTTTAGTCGCGGCCTCGCTGCGAGACTCCGACAGTGTGCTTGCTGCGTTACGGTAGGCAGCCTCAGTCTCCTGCAGGCGGGCCGTCAGTTTCTCGGCATCCCAGCCGGCCGTCTCCAGTTGTGACAGCCGCTCCTGCCACTGCTGTATCAGCCCGACCAGGCCCTCCTCATCCGTCTGGTGGCGACGCATCGCTTCACGCAGGCCGGCCAGGCGCTGCTCCGCCTGCTCCAGTGCCTCCGGATCAAGTTCGGCATCCAGGGCCGTACGCAGGTGCGGCTCCGCCTCGCCCAGCAACACGTCCATCTGCCCCAGCAGATCATGCGCCTCTTTCAAACCCGGGTTGAATTCACTCATCGCCTCGATGGCATGAATCGCGGAGGCCAGCATCTGACGCGCATTGGGCTCATCCTCATCCAGTACCGCCAGGGCTGTCGCGGCCGCCTGCTGGATCTGCACCACATGCCGCCCGGACTCGACCTGCTGCTCCAGCTCCGACTCGAGCCCCAAAACCGGTGAAATCGCTTCCAGCCTGGCCAGCTCCTCGCGCATCCAGTTCTCCTGCTGTTCGGCATCGCCCTTGTCGCTTTGCAACCGCTGCAGAGCCTTGCGGGCACTTTGCATATCGGCATGCGCGACCGTCACCTGCTCCTGCAGGGCATCGGCCACACCGGCATCGACCATCGCTTTCTGGAATTCCGCCTGCAGCAGTGCCTGGTGCTCATGCTGCCCGTGCAGGTCCAGGCAGAGATTGCCGACCTGCTGCAACACCTTCAGCGGCACCGGCATACCGTTCAGCCATGCCCGCGAACGACCGTCTGCATTGATGACACGACGCAGGATCAGCTGTTCGTCCGACTCGATCTCATGCTCCTGCAGCAGGGCATGCAGGCGCGCATCGTCGTGCTCGACCACGGCCATCACCTCGGCCTTGTCGGCACCATGGCGCACCCACTCCTGGCTGGCGCGGGCGCCGAATGCCGCCCCCAGCGCATCGACCAGGATCGATTTGCCGGCCCCCGTTTCACCGGAGAAGACGGTCATTCCGGAGGCAAGCTCCAGCTGCATCTCCTCGATCAGGGCAAACTGGCGGACAATGAACTCGGTCAGCATGGCTAGTCGCTGTCGTGGCCTGCCCAGTGAAGCTTGCTGCGCAGGGTCTTGAAATAGTGGCGTTCGGGCAGGTAAACCAGCGTGATCAGGCCACCCTTGGTGACCACGACGCGGTCGCCGGCATCGAGCACGGTGTGCACCTGGCCATCAAGGTTCAGGGCGGCCGGCTTCGGGCTGTCGATCAGGCGCAGTTCGATCACATCTTCGGCCGGCACCACCACCGGGCGGTTGGAGAGGACATGCGGGCAGACCGGCACCACCGTGATCGCCTCCACTTCCGGATGCACGATCGGGCCACCGGCCGACAAGGCATAGGCGGTGGAACCGGCCGGGGTGGCCAGTACCAGGCCGTCGGCCCGCATGCGGAAAACGAACTGATCACGGATCAGCATTTCGAACTCGATCATGCGCGGGTGGTCGTTGCGCTGCAGTACCACGTCATTCATGGCTACGCCGTGGTTCAGGCGCTCGTTGCCGCGCCAGATATCGGCCCGCAGGCCGAAATGGTGTTTGGACTTGCTGTTGCCGGCCAGCACTTCGCTGACCACATCGAACATGCTGCCCACCGGCGTATCGGTCAGGAAGCCGAGACGCCCGAGATTGATGCCGAGAATCGGCGTACCCTGCCCCATGCAGCTGCGCCCGACGTGCAGCAGCGTACCGTCGCCGCCCAGCACAATGATGAGCTCCACCTTCTCTGCCATCTCGTTCAGCGGCAGACAGGTACAGCCGACATCGCCGGCCAGCTGTTCGTCGGCAAACACCTCGCAGTGGCGCTTGCGCAGCCAGTCGGCCAGTCCCCCGGCCAGGTTGCGCGCCCGCTCATCCTGCGGCTTGATGTAGATGCCGACGCGCTTCATCTATTTGCCTTTGCTACCGGCCCAGTCTTTCGGCTGTACATGACACTGGAAGCACTGGTCGGCTTTCGTATGCCCCATCGGCTGCGGCCGTACGCCGTCCGCTCCGTGGCAGGTCATGCAGGCGGCCCTGGTGGTCGCTGTCCGGTGCACCTCGTCATTCGGCACGGGCTTGGTCGTGCGATCACTGGAGCCCAGCACCAGCGCCAGCACCACTGCCGCGACAATGGCCAGAAAAACCACGTCCTGCTTGCCAGGCTTCCACGATTGACGTTTGTCGGACTCCGCCATGGGCCGCTCTCCTTTATCCAAGAAATAAAAGGTGCGACGAGCATAGGGGTGCATGTCACACCTGTCATGTTTCGCGAGCCTATACTCGCCTTGCGGCAATTGCCATGCACGGAATTATTAAGGGTTTATAACCATACTGTACCTCCGTGGTATTGATTAAAACCGTCGCTAGGATGCACCCAAGTTCGTCCTATGGAGGAAATGAATATGAAGATCTTTCAGGATCATAAACTGACAATTATCACCGGTTTCGTACTGGCCTTTGTCCTGATCGGTGCCGGCTACGCTACGGGCGGTGGCCTGGCTGCCGACCAGCTTATCGGAGCCGTTGCCCGCTGGGGCCACTTCCTGGCCGGCATCACCTGGATCGGCCTGCTCTACTACTTCAACCTGGTTCAGGTACCGTCGCTGGGCGGTGTCTCCGCCGACACCAAGGCCGACCTGTTCAAGGAGGGCAGCATCGTCCGCCGCGCACTGTTCTGGTTCCGCTTCGGCGCTCTGTTCACCGTCATCTTCGGCATCATCCTGCTGGCAGGCCTCTACAAGATGGGCGGCATGGATGCTATCGGTGTCGACATCCAGATCGGTGCCACCTTCGGCATCATCATGTGGGCCAATGTCTTCTTCATCATCTGGCCGAACCAGAAGAAGGTGATCGGCATGGTCGAGGCTACGGCCGACGAGAAGGCTGCTGCCGGCAAGAAGGCGCTGATCGCCTCCCGCCTGAACACGATTCTCTCCATCCCGATGCTCTTCTTCATGGCATCAAGCGCTCACTTCCCGATCTTCAACTAATCGGACAAGAGCACATCGTAATCAAGGGGCGCTTCGGCGCCCCTTTTTTGTTTAAGCGACCGCTTGAACCGAATGCCAAAACGGACGTTCATTTCCCCGACTGTTGAGCTATTGTATTTGCATAAATTGTGGAGGGTGTGGTGAAGAAATCGGTTCAATTAGCTCTTTTACTGTTGGGCTCCGGCATGTTGTTTGGAAGTGGAATGTACTTGGGC